>JABDMH010000072.1 GCA_013001595.1 Saprospiraceae bacterium | reverse complement strand
TCCCTAAGGTCGAGTGTCTGATCTACGGACTCCATATAGCCCGTGAACAATTGTGCATATTCATTGGCGTGTACTTCCTTGACTGTCATAACGTAAAAATAGGCAATACCTCAATGACGGATCTGCTAAGGTGTTAGAGTGTCAAAACAGGAAAAGTGCGAATCAACAATCCTGGAGTTGAACTCGCAGCTCAATGAAATCCAAATTTATCGAAAACAGCTGCACCGGATATGAACTTGAATCAATCCATGCCAAAACTAGCCGGTCCATACCCAGGCACGCTGACATAGCCCTGACTTGGCTTGCCATCCTTTCCAGTGTAGTAGTTTCCTGCCCCATATAAAGCACTCGACCAAAAATTATCAGAAGTCCTTGGCTGGCTGATATTGCGGATGGCTACATACACATTGCCCAGGGGTATTGGATTTCCCTCCATACCCAGATTTCCATTGGCCAACAACCAATATCTACCAGGTACTGGCCTAGTATAGCCAAATAATTGGAGTCAACAGTGGCAAAGGCAGCACCTGTACTTGCAAGGTGCTTGACAAAGCTTCGGTTGCCAGCAATGGCCATTTTGACTAATGAGAGTCATGTACTATTTAATCTCTATGACTACAAACAACTGCTCGTGACTACTGATATTCTCGATCCTAAATGTCGACCCTGCCTCGTGCCATGAAAAAGCACCTGCCTTTGTCTTCGTACTATGGGTGACATCAGACTCTTGAATGACACTCTCTCCTTCACTGCACTGAATAACTATGGTAGGATTAGAAAAAATCAGGTTTTCCGTCTGTATTTTGCCCTCCAAAGCAAATCTATGCTCTCGAAACCAGTGATTATCGACCACCTCTGATTCAACCTGATCCCCCATCGGTGCTTCCTTGGTGCTTAGTACAGCGATTAGATGCAGCGTTGCGGTATCATGATTGCTAACCCGATGGTATAAATCACGATTGTAATAGCCATAGGACAAATCAGAAATAGACCCTCGTTCCCGATATTTCGGGCGAGGAATTCGATTCCAATCTTTTCCCCAAACCTGTGACCACATCTTGGCATCGTTTATCACCACATAAATGGTCGGATAGCGATGTACGTGGTAGAAAGCAGAATCGCTAGGTGGTATCCTTACTTCCATAACTTTCAACTGGTCCTTTTCGAATACCAGCTGGTGTCGTGGTTCCTCCCACATTTCTAGCCGATCTTGTGCTGCAACAGGAGAGAAACCTGATTGCTGGGATTGCGTGTATCCAACATTCACCAGCGTACCAAGTAGTCCTAAAATCAAGTACCTTATAGATTCCATCTTTACGTGCATTCATTTTAAAATATCAAACAATATCATCTTGACCACAAGCGCCGAATCCGGTGAGATGTGGTCCGGGTAAAATTTTCTGCGTGCCAATTCTGCTGGGATCATCATCTTTCGCACTTCACCCTCCCGCATACCCTGCAATCCCTCTTCTATACCGGCCAGCACTTGACCTGCACCTAACTTAACTTTGATGGGTTGATCGGTATCTTCATTTGAATACAATACGGTGTCATCTCGGTACATGGTCGTTTCGAAAATAAGCACCTCTTCTCCCACTTGGGCCCCTTTCCCAACACCTTCTTTCATGATTTGATATTGCAACCCCGAATCGGTGGTCACCACCATTTCCATTTCTTCCTTTTCGCTTTGTGATCCCTGAGACACGGTGCAGGAATAAGAAAAGCCAACTAGCAGCCCAAGACAGGTTAAACACCGGCAAATAAGCATTGGAATTTAATTTTAGCCAAGATAGGTAAACTATCAGATCACCACGTACGAGGATCTGGTAGAAGAATTAAGCTCATTCGTCGAACTGAAAGTCCGAAATGAACGTGAACATCACCCTGCCTTGTTGATAAAGTAGAACCAATAAAAAATCAAAATGGAGCGACTATTACTCTGGCTTGCAGTACTCTCGATCATCCTTCTTTTGAGCAGCTGTGACTTTCCAGACTCTGCAGACATGTGGGGCGTTGACGATGAAAAAGGATTCCTGCACGGTATTCTACATGGTTTCTTGGCCCCCCTCACCTTTCTTGCCTCCTTCTTCTGGGAGCATCTTGACATATATGCATTAAACAATAATGGTCACTGGTATGACTTTGGATTCTTGTTAGGCATAGGTGGGTTCAGTGGTGGAATATTTAAGTCTTCCAAGAGACGGAAGTGAATGCGTACCTTCCTCAAGATCGGAGACATGATCAATGCCAATTGGTGAGGTTGATTTGTCTAATCGCATGGTGTCAAGCCTGAGTTGTATTTACACCGCTCAATTTATTTCTTCTATTTGATCAATGTTCCTGGAGAGATGGAAAGATAAGTGCATGGACGAATAAACCCTGGTAAATAGTTGATACGTTTTTAGATGGCAGTAGAAGTGGAATCGTCATGGTTTCGCTTTCTTTTTTCTAAATTCTTAGCCTGTTTAATTTTCAAGCAGTTTGCCGATCAATCTTTCAATAAAAGCAACAAGCCACCAGGGCCCTTAAATATGTCCTACCTACGATTTTCTTCTTGCTGGTCATTGACTTTGCTGATGCTCAGATAAAGGAAATGAACATAGGAAGTATTATTACATCCAGCTCGATCACAACTGATCTTGCCAACCACATAATTAAAACTACTGCAGAGGAACTGCTTAAGAGAGGGTGCCAGACATCTCACATACAGCATATTGATGCCAGCGATAATGATAACCATCCTAAATACGTGTTGCCCTTTCTCCAGGCCGATCATAAAGAATTGCAACGGCAGCATCCAGGGGCAGAGCTGTGGGTCTCTTTGCAAGGCTTTGAGGAGGAAGCAGTCGAATACTGCTTCGAATATTTAAAGAAAGAATTACCATACTGGCTTACGGGGGTAGTGTATGGTCCCAGTAGCCCAGCCATACATCTGGAAAGACCGTCATTACCTCCAAAATATAAACATCGCCTTTATGGAGATCTTACACATACCGTTCGATGCCAATATCCTACCCTTGATTGGGACCAAGAGTATGCATTGACTCTAGGACGAGAACTTACAAATCCGCAACCCTCGATGTATGCAGACATCTTTGACCGGGATATGACATTCACAGACGGCTTTTTGTCGTACTCGGATGGAGTCCATAATGATGTCAATAAATTCGTTTGGAATATCAAAGGTTGGGATCCTAGTATTTCTTCAGTCGATATTTCCAAGTTGTATGCAAGCTTTTTTTTCGGAAATCGATCAGCAATAGAAATTGCTGATGCCATATTGGCTCTCGAGAAAAACTGGCAGGGTGCATTGGCAGGAAATGGCGCTGTTGAAGGCACCCTGCTACAATGGCAAAAATTAGCTGCTGACCATCCTCAACTTCATTCTATTCAGGGGGTATAAGTACTGCCATATTCAAAGATTGGACCATGCGAGGACCTTCCTTCTTACTTGTGATAAATAAATTATGCTAATTTGATCTGTTTAGTTCGTAGGAATAGTGACTATTCTTCAAATCTAAAATATCGATAATGCGATTCATATCCTTCACATTTCGCTTCTTTTCTATAACTCAAGGCCCACTGGTATTAATTACAATCTTGACATTCGGTTGTAAACAAAAGCCACATGATCATCCACACAACGTTGCCCACAACCATGCTTATAGCGATTATGGGCCCTTAATTTTCCCCAGTAAGCACCCCGATCAAGTGATCTTAAATTTGGCAGAAAACCCTCTGCAAGCAGTAGCTGTCAACTGGCGAACCGATACGACTGTGACATCGGGTAGTGTCGAAGTTGCGGTAGCCACACATGGACCATCATTTCGCGAACAAAAGCGAACGATCGCAGCTCAGACACAGTCATTTACCAATCAGTACAAGCAGGAGCCTACCGTAAAAGCTCATTATCATGAGGCGCTCATTGATAAACTCTCTCCAGGAGAAATCTATGTATATCGGGTGGGTATCGATACCGTCTGGAGTGAATGGTTTCAAATCCGCATTCCGGATCTATCGGAGAAACCCTTGAGATTCATCTATTTTGGCGATGCCCAAAACGAAGTCAAATCAATGTGGTCTCGCGTTATTCGGCAGGCTTATAGTACGCTGCCAGAAGTAGATTTCATGTTGCATGCCGGCGACCTCATCAATAGATCGAATCGCGATCGAGAATGGTGCGATTGGTTCTATGCAGGAAGTTTCATACATGCCACCATTCCCAGTGTGATGACGCCCGGAAACCATGAATACAGCAATGTCGTTTTATCACCGCAATGGAGACCCCAATTCAACTTGCCTACCAATGGCCCTCCTGGCCTTGAAGAAACTTGCTATCAAATTAACTATCCAGACCTGAAGGTCATTTCACTGGACGCAGAGCAGATCGATGAATCACCGACCTTTAAAAAAGCACAAATGATCTGGGTTGATTCCATCCTAGAAAATGATCCAAGGAAATGGACAGCGGTAACTTTGCACTACCCCTTATTTTCTACCAAACCAGATAGAGACAACCCTGAATTGCGTGCCGGCTTTAAACCGATCTTTGACAAATACCAGGTTGATATTGTGCTGCAAGGTCACGATCATGCCTATGGTCGCGGAACTGTGCAAAACGAATCAACTGGAACCAATAAACAAGATCCATCCTCCGGTACGATGTACGTAGTATCAGTCAGTGGACCGAAAATGTATGACCTTAGAGAAGATACCTGGATGGATCGTCGGGCGGCAAACACCCAGCTCTTTCAAATCATCAGCATTGAAAAAGACACCCTGAACTATCAGGCGTTTACTGCCTTAGGTACCTTGTACGATGAGTTTGATCTTGTCAAGTCCCAAATCAGTGGAAATGAACTCATCGACAAAATCCCAAACACACCTGAACGCATAAATTAAGATCAAGCCTTAGAGTTGCCAAGTTCTTCTATCCGCAAGTAGTTTCTGGAGAGAAAGATCATCTTGACCAATTGTACAGATATTATGGAACGATTCAATCGATCATACTAAATATTAATCAAATAAGAACCTCAATTTTCCCCGATCTACTCATCCTTCAGCTGGCTAGAAAACCAAACTCTCAACGTATCCCTTTCTGGAAGGTCATACAATACCCATTTATCTGTGTGCTCAGCGAAGGTTAATGACATGAAAGTAAAATCACCTTGGGGATAGGCTTTGGTCAAATAATCTTTCGTTTCATCCACTGACACTTCGTGACTGACAAATTGGGGACGTTCCTTTAAGCGCTCTAATCTATCAGATGCAGATATTGGATCACTATCGGAATAATCCCATTGCCTTACACCATCATAATGACTATGACAAATAAATCCTCGCCATAAGCTTGCAATTTCATCATTATGTAATGCGATATAATTGCACGCAATGGCACCACGAGAGAATCCCGCAATAAATAGCAGCGATGAATCACCGCCATAATTTGTACAAATATCCTCGACCACACTCAAACAATAGTCTATGGTAGCATCCACATCTCCCCACCAGGTCTTGGCATTGTTGCCCGCCACTACATCAACGAATGGTAGACATAACCAAATCACCCCTCTACCTCCCGATATTCCATATCCCAGAGCACTTCCCTCTACCGTGCCCAAACTTGACTGCCAGGCATTGCCAGCGTATTCAACAATAACCGGATACTTTTGCCCGGGCCTCCAATCGGTTGGAAGGTAAAGCATATGATGTATGTCTGTATGTTGGTAACTTTCGGGAACCTGCTGTACACGCTTTCCAGGGGTCGGATTTTCGAACACTACTTCTGGCACCTGCAAGTCTGGCTCCAGTTGATGCAATTTCACCTGGGCATACGCAGGCAAAACTAGACAAATGCAAACGCATACGGTAATCCCAAATATTCGAAGCTGCTCCATGCTAGTGATTGATCTGTCGTCTTGCCCAAAATAAGAAACCATGGAACATGACCATGGTTTTTCATTCCTTTCTATTATTAACCTCAAATCAATTGGCAGCAATCGATCGCTTGATCTCTCTAAAATTATCCTTATTCACAGCCTCACCTGTGGCTACGTGATGCGCCACAGCGATGGCATAATCTTCTATCAGGCCCTTGAATTTACCCTTCATTAATCCCCCCATAAAAGCAGGTTTGGTCCGAAAATTCATATTAAAGACGAACCTGGAAGTCTGATTATCGATGGCTTCGACCTTATAGATGGCATAGCTATGATCTGCATCTACGGGAAATCGGCCAGCTTGGAAAACCTGATTTTTAAACGTATAATTTTCAGGGTCGTAATTTACTTGCTGCTCTTTGAGCAAACTGGTGCCACTTTCATTGAAATAGCACACTCGTTGCGCACCTTCACCGGGAGCTAAGGTACCACCCACATAATCCGATCGCAGAATCTTTGGGTGTGAATTGGCTATCGCCCCATAATCTTCACCCACTACAGCCCATACTTTATCGGCTGGTGCATTAATCACATGTACTACTTTAAAAGTCCGAACCTTCTTCTATGCAAAACTGAAATTCACTCCAAATAATACTACCAATACGACTGCAAACAACTCAATCCTCTTCATTTTGATTTATTTAATTTGTTAAAAAACTATTTAACTCAAAGATGAAATGTCACTCACACCAATGCTTGGATATTTAGTTCATAGGTTGGTCTATACCGTTCAATCGATACATTTTGGGTGAAACAAGAAATTCCTTCGTAAGTAGTTTTGAGAAATGCCCTTGATCTTTGAAACCACATTTATAAGCTACATCTGCCACACGCAAACTCTTGGTAAGCAGCATCTTGGCTGAGTGTTCCAATCTTCGTTTCCGGATGTAGTTGGCAGGTGTGGTCTGGTAGTGCTTAAAAAATGAACGCTTAAAAGTCGATAAACTCTGATTGGTCAGCACTGCTAGTTCATTGACACCTATATCCACAAAGATGTTTGCCTCGATGACACTCTTGAAATCAACGACAGTTTTAGAAAATAATGATGCGACGAGAGTTTTAATGGTAGCGGCATTGTCTGTTTTTGCCAACAACAGAATTAATTCCTTCAACTTGAGTTTTAATAATTCGTCGCTGACTAGCTCTGGATTTTCAAAATAAAACTGCAGGCCATCTATGTAGGTCTTGAGCAGCGCTGATGACTTTATCTTTTGATAAGGAAGGGGCCTCACTTTGTCCACTTCTAATAGGAACTCGGGAAATTCCCTATCAAATACCATCTTAAGCACTTCAGGATAAAAGTGTACAGCGATGGCCTCACAATCACCATTATTTGCAGTAGCTAGATAGTCATTGAGGTAATTTCCTCATTGTAGGACTAGACCTTCATCTGTGGTGGTAGTCACCTTTGTAGTTGGCGTTATGACATCAGCTTTCCCTTGCACCAAATAGTAAAAACATGCCTCATTCGGCATTTCGACCATCAATCGAAAATGAGGTGCAAGAATGGCTTTGACAAAGATCGGTTTGTCTCCCAAACTAAAAGCCTGATGCTTCTTAAGCATCAGATAAAATTAACAGGAAAGCACCAGTGATGATGGCTTGCATGGCTCAAATACTTGTCAATTTAGTTCAATTGCTGCGGATACTTGCCTTGGTTTTGGCATCTGCAGTGCATCGTCTGATCATCTCTAGAGCGATTAGCCCTATCGGTTCAAATGTAGCTGTCGTCGGACCTGATCGGCCTTAACATCCTGATCAATTGCAGGGGATAATAGCTCACAAATACTAGTCATGCAAAGTAAATTCGGGCAGTTTTTTGATCTCACCTCCGTTCATAGCAGATTCATGTGCAAGAATACCAACACAGGTTATGTTGGCCGATTGTATAGCATTGGGATAAGCAGCCACACCCTGTAAGATGGATTGGGTGAATGCATGAACAAGGTGTGGATGAGAGCCTCCATGGCCAGCCCCCTGGGTGAAAGATAAATGTTGATTACTATCCGTATCATAGACCCCTTCGGTTGTGAACTGCTGAATTTCTTCAGGTAGCAGGTGAGCAAAATCGGGGCACTCGATTTCTTCAGGGATTTCTGGTTCCGGTCTTTTAGCAGTATGCATGACCAAAGGTCCATGTTCAAAAAGTGGCCACTCCACCGATTTCTTTGATCCGTAAACCTCAAAACTTTCTCGGTATTGACGAGCTACATCAAATAGAGATCTATACACATGGGCACTAAGATCAGCGTCCTTAAATCTTATGTGCGTGGACTCTACGGCGTAAGGACTCCCATAATGTCTATGCAGCTCATCCCTGATCGTGCCTGAGCCAAAACAACTGACGTATGCTGCTTGATCTCCCGTCAGACCAAGCACCGGACCCACACAATGCGTAGCATAATGCATGGGTGGTAGTCCCGGCCAATAATCTGGCCAGCCGTCCATGTCCTGCTGGTGACTAGATTTGAGAAATTGTACCTTACCCAACTCTCCCCTTTGATATAGGTCCTGCATGAATAAAAATTCACGGGCATAAACTACTGTCTCCATCATCATATAGATCAAGTCCTTTTCAGCACTTAATTGTACAATCTCTCTGCATTCTTCAATCGTGGTGGACATCGGTACGGTACAGGCCACATGTTTACCCGCTTTCAAGGCTGCGATCGACTGCCAACCATGATCTGGAATGGGTGTATTGATGTGTACCGCATCAATTTCGTCGTCATCTAAAAGTTCTTCAAAAGAAGTATATCGCTTTTCAATTCCAAAAGCGTCACCAATGTCATCCATCTTGCGTTGGGTACGTTGACAAATGGCTGTCAAATCTACACCAGGGTATCTCTGATATATAGGTATGAATTCAGCTCCAAACCCCAAGCCCACAAGGGCAATTCTCAATCTTTGCATCTGTATTTATTTAGTACCTTCTTTTGCCATAATTCCACTAATAAATAAAGCCAAAGTGTATCATCTAACCTAATTTCGCTGCCAAATATATCTCTGTCTGTTATTCAACTTTATAAACCCAAATGGTGACAGGCACCAATTGCCAATCAACTTCACTGTCACGAAATCAGCCTAATTCTAGCGACCTACCCAGAGTACGAGACCAATAGCTGTCACCTTTTTCATTAATTTGAGATGGCTTAATGTTTACATACATACCTAAAACTAAAGAACTACGGTCCATGAAATCTCAATTCAGTCAGATTTTTGTAGTCTTGATGTTACCTCTACTACTTGTCATTTATTCCCATTCGATAAATGACTCCAGAAGATCAGGAAATACGAAGTCAATCGTTTGGGATGCAAATGAGAACAACATGACGGGCTATCGCATTCCAAGTATAGTCATTACGCCAAATGAGACCGTACTTGCTTTTGCTGAGGAAAGAGCGATCTATGTCGATCAAGCACCGAAATCGCTGGTACTGAAGAGGAGTATAGACCAAGGAAAAACATGGTCCTCAAACATCTACATAGAAAAGAGTACTGGTGAATACTGGTCTGAGCATCATGATGAAATTGATCCTCGTGATGCGCAAGATAAAAAGGAAGTATGGATGAATACAGCTCCGAGCATAGATGCAAAAAGTGGAACGGTGTTCTTTTTTTATGCCTTGAATGAAGGTAGTGTAGCAGGCCAAAATCTTCAGCGATACACTAAGTTGTTTTATAAATCCAGTCACGACGACGGACTCACCTGGTCCACACGAACTGAAGTAACATATTTATTAAATTGCAAACAAGACGGATCCCCAAATAAGGGAAGAAGTGGTGCGTGGAATACAGAAAAGAACGGATTTTCCTGCGATTTTCTCGGGCGCGCCTTTCATCTACCTGGCCCCGGACATGGCATCCAGTTGTCGGATGGAAGGCTGTTAATCCCCATATGGAGCAGAACAGCACTTGCCACCTTTAATGCCCAAAGTCTACGTCCCGTTTCCGAAAGAAAATATGGCTTGCGCACCATCTATAGCGACGATCATGGAGCCACCTGGAAAGCAGGAAAGGCTTTTGGACACTACGGACTGAACATGAATGAATCTAGGATCGTCGAGCTGGACAATGGTGATCTATACATCAATGCGCGGTACTCATCAAATGATCCCAAAACCAACAACCACAGAATTACCGGCCTTAGTAAAGATCGCGGCAGGACATGGACAGCGCTGCAGATTGACAAAAATTTTGCTTTCTTCTAATCCCTGTGATGCTGGACTGATAGCCATCAAGAATATAAACCATGGGACTACACTGCTCTACAGTAAGAACGAATCGATAGATGGACGGAAAAATTTGGTAGTCCGACTTAGTGAAGATAATGGCACAAGTTGGCCATTCTCAAGAACCATGGACAAGGGTGAAGTATGGTATAGTGATATGGCAGCTCTTTCAAAAGATAAGATTCTACTCCTCTATGAAACGGGAAATGATAGTCCAGTATTCTGCACTGCATTTGATCTATCCTGGGTCAAAGGAGAGTAGTCTCAAAAATGCACGTCGGCCCCTAGTATATCGAAGGCAGCATGTCTTGCACGGGCTTAAGGCAAAGGATTCAACTCAGGATGATCGATGTACCTTTTTCTAATGGCCTTCACACCTGCCACAAATTGTTTGCAGGCAAAGTACGGATCACCCCCAATTTTCCAGCCCTGTGAAGAAATAGGACCGGTATAACCAAATCTATATAGTTTAGCGAGTATCCAGGCCATATCAATCTGACCTTCATTAAATCTAACAGCCCTAAAACTCGAGTCTGTGAACATGCCATTGGTCAGGACCACGTAGCTGAGTCGTTGCATCATGGGATGATCAAGCATTTGATCTAAATCCAGAGAAGCTTCGTTCGCATACCAATGATGTGAACAAAAAGCGGGTACCACTGTATCTGCCTTTGCTCCCTGTAAGATCTTGAAGGCCGACTGAGGAGTATCACAGATCCAATCAATATGTGGATAGAGCGATCCAACTAGGCCGTTCTCTCTGCATGCTTTGTCAAATGCCTCTATAATTTTAAAGGCCCTTTCCCAATGTCGATCTTTGGCTTTAGCTGATCCCCGCTCACTAAAGGTGGGGCCACCTAGCTCACCAGTCCCACTTAAGGAAAGGGTATAGTAAGGTTTGATGGATAGGTTTCCACAGATTTCAACGGTGTCAATAATTTTCTCTATTTCCTGGTTGATCTTATCGGCATGTTGATCAATGACCGCCTTCGTGGTCCAGTGAAATCCCCATACCTTAAAATCTGTAGTAGGAACTAGATCCATGGCTTCCTTCCATCTATCGGATTTGGGATCTACCACTGCGAATTCATAACCATCAAAGCCAGCATGTTGTGCTGCGGCAAATTTAGCCTGCCAAGAGTAACTGCCAATGTTACCACTATGGAAATTATCAAATAAAATCAGTGGATTTTCTGGCAAAGGACCACCAGAGGGTACGGATTTTATTTGGCCTTCGGCAGCTTCAGGTTGACTGCCCATGCCTGTTGAGGAGATGCCTATGCCTGCAGCTAGCAATGAAGTCCTTTTGATAAAATTTCTGCGATTCTCTTCATTCTTCATAGTAGCACTACTTCTTTAGAAAAGTTCACCACTGATATGGATTCAAGACTGCTGATCCAATAAAATTCGATTACCATCTGGATCTTCCAATATGATGGATTCAGGACCTTGAGTAGTTTCGTCTGCTTCTTTGAGCACAGGTATACCACTTGCTTTAAGATCTCTTTGAATGGCACGCACGTCAGGAGGATAGAAAGTTAAGATGTTCTCTGGAAACATACCTTCAAAAAGTCCAATCTTGGTCTCCTGCGATGCCAATATTCGCCATTTCGACTTTTCCGTATCAGGAAATCCACTATTGACATGACCACCATCAATCACCTGAAATCCCAGCGCCTCATAAAATGAAAGGCTCGATTGCATATTTTTTACTGCCAAACTGATGGAAAAAGTGCCCAGATTCGCTACTTGCATAATATCATGTTGTTGTACAACGAATATAAGGTGAATGGACCTTTTATCTTAAATTATCCAAACCATCATGATCAGTTGGCAGGATCTTTTGCCTCAAAGAACTTTACCTATCTCTCGAAGGCTCTCCAACCGCATCTCGTTGTACTCTCTTGAAATCAAGATCCCATCAGCGCCGACATCTAGGGCAGCTTTCACAGCAGCCTTCGTACGTTGGGGAGGACTTGGATGAGCTCTCATGCCTCCCTCGGGAAGATGCCATGCCACATCAACACCAATACCTGCATACACTTTGGCCTTTCCTCCCACCTCGCGGACACAGCGTTGCGTTTCGTGCTCAACATATGCGGGCCCCATTCCTTTGTCCCGCAATTCACTAAGTGTAGGCATCTGAACTGCATCATAGCCAAAATCTGCATAAAAGGAAGCCAGCGCATCTTCCAGGCTGAGGTTTGACTGAAGGCGCTTCTGCCGTCGTTCCAAGACCCAATGATAAAGTCTCAATCCAAAAATATCGTGATACAAGATCGGCTTGATATAGTCTGCTGAAGTGGTCATATCGCCGTAGCTCACGGCCGATCGATACAGAAGATCCCAACTTGATCGCTGATGATCAACATGTCTGCCCACAGCAAAGCTGGGATTGATGCTTTTTACCCGATCATAGATCCCTTGATGAATTTCGTTATCTGCTTGAAACCACTCGAAGTTCCAAGCCAGTACTTCAGGATACCGCTGATAAATCCGATACACACCAGTCATGGCAGCATTGGCTGCGATGGGATCACCAGACTCAATGCGCTTAATCCAGTTATAGAGCTCCGTAAATCCAAGTTTTGCGGCATTGTGATCTATACCCTTTTTCTTGGCTCTGCTTACACAATGAGCACAGAAGCAGGTGGGAAGGTCTCCTCGATCTAACACATGCGACAGCGGGCCGGTTCGTTCTGCCCCATATTGGATGCCACTGAGGAAAGGATAGCGTATCAATAGTTCCTGTATGGTCAAGTAGACCCATTCGCGATAGTCTGGATGGTTCCAACAAGGTCCACGACCGGGCGCTCCATATATATCCTGGGTGAGTACCTGATCGTAGTTGCCAATGCGATCTTTTCTCCGTGCACCCGCTTCTAAAATCCGAGCCTGCAACTTCACCCCTCTCCGTTCTAAGGGTTTATACAATTCGTTAAAGACATCGCGATCACCATATTCATGAGTCTTACTCACTTCTTGATGGCGCAAAATGGTGCTTTTATAAAAACTGGGATTTGATCGCGCCCACAAATAGGGTAGATTTCTCTTTGCCATATCTCGGACGCCAAAACCATGGTCAGCCATTACATGAGGAGGACGGTACCCCCCGTGATAAGTCTGGCTGTAACACAATAGCGTATTGACCTTCGCAGATTCCTGCAAAATATCCAAACATTTCTCTACCCCTTCATCCAGAATCGTCGGGGGTGAAATCTGTATACCGACAAAGGCAGATTGATTGCGTTGATCAGCAAACAGTCGATGCGGTAACGAAAAAGGCGCAGCAATAGCCCCAATTGATGAGGCTTTGACAAAGGCTCTTCGAATCATAGGTAGTTCTTATTTCAGCAATTTATTCCACTGTAAAATCACTTTCTATACCCAGCTCTTTGAACAATCCGGCTCGGGCAGCTTTGTCTCTGTTCATAATTTCATGGGCCATCTCAGCTACAAATTTGGCCTCCGATCTGGGCACCACTATCACACCATCTCCGTCAGCCACAATCACATCCCCAGGACTAACCAACACTCCACCCACGACCACTGGCTTTTGTACCGACTCGATCTCATTTCTACCTGGCCTTATACCCCGACCTCGTCGTGAAAGATCCATATACACCGGATTACCTTGCTTGATGATTTCGTCTGTATCTCTGACTCCTCCTGCCGAAACCAAACCAACCGCACCAAGTTTCTGCCAAATCAAAATGTTGGCGGATCCGGTAGAACCGGTATCTCCATCTCCCTCGTTGTCAATGACGATGACACTGCCCTTCTTGAGATGCTCTTTAAATGGTTCAGTAGAAATATTGCCGTACCAGTTGCCTTCCCATTTGCGAAATTCTTCCGGCGACATATTAGAAGATACTCTCTTATTTGTGGGCACATAACGTGCAGTTACTGCAATCCCGCAAAATCGATGACTGAATTTCTCAATATCTTTCCATAACGGCTCAATACTTGGAGCCATCAAGCCGACATCACGGAGGCCGGCCATATCCATCCCATCAGACACGTCAGCTACCCTGAGATCTTCATAAAGTCGTAAAATTTGCTCGTCAATAAGTTCGGCATTAGATTGTCCAAACATCACATTTAGCGCTAGCAGGCAAAAAGTGTAAATTAATATGCTTTTCTTCATCATCCTAATGTTTAAGTGTATGTTTTATTTAACAAAGTTAAATCCCGAACTCTAAACTAGTACGCTGTCAAGCAGAATATCGTCAAGAATTTTAAGCTCTTCAATTTCCACTTCTTCCAGATCTCCAAATATGGAGATAGTAGGGCACCACAGCGATCAACAACAACCAGCATATGAAATAACTAGATTCGGTGCCTGACCAATAATTTACCTGGCAACCGTAGATCGTGATGCCCGCAATACAAAGCAGGGATGCCATAGAAGAGCGCATAATGTAAATCGCCGGGATACTTAGTAAGACCCATGTCAGCATAAAGGCCTCTAGGCTTCCAGCAATCTGGTAAATTTGACTTATCATGGCCATACAGGCACCCAAGCAAAAGATTAAGCTGATCGCCGTACCTTCTTTCCAAGCCATGGCATCACTTTTTCTAAGCAAGCAATATCCTGCCAACACTTGAGAGGCCAGTAAAGGGCAGAAAGCAAATACCGTCTTTACACTTAGTGAAAATTGATCCCAATTATGGGCAACAATTAATATAAGACCTAAACTGACCAGGAGCGCTCCGAATATGGCAAAAGCAACGAAAAGCCGATTGCTAGAAGTTGGTGCCTCCTGCTCTTGATAAAAAGCTAGAATCTCATCCGCCGTATCTTTCGTAATGATATTGGCTTCCAATAGGATTTTTAAATCGTTACGAACACTCATGCCCTATCAAATTAGACAATTACCTGCCGATAGGTCTATAAGATACGTTTTTGCATGAGCTCCCGCTTGTATCTGCCATTAAAATCAAGAGTCAGTCCAGTCAGTCCGATGGTCCATCTACATCATCATAATGTTCCTAACATCATTGCTTAATCAACAATTTAGATAATGGGACACTTCTTTGATTACGCAAATCCAGCAGCGAAGTAGCCAGCCCTATTGCTGCAGACTATACCACCACCCGAATAACTCAGATTGTCCTGATCAATTCATATTTGGTGCTGACAGATTTTGCCAGTATCTTCATACGATATCTGCCCAGAAATGTAACACTCACAACCTACATGTGAGCAGATAAGCTATCTCCAATTCCCTTTTACATCGTCCAACCTATATGTAAAAACAAAAACACGGATCGATGAAAAAATGATACACTATATAATTATATTACTTCCTGTTTCCCGCAGTCAAAAGCCGCGAACATCACCAAGAAATGAAAATGCACTTTGACAATGATTAAGACATAAAAACAATATGGATTTTGATCGAACTGGAATCATACTATATGTCCTACATTACCAGGAATGTGTACATTTCTACAAGGACATTTTAGCACTTCCCGTACTTTTTGAGACCAGAACATTGATCTGCTTTTCATTTGGCGGATCCTATCTAATGGTAGAAATAGATGATGAATATGAGGGGGACAAACAGTACAGCAAAAGGCTTAGCACCTGCTTGCGAATGAATGTTGCCAATGTGAAGATATTAGCTCAACATTTAATGGCCAAAAATATCTCAGTGGATTATCAAGAGCATCCATGGGGGACAGTTGCAAAATTCTTTGATCCAGATGGCAATCTTTGTTCCTTCAAGGACAGCAAGAAATTCGAAATCCAAGTAAATGAGTATAAAGATAAGTTGAAATGATAACTAAGTCTATTGCAAAGCCATATGAATGGGGCGATGATTGCTATAGTTGGATCTTTTGCATTGCAGAAAATCTATGGGTCAAAATGGAGTCCATGTCTGAAGGCACAAGTGAACAAATGCATTTACATTCAGCCAAAGCACAATTCTCTTTACATAATGAGTGTTAACAATTCAAGGCACAAACATTGGGTATTCAATCTGCACCTGCTATCGTTTCCTGAAATTAATATTATTAGCAAGTGCTATCTAGCTAGCCATGTTCGCGGCCTAACAATACCTGTTTCATGCTCAAGATTGTGATTCGAGATTTGACTAATAACTAAACAATGATCAAATTCTTTAGAAAAATCAGACAAAAGTTGCTATCAGAATATAAACTCGGCAAGTATTTGCTTTATGCAATTGGAGAAATCATCCTTGTAGTAATTGGTATTTTGATTGCAGTTCAGATAAATAACCAAAATATTGAAAACAAACGAAAAGCATTAGAGATAAACATTCTGCTCGAAATATTGAACAATTTGGAAGATGATCTGAAGCAAATAAATGATGAACTATATAGCGATAAAGTGATCATGCAAGCCGATTCAATAATAATTGATCAGATTCGGTCTAGAGCCCCTTACAATGATGATTTAGGACGCCATCTACGGATTTCAGAAATGTTTCCTCATCTTGATTCAAAAGAAAGTGGATATCGTTTGCTTGAATCAAAAGGGATTGACTTAATATCCGAAGATTCACTAAGGATAAGAATTACTGATTTCTATAATAGAGATTACCCATATTTCCGTAAATATGAAAAAGAACGAGTAGATATAGTTCAATCAATCATTAAGCCCTATTTAACAAAACATTTCTATTTGGAAGATTATGGAAAATGGCCCTATACCAAACGAGTACCTATGCAATATGAGCGATTCTTGAATGACGCAGAATTGATTTCAATTCTTCAAACCAGTTCAAATTTATCATTAATCATGCATCAAAAAGGTACTTTCTTAAAGACGCAAACAAAAAAACTACAAAGACATATACAAGCATTTTTAGAAAGAACAAGGGACTAAAAAGTAAAAAAATAATGAATGCACATCAACGGCCAGAATTCCAGAAGTGCCGTGTAACACCTCATTAGTTGGCAATCCGCATTCTTAATTAATAAAATGATAGATGAAAGTAGACCATATCTTCATATTCTCGAATAATCAAGGTGTTGAAGCCGATGAACTGGTAGACTTCGGACTGAGCGAAGGTAGCAATCGTATCCATTCTGGACAGCGAACAAGAAATAGGAAATTCTACTTTGAGAATTTTTTCTTAGAAATAGTATGGGTAATCAATGGAAGTGAATTAACAAATGAATCCACTGGAACAACAAGATTGTGGGCTAGAGCAAATTATAAAGCGACCGGATCTTCCCCCTTCGGACTCTGTTTGGCTAATTCAACTAACACAGCGACCCTGTTTGAAGGATGCCTCAAATATAAACCTAGTTATTTGCCAGAAGGATTATCATTCGATATTATCACAAACAAAGAACACCCATATTTACCTTGGACCTGTCGCCTTCCATCAACCGCGAAGAATATAGAACAAGAACCAACGATCACCTGGTAGGCATCAAAAAATTAACAAGTGTGAAGTTTGGAATTCAATATGTAGATTATCAAAACCGATTCACAGAATCATTCAGGGGAGAATCAAAGATTTGCTTCCAACATGCTGAACATCATAGTTTGACCCTCGAATTTGACCATGCAAAGAATGGGAAAATCAGGCAATTCGACGATTTGCAACTAATAGTACGATATTAGTAAACAGAGTACAACCCACAAATCAGATGCAGATGCCTAGCTGCTCACTTTCGCTTGCATATTCGGAAGCCTAATTGTCGCTTTAGGACACAAGGGAAATCAAGTCAGCTCAGACAATGTCAAAATAAGAGTGCTAAATCATCTATCTGGCTCACAGTCCCCACCGAAACCTATCTAACCACTGTTTATCCTACTGTCAACACAACTCAATAGATATAGCTTCACTTAAATCTATATCATTCTGTGTACTTTTAACAGAATGAGTGGTAGCCACACCAGGCATTCACGAACAACGACTATAATCATGCTTCCTTCGCAAGCCTTACGGTTGTGGCGGAACAGGAAGGCAAACTTTGAATAGCCATGGAGTACGTCACAGTAGCTCGAGTGATACATATAGTTGCGGTCATTTTATGGATTGGATGAGTGTCAATGGTGACTAACGTACTTATTCCTGCCATTAAGAAAATGAAATCTAAAGATGAACAGATAAAAACTTTTGAAACAATTGAAGGAACATTTGCCCTACAGGCAAAAGTTACGACACTCGCGACAGGAATTACAGGGTTTTATATGTTCTATGCACTTGATGCCTGGGAGAGGTACTTAGATTATCGCTTTTGGTGGATTCACGCCATGACATTGGTGTGGATTATATTTTCTTTGATTCTCTACGTCCTTGAACCACTTGTATTGCACAAAGTATTTAAAAAATATGCCCATGAAAATCCAGCAAAGACCTTTAGAATAATGCATCGAATGCATTGGGTGCTGTTATTGGTTAGCCTCATCACTACAGCAGGAGCGGTGGCTGGAAGCCATGCATGGTTTTGGGTAAAATAAAACAGGAATAAAGCACTAGTTTTGAAAAATGAGATCATGTTCAACACTAGTAAGAATGAATATCGGCTGAAAATTCGTTCTCCATTTCTTGTATTCAAAATCATGTACTAGATTATAGAAACACAGATGAATTCTAAAATGAAATATTTGCCCTTATTAATCTTATCAGGACTATTAAATGTTTTTTTCCCATTCGCTTCCCTATGTAATGATCAAAATAAGAGTTACGATGTCGTAGTTTACGGCGGAACTCCTGGTGGAATTATGGCAGCAATAGCCTCAGCTAGAGCCGGCTCATCCGTTGTATTGCTGGAACAGAGCAAACATATTGGCGGATTAAGTACGAGCGGCTTAAATCGTGATGAGGGTGAGCACATGGATCGGAGCACCTTGGGAGGATTGTGCGACGAATTTACAGCAGAAGTGGCTAAGAGAAGTGGGACCACTGTACACCTTGGAAATGAAGCTCGAATATGGCAGTCCCACATTGCGGAAAATGTTTTTCTTGATATGTTAGCCAAATACAACATCCCAGTACGTTATGGGCAATTATTACATGGTGTAGTTAAGTCTGGTGATAAAATCACATCACTTCAGATTCAGGGGGGCATATCATATGATGCAAAAATCTTCATCGACGCATGCTACGAGGGAGACTTGATGGCTAAAGCTGGAATCTCATATACAATGGGACGTGAAGCACGTGCCACCTACAACGAATCAAAGGCAGGTGTCCGTTATATGGACGAAAAGGTAGACGTCTCTCCATATGATGATGAAGGCAATCTTTTGCCGAATGTGATGGCCGGAGAGTTACCAGTAGAATTTTCTGCAAGTCAGCACCCACAATGCTATAATGTCCGCCTCAACTTAACCAGTGACAAACGCAATATGGTCCCCATTGAAAAGCCATCTACCTATGATCCTCTTCAATATGAATTGCTCGCCCGCTGTATTCAAGCTGGATACGTAACTAAACTGGGCGATATTCTTGGCCTATATAAAATGCCGAACTCATTAAAACGGGAGTGCAACAACCGCCAATTTGCCTATGTTTCCATGAGCATTCCCGGTGCACAAACAGCCTGGGCTGAAGCCAGCTTCACAGAACGCAAAGCCATCCATCAACAATATCGCATCTATACACACGGTCTACTATGGTTCCTAAAAACAGATGAAAGAGTGACAGAATCAATGAGAAATGAAATGGCAAAATATGGATTTTGTAAAGATGAGTGGACAGACAACAATCATTGGCCTTGGCATCTGTACATTAGGGCTGCACGACGGATGACTGGAGCATATATTGTGACACAGCATGATGTCATCCAAAATCGTAATAAAACTGATGTCATTCATATTGGTTCGCACTATATTGATTCACATCAAGTGACCCGCTACGCTGTTGACGGCACTAGCTTTATCAACGAAGGAAGAATGTGGCAGGAAGGTATGCGATTTGATATTCCCTATCGGGCGATACTACCCAAGAAAGAAGAATGCAGTAACCTGTTGGTACCTGTGTGTGTTTCGGCAAGCAATGTGGCTTTTTCTGCCATTCGCCTTGAGCCAACGTGGATGCATTTGGGAGAAATCTCAGGGATTGCAGCCAATCTGGCGATAAAAAACAGCGTAAGCATTCAGGAGGTGAATATTGAACAACTTCAGCAAAAAATCTCAGAAGCCAGAATCCCCCTCCATTGAAATTATTTTAAAAAAATGTTTAATCAACCCCGAGTTTTACTTGGGCCAAATAATATTAGATCCCAACTGAGGTCATTTCAAATCTCCATACAGGCCTTCAAACATTGAGCGACATTTGTTGGTGCCGTAGTGACACCTCCAAAAACTCGTTTAAGGGCTCAGTAAAATTTCTATTGAAATCTTTAAATGATCCTATCCAGAAGAATCGCTGTATTAATATTTCACCGACCAATTGCATTACCTTAAAATGTATTTTGAAAAAATCAGGAACCATATTTACTTCACACAACTGGAAGGGTAACAAACCACCCTCACTTTGTCAGAATCCGAGAGGGCTGCACTTGGTCCATTAAGTGATGGGCACTTCATGATAGTTCAATGCCCACTCTTGCATAAAAATCACCCGAGCAGGCACACAGCGATAGACCACCAACTCCGGATTGTCTATACTCCCGAGATAATGCTCAAGCAATCTATTGTTGTCCCATATTTCTTGCAGCAGTGCTCGATCTCTCACAATTTCAGCCCTGCCTGTGATCCTGACTTGATTATGATCTTGATCAAGATAACATAACTCCACCCGATTGTTCAGTGCGATCTCCTGCGTTTTATGGTATGATCTCAGATTCGCAACATAGACCGTGAATCCGTTGGTAAGTACGGGTGAGACTGGTCGCACACGAGGCTGATCTACATCAACAGTAGCCAACATCGGAAACTTAACAGCCTGGACAATCTCCAGCGCCTTGGTAGGAATCTGTGCTTCTTCTATTTGTCTGGGTTCAGGCTTCGGCATTGCTGGCTCCTTTGTCTATCAAGTTTACTATTTTTTACGCAATATCATTCCTTCAGCATGCGGCAACTTTGGTTATTTCTGGCATTGGTAATTGTGGTATTGATACCTTTTGCCATATGGGGTGACGTCTGGACCGATCGCTTTACCTTTTCGGGTTCGGTAGTTTGGCTAGAGCATTTCGGTCAGTGGGCATGGCTGGGAGGCATGCTGTTGTTGGTGGGTGATCTCTTCCTACCGGTACCAGGCACATTGGTCATGTCCGCCATGGGCTATCTATATGGGCTCATCCTAGGATCTGTACTAAGCATCCTCGGCTCTTTCTGTGCCGGTTCTACAGGATATTGGATTTGCAGAATATTGGGTGATCGGTGGGCCATTCGCATATTGGGTGAAAAAGGATTCACACAAGGACAGCAGACGTTCAACCGAGTAGGTGGGTGGTTGGTGGTGTTATCGAGATGGTTGCCAGTATTTCCGGAAGTGATCTCTTGTATGGCAGGACTTAATCGCATGTCTGCTCAACAATTTCACCTGGCACTGCTAAGTAGTGCTGTTCCTATGGGCATCATCTATGCCACGATCGGGCATGCCGGAATAGCGCATCCCTACCGGGCAATATTGCTCAGTGCACTCCTCCCTCCAGTTATTTGGTTGCTACTTACTCCCATATTTAAAAAGATGAAGAAATAATTCGTGAAGTTTCACCTCGAAGTCGTCCATCTTTTGCGGTGAGATTATGCCGCATTTTTACAATTGCCCATCGATCAGAATTTGACTTCGCTAAAATATCAATAAGATCTTTTACTTTGACAGAAGTCTTTGAGAAATTAATCATTGAAATTTCAGAAACTCCCAACGGTGGTTTATTGCAGTTGAAATGGGATCAACCTATTGCTGAAATTGATGTTAGAAGGGAGCGAGATGGATATAGTAAGATAAATACTAGTGAACCCAGAAGCTAGAAAATCAAGCTGCCGGATCTCAAACACAGCTGAATCACCTTTAGTCCAGATCTTTAATGCGTACATCACGAAAATAGATGGGGGCATCGCCATGCTTTCCTTGCAGGCCAATCTGCCCATGAGCTGCAAGCGTAGCGGGTGGATGCTTCAACCACTCCGGAATGGATGTTCCATCAGGATTGATCGCTACTTTCGTGTGCTCATCCATATTCATCTCGCTAACCCATTTGCCATTGACCATTACCTTAATCATGCGGTCCTGAGATATGACCGTACATCGATTCCATTCTCCCGCTACTTTTACCGTCCGTTCTGATGGCTCAACCCGGCCAAAGATGGCCCCACATTGCCAGTTTTTAGGACTCTTTGCCCACTTTTCTGCATAGTCATCAGCAATCTGCACCTCAATCGAATTGGGCACCCATTCCTGTCTATCTCTACAATGCAAAATGATACCGCTGTTGGTACCTGGTGCATTTTTAAACGCCAAGTCCAAGATGAAGTCTTCGTAAGTCCGATCAGACCAAATAGATTCATCTTTATCAGCAACCATGACATCACCTTCCAGCCTCCATGAATGATGTAAGTCTATGCCCAGAGATAAGTCATCTCCGAACAGTAGCGGCCAATCCTTTGAATCTGGATGGTCCATGACCTCGGCAAAGACATCAGGTAATTCCTGAATGGCGATATTTTTGAATTGCACCAGGGCCGGGGGGCTCGACCACTTCCCATTCTTCTTGTTCCCGTGATGCTGCAAACCCACTGGCCCACTGCTTGGAAGATTTGGAAGCCATGCATCTTTGATCACTGTTTGATCGTTGAGCACTACGGTCAGATGTTCTCCAACCACCCTGATTTTATAGGTATTCCATTCGCCGATATGGTGGTCAGCATTGATGGTAGGTACCACACCAGCCCTCACATTTGCTGGCAATGATTCGTCATTCCGATATCCATAGACTTCTCCCGAACCTATCGGCCAACACCAAATATTAACCTGCGATTTCATCTGGCCTCTAATCAGGATGCCTGAATCAGAATCCGGTACTGAGGTTCTAATAACATTTCCATCCTTGTCAAGCTTGTGTAGGCCACTGGGCAAAATAATTGGCACCCGCGGATTGATGTAAGGTGTCTCCTTGATGCGCCAATCGACCATCAACTCAAAGTTCTTAAAGGACTGCTCAGACCATAAGTGTTTCTCCTTAGCTTCACTCTCTCCATCATAATCAATCACCCCATCCATCACTCGCCAATGGCCATTATCACCCTGAGGCACTTTCCAGTTGCTAAAGTCCTGTCCGTTGAACAGTAAAGTAAAGTCGCTAGATTCGCCAGTCTGGCCTTGAATCGTTGGAATAAGGACAAGTAATGACAACAGTCCAAATAATAAGTGACGCATAATCCCTAAATTTCTGAAGTGAGTTGTGAATGTATGATTTCCCTGACTACTTCGAGAAACTTCCCGGTTGATTAATTTGCGGCAAAAAAGAGTCAGTAGACCAAAATTACCTCAATAGAAGAGAGATGAGATAATTCTGCCAAAGGCATATCAAGATCTGATTGCTGCAATGCCTTGATTAGGATTTCGTCCTTTTTCTTCACGGCCCATCTGTTAAAAAGTTAGATATATTGCATAATTCAATCTCATTCAATGATGGATCAAAGACTTACAATAGTTGGACTTGGCGTCGATAATCTAGCAGTATCAAATCATTTCTACAGCGAAGTATTGGGCTGGACCAAGACTTCCGATAGCAACGAACGAATCGCTTTTTACAAGCTCAATGGAATATTGCTCTCTTTGTATTCACGCGAAAACCTGGCAGAGGATGCCCATGTAGCAGCTGCTGGCATTGGATTTAAGGGCGTTACCCTGGCGTATAATGCCCGAAGCCGAGAAGAAGTAGATCAGATTATAGATCAATTGAGGGCCAAAGATGTGCGGATTATCAAAGAGCCCCAAGAGGTATTTTGGGGTGGATACAGTAGCTACATTGCTGACCCTGATAAGCATTTATGGGAGATTGCCTTCAATCCGTTCTTACCAATGGATGAGGACAGAAATGTGGTGATCACGTAGGCACGGAAGATTATGGTAAGGTTGATTGAAAGAAGGGATTATCAAGCCATCACAGATATCTACAATTACTACATCAGTCATACCATCATAACTTTTGCAGAGGAAGTCATCGACATTTCGAAGATAGGCACACGCATACGGGGAGTCAGTAAAAAAATGCCCTGGCTAGTTTATGAAGGAGCATCCAGCATTCTCGGATATGCCTATGCTTCGCCCTGGAAAGGCCGATGTGCATACCGGCACTCTGCAGAATGTACGGTATATGTGCGCAAGGGAATGTATGACCAAGGTATAGGCAACTAGCTCTATCAAGATCTGATTGCTGCGATGCGCACTTTAGGTTATCACGTTTTGATCGGAGACATTACAACTCCCCAATGCACCAAGTATTGCCTTGCAACAGAAAATGGATTTCGTGAAAGTTGCGTACTTCAGGGAGGTGGAATACAAATTCAATCGCTGGATAGATGTAGGATACTGGCAACTCACTCTAAACCAATGAAGAATCCAGATAAAGTCAGGTTCGTTGATTGAATCGGTTTGGTCATTTCAGGATGGATATTAAACCATTATTGTATCTCCCAGGAATCATCGCAACAAAGCTTCTTAGAACCCTCAAGTCATAAAGACAGATCAAATGACATGTCCATCCACCTTCAAACATCACCCTTAATGAAGGTAATCCCACCTTTTTG
Organism: Saprospiraceae bacterium; assembly: GCA_013001595.1. GTDB lineage: Bacteria > Bacteroidota > Bacteroidia > Chitinophagales > Saprospiraceae > JABDMH01. Next base: position 8,439 of record JABDMH010000072.1, on the reverse strand, counting down.
AGGGATTTTTCATAAATTAGAGTCTCTTAACTAACAATAAGTTCAGCGACCTATGAAACAACATGCTTTAGTACTTCAAGATCGATCCAAAGGCCTGCAAATCACGCCTACAATAGCCATATTGATAGCTACCTGCTTGCTACCACTCATGGTTCATCTGATTCCCATCGGTGGCGGTGCTCCAGCAGGAGCTATGTTGTTGCCGATTTTTTATCTGCCGTTTATAGCATTGATCTTTTTCAAGAAGCATGTAGCACTAGTGGCTGCCTTGCTGGCTCCATTTATAAACTTCCTGCTAACCGGGAATCCCCAATGGGAGCTGGTTACCCTCCTAAGTGTTGAATTGGTAGCCTTTGTCATATTGTCAGCTGGTTTGTTACGCCAACATCGTCTAAAGTGGATAGCTGCCCCAGTCGGATATTTGGGTGCAAAATTGGTGTCCAGTTTGGTATTGATTCTGCTACCATTGCTTCCAAATTTGCAGGCATCTGACTTCTTGGCTCAATCTATTGCGACCGCCCTTCCTGGCATCCTGATATTGATGGTTATCAATATTCTTGTCTTGAAGCTAAAAAAGTAGTTAGCGCTAACCAGTAGGATGTCAGACAAAGTTGCGCTTTCTTTCGTGGAAATATGTTATGCCTTGCGCAACTTCAAACTGCCCGAAACAGACGTTGTCATTGGTATCGGTCGAGGTGGTATTATTCCTGCCAGTTTGGTAGCATTCCAATTAAAATGTGATCTACAGATTGTACGTGTGAATTATCGTAATGACGATAATACGCCAGTACGAACAAAGCCTACTTTCCTGGATGAATTTGCCCTAGATTTGCCTGTGGATTCTCGAATCCTACTAGTTGATGACGTATCTGTATCCGGCAAAACACTGGAGGTAGTGAAAGAAAAAATAAGTCAATATAAAGTACAAACATTCGTATTGAAGGGCCAGGGTGATCACGTACTATTTCCTGATATCAAGTCTTGTGTACACTGGCCGTGGAAAGAAGATGTGATGCAAGTCACCTAAGGAGTTCATTGATGATTGGAAATAAGACTATACTTTTTCTCAGACACCTTTTAATCCTGCTGTGTTTTATGGCTGGGATCAATAACATGATTGCTCAGGACGACAGTACAGCGCTGGTTTTGGATCCTATTGTCGTCACTGGTACCCGGATCCAACAACAAAAAAGTAAAGTTCCGGCTAGCATCACAATCGTCAATAGATCAGTGCTGGAGCGGAGTGGAGAATCCAATATTCTTCCTCTATTAAATAGTCAAATACCGGGGTTCTTCCTCAATGCCAGAAATCCAGTGGGTTATGGTGTAGGACCTGAATCAGGAGGAAACATTAGCCTTCGTGGCGTAAGTGGATCTCCCAATACTCAAGTCCTTATCTTAATCGACGGCCAACCACAGTTTATGGGCATTTTTGGACACCCTATTGCCGATGCCTATACGGCCTCTGATGTAGAACGTGTAGAAGTTTTGCGAGGCGCTGCCTCTCTGCTTTATGGATCCAACGCAATGGGTGGTGCCATTAATATTATTACACGCGATGTAAAAAAGGATGGTTTGCACGGCCAGGCCCGAGCGTCCATTGGTTCCTTCAACACCCAAATTCTTAGTGGACATGTAGGTTTCAAGAAAGACGAATTCAAGCTTTTTGCGGCTGCCAACCGTGAACAATCCGATGGATTCCGTAAGGATGCCAATGATGAATTCAGCAACACCACTGCATTTATCAAAGCCAACTACCAAGTGAATGAACAATTTAGTCTATCTGCAGATGCCAACATTGCAGATGCTACATATTATCACCCAGGATTTACTAGCATGCCCCTGCAAATCGATGGTCGCAGTTATCTTAGGGGAAGAGCCTCCATATCTTTGGATAATGCCTTTGAAAAAGTTAGCGGTGCACTTAGAGCATTTTACAATTACGGCAACCACGACTTCGATACTGGTTTTAAATCCAATGACTTTAATCGGGGAATCACCTTCTATCAGAACATTCACTTTTTTGATCGCAGTATTTTGACTCTCGGAGTGGATTACAAGGAGTTTGGTGGTATGGGGGAAAATAATGAGATACCTCCACCCGCAAGAATCGGTTTGAATATCGATCATACGATAAAGGAAACCGAGGGTTACGCTATTCTTCAACATGGATTTTCTGAATCCTTTTCCATTAATGCTGGATGGCGATTTGTAGACAACTCCATTTATGGCTCCAACACGGTACCAGGAGTGGGACTGGCCTATGAAATTAGTGATCAGGGCGTCTTCAAAGCAAATGCTTCAAAGGCCTTTCGAAGTCCGACGGTCAACGATCTATTCTTTTTTGCTCCGGCGAACCAGGATTTGCAACCCGAGGAACTTTGGAACTACGAAGTGAGTTTTGGCCAGCACTTGGCCCAAAATCGGCTACGACTGGAAGTAACAGCCTTCCTTATGGAGGGTGAAAATCTGGTGCAGGTTGTACCTACAGGCAATCCAGGACCTCCACAACGGAGAAACACAGGTGAGTTCAATAACAAAGGAATTGAACTTCAGGTGAGTTTCACTGCCAATGATCATGTTGATATTATGGCCAACTATTCCTATTTAGACGCCTCGACTTCTGTTCTGTTTGCACCAACACATCAACTCAATTTTCAGACAAATTACAAACAAGACAAATGGCAATTCCAGACCGGTTTTCAGCTGATTAATGGACTCAGAACTAGTTTGGATCCCGATATATCTTTAGAAAACTATCTGTTACTCGACGCAAAAACAAGCTACGATCTATTGCGTAACCTCAAGCTCTTTATAGAAGTAAATAATTTATTAGATGTAACTTACGTTACGCAAAGTGGTTTCCCCATGCCTGGTGCGAGCGTCTTGGGAGGGGTTTCTGTTCATTTTTAATCTAATCGTATATGAAAAATTCAAACAGTAAAGATCGAAGAGACTTTTTAAGATCACTAGCTGGATTGACAGCCGGCATTATGGTTCCGGCAGCTGCCTGCCAGGGTAAGGCCGGAGAGGCAGATACTGCCCAGACGAAAATCGCCGCAGTAGGTGTTCAGGAACCCAAACAGGAAGACAGATTAGGTCGATTGCTACCTCAAAGGTTATTTGGTAAGACTGGCGAATACATCACTATGCTTGGTGTGGGTGGAGCGCATATTGCACGTATGAGTGAGCAGGAAGCAGAAAAAGTTATTGAAGCTGCCATAGAAGGTGGGATCAGGTTTTTCGACAATGCCGAAATGTACGGTAAAGGCTTAGCAGAGGAACGCTTCGGCATGTTTCTATGCCCGAAATATCGTGATGTATCTTACATCATGTCCAAAAGTACGGCCAAAACAGGCAGGGGAATTCGAGCACATTTGGAAGGCACCTTAAAGCGTATGAAGACCGATTACCTTGACCTCTACCAGATTCATTCGATCAGCAGTCCTGAGGATGTCGATAATCGAATTGCCGAAGGAGTACTTAAGGAAGTTTTAAAAGCAAAGGAACAAGGTAAGGTCAGACATGTCGGTTTTACGGGACATGTGAGCTATACTGCTCACATGAGGATGCTAGAACGAACGGATACCTTGCAAACCTGCCAGATGCCGATTAATGCTTTTGATCCCAACTATAAGAGCTTCATCAACAATGTAATGCCCCTATTGGTAGAAGGCAACCTCGGTATCATTGCTATGAAAACCCTTTCAAACGGTGGTTTTTTCGGCGGAACTTCTCACTTTGAAGGTGGAGACAAACCTAAGATCATCCCGAACGCAATTAGTGTTGAAGAGGCCCTAAATTTTGTTTGGTCCCTGCCCGTCAGCGTCATTGTGACCGGTGCCAACGATGCTGAGATGTTGAAGGAAAAAATTGGTCTCGCCAAGTCATTTACCTCTTACGGTGATGAAGAGAGACAAGCCTTGATTGATAAAGTAGCAAATTTTGACGGCAAGCTAGTTGAGTACTATAAGGCATAGATCAGAGACTTAATTATTCCTTAGTAATCTTAGCATCATAAGGTCTTGCTATCTAATGATGACCGAACTACCACCATTGGCCAACCTTAAAAGAACCTTGCGATCCAGGAGTTGGTCATTTGTTTCGTCATGTACTCCACTTGATAAGAAAAATATGGTGCTGCCGTTGGTGCTTTGTTCATGCGCTTTCTCAAGGCTTTTGAAAGGATTTAAAATTGCTCCTGTTTCTACTCCCACGAAATTCTTGTTAACATATAGATAGGTAGGAAAGCAATTTTGATTAATGGGCCATCCGACATCTTCCAAAATCCCAATGTTAACTGGACCAGGATCGTGAATGGACTCTTCAGCGGCTAGGGAATAGGTCATAAGTGCGTTGACCGTACCATTAAAAGATTCTGCCAAATGTGAGATGGACGAACCTTGATCAAATATTGTAGGTGCATATAGAGGTACCCGCTTGCCTCCATTGGCAGCCCTTGCATGCATATCATCGAAAAATACCAACTCACTAGTAAGTGCAGAGAGCAGCTGATTCGAAAAATTTGGCAAGGTTGTTATTTTTGTGCCACCAGCTTCCTCTAACTTTCTGTCAAAAATAGTTGGCAAAAGCTCAGACTCATTATCGATTGTATAGTCGCGGCCAATAAAGGTATTGGATACTGTATTATCGCTTTGGGCACTTGCTGCAAATCCAAGACCATGACAGATCTCGTGCAGTACGACGGTAACAAAATCAATTTGGTTAGCGGGAGTTTTTCCATCCGTACCAAAATACCAAGAAACCCCACTATTAAATTCAGCAATAATATCTGGTTCACTTGGATAAATATCATAACCCACTATGTTATTTGCCAATGCAACCGGATAAGGCACATTCTTCATCGGTAAGTCATTACCACTTTGATCGATGATATAGCGGGCAACGATTGCTTGACCCAAAGTATTTGCACCCAAGTTTGTGAAATCGACCCCAATTCTGATGGGTGTTGTAGCCACAATACACCTTTTCCATATGTCAACTGCGTGTTGAAAGGCCATCTGGGCTTGAGCATTGAATCCTGCATAGGTAACGCGAATGTCAGCAGATAGTGAACAATCTTCTGATGATCTTGCAAGCTTTCGATTATCTGGTGTCGCCAAGTTGGTGAAAGGAGAAGGGATTCTTAAAGGTTTTTCTTTAATTGCAGGATCAAAGCGATAAATGATTTCTTTTCCTTGTACGGAAATAAAATCTGGTACTTGGGCATTGGTGAAATCCAGGCACGTCAATACTATTGATATGACCATAAATGGCCTAATCATAAAATGGACTCATATTATTGTAGATTAACTAACACCAAAACCAATTCGGAATCTTCATTCAACGTAGTCATTGACTTTCCAACAATGGCACCTTGAGCTTTTCTCAAGCTCTTGGCTTTCATAGCATAACCGGGTGTCGAAGAGGTAGTAAGCAAATCACCTGGCGAAATGCTGCCGCCTTCGCTATTCGCTAAGAGATAGACCCTCCCTGCCAATGCCACGGGATACGAGCCATCAGCTATCGTGCCTTCCTGCCCCATCAGAATACCTGTATGTATGTCATTAGCCCCACTGACGACTCCGGCAACCTGGCGGTCATAGGACTTTGTGGACAGTCTTAACCTGCCTTCATAAGTAGGGTCGATTGAGACCAACATACCAGGTTTAACACCTTTCTCATCTAGGTCAAAATACTCAGAAAGGTCTGACCCCCCGCGTATTTCCAATTCATCGGTTGTTGTCCTAGCAATACCTGAATTATTGTAATTAGCATCTAACCGGATCTTTGTTGTGCCTCCTGATTTTAACTCTAAAATACCAGCCTCATGACTCCCAGTTATATCCTCACCAGTTATTTGGGCGGTCACTTGGCCATCCGAATTGCTGAGCTGGAGGATGCCAAAATCGACAAAGGCAGTGCCAGCTCCAACAAGAAGTGTCCGATTACCATTCAAGTTATCCATAGAAATAGAGGGTCCAAAGATTAAACCTCCTGTGTTGGGACTAAGTATGATTTCACCATTGTTGATTTCATCGGAAAATCTACCTCCTCCAGAGACGTGTAGGGGTGATAGTGGATCGTTTACTCTGATGCCAGTATAGCCATTAATTCTTAGTTCTCCCGGTTGTGGATTTGACCAATTCCCCAACAAGGTCATTCCTCCATTTTCGAAAATTCGCAATCTGGTTGTTCCATTTGTACGTACTCTAAATGGATTTAGTCCTGGCTTGGTATTAATTTCAAAAATATCTTGATTTAAGAACCCTGAACCCAGTTGTATTTTTTCACTTAACTCCAGTGACTCTGCACTCATCGTCCCATTCTGAGCAATAGAATGATGAAATAGCAGGAATAAGCAAATTGTCAAATCAAGGTACTTCATAGTGATTCTTTTATGCAGAAGTTGATCTGCAAAATATGGTATGCATCCAGATTTGATCTCACCCCAAAGGGTGATTTGTAATCACAATTATTTACAGCGGATGATTAGGAGCAGGTGAAGAGATGGGTCATATTCTACAAATAGGATCTTTGCATTAACATCAATTCAAGGCTATTTAATTAAAAACATGAATCCCTTAGTTTTAGCAAAACCTGAAGGCAATGGTGAATCATACTCGACTGTAGGTCTTCGCATGTACTTATACTCCCATAATTTATTAGGACCCATATATTGACGAGCTCTTAGGAGACAGTTAAAATACCAACTCTGCCTCGTTCGCTACTTTGATCGCTTACATCACCAAAAACACTCGATATAGCGGGGCTATACCTTTATTTTTTGACTCGTCTGCAACCAAAATAAGCGAGCCAGTCATTTAACAGTATCGTAGTAAAACTTAACGATTCCACAGCATCGTAATTGCACATGTTCCATTCATAGGCGTAGGATGTCTGCAGGCATTATTGCTATCTTGGAAGAAAGTCTCTTATATTATGATATTAGCCAGAAAGTCAAGGAAATGTTGGTTTGGGATTGCATCTAATTTCCTGATGGTGTTGAGTGCAGTTACGGCATTCGCACAGCCCAATATCTTATTCATCATCTCAGATGATCTGAATACCAAGATAGGTCCCTACATGGATATAGATCAGCATACACCAAATCTAGACCGACTTGCTGGTGAAGGAGTACGGTTTGATCGCACCTACTGTCAATATCCTCTCTGCGGCCCTTCACGAGCATCCCTGATGAGCGGCCTGTACACAGAGACCAATGGTGTTGTGGGAAACAGCCATGTATTGGGAAGCTATAGAGCGGTCACCCCTTCCCTCAACGCACATCCCTCGATGGCAGGCTTCTTTCGTGAACAGGGCTACTTTACTGCCCGGGTGTCCAAAATCTATCACATGGGCGTGCCGGGAGGAATTGAGCGCGGAGATCCTGGTGGTGACGATCCGGACTCATGGGACTTTGCGACCAACATCATGGGACCGGAAACCTTGAGTGATGGCAAACTAGAATTATTGTCCCCAGGCAATTTGCACTATGGCAGCAATTTTTCTTCCATGCAACTCAAGGACGATCGAGCCTCAACACAAACGGACTACTTGGCGACAAGTCAGGCCATCGCCATCTTAGAGAATCGCGCTGCTGAGCTACCTCCAAACGGCACCAATAAGCAAAAGCAAAAAGCTGATGCACCCTTTTTTCTGGCAGTTGGTTTAGTTCGACCGCACGTGCCACTCATTGCTCCAGAAAACTGCTTCGCGCCATATCCCGAGGAGCAAATTATTCTGCCGGAAATTGACCACTCTGAAGATGTCCCCGATGCTGCGTTGCGGATGCAAAATCATCGCATTTGGCAAATGTCTCTAGCACAGCAACGGAAGACCATTCAAGCCTACATGGCAAGTATTCGATTTATGGATCAACAAGTAGGTCGGTTGCTAGATGCACTAAATCGTCTGAATCTACGGGAAGAGACGATCATAGTTTTTGTGTCTGACCATGGTTATAATTTAGGCGAACACGACTGCTGGGCCAAAACCAGCCTTTGGGAAGGAACGGTTCGTGTTCCGATGATCATTTCTGCTCCCGGATATAATCAGACCAAAGGCACTACCAATGCATCAATCAGCGAACTGATAGATCTCTACCCGACGCTTATTGATCTAGCGGGCTTTTCAGCTTATCAACCCAAAATATTGCAGGGAACGAGTTTGCTGCCCGCCATCTCGCAAGGCGATGTGATGGCCAAGAAAGCGGCGTATAGTATTACACAAAGGGGAAAAGCTGCCTCCATAAGAACCGATCGTTGGAGGTATACTTGCTGGAATCAAGAAATTCCAACAACAAACGAAGAGTTGTATGACCACCATCAAGACCCAGAGGAATTAATCAATCTAGTATCCGATCCCAATTATCAAATCAAGTTAAATGAGATGCGGGCATTGCTGGCTGAGATGCGTAAAAAGGCACAAGCAAAAATA
>JABDMH010000063.1 GCA_013001595.1 Saprospiraceae bacterium | reverse complement strand
TATTTTCCTTGTCTTTACAGTCAGTTAAGGATAACATTTTTTTAAAGTGATCGTTTGCTGCAGCATTGATGTCACCATCTACCGATTATTATTGCCTCCACTTTTGTCTTTAGGACCGGCCTTATTTATTGGCGTGATTCAGTTGTTTCGCTTGAATTCTGCAATATTCTTCCTAAAAACACCTTCCCGTAGCCCGCAATGTGTGCGTTATTTTCAGTCGAACCTTGCATTTTCAAGCGATCTGAGCCCTAAAGATTGATCGAACTCAGGTTTTAAGAGAGTAGGCGGTTCAAATTCGTCAAGAAAATCTAACCTTAATCCAAAATACACTGCCCAAAATCCTACAATCTTAGAATCCTGAAAATCTTGATCCAGACAAATTAGCCTACTTCAACTGCGCTAGATATGCCAACAGTCCGGCAAATTCATAATCCGTCATGCCAAGATGTAGTCCCGGAGGCATCAGGGATGCTTCTGCTAGGCCATAATCTTTAGGTTCTTTATAGGTTATGAAATCGCCACTAATATCCAATAGTTCGACGTTTTTTCGCCCCACATCAATTTGCCGACCCACATGGTAATTGCCCTCCTGATCTATAACAAACCACCCCTGCCATTCAGGAGCGATTTGTGCGGACGGTTCTAAGATGGATTCTGTAAGGAGCTCTTTGCCTTTACTGCTACCGATATGACTCAGGTCAGGACCAAGCACTCCGCCCCATCCATCTACTTTATGGCAGGTTCGACATTGTGCTTGGGGTAAATGAAAAACGATTTTACCCACTGCAGGATCACCTTGGCTAGGTTCCCCGTTTTTCGGTTCATTTGGATGGTGCCATATATGAGCCAGGTCGACTGAAACCTTATCAAGCATGTTATTTACCTGCTCCTTTATCGGTCCATCAGGGTTGCATCGCTTGAGGTACCTAAGTGTTGCCACTGATAATATATGCAAGTCCTCTTCCAAAAGTCTGATCATGTCTGAACAATACTTTTCTTGTTTCGAAAGCAATGCCACAATCGTCAAAGCACGAAGATCCACATCCTTTTCGGGGTTCATTGCAAATGACAACATGAGCGCAGCTGCTTCAGGATCATCACTGTCACGCAGCGAATAAATCGTGGCCTCTAATAAATCAGAGGCTGAGGATGCATTTAAGATGGAGGCAAGTATTTCATAATTGTCCGATCGTTTGGGCCAAGCCCTTAAAGCACTGGCTCTAATGGATGGATCGACGGCGGGATTCGTGACAATGTTTTGAATGAAGCCAGCTGGAAGCTTCCTTTCAAGCGCTTTATCTCGGCGATCTTTGGCTTTAGATCTAGCCTCAATGAAAGAAGGATTCAAATGACGAATCGTGGCCAGGTAAGCATCGAAGGCCTTAGCTGATAAACTCCCTATTGCAAAGGCTTTTTCTAATACTGCTTTGTCCGAAGGCATTCCTAGTTTAGACAAATATAGCATGGTGGCAACCTGAACCTCTTCTTCGGGGCTACTCAGCAACTCAAAAATGGCATCCTTATTTATGTCAACGGCAGCATCCCTGGCCATGAGCAGGCCTTGTGTCCTCAGTTGTGGTTGATCACTTTCAACCAGTTGAAGAATGAGTTTCTGGTTATGAGTGTTACGGGCCTTGGCACGCAGAAAAGGATCTGCGGATAGAAGGTGTTCTTTGATCTCATCCGTAGTGGAAGGCAACTCTAGTGCGTGACCAGCGGATTTTGCTTCAGTGTGCACCATCATGGGATGGCTACTTTGTCCTGAAATCATCCATAGCCTGCCTTCTCCATGGTTTGGGTACTGTCTGATGACCCAATCGGTCAGAAATACATCTCCCTTGCTGTTGGTGGCCATAGCAACAGGATGAAAAAGGCTATCCCCCTGGATGAGCTTCTTTGGTATGCCCTTGATGGAGCTACCTCTTTGCTTTAGCGGAATGTGCACAATTGCATTCTCTTCCCAAACAGCTGCCAGCACATGACCGCGATAACGATCAGGAAAGTTGGTGTATGAGGCATCTATGATGTCACAGGGGGCTTCTCCCAAGGGAGCCGCATATGGTAGTGTACCAGGAAGTTCACCATTCCATGCTAAGAATGGATGGATGCCACTTCCTCCATAAAGAGACTGATACCCATAGTCACCACCCATAACGATCTCCACCAGTCGGTTTGGACCGCGGCTATCGGGATCATTATCGGTCACTAAAAGTCTTCCGGAGGATGAAATGTCTATGGCAAATGGATTCCAAAATCCGGTAGCTATTTCTTCGACAGCACCTCCTTCTTTGGTACACCTGATCACATTTCCACCATCTCCGAAACCGTCTATAAAGCTGCCATCCGCACCTTTGATGCGCCACCTTTTCCCTCCGGTATTTCCCCTGGTTACATATATCCAACCATCAGCGGTTGAAGTGACTCCTAGGATGCCGGCATGGTCGTACACCGGCGTAGGAGTGATCATCTCTAGGAGCAGTTTTCTTTGGTCCGAGATACCGTTGCCATCTTCATCGGTGAAAGCGAATACTTGGTCTTTAGTTGCTAAAAAGAGGGTGCCTTGATCGTCAATAGTAAGATTCATTCCGTCTTCAATGCTGTCTGCATACATATGCCATTCGTCAGGTACCGCATCTCCATCCACATCTTTGCCGATTTTTATCCGGTCATATGTTGGCCCGTCATAATCACTGGTGGGACTGTGGGTGTGAGATTCCAGTATATATACCTGATCCTGCTGATCAGTAGCAATGCCTATCGGCGTAACCAAATTTGGGGTGCTTTCTATTAGCGAGATCCGCAAATCCGCATCCATGGATTGAAGGTTGAAATACCGCTCACCGCGAGTTGTTTCTGCATTCCTACAACCTAAAGCTACCATGGTTAAGCCTACGACTAGACAGACCAAAGGGCATTGCATAATTGGACGCTGAATCATTCGAACAATATACGATTGAAATGTTTGCAAGTGGTATGGTACATACTTGGTCACTTAGCAGGCCGATTATGAGCAGGATCCTTCCATTTATATGATCAAGATCATACACGATTTCTTCTCAGCACCTGTTCGTTACAACCATTTTATAGAAATTTAGTATTACTTATGGCGTACTTTTGTGGGCTAGCCTTTTTAATTGAAGATCTTGAATCACTATGAGAATTAGCATTGTTGCGACATTGGCTGTGATGCTACTTTTCCTTGTCCAATGCAAGAGAAGTGATTCGTCTGCTCCTGATGGGGCTGATGCTCGTCCACAGCAGGTGCGTGTGCGTTTTGATGCCCTACCTGAGCAGGTTAAGGCACCTGCCCATAATCCAACATCACCGGCAAAGGTAGAGCTAGGCAGGTTGCTTTTTTTCGATCCAATCCTATCTGGAAATGAAGACGTAGCCTGTGCAACCTGCCATCATCCCACCAGCGGATATGCAGAAAGTTTAGAGATCTCAATTGGGGTGAACGGACATGGTTTTGGAGCATCTCGGAGTTTCCTACAACCCAATGATATTCCATTCACCAAGCGCAATTCACCCACCGTCTTAAACACGGCTTACAATGGCATAGACATTTATCAAGACTATGAACCCGATGTGGCACCAATGTTTTGGGACCTGAGAAAAAATAGCTTGGAAGGTCAAGCACTAGAACCAATTAAAGCTTTGGAGGAGATGCGGGGACGTAAATATGAGGAGGATGAAATTCTCGGTGTGGTGATAGATCGCTTAAGAGCGAATGATACCTATCAAAAACTCTTTCAAGCTGCTTTTAGGGGAACGGAAGCCATTTCTGAAGAAAACCTGGCCAAAGCCCTGGCTGCCTTTGAGCGTACTTTAGTGACCAACCAATCTCGCTTTGATAAATATATGCGCGGCGATAAGAGTGCACTCTCCCTGTCTGAAATTGAAGGCTTCGAAGCTTTCAAAAAGGCGGGTTGTGGGAATTGCCACAATGGACCTATGTTTTCTGATTTTAAAGTACATGTACTCGGCACGGCACCCAGTACTAAGCTGTCAGAAACAGATCGAGGGTTTGAAGATCGTTTTGCCTTTCGCACACCCACCTTGAGGAACCTACGCTTCACCTTCCCCTACATGCATAATGGATCCATCTCCTCACTCAAGAAGGTATTGGAGTTTTATGAAGACATCAGTAATGGAAAATCACGGCATGCGGAAGTCAGTGCTGAAGACCTAGACCCTTTAGTCAAGGAGCTTGATGTGGATGTTGGCAATATGGATCAAATTGTTAATTTTTTGCATTGCCTAAACGACGAAGACTTTGATCGTTCGATTCCGGAGTCTGTACCTAGTGGTTTGTCAGTTGGCGGTAATATTGCCCAGTAATTTTCTTAAGGACCGATAAAAAATAACTTCCCCATTTATACTGGTTCTTTTGAATTTATGCTGCATTATTACTTGGGTCGTGAAATAGTATTAAATCCTATTATTAAAATGGACCGCTTGATGACAATCATTTGGATTTGCGCAGAATGCCATTTGTGGAGCAAATGATTTGTTCCATGAAGTAGTTCCACTTCACGGCAGACCGCTGGCCGATGAAATTGTACCACTGTATAGCAGGCCGCGCTTGCCATGTATGCTTCGTCCTGCATGGGGGGCCTTCTTTGCCATTGCCGCAAAGAAGCAAAGGTCTAGTCGGATCCAAGGTGGCGACGCTGAGCTTGAATTCCAATTGTAGAAATAGGTAGGAGTATTGATTGGTAGAAGGAATGGAAAGCTTGCATGACCGCTGTATTTACTTGTTCCTTTCGGGATGAACGATCTTCGGTGAAAATTCACTTGGCTAGGAGTACACCTCACCTTTCTCGTATCCACAAGTAAATAAGGCTATGTTTTAGTTTCAGAAACAATTTAGGTCGTTTCAACTTTTCTGTTCCTGGAGCAAGGTAATCATGCTGCAAACTTTCTCTCTGGGCCACTTTGGATTCGACATCCAAGATCGCAAAACAATGATTCAATTCAATCAATCAGTCAACCTAACGAATCTGGATTCTGTGTAATTCGTTCTTAGTCAAATTGCTATCGAGGCGCCTAATAAGACCATGATTCAATTGGATAATATTAGAAGCAGCGAACGAATCAGAGTTAGTATTTCAACAGCCCCTAACCCCACTATGCTTATTTTTTATGCCTTTCTTCGGCTCCGCACTGAACAGGTTGTCTAAATTTAAAGTTACATCGTCTAAATCGGGAACTTATTATCTAGCGATCCCTGAGTTGATGGTTTGGGTATTTGGGAGGAATGTGCATAATGCATGTATATGCCGTCAGAGAGATGGAAAAATACTTGGATCGACTGAATTTCCAAACGAGTATTTATCGGTAAATATAGTGGACTACCTAAATCTCAGCTAAAGCAATTAATTATCTTCGATCTGAACAACAACAGTTGAGGATCTATACTTGGATGAACATATTATTATCACTTCGATGCATGTTATGCGTATGGGTGCTTTTCCTGGCGGCCACCTTTTGTCTTTGTCAGGAAAGCAAGGTGACCGTTGAAAAACCACGAGTAATTGTCCTCACCGATTTTTTTAAAGATCCGGACGATAAGCAGTCCCTGGTACGGTTCTTATTGTATACCAATGAATTCGATGTGAGGGGCATCGTAGCGACCAGTTTGGCATATGGTACCGGTGAGGTGCATCCTGAGTGGATCATAGACATGCTAAATATGTATGCTCAAGTTCAACCCAATCTCTTGCTGCATGATTCGAGCTATCCATCAGCAGATTCATTAAAAGCCAAGGTGAAGGCAGGAGCATCCATGATCCGAAAATATGTAGGACCAGGTAAGGGCTTTGAAACACCATTTGGGAAGGACTCTCGGCGTTGTGAACCAGCTGCTAACCATATTGGAGTAGGTAAGGATACGGAGGGATCAAAGCATATTATTAATGTGATTGATGAATCCTCATCGCCAACGTGGATAATAGTTTGGGGAGGTGCGATCGACCTGGCACAAGCACTGTGGAAGGTGCAGCATACCAGGAGTCCTGCTGCTTACGAAGCATTCGTTAAAAAGATTCGTTTATACCAGATTCACTGGCAGGATACGGGAGCTACCTGGTTGTGGGAGCATGTCCCTCAATTATTTAGGATTCAAGGTCTTCACCTTTTTCGGGGCATGTATCAAGAAGGCAATCCAGCCTTCAAAAATAAAGCATGGGTAGATACCCACATCAAAACTGATCATGGCATATTGGGAGCACAATACCCACAAATAGAAAACATAGATGGGGTCAAGGAAGGGGATAGCCCTTCTTTTCTTTATCTGATTCCCACCGGGCTTTCGGATATTCATAAACCCGAGTATGGCGGTTGGGGAGGTCGGTTCAAACCTTTTGCAGGTAGTGCGACCATTTTTGTTGATGCCACCGATAATCACCCGACTAAGGTCAATGACTTAAGTCAAGCCTATTGGACGGTGGCTCGATGGAATAGGTCAGCAAATCTGGATTTTGCGGCCAGAATGGATTGGTGTATGATGGATTATGACCATGCCAACCACCCTCCTCAAGTGCACCTGAATGGCGATGTAGGTCTGGCAGTTAAATACCGTAAGGTAAAAGGTGGTGAGCGGGTCTTGCTAAATGCTGAAGGAACGACTGATCCTGATGGTGACGCACTACATTTTCGTTGGACCCAATATCAGGAAGCAGGCGATTTAGGGGGGGTATTGTCTTTTGATGACGAACATGCCAAAAACACTTTTTTTATTGCTCCTGAAAGTGCTGACGGAAGGACGGCACATATCGTGCTAGAGGTTACTGATGATGGCGTTCCAGCAATGACCAGGTATAGGAGACTAATTGTGAATATTAATTAGATTCACTTTCTAAGTTCAGTGTATTAATGGTGTTGGACTACTGTAGCTGATGAAAGTATTAATATTTAGATTTTTATGAATGGTGTTTTATGCCCAGGATTTGTAGATCATTGGCCGTTGAATTTTATGGCCATTTACAGCAAGGGGTGAGGGTCTCCTTGTTTCTTAATAATTTTTGGTACGTTGCTTTTCAGGATTTTTGAGATGAATTCAGTAGCTTGGGTAATAGCATGAACTGAGGGATGGTCAGGAATGAATGTCACTGCTGAAAACCAATTAAATTTTAGGAAAACTGGTGATGAAAAAACCGAATGTACTTTTACAGTCCAACCCAAGATCGTATCTAATCCTGTTCATATGGATATTCCTGATTGTTTTTGCTGGAAGGTTTGTTGTTAAAGATGCACTACCTTATTACGGATTTTCTGAAGAGGTTTTTGGCAGGTTTTGGGAATTTAAGTGGTCACTTATAGGACATGTATCCGGTGGACTCTTAGCGCTGATAATTGGGCCTTTTCAGTTTTGGAAAGGACTCAGAAGCAGGTATCTGAAGACACATCGATTGCTGGGGAGAATTTACCTCATAGCCATCTTAGTTGGGACCATTTCTTCCACGTATTTGGCATGGACAAGTGCATTGGAAATTCACTGGACATGGGCACTATCCCTGCAAGGTTTGGCCTTTGCATGGATGGTGACGGCTGCTATGGCTTATGCCTCCATAGTGCGAAGACGAATTGTCCAGCACAAAGAATGGATGATCAGAAGTTACGTGGTGACTTTTGCGTTCGTCACCTTTCGTTGGCTAAACGAATTACCGGCATTAAGGGAGTTGGGAACATTTATTGAAAGAGGCCCAACCGAGATTTGGGTTTCGTGGACAATCCCACTGCTAATTACAGAAGTTATTCTTCAATGGAATCGAAAATAATACTAGCCCACCTGGTTTTTTAGCGAGCCAACTTTACTGCAGATGTTTTGGAGAATTGATTGACATATCCACCTATTAGTCAAGATATTTTCGGAATCCACTTTCCAAATATGTTAACAAAGCCCATACTCGGATCCACAGAAATCTACCTCCGACCCAGTATGCAAATGCTATTGGTTTTGCTCAAGTACTTCCTGTAGGGCTGTTTCCAATCTTAGGATGGTTTCTTTCATATTCTGTTGCTCTTTTTTCAGTTCTTCTATAATCTCCTGTTGCTCTTTGACAGCTTGGATGGCGAGGATGCCAAATTTCGTATAATCGACCCCTAGGTAATCACTGTCATGTATTCGACGGACCAGGTGCGGGAATACGTCTTGTAGTTCTTGTGCTATCACACCAAAAGTTGGATTTTCAGTCCCCGAGCTTAAATAATTGAAATGCGATGGTTTTATTTTCAGGACCAGGGGTAGGATGGAGGACATCGTTCTTATATTCTCTTTCAAGCGGACATCTGAAGGGAAGGTCTGCGCAAAATTTCCAGCTGCATCAAATTCAAATGTAGAAATGGCACCCTGCGTGCCATAGAACTTCATATATCCTCCCAGTGCATTGGAGCTAAATTCTGTTCTTCTTGCTCCTCCAGATAAAGTCAATAAGAGTCCATCTTTTGCATTACTTACGGTCATCTCTGCTGAATTCTGTCCATCCGAATCATGCACCACCATTCGGCCGAAATCGGGGAGTCCTAAGCGAGATGCCAATGTTACATTGGGTAATCCATTGGAGCCCCATAATTCCAATAAGCCATGTTTCCCCTTACCTAGGTCAGATACGGTGAGGTGACCTTTTTCGATGCCTTCATCATCACTAATACCTACATGACCATAATTGCCGCCACCAGAGAATGGGTGGGCTCCAAGTTGTATGTTAAGGCTGGTATTTTCTCCGCCAATCCGCAACTGATCTTTGGTGAGGGTCGAACCATGGTAGCTGTCCCAAGCATAGAGAATTAGTGGAAAGATTGCCGGTCCTAGAGATAGTTGGCCTTCTGAAAGCTCAGACCTGCGATTCGTTGCTTCGTTGCGCAGTTGCATGCTGAAACCTTGTCCATCAACAGTGTTGGTATCTATGCGAAGACCCGCACCGGCACCAATTTTTACCGATCCCGGATAGAATAGACTGCTATCTGCATACATATCTGGAGCAATAGTCCAATAAGTATCTCCGGAAGTTCCAGGATCTCCCTTCTCTCCCTTTGGACCAGGAGGACCTACCTCTCCGCCATCTCCTTTTGGGCCCGGAGGTCCAGGATCACCTTTCTCGCCTATTGGTCCCGGTTCACCCTGCTCACCAGGGGTTCCTGGTTCACCCTTCTCTCCTGGAGGTCCAACGGCACCCGCTGGACCATTCATCGCAAACATGGCAAGGGGAACTGGCCGGATCATATCTGTACCAAAATCTACAAACTGGCCGGTCATATCCTCATCCAATTCCACATGAAAGAAGTAGCTATTGTCATCAAACCTGAGAGAATCCATATGTCCTGATTGATCGAAACCTTGGCCGACGATCAGTGAAACCGTACCGTATGGATTAGTCGGCAATTCATGAACTTCCTCATAGACCGCCACTCCATTTGCAGATCCTTCACGTATGCTCAATTGTAGTCTCACGGGTTGACTTGAGAGGACCTCTCCCTCCGAATTGCGTAGTACCGCTTGATAATTGAAACCTGTTTGTGCAGATATCTCCATTATCATTAAGACAAATGACGCATAAAGGAGCACGGAGAATTTAACGCACGTCAAGATTTGATCTGTAAGTATCTTCATGTTAGTTGACTTTAAGTAGTAAGAGAATTCCGCCCTCTAGAGAACTGGAGTGATGGTGCAAGAAATACGGACCCGTTGGCAACTGGGAAATCAAAATGGTCGAATTTTGGCTGGACAGCTTTTGCCGAATGTGGCTTCGTCCGTGAAGGTCACGGAGTTCGATGGTCACCACATCTGGGAAACTTTTTTGGATGTGAATTTGATCTCTGCATGGATTGGGAAACACGTCCAATGTGTAGGCTGGCTGCCTATCGGTGGAAGTACTCATCAATTTCAGCTGGCCGACAAGAAAGCCGCTGTTTAATTCTTGTGAAATGCCGCGAAAATCTGCGATGATGGTTTCTCCAAGCACCCATTCTCCCATCCTTTCCTTAGTCTGATAGCTACTAGAGATGACCGACCGATCTGGAACCTGAGCATGAAGTTGGGGTGTGGCAATGTATAATATCAGGAATAAGGCAATACAGAATAAGGTTCTATTTTTCATATCGGCATTATGTCAAGAACTGTAGACAATCCAAATTATTTGCATCTCAATTAGTCAGCTTTCTCATGTGCCCGGAGGTCTGTTACCCTTCAACTCTCTCGCAGCATTATTCAATGTCGTAAAGTATGATTGGCCTAAACATGATATTGATCATGTTGGACCACATTTTTAAGGACTATAATTAAATTTTCGTCTTTTGTATGACGTGACTTTCAAACGAGGGTATATCAAGCTGACTTCAAAGAATATAAAGTGAAATTCCTCCTTTTCACTAACTTTCGAACTTTAGAAAACATCGCAGAAATGAAAGTGCTTTACATCATCTTTGTTTTTGGTTTGTCTTGCCTATGGCAAAGCATTGATGCGCAGTCACTACGCCTGAACGAGCGAGGGTATTTCTCCACTCCTGGATTAGATGTGACCGCATTTGATGACATTTACCCATAGGGGCATCAAACCGGAGTGAGCATTATCCAACATGGCCAACGGGTGGTAGCTAACGGAGATCTAAGGTTGGAGATATCGCTCGGTCAATGGTCTCGGAATTTTACTTGCTTGTCCAGGTTTCTATCTTTTCACTGTGGAAAATGCCACTACCGGCATTCATAACCTGAATGTCACCTTCCCTAATGATGGCTTTATTTCCGGTGCTATCTTGATGTTCGAGATCTCCTTCGAGCGGAATGGAAATAATCTCCATGTCGATGTCTTGCAAATCCCCTGCCTGGTGAAACCGTATCGTCGTTCAAAACCCGCAAGGCTCCAAAATTCATCCTCGCTGGATCATGGTAACTTCCGAAGCTGAAGGTATGGTAAGGGACCGATAAAAAAATAACTTCCCTATTTATACTGATTCTTTTGAATTTATACTGCGTTATAAAAAATTCACGTAGCCCCACTATGCTTATTTTTTATGCCTTACCTAAATTCAAAGTAACATCGTCTAAATCGAGAACGTTATTATCTAACGATCCCTAAGTATCTAACCAACCATGATTGGCATGACCCCTGGTATCTGCTCTGTATAATACGCTATTTATCATTGCAAGCTTTTGCTAGAGAACATGAGCTTGGTTTGAATGGTTGTCTACAGCCGTTTCCATTCTTCAGTTTTATTGAGTATTATTCGTCTGCATGACAGATGCAGTAGAGGAAGTGCCAAATAATTGGGCTAGGCATGTGCCGATGCTCATACTGATTATTGCTGGGGAAACCGTATTTCTTCTGCCATTTGTAATCATCAGGGTATTTCGTCCCACCTTTCTTGATGTCTTTGAGATTACCAATTTTCAACTGGGATCTGCTTTTTCGGCCTATGGGATTGTGGCAATGGGATCTTACTTTTTTGGAGGTCCCTTGGCAGATCGGTTTTCTGCTAAATGGTTGATGACCATAGCCTTGGTGTGTACCGCAGCAGCCGGATTTATTTTTGCCCTGATTCCTAGTTTGACCATCCTTGTATTCCTTTATGCTTTCTGGGGAATTAGCACCATTCTATTGTTCTGGGCAGCGCTCATACGGTCCACGAGGATCCTAGGAGGCATGCGAAATCAGAGCAAGGTATTTGGGGTCTTGGATGGTGGACGCGGTCTACTAGCGGCAGTATTGGCAAGTCTACTTGTGTTTATTTTTGCTTCACTTTTACCATTGGATGTGGCCTCTGCAAGTTTACTGGAGCGTGAGTCGGCACTAGCAGAAGTCATCTGGTTCTGTGCATTTTTTACTTTGGGAACCGCTGCATTGGTATGGTGGTTTATTCCGCATGGTGTTGATGGTCCGGAAAAAGGCACCAGAGCTTTCCATTGGCCAAAGACGCTGCTGAGAAAAAGGACGCTGTGGCTGCAATCGATTATTGTCGTCTGCGCCTATGTGGCATACAAGTCTACCGACGACTTTTCATTGTATGTCAGTGATGCATTTGCTTACGATGATGTGGATGCTGCGAGGATGGGCACCATATCCTTCTGGGTGCGTCCTGTAGCGGCTATTGCAGCTGGCTTCCTTGGCGATCGGATGCTTGCTTCAACAGTGGCAATTGGAAGTTTTGTCATTTTGATCGTAGGCAGTTTATGCATAGCAATGGGTCTGGTCCATGGTGATGCAACGTTGTGGCTTATCCTAGTGGTGGTGACTACAAGTTTGGGTATCTACGCAGTTCGGGGCATTTATTTTGCGCTTTTTCACGAGGCAAAAGTACCTATATCGATTACCGGTGCAGCCATCGGAATTGTCTCCTTCATTGGGTACACACCGGATGTTTTTATGGGACCTGCAATGGGATATTTAATTGATCGCTCTCCTGGAGCAGTAGGGCATCAGCATGTATTTGCATTGGTAGCTGGATTTGGTTTTATTGGTCTACTGGCGTCCATCATATTTCGTAAATTGGCTCGAGAGCAGCGTGCGATCCAATGATTTGTAAGTCACGAAATCAACCGCTCTTTACAACACTTTTATTAAATGTAGTACTAATGAATAGAAGAAGATTTAACGAAAGAATCATAGGAGGCGCTCTGGGCATAGCGGGAAGTGTTTCGGCTACCACTTTGGTGGGCAGTAGTAGGCAAAATCATTTCAACGATCAGACCCCGGTAATAGAGTGGAACACGCACATCTTTAGTGGAGATTTGGAGAAATATCCTTTTCATCCCAATGCTACTTACCAGAGGGATGTTTCGCAGGAGCCAGATGATCCGCTCGCTGCTTATCTTGATCGTTGTGATCAGCTTGGTATTGATCACGCCGTAATTGTTCATCCTGAGCCCTATGGCGACGATCATCGTCTTGTCATCGATTGCCTGGAACGTGAGCCAGAGCGACTGCGGGGAACGAGTCTTTTCTATCCCAAAGATCAGGATGCGCCAAATAAGTTAAAAGCTTTAGCCAAGGCAAACCCTGGAATTGTTTCCACTCGTTTCCATGCACACAAGGGCAAAGAGATGTATTTGGACAGTTTCAGCGATACAGGTGTGCGAAACCTGTGGAAGGCAGCAGTGGATTCGAACTTTATTGTCGAATTGCATATTGGTCCGGATTACGCAAAACAAGTTGCTGCAGTTATCAAGGAATTTCCCGGGTGTCGCGTATTGATCGATCATTTGGCAGAGCCTCATTTGGGCACTGGTGTCGAGTTTGCTGATGTGCTCGACTTAGCCAAGTTTCCAAATGTTTATATGAAATTATCAGGTCTGAACCACTTTGCCACTGATGAACCGCACTACCTCAGTGCTAAACCTTTTACCAAGTGGGTGATCGAAGCGTTTGGACCAGACCAGTTGGTATGGGGCAGTGGTGTACCTACTATTGTGGATAAGCACATGGATAAATATACAGCCGATGATATTAGTAAGGTCAAAGGAGGCAACTTGCAAAAGCTATTGAATTGGTAGTGATTTCTGATCGCTACTGATATGCTGATTGGTGGACATTGCAAATACTAATGTAGTTATCAAAGTTCATAGCACAGGACATTGAAGCGTAAACAACTTTATGTCGATAAATCCAGTTCGAGTCTTATGGTCTAAGAGCATTCAACATCGCCTGGCATTGTTGATTAGTTTGCTGGTCGTAACGGCCATGTTTGCTTTGGGCTTACTCTTTTACTTGCAATTTAGACATGCACTTAATCAGCGCGTATTATTACAGTTGAGCTCCATTCGTCAGCTGAAAAAGGTGCAAATCGAAGAGTATTTGGCGCAACAATCAGTTCATTTGGATAGACTATTGGCAGAAGACTCAATCCTGCCCGATATTGCTGTTTGGCCAGAGGATTCCAGTTGTTATTCTTTCCAACATGATAGTTTAGGATTAACGGCGAAGATGCGGATATTCCTTTCTAAGCAAACGAGATATGGCAGATACGATCTGACACACCTCAGCGTCGACGGATCGATATTCCTCGCTTATGTGCTACCCACGGAAGACGGCAAAAGAATCGTCTTTCCAGATCGTGCCCCTAAGATTCAAGAAATACTTTTGGAAAGGACCGGCATGGGAGAGACTGGAGAAACATATATCGTAGGTCCCGATGGTAATCTCCGGACAAAATCCCGATTTTTTCCCGACACACCTCCGTATGAGATAAACGCTAACACTATGGGTGTCCAGGAGGCAGTAGATGGAAAGGAGGGAGCTAAGATATTTAAGGACTACAGAGATGTCAAAGTGTTTAGTTCGTATGGACCACTTTTGGCCGCTGATTTACATTGGGTCATTTTATCAGAGATTGATGAAGTAGAGGCATTGCAACCTTTAGCTGAGGTACAACGCAGGCTATTGTTCATTTCTATTCTCCTGGTGGGGCTGACCATCTTTGGCTCCTTTCAATTGGCTTCCTTGCTAGTGAGGCCTTTGGTCAAGATGAAAGATCTGCTCAAAGAAATGGCTAGGGGGAACTTTGATGTGAAGGTGCCGCAAAGAGCCAGCAGAGATGAGATCCAAGATATGTTTCAGGCGCTAGATCAACTGGTGGACGCGGTAAACAGAGTGAGGACGTTTGCTAGTCAGATCGGTGCCATGGAATTGGAAGAACACTATGAGCTACTTAGTGAGCAAGATGCCCTTGGTAAATCATTGCTCAATATGCGGGAAAAGCTCAAAGCATTCAATAAGAAGGAGGAAGCGCATCAACTATTGGTACAAAAATCAATTCTACAGGGTCAAGAGAAAGAACGGGCACGACTTTCTAAGGAGCTTCATGATGGTATGGGTCCGGTTTTGACGAGTTTGAAATTGATGATTCAGCAGCATCAGATACCTGAAGAGGAGAAGAGAAAAATTCGAGATTTGCTAGATGAGACCATCACCGAGGTTCGGAGAATGACCTATAACTTGATGCCACAAGCACTCATAGATTTTGGAGTTGGCCAATCTTTAGCAAGACTAGTAGATATGGTGTCCGATGCCTCAAAAATTGACATCGTCTATGTCAACGACATGATGTCTGATTCGCACCTTGCTTTGGATGTCCATGTAGGGCTTTATCGCATTGCTCAGGAAGCTTTGAACAATTCGATTAAACATTCCAAAGCGTCAGAAATTCATTTATCACTGACCGAATTCCCTGATCGAATTAGTTTTTTCTTCCGAGATAATGGAAGTGGATTTGATACAACAAAAAACAGTGTTGGATCGGGATTGCTGAATATGAGAGAACGAAGTCGCGTATTAGGTGGTACTTTTGAGATGAAATCCAATGAAGAGGGCACGACAATCGAAATTGAAATACCCCACATAGATGATTAAAGTAGTTATAGCTGATGACCACAAACTTTTTAGGGATGGCGTGCGCGCATTACTTTCTACCCAATCAGATTTTGACGTACTCGGTACCGTTGGAGACGGCCAAGAATTGATGGATTTGCTCGAAGGTGGAATAGAGCCTGATGTTGTGCTATTGGATTTAACCATGCCCAATATGGATGGATTTGCTGTGCTCAACATGGCCAAGAAAAGATTTCCTGCGGTAAAATTCATTGCACTTTCCATGCACGATGATGGGCAGTATATAGCCAAATGCGTCCGTGGAGGAGCCTACGGGTATTTACTTAAAAATGCCAATGAAGACGAGCTGTCTGCAGCCATTCACACCGTATACGCTGGTAAGAAGTATTTTAATCCATATATAACAGAGCTCATGATACGAAACATGGCACTGGAAGGGAATCAGGTCAAGCAGCTCTCGGAAAGAGAAACAGAGGTATTGCAGCACGTTTCAGATGGAAAAACCACCAAAGAGATTGCCGAAATTTTGTTTGTTAGCACACGTACCGTAGAGACCCATCGTGTGAATATGATGAAGAAACTTCAGGTGCAAAATACTGCCGAACTGATCAAAAAAGCTGCACATTTGAATCTGATCTAAGGTATCCGTATTTATACGGATATAGCTACTCCGGGAATCTCCAGATAGATATTTACAGATTAATCGCCATTGATTGGAGCTCGTCTCCAGCTTATCTTTGTAGTAGAGTTTGAATAATACTAAACCTTAAAAGACTTGCTATGAAGAAGGGATTGTTATTGATGATTTTAGTATTTGCTGTGGGGATGACATATGGTCAATCGCGAACCCAATTGAAGGGACCTAAAGCTAAAAATTATAAACCTTGGAAAGCTGAAAAACCAGCAACTGCTGCCGTCGCATCTTTGGACGTAGAGCGTGTTCAAGGACCAAAGGCAAAAAATGCACGTGTTTGGAGCGAAGAAAACCAGGTAAAGGAAACTGGTACCCTCGCTACTACCAATAGAGCTAAGTTAAAGGGACCAAATGCAAAACACCGTAAAGCTTGGGAAGCAGATAACCCTCGTCCTCGTGGCTACTTAGTAGATCGAAAAAAAGTTGCAGAACCGCTAGCTAGAGATTAGCAGAGCGGTCTTGAAATGTTTGAAGGTGCAGTCATGCAGTGACTGCACTTTTTTTTTGGGCCTAAAGTCAAGGCTGCTCTAGTTACTAAGTCTGTTGAATGCAACTAAAGAGACATGCATCCCAGACCTATAGCTAATAACCTTGGTAGAACTTCTCGCATGGTGCTTGAACAATTGATCCATACTTTAATTGGCTTGCATTTGGCTGGCGAGATAAATCATTTCCCTGCCGATTTCTTTCACTTTATCGTCATAGGCTGATTTTCCAAAGGACCGTCATCAGCAACTTTTGGATCTATGATGGAAGAAATACCCGGGCCCTCACACCGGGAACAAAGGGATATTCTCGTTCGGCTTGTGCACATACCATTACGGCAATAGAATCTTGCTTTGGGTTTGAGGGGGCATCATATTTCTTACTAAACATCTTTTTCTGTGCATGCGTATCGAGGTAAATTGTATTGACGCTTTGCTTGGCGACCTGTAGAGAAAATCCGAATCTTCTTAGGGCTGCGACCATTCGATGATTGAATGCCGTTGCTTCCGTCCCTCCGGAATAAGTATCGATATCTTTTATTTGATGATATTGGTTTGCTGTACGTAACCAGATTTCAGTCAATTGACTACGACGAGAATTGTGTGTGCAAACAAAAGTAACTTTCGCTGACTCTTTGTCAACCTTTAAGGCTACAATCTGAGACGCAAGATCTGCAAGCTCAGCCCTGCGCGAATCATTGATCAAGTTTTCTTGTTCGGCTAGGGCCTTAATGGAATCCCTCAACATGGCTGGAATGTTTTGACTGATCATGTGCTGATTTATTAACATTATTAACAAAATTACAGTGAATTTGGACACAGTCGCTAGCTTCATTTGGTCATTCCGTAAGATCATACCTTTGGACATTGAATTCTGCTGCAATGTAATGGCCAATACGTCAGCAATGCTGTCGGCACCCATTGCCTCCTTGTCGATCAATATCTTAGCCAAATCGACCAAAATATCGTTTCCAAAAGGAGGAGGGAATTAGGGTATAGGGTGTATGGCCTACCCCAAATCTCATAGTGGAGCCAATCTTTCTTAGGTCATACGGAAATTGAGCCAACTCGGTATTGGGAAATGGATCAGTGCAATAAAAGTGGCCAAACCAAATTCAACATTATCGTGACGGTCGAGTAGCTCATCCAATATCGCAATTGCTTGCTCTATCATCTCTAATCTAAAATAAGTTATCGCCTGCCTGGATATTAATTTTGTGGGTCTGCCAATTGGCATAGATGTATAAATGGTTGGAAATCGCATATGAGGATAAAGAGGCTTTTTTTATCTATCTGAGATTTGTTGATTTCCAATACGTTCGAAATCATCCAAGGTATATAGCTCTGAGCCAGAAGATTGGATATTTAGTAATTGCATGCAAATAATCCTAGATTTCAGAATAAATAGCCACCTCATCTGACTCTCCTGAAAGGGGCTCTGATGATATTCAGATCCCCAGCATCTTTTTCGCATTACCCGACCTCATCATTTCCTTAGTCCCTTCATCTGTCTCTTCTTCCCATAACGATTCAATTCGCAGTAATCCTGTCAGATGGTCCAGGATCGGAGTATGCGATCCAAAGGCGAACTTCTCAGGTCCATATTTCTCGAGCAGTTCTTTAATAGCATTCACTGACCTTCCTCCCGTGTCAGTGAGTACATTCGCTTTCTTTAGAATCATTTCTTCTGCTTCGTTTAACCTGGTACTGTTACATAGATTTAATAACAAATATTTTGCATCCGGCACTTCCTTCAGAATTGGGATAATATCTTCCAGTTTCCATTCATTCTCAATATCCAACCAGGACCGTTGCCGCGCATCGACCATTCTAAAAGAAAAAGCAATAGGTATTCCACGGTCTTTACACATATTAACCAGTTCTATACAAGCTGGATCAATAAGTTCATAATCATGGTATTTTGGATACAAGCGGATCCCTTTCATACCCATATCATGAATACTTGTCTCAAAGTCATATTTCCAACCTGCATAAATTGGGTTTATAATGGCGAAAGGGATAAACCGTGTGCTGAATGTAGAATCTGACTTGATTTCCTCATATAGCTCCTGATTAGCAGGTTGGGTGTTCTTGTAGAAAATCCCATTCAAGTTACTGATTACCGATACACCTATACCAAACTGGTCCATTCTATTTAAAAGTGTTCCACAGGTATTGTAATGGAGTTTTTTAAAGGGCCAATGGCCAACATATGCATTAATATCAACCAACATGATTTCCGGATCTTCTTAGTACATCATTAAAATTGTCAAAATAGATTTTTTTCTTTTGCAGGTCAGATAATTCAGCCGAATGGATCTTACCCACTCCCTGGTAAAAACTGCCATCACAGCCAAAAAGCATTCGATCTTCTCCTACATGTGCCATTGCAAAATTGATCATGTATTCCTCGTTATTACTACCCGAAGTATCAACATAGATATTCGGATAATCCCGGAACAGTTTACAGGCATATTCCCAGTCTCCTCCACCACCAATATGAGAATATTGGAACATGCCTTCAGGATACCGTTGAGCAATATCAACAATATCTTCAGGAATGGTTGTATGCGGGGATTGCCCAACATCATATTTCATCCGGTACCCTCCAACACCTAACTGGACAAAGGCATGCATAAGCATAATCATATTTCGTTCAACAAACTGTTCGATGATAGGATAGTAGAGTGGATCACTGAACTTGACCTGGGTATATCCCTTATAGCCCACCATTCCTTCATCGAAACATCTCTTCAATTCCTCCATAGATTCCTTCTGATACATGGGATTTAATGTAACAAAACCAATATACCTGTCAGGGAATTTCTTCATTGCGTCTATCACAACATCATTTGCTTTTCGAACCTCTTCAGGGCCTTCTTTTTCTTTTCCTGACCAGTTGGTTACAGGTCTTGAAATGCATAGTTTATCGATTCCTAGCCTGTCGGCTATGTCGATTTGCTTTTCGGCATCATCTTTTTCAAATCCAACATGTGCATGTGAATCAAACTTACGGAACCTGAATACTTCCGACATGATATCATATTCCATAGGTGTTGATTTCTTGTCGTGAGTGCAGGTGGTCATCGCACCACCAAGCATCAGCCCGGAAGCTGACAATCCAGTAGTAATTAAAAACTTTCGTCGATTCGTTGTCATATATTTAACGTTGATATTCATTATGTTTTTATCTCTGTGATTTTCTTTGCCTGCTCCGTAAATCTCTGTGTATTCTTTTTACATTGAGGCCGGCGGAGGAGTTATTTGAAACACCAGTTTACCAGGGATCCCAGATCATTGACATCTTCTTCTATCTTAATATTTTCTGACGCATTTTTATATTTATACACTGAATGGGGAAATTTCATGTCCAGGTTGATTGCTTCATCGGTTGCAGTTTCCAGCAACTGGTTTTTCAATCCTGCCAGGGCCACTTTTCTCGGAGCAATGCATCCAATTAGATCCGGGAGGTCATATCCGGTAAGTACCCCTGCAATACCCCATGAAAAATCGATCTCCCAGGGATGCCAGTATCCCGGGCTGTTGAATACCAGTCCGATTTTATACAGGTCATTCATAACCACAGATCGGTATGAGATCAGCGATCCAACCAGCGTCAGGTTCTTAATGGCTGGTTCGAAAGCTGTTGCATGTAAAAGGGGAATTCCCATCTCATCAATGCCTACAGCCCCAATATTTTCATGATCTAACTGAGCATGGTGCCTCAGGTAGTTTACGACCCTGACAATATCTCCCGCCTGGATCCCGGGTGTGCTTCTTCCAATTAGCACACCAGTATAATCATCCGCATTTTCCCTGGTTACCGTATTCTTACATTCTCCAACTCCAACCACATCCACTGCAGCTACCAGATATCCCTTCCTGACGAACTCTTCTATTTGTCCACCTGGAGCCGCCTCGGCAGCTTTTCCATCAGGATGCAGATAAATAATGGCCGGATAACTTGGTTTTCCTGTATTTGGTTTGAACAACAGAAATGGGATCAAATACTTTCCTTCTCCTTTAATGGCATACCTTGATACAGAATAACCATCACGTTGATATCTGCCATTGAAAAACGGATCACCATCACCATATTCCGGAGAAATATAGCCTGAGATTTCAGGTGCTTTTTTCATCGTCTTTTCAAGGTGATCAGGTATGGTTTTTCTTGATACTTCAAGTTCTTTTAATAATGGCGCTGTCTCTTTAGCATTGATACTCTGTATATTTTCACCTTTAAGCCAGTCTATAACATTACCCGTGGGCGTAACATTCAATTCATCCCAGGAAAGAAATTGCACCTCCTCTTCAGTTGGATCCCCTTCAACATCGAGGTGATCCATAAAGAATTTGTAAATCTTCTGTCTTATTTTTGGTGTCATCCAGTGTTTAAAGTCATCTTCGATGAATTGAATGTTGTCTGGTTCATGATAAACGTTGTACACTTTTTTTGCTTCCTGGTATGCTTCTCTCGCACCCTGGATTGAAAGATATTGATCACGGGAGGTAAAAGTCATCAATGTTGGCTTTGGAGCCCGGACTTCAATCAAATCTTCAAGGGATATCCCTTCTTTCAATCCTCCAACAAAGTTGGTCTCAGCGTCCTGGGTTCCTTTTGTTTCAGTATGTCTTCTGCAAGCGGTTGACCAACTGCAGGGAACAGATACTTTCACACGATCGTCTAGGGCTGATACGTAAGATGTTACTGTTCCTCCTCCTGAAAATCCAGTCACACCGATTCGTTCCGGATCCACATCCTTTCTCGAAACGAGGTAGTCGATGCTCCGTATTCCATCCCAGGTAAAATAGCGAGCCAGGGTTTTACCTGAAAGGAAATTCAGGTTGCCTGCATAGCAATGCTCCACCACAGAGTATCCTACACTTGAAAACCCGTTTTCACCGATATCGGGATCGAAAAACTGAACATCCTCTCCCTGTCCGATTGGATCGATGGCCAGGACAATAAAACCTTTTTTTACCAGGTTCAAGTATACCTGCTGGTAGATCTCTCCCCTGAAACCTTCCTGGCTATGTCCGATTACATTCAGGATTGCAGGAGCTTTCTTTTTTATCTTTTCCGGGACGAATACACATCCTACCACATAGAAACCCGGCATGGATTCGAACACGACTTTCTCGATGCGGTAATCCTCCTTTTTAATTACACCTGTTATCCTAGGATTTAGCGGCGTTTTTTCCGGAAATGGTCCTACTAACTCATTTAGCTTGTCTTTTACCCATTTTTGCCTTGCTTGCCACTCCTCTTTGGTTTTAAGTTTGGCGATTTCCTGTTCTCTAAGATCATGGAGTCCTTCTGCTTGTTTGATGTAATGATCAATTAAAAAACTGCCTGGATTATTCCATTTGACCCATTTCCAGAACACATCCAGGTTTTCTTCCGGCTCATCTTCTTCCTGCGCGAATAGTGGACTGAATAATAGTGGAATGGCATGTAATAAAAGAATTAAAAATAGTCTCAAAATCATATTCCCAGGACTATCAGGATAAAAAAATCGTTTCATATTTATGGGATATCTTACTCACTAAATATAAATATAGTATCAGTTTATTAGCTATTCAATTAACAATCAGTTAAAAGAATGGAATTGCAGGGAAGTTCTTTGTGTTTAGGGGGTCTTATTCTGTCCCACCTGCATTCCATGCCAGATAGATCCAATATATTATCTGTCTGTGATGTTGAATTGAATACTCGACTTTTGATGATCCGTTCTACTTCTCGGAGACCACCACCAAGAACGATGGGTATATCAAGATGCTCATTCACATGGAATCTCGCCATGCGAAATTCATTGTCATAATTATCAAGATCTGCCACCTGCATGGATCCGACGCGAAGCTCCAGTTCGAAATTTCGCAGAGTATTTTCTCGATGAATCTCCAAGGCATGAAGAACAGGTTCAAGCAATTCTTTTGGTATCATGAAGGTAGCCCCATCTCCACCAAAGAAGAATGGTATTGAAGTAGCATGCTTGGCTGCTAGATTTAGTACGGCGATGATACTGCCAGTAGCAATTAAATTAATTTCCTGATGTAGTCCTTGATTCACTCCCAGTGTAGAGTTGACAATGTCGGTGTCTACCACATGCCGCGTCTGTGGCATGGCATGAAAGTGATCCTCTGTGAGAAGAAGCTCAGCCAACGGTGAGTCTATCACAGGTAATTCTTGGTAGAACCGTGCCGCGGATTTCATCTTACAAATTACGCAAACTCCAAAATAGAGTTGGGCTGTAGGGCTGATTTCTACTGCACAAGCTGAGTAGCATAGATCACAAATGTCCGCTCCGAAGATCAATAGCGGTGATTTTTGTCAAAGAAAATGAGCTGTTAGAAGCCATTCACAATGTGCACACTCGTAAGAAGTATGTAATCCACACTTTGCAGGCTTAGTGATACGAAACATGGCACCGGAAGGGAATCAGGTAATGCAGATGTCGGAAAGAGAAACGCCGGTATTTCGGCATGTTTCAGATGGAAAGACGACCAAAGATATTGCCAAAATCCTGTTTGTTAGTATACCTACCGTTGAGATCCATCGCCCGAATATAATGAAGAGACTTGATGTGCAAAATACCTTAGGCTCATTAGAAAAGGCTGCATATTTGAACTTGCTCTAGTACACCCGTATTTATACGGACACGAATTCTCCGGAAATCTACAGACCGATATTTACAGATTAATCGCCATTGGATGGAGCTTGTCTCCAGCTTATATTTATAGTGAGAAAAGGAAGAATACCAAGACCTTAAAAAATCACTGTGAAGAAGGGACTGTTGTTGATGATTTTAGTATTTACTGTGGGGATGACATATGGTCAGTCGCGAACCCAATTGCAGGGACCTAAGGCGAAAAATTATAAACCTTGGAAAAACCCTTCAACCGCTGCAGTCGCATCTTCGAACGTAGAGCGTGTTCAATGGTCAAATGGAAAAAAAGCACGCATTTGGAGAAATGAAAGCCAGGTAAGGGAAAACAGTAAGCTCGCTACCACAAATAGGGCTAGATTAAGGGCATCAAAGGGTGTTCCTTTCACGGGATGGATCAGGAGCTCATCAAAGTATTCGCTAATTTCTTTATAAGTCTCCAGCTACTCATAATTGTATAAATAGGCATCGAAAAGGCATCTTAGGCTTCTGCTGAGGCTCTTCACGGCAATTGATCCAGATACTATTCCAGGAATGGAGATACGTTTACTAAAAGACTTCCTGATGACGTAATTAAATCTTCTTGCGCAGCGCTTGAAAATTGATCCATACTTTTAATTCGCTTGCATTTGGCTAGCGAGATAAAGCATTTCCCTGCCGATTTCTTTCACTTTATTGTCATAGGCAGATGCTTCTTGAGGACCATCGTCGGCAACTTTCGGATCTAGATATGGAAGAGACACCCTGGCCCATGCACCAGGAACAAAGGGACAATCACGATCGGCTTGCGCACATACCATGACGGCGATAAAATCTTGATTTGGGTTATAGGGGGCATCATACTTCTTACTAAACATTTTTTGTTGAACATGACTAGATCCCGAAACTTCAACATAAGTAGGGTTTTGGACGTCCTCTTTCTTATCTAAGACAAAACCGAATCGCTCCAATGCAGCCACCATCCGAGGGTTAAAGGCGGTTGAAGCTGTTCCACCTGAATAAGCCAATAGGTCATTAATGCTGTAGTAGGATGCGGCCGTTCTTAGCCACAATTCAGCCAATTGACTCCGCCGGGAATTATGGGTGCAAACAAAAGTAACTTTCGCTGACCCTTTGTCAGTCTTTAGGGCTACCATCTGAGACGCGAGATCTGCAAGTTCAGCTCTTCTCGAATCAGTGATTAGGTGTTCTTGTTCGGTTAGGACCTTAATGGAATCCCTCAAAATGGAAGGAAGATTTTGGCTGATCATGTGCTGGTTAATTAACATTATCAACAAAATTGTAACAATTTGGGTCGTACTCGCTAGATTCGTTTGGTCATTCAGTGTGATCATTCATTCGGACATTTATGTCGGCCGCAATGTAATGAATCGCTCATATTCTGTGATCTTCTTCATACTAACTGTATGTTAAGTTTTACCCATCGCTACACAAGTTGAAAGGGAACAAAGGTAGATCCTTATGCTTTGATTTTCTTTTTCAGCATTTTGGATGCCTGTGTATATCCACCGTCTCCTCCATCGATAAAATGTAAATGTTGATCCTTTCGATTGCGGACATAGCAGGACATGATGCTCTCCTCACTGGTGTGATAACCAAATAAAATCTTACCATCTTCTTCTAACTGTGCCAAGCGATTAATCAGTTGGATTCGTTGATTGTTGGTGCCAGAGATGATGGTGTTGATTCGACCGTCGATTACCAAGATATCTGACAATTGTACCAGCGCTTGCATATAATTTCTGCTGTTCTCTTCCCTTCCATAGTAGGTTTTTCCAATAAGTGTGTACAGCCAATTTTTAATTAAATACATAAGATCAAAACCACCAAGTTTGACTTGCATCTCAGTTTTTATGGTACCCAGGCTTGACTTTATGTGAAGTTTTGTAGCTGAGATGGGATGTCTGGATGCGAAGGGACCATAGACTTCTTCAATCAGCTTTACTACCTGAGAAAAGACAAGCCCAGAGGTGTCTAGATTTGTGGCATCGACCAGCAGTGCAACAACCTCATCTTTGTGTTGAGGGGGCCTTATTCTGTCCCACCTGCATTCCATGCCAGAGAGATCCAGTGTATGGCCTGCCTCTGGTGTTGAATTAGATACTCGACTTTTAATGATTCGTTCTACTTCTCGGAGACCACCACCAAGAACGATGGGAATATAAAGTTGCTCATTCACTCGAAATCTCGCAATGCGAAATTGATTGCCATAATTCTCAAGATCTGCCACCTGCATGGATCCGACACGAAGCTCGAGTTCGAAATTTCGTAGTGTATTTTCTCGGTGGATCTCTAGGGAACGAAGAACAGGCTTATGCAATTCTTTTGGTATCAAAAAGGTAGCCCCATCACCACCAAAGAAGAATGGTATCGAAGTAGCATGCTTAGCTGCAAGATTTAGTACTGCGATGATACTGCCGGTCGCAATTAAATTGATTTCTTGATGGCGACCTTCCGAGATGCCTCGGGTAGAATTCACAATATCAGTTATTACGACGTACCAGGAAGAGGGCACCGACCGAAAATCATCTGTATGGGTCAAGAGAACACTTAAAGGAAGATTAGAAATCGGTAGCTGACCGTAGAATTGGCTGTCTGAGAGAGGCACCATCTCGCAAATTACATAATCTTCAGCCCTTTTATGCAGCGAATGGATACCTATAATCTATGCCAGATTCCTGGATTTGGTACAGACTTATCCTATTTTGATTGTCTAATTGCATCGGGTTACAAAGATAGTGGGAGATATGGATAGAATGGGAGGGAGTGTTATTAATTGCATCCCGCAACACCGGTACCTTTTTGACACATTGTTGCTTCTTCAAATGAGCATACTGCTGATCTGTTGTCAGAACGCTGAGCCGGATCAGCCTTACCAATTGAACGAAGAGACATTACAAGCAGGTGAGAGATTATTTAAGCGACATTGTGCCTCATGTCATGGAATTAAGGAGGGGGTAATCGGTCCACCCTTGGGGGGAATCACAGAAATATTTGCTCCAGAAGTATTGATCGATTTAATAAAAGAGCCCGAGAAGGTAATGGGTGAAATGGCTTTGAGATCGAAAATTCTGCAGAAGAAATATAGTTCTGTAATGCCTGTTTTTTATGAACTCGAAAAGGAGCTAATAGTCAATGTGTTCGCCTATGTCCATCATCAATCTCAGGTGCAAGATGTTAAGCCGTTAATTGTAGATACAACCTCATTTGCTCAGCTGATCCTGCAACCTGCTCCTCCCGTGCAGCAATCCACTATATGTTTGAAATTGGAAGACCAGTTAACTTTTCCACACCAGCCCGAACAACCGCCTGACAAAGGTCTGGCAACCCTAAGGTCTCATCCCGCAATATTGGGTGCTCTCTTGATCAGTGATCAAATGGGCAAAATATACCTTGTAGAAGGTCGAAAGAAATCACTCTTTTTGGACCTCGAAGCTATTGTTCCTGACTTTATTTTCTCTCCTGGCATCGGTACCGGTTTGGGGAGTTTTGATCTTCATCCAGGCTTTTTGCAAAACGGATTAATTTATACCACACATGCGGAAAAGTATCTGGGGAAGCCCGCCCTAAATGATGGTGATTTTCCAGATTCGATCGGTGTCGGTTTGCAATGGGTCTTATCGGAATGGCAGGTGGCCTCAGATCTCCGATATGCCCGGAATGACAGGCGAGAGGTTTTACGACTCAATACCCCCACCACAGCCCATGGTGTTCAAGATATCTCCTTTGTGCCAGACCTTCCTCCGCAAGATGCTGATTACGGTAATTTGTACCTGGGTGTAGGTGATGGAGGATGTAACAACATCAGGATGCCAGAACTGGCGGACACCAAATTTTCATTGTTGGGCTCCATTTTGCGGATTGATCCAAGAGGAAAAAATGGAAGGAATGGTCGGTATGGGATTCCATCAGGCAATCCATTTTTGGAGGATGAGGACAAGTCTGTATATAAGGAGCTTTGGGCCTATGGCTTTAGAAATCCACATCGTATATGTTGGGATAGGCTACAGGGCAATCGCATGATTGTAGCCGATATTGGAGAAGCGAATGTTGAAGAGATTAATATCGTTGAGCGTGGAAGACATTACGGCTGGAGTCATTTGGAGGGTAATATGGGTGTGGACACGAAAAAGGATAAGAAAGTGGTTTTTGAGGTCTCCAATCATATACGTAGGCAGTATCACCCACCTTTGGGTCAGTTCAGTCACAGGGACGGAAAAGCCATTAGCGGGGGATTTGTCTATCAGGGAGAGTTGAAAGATCTAAAGGGGAAATATATATTCGGTGATATCGTCACGGGAAAAGTATTCTATATGCATATGGATGCGGAGCTTCAGGATTCTACCATTTACGAGCTAAGTATTCATGATCAAGGATCTTTGACGACTTTTGCTGAAATCACCGGGAGTACCAGGGTGCATCTGAGAATTGGTTATGACCGATTCGCCGGTGATTTATTTTTCATGACGAAGGGTGATGCGACCCTTCGGAAAGTCATAGACACCTATGTGACGAATGAGTTGTGGACCCCTCCCTAGTTGATATTTAATGGAAAATGATAAGATATTATATCTCTATAAATCACCAAAGTTTGAAATTCAATATAGTACTCTGGACTTTATTATCGATGATACAGATGCTTGATGCTCAGC
Organism: Saprospiraceae bacterium; assembly: GCA_013001595.1. Classification (GTDB taxonomy): domain Bacteria; phylum Bacteroidota; class Bacteroidia; order Chitinophagales; family Saprospiraceae; genus JABDMH01. The sequence continues at coordinate 86,735 of JABDMH010000063.1, read as the reverse complement.
CTGAAGAGGTTTGGCGGTCGATTTTTAATGGTGAGAACTTAAAAGGATGGACGCTGCAGGGTGGAAATGGTAGGGTGCGGATTGAAGATGGGCAGTTTGTGCTTCAGCAGACTGCCAACACAGCCGAACATACCTTTGTACGAACCAAAAAGAAATACCGTGATTTTATCCTGGAGTTGGAATGCAAGCGAGATCCTACATTTTTCTATGGTATTTTATTTAGGGCCCAGCAAGCGCCGGATACGGCGCATACCAGGCTATATGGTTATCAAATTAAAGCCGATCATCGTCCGGATCGTCGGTGGACGGGTGGCATTTTCGACGATTTTGGCAATACTTGGAACTGGATGTATACTTTGGAAAATGATCCCCGTGCACAGGAGGCTCGCAAGGAGGCCGGCCAGTGGGACCATTACCGTGTTGAAGCCATTGCAGATCACATCAAAGTCTGGTTGAACGGTGTGCCCACAACCAATATGCGCAACTCCAAATATGAAAAGGGTTACATCGCGCTAAAGATTCATTTTTTGGGTGATCGGCCAGAACAGGAGAAAGCAGCTGCATGGATAAAGAATGTGCGAATGGTTACTTCCTCTGTCCAACGCTACCAGAGGGAAATGGATATACCTATGCGAGTTGTTAACTGAGGGCCTGGGTGTCGCATGACATTATCACGCACAAATACCACAGACTGGAACCGAGCATGCACTAGGATTGAGCGCCCAATTTCCTCCTGCAGTAGCAGTGTCTCATCTTCCTTCTACTAGGTCAACGATTGGTGAACCTGTGCATCCCGATGGCCTCGATATGTTCAACATTGCTGATATTGTAGGTGTAATGTCTTTTATCCAGATTCTCTGATAGTCGTTTGCGGGATGTATTTTCCAGCCAAAGAAAATGATGGGTACGTGGGTGTCATAATTGTATGAAGATCCGTGGGTAGTGCCGCCGCTTTCATAGGATTCACTTATCCAACCCGGATGTAACTGAATATACAAATCTCCACTTCTCACTGGCATAATACCTTCGCGGATCTTATCGCAGATGTCCTGATCGGAGATGCATGAAGAGAAATCGCTGAGCGAAATCACATTATGTACTCCTGGAAAGGACAAGGCAAACGAGCGAACTCTTGCTTCGAGCTGTGTTTGATTTAGCTGGATATTTTTTTGAAAATAGATCTGTTGATTGACCATCGATTCGATGACATCTAAACCTTCAGAGTTTATGAGGTGCCTTCGTAGACTGTCTTCAAACTCAGCTCCCTTGAAGTATCCGGCTGGTGGCGCATATCCGGGTTCATCCGCTGCCGCATGATCTGCAGTAAGAAATATCAAGGTGTTCTTAAGTCCAATTGATTGGTCCAAATGGTCCAAGAATTCACCAAGTAAACGGTCCAGTCTGATATAGATATCTTGCACTTCCACGGAGTGACTGCCAAACTGATGTCCTACATAATCAGTAGACGAAAAACTGATGGCCAACAAGTCAACAATGCTGTCGGTACCCATTGCCTCCTTGTCGATCAATACCTTAGCCAAATCGACTAAAATATTGTTTCCAAACGGGGTGGAGGGAAGGAGGGTATAGGGTGTATGGCCTACCCCAAATCTCTTTGTGCTGCCAATCTTCCTTAGGTCATACGGAAATTGAGCCAATTCGGTATTGGGAAATGGTTTTTCATGGGTTTTCCTATCAGGTAGACTCTCCTCATATTCTGCCAACGGTAAAAGGGTCTCCCAGGATCCGTCCATGTACTCATCCACCAATTTTGTGTCATTAAATGCTGTAAGCCATGTAGGTGGGGTCTGCATGTAGTAGTCGCTCGTGATAAACTTTCCATTGGAATTGTCATACCAAAAGGCGCCATCTGCCATATGGCCACCAGGCAAGACGGCTCCCCTGTTTTTAATCGAAATCGAATAGACTTTAGTCCTGGAATTAGTTGCTAGTTTCATTTGATCACCAAGGGTCGTAGATAGCAGTCTGTGTGGTGATATATGACCTTCCCGAGACTCAGCCCCTACCGTATGCGCATTGGGATCTCCAACACAATTGACTTGTTTTTTCTCGGAGCGCTGATACCAGCTGTTACCGATGATGCCATGTACACTAGGACTTGAGCCTGTGTACACGCTCGCATGTCCAGGCCCTGTGAAGGTGGGGGCGTATTGATACTGGCCATCATGCGCTATATAACCCTCTTTAATTAGTCTCTTAAAGCCCCTGTCACCGTAGTCATTCCAGTATCGATACAGATAATCATAGCGCATCTGATCCACTATGATACCCAGCACGAGTTGTGGTTGATCCTGTGCTGGGGCCAGTACTCGTATGCAAAAAGCTAACAATATGACAGCAGGGTATTTTGAAAAAATCATGGCTTTAAAATCTGATCAGCGACCGTTAAGTTAATTAGGTTAAAGGAAATGATCTTTTACTACAAAGGGGATAGAAAACGGCTAAAAATTTCCGGTGCGTGATATAAAACAGACAGAGGTGACATGGCTGCTTGTTGACTGGAACGTTGAGCTTGTTCAATAGAACCAAATGGATCGTCAAGGGATCCACTAGCATTTGTTTGTCCTTCGGGCGATACGTAGAACTCAGAAGGCCCACTTTCGCATGAGGTGAGGAGTAAGACAAGTATGACAAACACGTTGAGAAATGGAGAGATCTTTCTTGGCATATTCCTTTATATTATGAGAGTAACCCCACCCTCTAAAATAACTGCTAAGTTATCGATAATGCTGATTGTGAAGAGCCAGCTATAAATTGTAATTTAATCATCATTCAATAAGTACATTGGTTACACTATGAAAAATCTATCTCGGCGCTTATTTGTAGCACAGTCTTCCGCTGCCATCGCAGGTGGCCTCACAACACCATTCTTTATAACAGGTCAGCATAGGGCAAATGAGCCGCTGGTCGATAAGGCTTTTCCCAGCGAAGGCCTTGACAGGGAAGACATCACAATAACCGATATCAAGGTTACTCCGCTGTCATACAAGCATGATGGTCCATATTTATGGCGATGTGCCGGACTGTATGTGTGGAAATCAGATGCTGCATTGGTACAAGTTTTGACAAATAAAGGAATAGTGGGCATAGCTGAGGGTAGTCCCTATCGTGGTCCTGATAAGCTTAAGGCATACACGGACAAATACATAACACCAATACTGAAGGGGGCAAATGTATTTGACGTAGATTTTCTCACCAATAATCAAGGGCATAGTCACGTGGCACAAGGTGCATGGGCTGGAATCAATAACGCATTGTGGGACATTATTGGAAAAGCTAAAGGTCAACCGGTATACAAACTACTATCAAATCAGGTCAATCCATCAAACAAAGTGAAAATCTATGCCAGCGGTGGAGTCAGTCACGCGTGGTATGACGATGGCGCAGAAGAGCTCATAGAGGAAGCGTTGAGGTACAAGGAGGCCGGATATGATACCTTTAAATTTCGCAATGGAACGAGCTGGAAATATAGTGGGATGACTATGAAGAGGTACATTCCCATCTTGGAAAGATTGCGCAAAGCAGTTGGCCCTGATTTTAAACTTGTTATTGAAAAATTTCCCTGGAGCTTTGATACGATCGTCAATGAACTTTGTCCAGTCTTGGAAGATCTTAAGTTCTACTGGTATGAAGAACCCATACATTATACACAGTCAGAATCGCTGGAGCAACATTTAGCCATCAATGAAGCAATGCCTTCAGTAATGGTGTCGGGTGGAGAGAGTTGGTGGAATCGGTATCAGGTTCGTCCATATGTAGCCGCAGGTGCCATGAACATCATACAGACAGATGCTAATCTTAGTGGGATTTCCGAGGGGTGGCATATTGGCCATACCGTCCATAATCATGGCCAATACTATTGTCCACACAACTGGGTGGGTGGCCTGACTACCATCGCCAATATTCACCTTGTAGCCGGGGTGCCTTCGGGTCACATGTGTGAACTTAATCAAACCTACAATCCCTTAAAGTGGGAAATTTTTAAGGATCCTTACCCAGTGGAGAATGGAGTGTTGACCATTCCCGACAAACCTGGATTTGGAGTTGAGCTGATAGATGATCTAGAGAAAAGATTTCCCTGGGTGCCTGGAAACTACTACAAGCGAAATCCTACGTTCAAAGACACTGACCTTCCGATTTGGTGGAGTTGATTGAATCAATGGTGCTAAGAGTACCTGTGAATAATGCTCAAAATGATTGATCTTGATTTAGGCAAGTCAGTCCAAAGGCCTCGTCCGATGCCCTACAATCAGACCCGACGGGCTAACTTAAGTCAGGTGACTGAGACCGATCGAATCTCAAATCGGAAGGAATCAGTTTTAAATTTTGAGATGAATCTTGCCGAGCTCGTGAACGACTTTCGGATTGCGCTAAATACACGCTCACTTGTGTGAGAGGCTCTGAAACAATTAACTTTCTGCAACTCAAGGGAAATTAGTTATAGCTAATTGGGGCTTAGCTACTGCCCAGTTTTGTTATAAAGTACCTGACCCCCGCAGACCAATTTCGTGACGTGCTTGTTGCCATCAAATGGATCGAGCAATGACCAATGGCGAGCATAATATATATCAACAACCTTGTCCAATGCATCAGCGTTGGTTTGAATGACATTTATTCCTCGTTCGGTACCTCGATTGATGTAGTAGTTTTTGGAGCTATCTTTTATCCTGATGAAAACATCACCTGGTCCACCCCGCTCTTCGATCGAAATGAGCACACCTGTGACCAAGTCCGATTCTTCCAGGGTAGATTTTGCGATTGGATTGATTCCCAGGGTGAATAGCCATAGAAGGGCAAAAAACCCAATGATCATATAAAACTTAAACTTCTTCATAGTATGCAGGCGACTGCACTCCGGAAAGAGCCATTTTTGATTTGGTGACCTTTTCGGAGTGCACATTATTACTGATGCAACTGCCAATGTTCACTAGGTAGCTTCCTTAAAGCTATTCAACTTTAGGCAAATGGGCAAGAATTATCTTAATAGTATAGTGATGGAGTTTTGGTCTGTCAGAAGCGAAGATTAAACGCGTAGGTTCATTTTTTCCCATACTGGATCCTTAAATCTTTAACACGTTTTGTTTAACAAAAAATACCAAAAGATTAAACAAAATGAATTAGGGAGCGTTCTTCAGGTATTCCTTTAACAAAAAGATATAAAAATGAAGAATTTCAAATATGTAACCTACGCACTGTCTCTAATGGGATTAATATTTTTTACATCCTGCGACGATGACGACAATGATCTAGCACCAGAAACAATGAGTATTGTAGATGTAGCTACATCTAATGCAGATCTTAGCATACTTGTGGATGCGCTAGCACAGGTCAACTTAGTCAGCACGCTAGAGGGCAATGGTCCCTTCACAGTATTTGCTCCAACTAATGGAGCCTTCCAAACCCTCCTTGATGGCAATCCTGCCTGGAGCTCGTTAAGTGACATTGATGATGCCACCCTAGCGAACGTACTAAAGTTCCATGTAATCGGTGCAGACGTTAAAGCGGCTGATTTAACCGACTCCTATGTTACTACCTTGGCTTCAGGACCAAATGATGAACAAGTTGTGTTGCAAGTTGATGTCACTGGAGGTGTAAAATTCAACGGTACAGCATCTCCAACTTTAACCGACGTTTCAGCAAGTAATGGTACCGTTCACATAATAGATGAGGTGATGTTGCCACCATCGGTAGTATCTCTTGCCTTGAATAATCCCGTATTTTCTACACTTGTAGCGGCATTAACCCGCAGTGATTTGACAACAGACTATGTGTCCATTCTTTCTGGCTCTGGTCCATTTACGGTATTTGCTCCAACCAATGATGCTTTTCAGGCGTTGCTAGATTCTAATCCAGGTTGGAATACACTGAATGACATCCCAGTAGGAACACTAGAAGCTGTCCTTAACTATCATGTGGTCAGTGGAGCCAATGTTCAATCCAATGAACTTTCCGATAATCAAGAGGTCGCGGCATTGGGCGGAATTTTAACCATTGATCTTAGCGATGGTGCAAAAGTAGAGACGACTAGTAGTCAAAGTGTTTCTATTATGTTGCCAGATGCACAAGGTTCCAATGGAGTGGTACATGTTGTAGACCAAGTCTTACTGCCATAGTCAGTAAATTAAAATGATGAGTTCTTTGAAGGGTGTTGCTATGCAGCATCCTTCTCATTTTTTTATGAGGGAAGATATTTAGCCATCGAGGAGATGATTGTAGGCCACCTATATTTCGATCTTCAATGTATTGAATGAGCAGTGATGGGTTGTAACAAAGATTTTCAATTGTTGCTGAAAACCTTCATTCCAATTGATCATTTTTTCATTCTGTGGTACAATATTTGCAGTTAAGATTGGTTATATCGATACCCCTAAAGGCCCAACCCATTCGATCACACCATTCTTTGCTTTGATCTGATTCCTACTGAAAATGATGCCATGAGTCATTTAAAATACCCCATTGCCATGGTCTGTTGTATACTCTATTACAGTGGATTTACTCAGACAGGTAAGGACATCAACCGTGTGGAAGGAATCATTTTGTCATTCCCAGCACCACAACTTATTGAATTTCAGGTCCAGGAAAAAAGTGGCAGGAAGTCCAAGATACTCTTGAGGTTGCCTGATAGTCAAGCGCATTTGCGTAGACAATTAAAGAGATTTCAACATCAGCATTGGCAGGTATTTTACAGGCAACTTGCTGGTCAGACAGAGATTGTTTCCATCTATGGACTAGGTGCGCCTGGCGAAAACGTGACTAACCCTACACCACCTCCTCTTTTTGTAATCCCAGAGTCACGCACAGAGACGCATGCGCCATCAAAAAAACGTGCAGTTAGCGCCAATCAAGCTGAAATCGTTCGATTAACTAATATTGAGCGGTGGGACAACGGGATGATGCCACCACTCAAAAGCAATGATCTTTTGCACAACGCTGGGCAAGGACATTCTTCAGAGATGGCTTTTGACGATTTTTTTGCTCACTGCGACTTAGATTCCGGGACTTCGCCAGGACAAAGGGTAACTGGTGCGGGATACAGCTGGAATGCTGTAGCAGAGAATATTGCCGCTGGTAGTAGTACTGCGTCAGGTTCGATGGGTCAATGGATGGGAAGTACTGGTCACCGTAATAATATTTTATCGACATCCTATCGTGCGCTCGGCGTAGGATACGCTTATGATCCAAGTAGCTCGCCCGCCGACCGAAGAGATCAGGATGGCAATTGTGTTGCCGATGGCTCAAGTGGTCCATACTACTACTATTGGACACAAAATTTTGGTCGTCGGAATAATACTTATCCTGTAGTGATTGAACGGGAAGAAATAGTGACGGATAGTCGTACCGTAGATCTATATGTTTATGGCACTCCAGTATCGATGTATGAATCCTTCACTGCAGTGTCAATGCGCTTTAGCAATGACAATCAAAATTGGTCTACGTGGGAAACATATAGTCCAGATAAGACCTGGGAATTGAGCCCGGGGAATGGAATCAAGACCGTCTATGCTCAAATACGGAATTCAAGTGGGTCAGTAAAAACTGCAAGCGACCAAATAACCCTTGATGGTATGGAATGCGAGTCGATAATGACTTTTAGTAATGAGACTTTGACCGGGACTCAAACCTACAGACATTGTGAGATTATTGCCGATCCAAATGTCCTGGTAACAGGCAACATCACTTTTGAGGCAAATCAGGTAACTCTTGGTACCGGTGTAGAAATTCAATCAGGCTTCGTATTTGAAATCACTATGATGAACTAGCAAACATGCTCGGGAAAGTGCCATCTTCATGAGTTGAGGCTATTTTGGAAAAGATTTGCCGTTCTTCCTTCGAAAAAAGGCTACTGCTTGTGCAATGGCTTGATCCAAGGAAGAATATGTGAGTTGGAGCTCGGATTTTGATTTTTGGTTATTATAGTAATTCTTCTCGCACAGTACCTTCATATTGATATAGGAAATACTTGTTTTTACTTTACACAAGCGAAATAGTTCACCGATAATTCCGGCAGCTAGTAGGAATAATTTTGGCAGTGGAATTAATAGCTGTTTTTCCTTGGTGAGGTGACCGAGCCGTCTATAAAATTCCGAATAGGTGAGGTTTTCTCCGGCAATCAGATAATGCTCTCCCGCTACGCCATATTTGAATGCTTGCATGATCCCTTGTACCACATCTCGAACGGGGACAAAATTCTTGCCACCTGGTGGGCAGAATACTATTTTACGGCCCAGGGCCAATCGAATAATTTTACCGGAGCTTGGTTTATTGTCATTTGGCCCAATAATAAAGGTGGGATTTAGGATTTTAATATCCATTTCTGACTTACGTTCTATTAGAAACTGCTCAGCCTTCCATTTGCTCTGAGCGTAGCACAGCTGAGAAAAAGGTTTCTTCATTTTGTGCGATTCTTTTCCGAGTAGATCGAGATTTCCATGACCGATGGTAGCGGCTGTGCTGATGAATATGAATTGTTGCACCCCTTGTTGCTTTGCCTTTTTATATAAGCGAATGGTAGCGTCGGTATTAACGTGCTTGTAGGTGTCACAGCCAATCAGATTGGTGGCTGTTTCTGCAGCTAAATGAATGACGGTATCGGAATGTAGCAAGTAGGTATCATAGTCACCCGAGAGGTCCATTTGTATGAGATGTAAGTTTTCACCCCGAGTGCCTTTATATTTCCTAGGATTCCTGACGATTGCGCTTACAACATATCCATTTTCAAGCAGGGTGTTAGCTAGGTTGGTTCCAAGAAGTCCCGTTATGCCCGTCATAAAGATTTTTTTCATTGAATTGGACTTCTTTTCACTTGGAAAGGTATGGCTAGCTCCGCTACCTCGAACCAGAGTAGCTGAAGTGTTTAGAAAAAGGATATCTTATTAAGCGAAATATAAAAAACGAAACTTATGAAAAAGCTACTTATTGGGTCGCTGGTGGCAGCGATTATCCTGTTCATTTGGCAATTTTTATCCTGGCAGGCATTACAACTTCATGGAGCCGAAACACAACACACCATGAATCAGCAAAAGATTCTACCGGTGTTGTCTGAAAACCTGGAGGAGGGACAATATATGCTAGTGACCGTTCCAGAAGGTACAGGAGGAGATCAAATGATGGATCCCGAGGTTATTGAGGCAATGACGGGCAATCCATGGGCCACGGTCAATTATCATCCCTCCTTTGAGATGAACATGGGTATGAATTTATTACGTGGATTTGTAATGGATTTCTTGGCTGCATTTTTACTCGTTTGGGTGCTGTTGAAGATGAGCAACCTGGATTTTAGAACCGCTTTGCTCACTTCAGTAGCCATTGGATTCATTGGATATTTCACCATTCCGTATTTGAACCACATTTGGTATGAGACCGATACCATCGGTTATTTGATTGATGCAGTGGTGGGTTGGGGCTTAGTTGGGGCCTGGTTGGGTTGGTATCTTAATCGAGGGTGAACTTAGCCTCCCAAATCCTACATCTGAAAATGAAATCTGGGAGCCAACCCAATCTTAAGAATACAAACGCTATTTAAACGTCACCACTAGATGCCAGGTACATCTTCAGAACGGATCCTAGAGCCCATTTGGAAACGAAGAACTGGCTTTAGGATATACGGTTTCTGCCATTGCCAAATCGCTATTGTAGATGTAGGGTTTTTAGGATTACTCTGATTAGTATGCAGGTAAGCGCTCCCAAATCCTAGTTTGGAAAATGGGATCTGGGAGCCAATCTAATTTTAGAAAGAGGGACACCGAATAAAATGCTTCCTGTATGAATAGTATTTTGTTGTTGAAGTCCTTGAGAATGTTGAAGAATAAGTATGACTAGGCCTTCTCTGCTTGCGTGGCTTTAGTTCAATTAAGTCGTCGTACTGTCGATTGATACTGGGCTTTGGGCGAAGGTTAAAGAAGGCATTTTCTGATTTAGTTGTGCGTGATAGTCTGGCTCACTGCCAGTTGCATAAAATCAAGCGTCTCTTCATAATCCTGCGTTAGGTCGTCATCAGAATTTACGGATGGCCAAGGTGCATCAACAACTTTATGACTGAGATCAACAAGCGAGCCGAGGTAGCCACGGTGCTCATATTTTGTGGTAGTTTGCGCATTGACTGTGCCCAGTAAGCAGGCAAACAGAATCCCCAGAATGTTAACCTTTTTTCCATGCCTGTTCAATCAGTATATTTTGTCTCTGGAGATGCCTCGGCACAATTGTCTAGCGTTTGATCTAGGGCCATACCGATGAACATGGGGTACATCCAACTTTTATACTTTCCCCAGATGTCACCAGCAATTTTGGGATAAACTTCAGTTTCTATTTTTCGCACTAAGGGCTCAGCCTGAGCTCCAATGTGTCGGATGGAGATTGCTGTCTGCAACAACATTGGGCCCGGATCCATACTTAATGCCTCGTTGAGCATGTCGACCCCTTCGGGAGAAGCTCCTCTCTTTAAAAGAATCTCGGCTGCTAACACGCTATTAGGTATTGAAGGATCAGTGAGAAGTTCTTTGGCTTGTTACTTAACTTGATCCATATGGTCATCGTCATGCAATGCATCAAGGGCTGTCAAGGCCCAAAAACGCACGGCTGCATTCTAGTGCTTACAATACACCTACAATTGCACGATATCTTGGATTTTACCAACCAGATTCGCAGCTTCCAATACCTCTGTTAAATTGGGAGCATTTGATCCACGCATCATTTTGTAGACTGATTCAGTGCCGGCTCGATCCATCATATCTCCTTCGTTCAGCAGCCGGTATCATGTGTTTGCAGCATATGCTTGTTCATTTTCTTACGAAGGTCATCGGCTATCGCTTCGTGTCCAGATTCCTGTAATAAATTATTCAACTCTGTGGGGTCTGCGCCTAAATCGTATAATTCTTCAATTGGTTTCGCAGTAAACATTTTCTCCGCTTCAGTAGGTAATTTATCCAGCGCCCTCAATCGAAACAATTCATCAAAGGACCTTTTTCCTTTGTTAAAAATTAGTGCCTTATCAATGTAAGGTCTGTGCGGCATAAAATGGCGAATGTAAAGATACCGACCATCGTAGACGGATCTGCTCATATCGTACATATCATCTGCTCTGTCTCGGTAACCATAGACATATTTTCGTTTTGCACCTGAGCTATTGAGAAAACTTTTACCTTCAATTCGAGCCGGCCTTTCAATCCCCACCACATCTAGTACCATGGGTGCAGAATCAACAAAACTCACCAAGTTATCAACTTTGTTGGGTAGCTCGGGAAGTTGATTTTTATATTCATCAGGTATGTGAAGGACAAAAGGTACTTGCAGTCCAGTATTGTGCAACCAGCGCTTATATCGGGGAACACCATAGCCGTGGTAAGAGAAGATAAAAACGATCGTGTTTTTCTCTAAACCATCTTTTTTAAGTTGATCTAATAATTTTCCCACCTCTTGATCGAATACCGTAATTAGATCGTATTGGTGTGCCATGATCTTGCGAAATTCTTCCGTGTCCGGGAAGTACGGGGATCTCCATTTGTGAAGGATCATGAAGTACCACCAGGCTTTCAGTTTCGGCTTCTCTATGTGTATTTGCATGACCTTCGTGGGTAATGCCAAAATTAAAGACACTGAAGAAAGGGCGATCCTCTGGTCGATTTCGCCAATGGGCTTCCAGTCCATTTTCATCCCATCTACCTTCTGCACTAAAATTATAGTCGGTCTTGGCATTATTGCTGTTGAAATATCCTTGACTTTTCAACAGCTCAGGGAGCGTTTCTAGATCCTCGGGTACGGGTATTTCTGAGCGTAAATGCTGTGTCCCCAGAGATGTGGCACAAATGCCTGTGATCAAAGTGGATCTAGCAGGGGCGCAAATCGGTGCATTGGAAAATGCTTGTTCAAATATGTGTCCCTGAACAGCGATGGCATCAATATTTGGTGTAGTGGCTTGATCATCTCCGTAGCAACCCCATGCTGGGCTAATGTCCTCGCAAGTAATCCAAAGAATGTTGGGAGGCGTGGTTCTTTCAGATGTGCATGCGACCACAAACTCGCAAACACTATCCATATGAATTGGTAACTCATAGATGCCTGACTTTTATCCGGGGCATATTAAGAAAAAGAATCAGATGCCTATGCTCCGTTATCTGAACATAAAGGCTCAAGTAGACGAACTTTCCCAGATGGCACTTGCCAGGAGTCTGTTCAACACTCAATTAGTTGGAGCGGAATTTATAGAGTGCTTCACTAATGCGATGCAGACAGTCGATGAAATGATAAGAAGTCAATTCATGATTGATCCGTTTCGTATTTCTTTTTAGCAAGTCCTTTAGTTCCATCAACGTACCCATGGCTATGGATCGAATATCGGTTGAAGCTTGATCGACTGATGAAGTGCGTCGAACATATGTAGAGATGACGCCATTCCCTGGTTGGCTGGGTTCAAGCAACGCTAGTAATTTCTGCAAATGTATTTTTTGTAGGTTGCGTCGATACACATCCGTCGGTTTCTTTTCATACAATTCCATCCAAATTCCACCTTGCATCTCTTCAAAGAAATCGACTAGACTATAGGTAGATGGATCAATGGTTTCAGCATCTATGAGCCGCTGCAATCGGCTTGATGCATAGAGGTTGTTAATGGTAGAACGTTGTAAATCTCCGATGCGTTTTACGCCAAACTCTGCCTTAATTCTCGACAGGATGTCTTCTTTGACTAGCCAACGAGGTGTGGTAAATAGCTCTTTGTGCAAAAAGCGCACAGCCTTTTTTTGCATGCCTGCCGGAGCCGGCGAAAAAACCGGACCCTCCTGGTCACTACTTTTTGGAGAATCAAAAATGCCACCCACCCATTTAGTGACATGGCCAATATATTTTCGATATTGTGAAAAGACATCGTCATAGTATTCTTCGGCGCGACTGAAATCTTTGGCTTCCTCTTGAGTCCAGTCGAGAATGTATGGAAGAATGGTCTTCAAGTTAGCTATTCCGTAGGTCGATGCAACCATGGCATTGTCACCTAAATCTTCAGACTGAGCTCTCGGATCATATTGACTTCTTTCAGTGAGAAAATGTAGGGCAGGATTGTTTTCTGCCTTTTCCCGGTACCATTCATTAAGTATTTTTTGATCATCTTCAACTGTTCCTCCCTCATAAATAGGCTTGTACAGCCACTCGATGGCCCATCTATCATATGCACCGACCTTCGGGTAGAGGTCGGTCACACCATCCTCGGGCTGTGCGACATAATTAAATCGGGCATAATCCATAATTGAAGAAGTATGCCCATGTTCTTCCAACCAGGCGGCATCGCGCAATTTTTCGACCGGAGTAGCAAAGCTGGCTCCAAAATTATGTCGCAATCCTAAGGTATGACCCACCTCATGCGCTGCAACAAATCGTATTAGTCTGCTCATTAAGGAATCAGAAAATGTATTCGATCTTGCCCTTTCATCTACCGCTGCAGCTTGCGTAGAATACCAACTTTTTAAGAGGCGCATTACGTTATGGTACCAACCGATGTGGCTCTCAATGATTTCTCCGCTCCTAGGATCATGTACATTGGGACCATACGCGTTTTGTATAGTCGAAGCAAAGTATCTGATGACGGAATATCGAGCATCCTCAAGGCTCATAGTTGTATCGTCTTCAGGCCACTCTCTAGCTAAAATCGCATTCTTCCACCCAGCTTGCTCAAATGCCGGTTGCCAGTCTTGGACTCCCTGCATAAGCGCCTGACGCCATTTAGGTGGGGTGGCTGGATCTATGTAAAAAACGATGGGTTTCGCAGGTTCGATGAGCATGCCTTGCTGCTGTAATTTGGCATCTGTTGCTGACTTGGGATCGAGTGGCCATCGCAAAGTGAAGATCTGCTGTTCACTCCGTTGTTGATTATCGTCAAAGACAGTAAATGAATTGGCGAAAACGCCCACCCGTTGGTCGAACAGTCGCCTACGTCGCGGCGTTTTGGGCAGGAGGATCATGGAGGTGTTTAATTCGAAGGTAATCACACCAGCATTGATGCCTGCTGGCAGATTGACCGTCCGGGATCGCGAATTGGGACTGGGCGGCGACAACGATGGAGGCTTGACCGCATATGTTTTCACCGTCCTGATTTCCGTATTGATGGGGTAAGTAGCAATGCGTTTGATGTAGGAACGATCCTTCAGCTGTTTCGTCATCTTGAACCGTTGCTTGGCGAGGGGATTTATGGCAAATGCCTGATTTTCTCCCTCAAAGAATTTGGTCACCTCGATGAGTACGGAAGTATCTGGTCGTATCACTTCGATATCAAAAGCAGCGGCAATAGGCTGGAGATTAGAATTGGTGACTGCCGTGTGGATGGCTTCAGTAGAATCAGCACTAATGTTAATGAAATTGACTACACGGATAAAAACGTTTTCCTTTGGCCCTCGTTCAAACCTAATAACCTGACGATTAGCTAATTCACCACCGTGCCCCGCACCAGAGGGAGTCTTCGCCATTCTGGTTATGGTCATAATGTCTCGATAAAAGATGGAATCGGGCAACTCCAAGTAGTATTTACCATCGGTTTGGTGAACATTGAGCATGCCGTACATGCTCTTGCTATTTTCACCAATGACATCCGAAAATTTTTTCTCAGCCTTTTCTAAGGAATCTGTTTTTTCTGTGGAGACCGTATCTTTTACCTGAGCGAAGGCATCAACCGAAATGAGTAATGATATTGCACAGATCAGGACTAGTATTGATAAATACTTCCATGGTAAGGTGGGATCGAAGATCATGTTTGTACAATTGAAATGACGCTAAAATCGCAAAAGTAGCATCTTTGTGTTGAAGATGTTAGGCGTGTGTACAGAATGGCAATCGGAATGATGAGCTAGAATAATGCAAACAAAATGGGAGATGCATCTATTCACGGTGTATCGATATTTCTAGTTCGTCTCGATGCCACAGGCGTGCATCAACCCTATGATGTAGCCAATTCCAAATAGATTGCCTTTCATTTCGTATCCAATGTGTTGATTGTCTTCTCCTGCCATTGTCGGCACATGTTCGGACTTAAAGGCCCCGTAAATCCCACTTCTTGATAAAGTTGCATCATCTTGAATATGTCTGTAGGACCATTGTCTTGAAAGGTTTTCCCGAAACTCATCGGGTGTACCGGAAATATCACGGATGTGCACAAAGAATATTTTTTTCTGGCCGCCGAATTCTCTGATCAATGCCGGAATATCTTCCCCCATGGTGGTGAAGGTGCCTTTGCAGAAAGTAAGTCCGTGTGAAGGACTGTCTGAACTAGTTCTGCAAGTAATTCAGTGCAGCGTCCAATTGAGCCATTAATCCCATGCCGAATTGAGCGATGACTCTATAATCACTTGCTTGGAGGGATTCTCCACCCCGATTGATTTGTGAAACTTGGGTGAGCAGACCATCTGCAGTGAGAAATCGAGGTAGATTTTGTTGTGTGAGTTCGGCTTGGTCCGTATAGCGCTCCTCTAAGATACCAATGTAATTCCCCCAAGCCAGAGCAGCCGCAATTCCGGCAGAAGCTGAAGTGTCAATGGCAACTTCAGGGCGATCAATAAAGCTTCTCCATAGTCCATCGGATGTCTGCAAATGGGTCACCAAGGCAGCTGCACGCTGAAGAATGTAGGTCAATTCCACCAATGCAGGAAGGTGATCGAATCCACCTTCTTTCAATTCGCGAATCACCTTGGCTGTTCCCAGCATAAGCCATGCGATGCCCCTTCCCCAATTCTTAAAAGCGAGACTGCCATCTCTGGTGCCTTGTTGATGAATACCATGATCACTCATCAGGTAGCGAGCTCTTAGGCTGATTTGTCTTATTGATTTTTGCGCAATAGCTGCGTCATGTTTGTATACGGCCCATACTGCTAGTGGATAAGCCACTGTATAACAACCCTCAGTGGACATTTTATTTCCGCTGATGATTAAGCCGTCAGGTTGTTCATACTGCAGAAGGAATTGCATAGCCCTTTCAATTGAAGGGTGTTGAGGCCTTTTTCTGATGATGGCCGAAAATGGAAGGAAGTCTTCGATACTATTGAATCGACCATCGAGGGGTTCTGTGTGCGGGTTTTCATAACGTACCCCATAATCTTCGTGCAGAAAATGGCTCAGATGTCGAGAAAGATTTTCGGCTGCTTTTTGATCACCAGTTTTCTCCATTTCAGACAAGGCGTCAAGCACACAACCACCCATCCATCCGAATGGACTGAGCACTTGCAGGCCATACATATTCTGCTTGAATGTACTTAAAGCACTTTCATTACTTCCAATGAGCAAGTGCGGATGAAAGCCCAAGCTGTCCTTATGGTCGATTGTGGGTCCGAAAAACCAAGCATCCTTCTTTCCAGTTATTTGCCGTAGTTCAATGCCATCTTTCTGAATTTTTCGCAGGTGCTTTTTCATGACTTTGACCTGAAACGGCTGAAAAGGGTGGGCATAGCGGATGTTAAATTGGCCAATTTTTTCACCCGACTTTGGAAGTAGGACATCGATCTTCTTCTCCTCACGAAAATCAATGGCGGCGGTTAGTCGCAACCATGCCTGAGATGATGTCTGGGTGGGCTTTTCAAAGTGTAGTACCGTATGCTCGGATCGATGGCTTACTGGAAAAGCCGGCCACCCCAATGGAATCCGTTTTTCGGGAGGAAACTGTATTTCAGGATGTTTCACAGACTTAGCCAGAGCTCGGGTCCAGCCATATTTTTTCTTGTATATTTCAAAAAGATGAGTGCTCGCATCCATGGCCAGGACTGAACAGGTTAATAGGGAATGGTGAAGGAATTTACGGCGTCGCATAGAATTGGAGCACAAAATAGGAAATCAGAGATTGCCATCAACTTTACTTACCCCGATCTACTAAACGATCGTTCTCACAGCAAGGACATTGCCGGTTTGGCAAAAACAACAAGTAACCTGTACAATGATTTGCGAAAACGCGCTAATTCATGAGGAACCCAAAATCATCAATATAAACCGAACTTTTCTCATTTCCTTCAATGCGCCGGACGAAGACTTCGACATCGGCTTCGGCATGTTTGAAGGTCATATCTACTTTACACCGTTGCCATTTGGGAGCCCTTGCCGATACCTGGGGGCTCAAATGCTCTTTTCCATTTTGTGAGTCGCACCCCGATGTAGTATAAATTCAAGAAAACCAATATAAATGGGGCAGTTGTTTTTTATCGGTCCCTAATCATTGATGTCATATTACTTATCCCCAAAACGTTTTTGTTTTTCCAATGCCAATAATGCCTTTTGGGCATCTATGATAGCAGCATAGGATGGATTTTCGGTCTGGTTAGTATCCGATCCAAGTTTTCATCAGAAAACCCTAGGTACTCCCGAATAGTGGAATAACAACATTGTTAATTTGACGATCGCCATGATTTAGGAAGAAGACCACCCAGCGCAACATGACTATTTGCCGATAATATCTAGTTTAACAACAAATGGTTAAATATGGTCTACTATTTGATCAATCATATGATCGACAATGGCCTCATAGTCGTATTGTGGATCTGGCTTTCCCCACTGTTCGATCGAATAGATGCCTTGATAATTGGACCGCTCAAAAAGGTCAATACATTGACCAAAATCATAGGAAAGGTGTTTTCCGAAAGCGTCAAAATCCTGGGTCTTGGCAGAGACTAGTTTTGTATATGGAGCAATTTCAAGTAATGCCGCTAACCTATCTGTTCCCTTAGGATAATTTCCAAAATCTGCCAAGAGACCAATTCCATCAATGTCTTTGTAAATCTGGGCATGTTTTTTAGGATCTGAAAAAAGGTCAAAGTGGTTTTCAATCAATACCTTGATGCCCTTGGATTTTGCGTAGCTATTGATTTTGCGCAGGGATTCCCTGGCGATATCATAAGATTTTTTCATAGATCGTATTCGAATGAATTCAGACTGAAGTAAAGAACATACATCAATCCACTCCATGGTTTCCTTTATTGCCTTTTCCCTCGATTCTTGGTCGGTATCCGAAAGGTCATGCACTCCTTCTGCCTGAATGTCTATCAGCTTGCAATGGTGCTTGTTGAGTTGTGCCTTCAAGTCTCTTAAGTAGTTCGGATCTTTCGACTCGAAATGCCTAGCCCATAACTCCACATTATGTATATCGAAACGATCTACGAAATATTCAGGTATGGAATTCAGCGTGAGTTCGTCCTTTAATTCCATATTTCTTGGACAGGTAGAAGCAAATCGATTGCGAAAAACAACACTGGTAATTCCAATCCGATCTTTCTTTTTAAGATGACTTGTACGTACGATGGGAAATTGGAGCAGAATTGCTGATGAAATGGATGATCTAATGAAGTCCCTTCTGTACATATCATTTGATTAATAGATTCTCATAATAATAGGCATGACCATCTTTGGAGTATTTTTCTTCACCGATGATGTCCAGGTCACCATCACCATCCATATCGGCCACAGCCCCAGAATAAATGCCCTTACCTGAAACGACTTGAATCGATCGATCAAAAGTTCCATGATCATTTAAATAGATGATTATTTCTCTATCGTCCCAAGCGATTGCACTCAAAATATCCAGATCGCCATCATTGTCAAAATCCGCTAGCTTGGCACAATGCGCCTTATTATAGTTTGATTTGATGATGAATTTTTTCCAGCGCGATTTATTTTTCGGCTTTCGTGGACAGCGATACCACGCTAAGTCGTGGTTGTCTCCACCATACTTCTTAAAATGTTCAGCGGGTGAAAGGACGATGTCCAATCTTCCATCTCCGTCAATATCGCCGGTACTTTCCTTAGTCGCCTTATTTACCATCTTGTACCCACCATCAATATCATATTTCTTGTACGTTCCGGATCGTGCATCTGAGGGTGTTAGGTACCAATGACCGGTCATAGAAATGTCGATTAAGCCGTCTGCATTCAGATCGCCCACTGCCAGACCTTCACCAGCCTGACCCGTGGATATTGTTTTGGTGGACCATTGATCCATTCTGTTTTGAAAGATCACTTTCAGGGATTCAGGTGCTTTGTGTCGTAATACCACATCCATTTTTCCATCTCGATCGATGTCAGCAAGACGCATATCATTGGCATGAAATCCCTCAATGGTTGATATTAAGTGAACAGTCCATCTTATTTTTTCCGGTTGGTTTACATTGTTCTCGAGCACATAGACATTGACTGGACCACTGCTGTGTCCATCATTGCTGAATACGACATCTGGATCACCGTCGTTATCGACATCCCCGCACTTTGCCGACCCTATGAAGTCATCCATATTTGGGAGTTGCTCAAAATCATGTTTGACCCACTTCCCAGAATGCTTTTGTTCAAGCCAGGCGAGTGTGTTTCGTCCTTCAGCATGTGCTCCACCTTCGAAAAGGACCACATCCATCAATCCATCAGTATTAAAATCAGCAACATCCAGGGCCGATATGCCAGAAATGGTCCCTCCACTGATTTCTTTGGGAGGTGCAAAGGAAAGTTGTGCAATGGCAGTACCTGCCAAGAAAATTCCCATCAGGGTGAAAAATACGCGGCTAATCATGCGGATGAGATATTTGAAGACAGTAGGGAAATCGTTGGCGTAATATACAATGAAGATCGACATTGATCATAGAGGTCACCACCGCATAACTGCATCTTTTATTGTGTGCGGCTGTGAAAAGCCTCAAGCGCGGCCTCCAGTGAAGATGTGTAAGATGGATCGCGGTTATGATAAATACGATTATTGATCCGATCGATCAAGTTGGAATCAGTACGGTTGTACCTAAATGGAGGAATTTCCTTTCCACAGAATAGGTAATTTTCGCGTACAGTATTGGTTGTTGCTTTGTGAAATCTAATAGGAGATTTTGCAATGTTATAAATGATGTTATCCGCCACCAGGACATCGGTGATTCCTTCATCGAGAAACATTCCATTGCTTTCTGCACGACCTACATTGATGGTTACATCGTGAATAAGGTTGTTGAGTAATTTACTGCCAGGTTGCAGGCCGAGCATGTAGATTCCTCCACCATCACTCAGGGTATGCATAATGTGGTGAATGTGATTGCCCTGAACCATATTATTTTTAGCAGGAGTGGGAGTGGGGTTCCACATCCATCCGATCGATATGCCTGTATATGGTAAATTATAGATTTCGTTTTCCTCAATTATAGTTTCTCTCGTCAACCCACACCATATGCCAACCGCACCAAAAAACTGCTTGCCACAATCACGAATGATAGACTTTTCAATGAGGTTGTTTTTCGCTACTTGCTCCGGAGCATGTTGCCACCAAGGTGCGTCCTCGATCTTCCGATCGCGACCTTCGCCGATCATAATACCATTTCCTGAAATGTCTTTAAATAAACAATTAGAAACTACATTATTGCTACAGCCCTCTCCAAGCCAGAGCCCTGATCCACCCAAATGGGCAAAAGAACAGTTACTAAATGTGCAACTGTCCATATAGGTGGCGTAGACTGCAGCGGGAACCACTGACCATCCCGTGCCAAGATTAGGCCTAGGATCGAAATGTGTGGCCTGAATACCTCCATACCCCATCTTGGGGATGGTCCATGCCGAATGTTGAAATTGAATATTATTAAAATGCACATTGCTGAGCTTATCATCCTGGGAGCCATTCAGCCTAAGTATTCCTGCTGATATCGGTACCACTATACGTAAGTCTTTCGGGGAAGTGTTCTCAGGTAGCTTGATGGCGATTTGTTGCCTGGTTTGGTCAAAAATCCATTCGAATGGCAGATCGATAAACTGGACATCATTTTCTAGAAAATATCTAGGCTTCTTTTCCCAGTTGTCAAGCGTGAAAAAGTCCAGCACCTTGGCACCAATAGAATCGGTGGCTGTTATTTTAGCTTCTTGCAAATCTATCTCTCGGAGGGCTATACGTGAAATAGACCAATCATGCAGTAAGATCAATTCTGTCTGTGATGTTTCTTTAGGAATGGGGAAATCTCCCTCACTGTAGAAAATATGTGTGCGTTTATCTGCTCCGACTTGTGCTGCCCTGAGGTAATCCTTATTTGGGTGTCGCGCCCTGGTTGCCCTCCTATCATCAATAAATAATTCTCGCACATTCATGATAGGTGCTGGAACATCAGACCAATAGAGTCCATCGTTACCTTTCTTCCAGTCATCGATAACTATTCCACCAGATAGTATGGTTCCTCCCTTTGTGTCACCTTCAAAACTCAACTGATTCTTATCAAGAGGTAGCTGATCTGAGCTGAGTTCGAGTTCAGATGTAATTTGGTGGATACCCGCGGATACTTTAATGGTGACCGCTCGTGCATCATCCTCGGTTAACATATCTGCCGCCAATTCAATCGCGCGCTTGACTGACGCCAGTGGCTCTGAACTACTTCCAAAGTTCTGGTCATTCCCTGTCGTTGAGACATGAATGATCTGTGTGTCGTGCGAACATGCCAATACAAAAGAGCAAAGCAATAGGATGCATAATCCGTACAAGCAATGTATAATTGTTGGGTGTCTCAGCTTCATTTTATGCGTACAATTCATTTCTTAAAACTTGCATGGTCTGTGATTGTCTTCGTTGCACGATCCGTTGAGCTTCCGCTGCCTTTTTCTTGGCTGCAGTAGGATGATTTGCCAACCACAATATTGTTGGTATCAGCTGTTCGAGGTCAAATGTGGTATCACTATCAAATAGCCATTCACTGAGGCCAATATCCTTCCACATGAAGCCTTTAGTGGTTTGCTCCTTGAATCTCCCAACGAGCGCAGGTACTCCATTGCCGATGCACATGATCGGTGAATGCATCTCTAGCCCGAAAAGTCCTGCGGATCTAATATAGGTACTAAGCGCTTCATCGGTCAACCAAAACTCTTCGCGCAGTACTACCCTTTTTTTCACATCCTCAGGGAGTGGATCATAGAGATGTTCTTTGCCGAGTCTCATTTGGGTCATGTCTTCCGGACAAATCAACACCTTCATTGGCGTCTCTCTGATTACTCGTGTGATTGCTTCTCGGTATGGTTTTAGGTCAACTGTTGCTTGTTCTTCAATAATTTTTTCCCATTGATGATCTACCGGTTTCTTTTTACTCGGAATTCTCCACTCCGGAGTTTTACGATAACGAGGAATGACGCAGAAGAACTGACCTACTGATAAATCATGTTTTCGTATGAATGTTTCTGCGGCTTGGTCATTTCGCACATCGACCGCGAAAGCACCGTCAGGTCCAAACTCTTTGATGGGTACTTTTAGATCAAGCTCCTTGGCAAATTCAAGAGAGACGGAATCGCGAAAGAATACAAAGTTGGCGCCATTAAGCAGTTCGATTACTTGCTCCGTGGCTTTTTCCTTTGGCAAGCTAATGCCGTAGACACCATAAGGTTTACCTGTTTCACGGACCCACTGCACTAACTTTCTGGTACCCACGAGGTATGGGCCTGAGCCGTGTAGTAGGAAATCTGCTTTTTCGAAAGCTGAAGAAATTGAAGTGGTTTCCTGGGGATCGAGAATGGTCAGTTTAGGAAAACGGTTCATAAGCATTTCCTTTACTCCACGTCCCACGTCGCTGGGCCACAGCGTCACATCCACATCAGGCAAATATTTTTCGCAAAGGGCTAAGACACCAGGTGTATGAGCGATATCTCCAATATTGATCGTTTGCCACGATGAGCACAGCAGTAGGTTTTTTCTTCTATGACGGGCGGCATCATCAATGATTGATCTTAGGGTGGCGAAGTAACCTGCACCAATGGTTAGGCTGGAGGACTTCTTGATGAAAATTCTTCTTTCCATATGACATCGATAACGTTATCTTATTTATGGTAAGTAAGTTATTTCGTGAGGCAATTTATGGGTAGCTACTGCCTGAGCGGCTACTTGTCCAGCGGCTTCTCCCATAGCGACCGCATTACCGGTGACACGGTAGCTGGCATGTGCAAAAAAATCACCACTGATACATCTCCCTGCCATCATCAATCCATCTACATCTGCAGCTATCAACGACCGAAGTGGGATGTCATACGGCTTCGCTCGCACGGAATGAGTCCCGTAAGCTCCTCCCGATTTCTTATCCAAAGAGTGCACATCAACGTTGAAATTTACTCTGCAGACAGCATCTTCAAATCTAGCTCCCTGCATTAAATCATCGGCAGTAAGGGTATAGCGACCCTTGATCCTTCGTCCTTCACGAATACCGATCTGCGCTCCTGTAGCCACTATCCTGACATCTTTCCATACTCCTCCCAGATCGCGGAGTCTATTGGTAATTTGGTTTATTTCTTTTCGCCCTTCGATTGTGGCTTTGGTAATGTCATGCGCGTTGGTGGCTGACATCCCATATTGATGATTGGCCATCATGGCTACCAATCCGGGACGTATGGTAAACAACGTAGGCATTGTGTAACTGGCCTTGTTGCCGGCGCGCTTAATTTCCTTCCAAAATGCTTTTTTACCTTCTTCTGTGGCATATCCTCTTCTTCCTGTAAAACCTTCATTAACAATACGGTCTTGATCCAAACCAGTCAAGATTGCCATCAGAGAGCCGGGTTGTGTTTTTCCCGTCTCTGGATGTCCCATTTGGAAACCACATCCCGCCTGTGCACTTAGTTCTCCATTACCAGTCGCATCGATGAATATGTTGGCTTTCCACGCTTCTCTTCCCGAAAAGCTTTCCGTAATGATGTGTTCTAACCGGTTTGTCTTGTTTCGATAGGCCGCCACTACTCTAGTATGGAATCTGATTTCGACCCCAGCCTCAACGCACATTTCATCCAGCAACAGTTTCATTAATTCGGCATCATATACCTTGGCAGAATATTGCGCATTATTGGCATTTAATTTATTGACTAGCTCTTTCATGATCCCAGGTTTATCCTGATAATCGATGATGTTGCTCAATAGGCCAACAGTCCAAACTCCACCAAGGCAACCATACATTTCAATCAATGTAGTTTTCGCTCCTGATCGGGCGGATCGGATGGCCGCAGCTACACCTGCAGGCCCTCCACCACAGACAATGACATCAGTATCTTTGATAATGGGTACATCACGCATGGGTTCCTGAAAGGTGCCTGCATCATGTTGATTACTTATTAGGGAGAGTGATGACATCGGTGAGGCTGCCGTCAACCAAGCACTGGTTTTTAGAAATTTCCTTCGGGCTGTCATGTCTTGAATATAAGGAATCAATTTAGCAAAGGAGACCACTTAAGCAGCTAAAGCTGAATTGTCTGCCTTAGTGGACGCTAGGATACTTTCAGGACCTGTGCTTGGCAAATAGCTTATTTGGAACTTCCTTTTACAACCACTGGTTGGCTCCCGGATCCCCCTTCCAAAACGAAACTGAGAGCAAGCGATTTAAGAAATATCCCAGGCAGTTCGGGAAGCAAGCGTCAGTTTCGTCAGATGACGTCTTTTTTTAGTGACTCAATTGCATGGTCTGCAGCTCTAGCCGTTAGGGCTAAAAAAGTTAACGATGGATTTTGCGTGGACACGGAGGTCATACAGGCACCATCAGTGACATACACGTTTTTGCAAGCATGCATTTGATTCCAACTGTTGAGCAGCGAGGTCTCAGAATCATGCCCCATACGTACACCTCCCATTTCATGAATGTCCAGGCCGGGTGCTTGTCCCGTATCTCGCGTCTTAATGTCGGTGAATCCAGCTTTTTTATACATGTCGGTATATTGTTCGAAAAAGTCTTTGATCATTTTTTCATCATTGTCATCGTGGTACATGGATACTTTTAGCTGAGGGATGCCCCAAGGGTCTTTTAAGTTTTCATCGAGGGAAACAGTACTATCCTCTTTGGGTATGGTTTCACCCATAAATCCAGATCTAACCCGCCATGGACCATATTTCTTAGTGCTGAGCAATCCTTCCATCAGATCCTGCCCATGTCCATCAGCATCTACCAACTTGCTTCGGCTGGCTCCAAATGTACAGGCATAACCTCTTAGAAAATCTGTCTCTTGTTTGTATACATTTCGAAAGCGAGGGATGTAGGCATTGGTAGGCCTAGTGCCCTCCGTTTTGTAGTTGGAATGACCACCATGTTCTGCGGTAATTTTTGCTCGATAATTATGGAAAGCCACGTATTTACCCAGCAGGCCATTATCATTTCCCAGTCCATTTGGAAAACGGGATGATGTTGAATTGAGTAGCACCAAATTCGTATTCAGTGTGCCTGCATTGACGAAGATGACCTTAGCAAAATAAGAAGTACTCTCTTTGGAATGGGCATCGATAATTCGTACACCGGAAGCTCGATTTGATTCTTCGTCATAGATAATGGAATGCACAACCGAATCTGCACGTAATGTTAAGTTTCCAGTTTTTTCAGCCCAAGGAATTAGGGTTGAGTTTGCAC
Source organism: Saprospiraceae bacterium (assembly GCA_013001595.1). GTDB lineage: Bacteria > Bacteroidota > Bacteroidia > Chitinophagales > Saprospiraceae > JABDMH01. The sequence continues at coordinate 61,398 of JABDMH010000063.1, read as the reverse complement.
TAAAATATCCACCGTAGGGACACCCGCGTTGACAAATACGCCGATTTTGACAGAGTACCCTACCTTGTTTTTTAAAGATGTCTTTCATTTCAGTCAAATGAGCACACCTTCCATAAATCACATGCCGATCAGTAAACTGATCTTGCACGCTTTTTTGAAAATGCTTTTCGACACAATTTAAATCCCATGGCTTGAGAAATTCTCCATCTGGTAAGGTGTCAATGCCATCCTTGCTTCCGGAGACCCCAATAAATTTTTCTACTCTACTATACCAAGGGTCTATATCTTTGTACCGAATCGGCCAATCCACTGCAAAGCCATCTCTTGCGGGACCCTCGAAGTCAAACTCACTCCATCGTTGAGTTTGCCTTGCCCACATAATAGATCTTCCTCCGACTTGATATCCTCGAATCCAGTCGAAAGGTTTTTCTTGCACATAGGGATGTTCCTCATCTTTGACAAAAAAGTGCTTTGCATCTTCCCGATAGGCGTAGCAGCGATGGATCACCGGGTTTTTTTCTTTTTCAATGTCTGGCACCCGCCCCCGATGCTTAAAATCCCAGGGCTGCATATGTGTAGTAGGATAATCACGTTGGTGTTTCACATCACGGCCACGTTCTAGCAACAATGTTTTTAGTCCAGCGTCACAAAATTCTTTTGCAGCCCAAGCTCCGGTCATGCCGGCTCCAACTACAATGGCATCAAAATGGTGATTGTTATCAGACATGAAGGAGTTTTTATTTATACCGAAATATCCACACAGCCCAGGTATCTAGCTGGCGCAAATTCGAAATCGAGGTAATTCTTGAGAAAATATTCGGAGGTGGTGAAGTGTTGTACTGTAAGCTGCTTGGTGGTATCGTAAAAGTGCTCCAACTTCTTTGATCGGTCTGGTGATTCAGCGAGGTAATCAAGCAGGTTTTCGACTTCTGCTGGCTCCAGTTTAGCCAGTTTTTGTTTTACCTCTGATGCAACATACTCTTCAAATTCACTAAATCCAGTCAAGAACTTTTGCAAGTCCTTATCTGTATGGCAATCATTTAATACGGTCAACAGGTAATCTACTGTCCGTTCTGGTGTTTCCACTGGAATCCCCTCCGTGGGCAACAAATTTTGTGTCAGCTGCTCAAGGGTTCGATATTGTTTTTTCGCTAATGGAATTCGACTGTATATAGGCACTTGCTCAAAGTCGCATGCTGGAAAAAGGGATATTCCAGCAGCTGCCAGTACCAGATTCCGCAAAGCCTCTCTTCTATTCGCCATAAAAATCAATTTGAATTAATAGTCGATGCCTTTTCCTGTCGCAGCCCACCAGATGCCGCCATAAAGGTGATCCAAGAAAATCGCATCGGAATAGGTGCTCGGTACATGGCCAAGACCAGAGTAAAAAGCCCTGCCACCGTCGTATTCGTGGTACCAGGCAATGGGGTGAAAATCTCCCATACCTTTGCCAATGTTGTCTCCCCATTGTACTTCTGGATCGAAGGTGTCTTCATCCACGGTAATGAGGTAATTTAAATCATCGATTGTTGCTGGTGAATATTCATACCATTCATCGGTCCAAACTCTGCTGGCCGGCATGGTTTCCAGGCCAGGAAAATTACTGTCTACTACCCTCAGCTTGGCCGTTTGTATCGCAGGATGAATTTTAAACATGTGGCCAACCATTTTCGTGTACCAGGGCCAATTATATTCCGTATCTGCAGCGCTATGGATTCCAACAAATCCTTTCCCCGAACGAATGAACCGTTCCATTGCGCCCTGTTGTTCATCATCTAGTATGTCTTCGGTTGTGTTGAGAAAAACAATTACGTCATAGTTCTTTAGGTGGTCATCGGTAAATTCTGAAGCTGATTCGTGCCAACTAAGAGAGAAGTGATGCTTATCAGCCAATTTTCGAAGTGCATTTACACCCTCGTTAATTGAAGTATGGTGAAAACCAGCAGTTTTAGTAAATAGTAGGACATTGAACTGCTTGTCTTGAGCCATCAGAGATGACACTGAGCACAATAATATGAAGATTAGCAAACGATTAGCGTACATTCTATAATGTGATTGAGTTTATAAATTCGATTAATAAATTCGACCAATTAGGGGGTGCTCGACGATTTTTCTTTTCAGCTCAAGAAAATCTACTTGACCCTGTTGAGACCATATCTTTTGTCCTTCGGCATCAATGAGCACCGTATAGGGCAATGCCCCATTCCAGTCAGCGTCGACGGCCTCGATAAGTGCGTATTTATCATCTTTGGAAAACAGATAATTTTTAACGGCAGAATTTTTTTCTTGAAGAAATGCCAATGCTTTTTCTTGGTCGGTGGGTTTATCTGCCGAGATAGAGACGAATTCAAAATCTCTACGTCCATACATACGTTGTAAGATCACAAAGTCGGGGTACTCAACAATGCAAGGTCCGCACCAAGTGGCCCACACATTTACTAATCTCAACTTGCCAGAGCCTTCGTTCTTCATAATCTCTTGGATCTCCGGCACATCCGCCATTTCGAGTGAAACTGCTTTCTGACTCCATTCTTTATCCACTTTCTCCTTATAGTCCGTCTTCCATCCCCACTTGGTTGAACATCCAAATACTTTGGTGGTTTGTACCGCCACTACTTTTCCTGCAAGAACGGCATCAATGGCAGCCCTCAGATCGTCGGCTTGGAGTGCGCCGGGTTTCTCTTCTTTATCTAACCTACCCTGGTATTGCAGTTTGCGCTCCTTGTCGAATACAAAGGCATGCGGTGTTGCAACGGGACCATATTGAAGGGAGACCTTTTCGTTGTCGCCATCATATAGATAGGGGAAATTGAATTTGGCATATTCAGCCCGTGATATCATGTCTTTGTAATCGTCATTGAGGTCACTATAGCCAAGTTCCTGATAGAGTAGCCCCAGTGGGCTATTTGGAGATATGGCGATCAGCTGAAAGCTTTTGTCTTGATAGTCTGATACTAGATTTTTGACCCGCTCTTCATAGGCCTGGGCGGTGGGGCAGTGATTACATGTAAACAGGAGAACCAGTACTTCTGCTGAACTATAGTCATCAAGGCTGTGAAATTTTCCATCGACCCCCGGGAGTGTAAAGTCAGGCGCCTTAGCTCCGATTTCTAGGATGGGAACATCTTGCTTTTCCACATATTGTGGATTGGCTACGAAGGTGGCTGACGGAGTGTCTGCGGTTGAACCGTCCGTGGCCTGCTCTTGGTTTGAAGAGTTTACACATGACCAGGTAGCGAGAATCAGCCCCAATACAATGAGGCGCTCGCTATATGAATACCTGCGGTGAATAGCGTGAATATGCATAGTTAATAAAGTTGGATAAGCTTTTCTATATGGGCGAAAACTGACAAACAGCAGGGCTGAAAGATAAGTCAATTTGCTGAAACCTGATGATCATACAATGAGCTATTCTTAGAAAAGTGGCATCATATTGGCATACCATGCGCTGGGTGTAATGTGAGAAAAAGTCATATGAAGAATGTTCATATGTTTCACTATTTTGCGCCCCTAAACCATTTTACATATGAAAAGAAACTTACCTACATTTCGCAAACTAGTCATTCAATACAGATATTACAAGCGCAAGTTGGATCGCTTGACTACGAAAGATCATCGAAGCAGACAGAAAATCTCATGGATTAAGAAACGCATCGTTCGGTTGCGTTCGAAGATCGATACCTATATCGAGAGAGGCAAGATGGCCAAAAAGGTGGCCATGGTAGCTGCTGGAGTAGCCATTGCTCCGTTGGTAACAACAGCTCAGACAGAATATACATTGCGTGGTGATCATCCCTTTGCTCATATTGCGGGACCGCAAGATCAATCCTCTCCGGTCTTTGTAGACTTTGATGAGGACGGGGATAGAGATCTATTCCTTTTCATTGAGGCGGATAGCAAGAGTGGAGCACGCGAGGAGGCAATCCGATACTATGAGAATACTGACAATGGATTTGTGCGTGGATCTGTATCTCAGTTTCCTGAAGATATTGGTTATCCAATATTGTTAGATAGTGCCACTTTTATCAACATGGCCGGCTCCTTTGCAGATTTTGATGAAGATGGTGACCTAGATCTATTCCTTGGTGCTGATTATGGGGATTTACGCTATCTGACTAATAATGATGGTGTATTCGAAGCAGTAATTGGTGAAGGAGATCCATTTGATGGATTTACCTTTGCTGCTGATGTTGTTCCTGCCATGGGCGATGTGGATGGAGATGGTGACGTCGATGCATTTATTGGCCACGGTGACACCTTACATCTCTACATTAATGATGGAGGGGTGATGTCAGAAGTACCATTTGCTGTTCAAGATGATGCAGATGATGCCGCCCCATCGTTAATTGATATAGACAACGATGGAGACCTAGACCTAGTGGTGGGAATCGGCAACAAATATGGAGAGCTCTTATTTTTTGAGAACGTCGATGGCAATTATGATCAAAAAGAGCACCCCCTCACAGACGTAAGTGTACTACCTGACCCGAGACCTGCATTTGCAGATGTGGATGGTGACGGCGATTTGGATCTAATAACAGGGAACGATGAGGGATCTTTGATGCTTTATAATCTTAACGAATCAGCATATGAAGAAAAGGCTTTTAATAGCTTGAATCTTTTGGCGGAGGACAATGGACTTGCACCAGAATTCTTCGATTATGACGACGATGGAGACGTCGACCTTTTCATGGGGACTGCAGATGGAAATCTCCTATATTATGAGAACACCGATGGTGCGTTGGCACTAAAAACCAACAACGATCTTCCAGAAATTGCTGATACATCGTCTAGCTCAGTACCCATTTTTACAGATATAGATTCCGATGGTGATGCCGACCTTGTTGTTGGGCACTATAGTGGAATACTATTGTATGAGAATACTGCTAGTGGCAGAGATGCCGCACCCTATGTGCTGGCAGATAGTTTGGACAATCCCTTTCACGGGTTAAGTACAATGAACAATTTGGTGCCGACATTAGCGGATTTTGACGCAGATGGCGATCTTGATCTTCTGGTAGGAAACAAATACGGTACCCTAGAGTATTTTGTCAATAATGATGGTACATATGAAGCCGTAGCAGATAGCCCATTTGCTGAATTTGATGTTGGAGGTTATTCAGCACCTAGCCTTGATGACATTGATGCGGATGGCGATCTTGATTTAACAATCGCTAATAGTGTGGGAAGGGTGAATATTTGGGAAAACGATGAGGGTGATTTTAAGAGACTTCTCGAAGATGAAAACCCATTTCATGATTTCAACTTTCATGACGACGTGATATTGTCACGCGGGGATCTTGATGGTGATGGAGACCTAGATGTCATTGTTGGAAACGATATCCATATGATCTTTTATTTAGAGAATACAACAAGTTCAGTGAGCACGGATGATCGTCAGGATGTTTCTCAAGAAACCAATGTATTTCCTAATCCGGTTACACATACCGTACAGATCGAGGCAGCATGGAATGAAAGAGAGGCTTTGATCGAGGTATTTGATTTTCAGGGAAGGTTGTTGCGCGAACAGAAGTTTTTTGGAACCACTGAACGTCTGGACCTGTCTACTCTTCCTTCCGGTACCTATCAAATGAGGATTTCTAACCGGGAGCGTAAAGCTGTGAAGGGAATTTTCAAAAAGTAGATCTAAAATACTTTTAGACTGATATGTTTATGAAGCCAGTGGTGATCCCACTGGCTTCCTTAGTTTACCTACTATTTTTAGTCGGTCGCTAAATAGTATTAAGCTGCCTGTTGGGTCTTGCAGAATTGTGAAATAGTCATGCTGCAATCTTTCTCCTTGGGCCACTTTGGATCCGACATCCAGGATAGCTGCAAAAGAGTGCCGTTTGACCTCGATCATCCCAACGATTGCTTTCATAGTTTGCTTACTTCCTTACCCACTATTATCAAGATATCGTGGCACACTGCTATTAGATCGAATATCAAAGTGACAATGCTAGATAATACTACGAATTACTGTTGGTCAAATGCAGCTGAACGAGTGACAGCAAGTGGATGAAGACAGCTGACGGCATCAAGAACCCTGCTACCAATGTATAGGGGTACGTTACAAACTGCACGGGGAAGGGAAGAATCGATCCATAGATTTCCGGAAGGTAGATGGTGGTCATAAATAAAGAAATAATGGAAGCTATAACCAGCAAACCTAAATAATTCCAAACCCTTGCTAACTTGATCCACCGGCTACGGTTACTCCAAAGCAGCCAACCCATGACTGGCGCAGAAAGTGCAAAAATCATGTCGAAATTATAACCTTCAATAGTCACATTGGGATGCAGTATACCCCTAGCCACACTCCAAACGAAAAGGCTTTCGATCAGCAGACGAAAAGTTTGGTATAGAATGAGCCAGTGACAGGGAATGGCTTGGATCCATTCTCTATGGCGGTGTTGAAATAAGAAAACGCCGGTAAAAATGAATGCTGGCAAAATGAGAAACAAAGCAAACTTGGGAGGGAATGAAAGATCAGCAAATAAACCAGATTTGCTCATGAGTAGAATATATACATGCCAGCTAAGTAATCCCAATATGATCAGTGTAAGATTGGTGCGCTTAGTTCCCAACGCTGTACTGAGACTGATCCCGGTGTAACCAAGAAAAATCAAGATAAAGGTCATTATTGCGGAGAGGAATATATAGGTAGTTGGTAGTGTCATGATCTGGAGTACTTCATCAATCTTAAAATTTGCTTTCAAGAAGTTTTAAGGCGGCCAAGCCATCTTGTCCTAGCTGCATTTCGAGGGTTTTCATAGCCTGCTGCCAAGATGGTAGGACCATGATGACCAGCTTTTTGCCGCTAGGGGTCAACGAAACTTTCTTTCCAAGACCAGGTTCAGCCCAGCCATTTTTAATGATCAAATCAATGTTTCGTTTCAAAGAGGATTTTTCAAGAACGGCAATCTCAGCAAGTTCCTTTTGGCTTAGTTCAGTGCGCTTAAACAAAACAAAGAGCAAACTCAGCTGACTAGTGGTCACACCAAATGACCTGATGTGCTTGCGAAAGATGTGGGTAATCTGACGTTGCAGCCGACTTATTTTTCCGGCAATGCAATCTTGAGGATTGAAGTTTTCCATAGGCTTGATCTGCAAAATACTAAAAAGTTGTATATACAACTTTGTGGTTGTGCGATGCAGCGCCTCCTTTCAGCGGGGACTAATCATGGTTAGGGTAAGGTGCCAGCGATGAGGATTATAGTAGCGTCTCCTTGCGTTTCGAAAGTTGCACCTGTAGCAATGTCGATGCTGTATCCTTCGGCGGTTTCACCTGAAGCCACTTGAATGTGGTTTCCGGTTCCGATAACTACTTGGTCACAGCTGGTTGGAATATGGCCAAGACTCCAGTTGGTTGCATCGGCATGCCAGAAGCCAACTGCAGGTCCCATCCAAGTATTGACGCTTATGTTTGTGCAAGTGGAGCGTACGCCGTACATAGGAAGTGACTTTCCAACCTCGTAGGCGCCTAAATCTGGATGGGATCCCATATGGTTTTCATTTATACCGGTTATTACTATTCCAGCATCGACGGCGTCACAGTTGGGAACGAGCGTGTTGTATTCGATATGAAATGAATCGACAGCGTTCCCACTTGAAGTGTAGTTGAGGTGCTCAAAGCAGACATCGTAGTCGATTTCAATTCCATGTACTTCCTGTCCAGTTTGAGCCGTAAAGTCTGCAATGGTGTTTAATCGCACATTACTCCATTTGAAGGCATAGGTATAGTTGCCCCAGTCAAATCCATCATAGTCGAAATCTGTTTTCCAATTGGAGCTTGTTGTTGCTCCATTTTCCCAAGCATAGCGATCCTGTATGCTGATCCAGAGATTGTTTTTAATTTCAAAATTGTTAAGAAATTCCGATCCTGAAGCCATAGGGCCACTGTTGATGATAAAGGTGTTATGCGCTATCAATGCCCGATCAGACCGTGTTCTCAGCTTAAGTACACTCTGTCCATTGAGCACAGACACTTGATTAAAGAGCACATAGTAGGGAGCACCATTCATAGGTTGAAAACTAATTCCATTATTAAATAGATTGGTGATGCGATTGCCCCAGGCCCTATTGTTGGCATGTCCATAGTCAAATTCAATCCCATCATCTGACGTGTCGAAAATATCATTGCCAAACATATCTACATTTTTTCCTGGATAAGAAATGCCATCAGCTACTCGAGAAATGGTGTTGTGCGCCACGGTATGTCCATCAGTATACCAGAGCTCTATTCCCTCACCAGAGAAATTTGATGTTTTTGGAATATTATCTCCCACAATCACATTATCTGCAATGTACCACCCCTCACCTCCATCGTTCAAGTAAATGCCGTAATGGTTGTTATAGAAATTGCACCTGGTCACAACAATGTCTTTTGGAGCGGGTGGGGAGGTACGCATTCCATACTGCTGATCTATAACGCGAATGCCCTCAAACCATACGTAGCTCGCTTCCACTCGAACGCCCTCGAACACTGGATCACCATCTCCGGCAGCTTTCCAGACTATCGGATTGTTTTCCGTTCCGCCGGTATTAAATCGCACTGTATTGCCATAATTTCCGGCATGAAGCAGGCATACGTCTCCAGCTACCACGAAAGCTTCAGCTGCATCCACCCCTTGAAACGGATCAGCTGCAGACCCTGTACCACCTCCGTTACCTGATATTACATGGTAGGTCTGTCCGTTGGTGGGCATTCTCGGCACTGCTCGAGTGGTCACTTGTATATTTTGTGTCGAGTTTCCACCGTCAGGATCTACCATGGTGAGTCTGACATCGTAGGTTGTGCCGGGATCTAGAAAAAGGATGCTCCCTGCCAGCATATTATATCCTTCAAAATCTACTCGATACATTGATTTGAAACTGATATAGGTTGCGGCCCCCGCAACTTTGTATTGTAGGGAGCAAGTGGCATTGTGATTGTCGTCACCCGTGATATCCCACTCAAATCCTATGGAGTGAATGGTGGAGTAGGATTCAAGATTTCCAGGTATGACCGGATTTCCAGCCATGACACATGGTCCACAAGCCAAGAATAATAAAATTCCAAAGATCCTTGCCACATAGCACATCATGATCATGGCGTTCAATTTTCATACCACTTGTGAGTGTGCTTATTTTCTGAGTTGAGCTCAGTTCAAGATGTGTCGCAATATTAAAATAACGGGAATGATCTGATGAAAGTTATATCCTGGTATATTTATCTCATGATTGATATTCTTCATTCAATATAGACTCTAGCCTAAAATAGATGAGCACCGCATATTCAGAAGAATTGTTCAAAGAAGTTCCAATTGTAGGAATTGTCAGGGGGATTAAGTTTGAAGACCTTCAGCAACTGTTGCCAGTATATCGGGAACTAGGTTTTACCACTATTGAAATTACCATGAATACAGAAGGGGTTTCCGAAATGATTAATTATGCCGCCAACCACTTCTCGGGAAAGCTCAATGTTGGAGCCGGAAGTGTTCGCTCTATGGATGAATTAAAACAAGCTTTGGCAGCGGGTGCTCAATTTATTGTTACGCCAATTCTAAATCGTGCGGTTGTAGAATATTGCCGTGATCATGAAGTTCCCATTTTTCCTGGAGCCTACACACCAACCGAGGTGTACAATGCCTGGCAATATGGTGCCACGGCGGTAAAAATATTCCCTTCAGTTACTGGAGGGTTGACACATATCAAGGCCATCCAGGCACCTCTAGAGATGGTGCCTTTGTTGCCTACCGGCGGCATATCTGCCCAAAACCTAGCTTCATATTTAGATGTGGGCGTGTTTGGAGTTGGACTAGGAGGCGCACTTTTTCCGAGGGCACTTATTGCAAAACAGGACCTGGAGGCCGTTGGTAAAACCATGTCTGAAATGATGCATGCCTTCCGGGTTTGGAAGGCGAGCGTGTAGACCGACCAATGATTGTCTGATGGAGGAATGCATAATCAGCGTCGATTGGGGTACAAGCAACTTGCGGCTCAGGCTGTTGGACTGCAATACTGGAAAGAACTATGCCGAAGTGAATGCTCCAGCTGGAATAAAACAGACTTTTCAAAATTGGCAGGTCAGTCATGAACCACGAGAGATCTTTTACTCCCGAGTGCTCCATACTCAAATTGAGCTATTGGCCAAACAAGCAAATCGCATGATCGAACCCTGGCCAATTATCATCTCAGGGATGGCCTCTGCCTCTATTGGTATGCGTGAGGTAAGCTATTCTCCCTTGCCATTCGTTTTAGACAATTTGTCGCCAAACATTGATATGATTTCGGCATCTCCTACTTTTGGACACGATATTATCCTCATCTCTGGACTTGAAACGATTGGTGATGTGATGCGCGGAGAGGAAATGCAAACGGTTGGTTGGTGGCTTTCCTATGGAAATAAGAATTCAAATACGACTTTGATCCTACCAGGTACGCACTCCAAGCATATGCACATTCGAGAAGGAGTGGTGGTTGGCTTCAAAACCTATATGACCGGTGAATTGTTTCAAATAGTGTCTGAGTACAGTATTCTAGCAAATGATGTACAACCCAAGGTGTTGGAGCAAGACTACGACGTGGTACGAAAGGGGGCTAGAGATGTCCAACTGGAGCCTTTAAGTCATTTGTTATTTAGCATACGTGGTCGAAGATTACAAAATAAATTTACTGAACAGCAATGCAGTGCTTATCTCAGTGGTTTACTCATCGGGTCAGAGTTCCGGCAGTTCAAAGGTGGTAACATCACACTGTGTGCAGATGAAAAATTTGCGTCAATGTATTTGGTTGTAATCAATGCCTTAAACCTGTCCGACTTTTGTCAGGTGGTGGATAAAGACAAAGTTTCTTTATTTGTACCTACTGCTCATCTAGCCCTATTCAAATCGCTGGCACAAACTTAAAATTAGAATTAGACAATGGATTCACACGACTTGAATGAAAAGGTTTTTATCGTTACTGGTGCAACAAGTGGCATGGGAAAGGCCATCGCTCAGCAATTGGGCAAAAAAGGAGCACAATTGATATTGAGTGGGAGAAATACGGAGAGGGGAGAGGAAGTAGCTGAGGGTATTAATGAGGATCAAGGAGCTGCTTTGTTCGTGCCTGGAGATGTCGGGAAGGTGGCATATAATCAATCTCTGGTGCAAGAAGCGGTACGATCTTTCGGTGGTATAGATGGTGTGGCGACCAATGCAGGCATGTTGGGGTTAGGTAGTATTACTGATGTTTCCATTTCTCAATGGCGCAATACCTACAGTACTAATCTTGATGCGGTTTTTTATCTGCTCAAATACGCCATTCCAATCATGCAGGAAGGAGGTGGGGGAGCTGTTGTTGTCAATGCATCCATCGCTGCAACCAAGTCATTCCCCAATCACCCTGCATATTGTTCCTCTAAGGCTGCTCTAGTGGCTTTGGCCAGGCAAGCAGCAGTAGAATATGGTCCGCTCATTAGGGTAAATACGATTTCTCCAGGACCTGTCGATACCCCTTTGATCTGGGATTCGGCCAAGGCTTTTCCAGACCCAGCCAGAGCAGTGCAGGATGCCGGAGAGGCCACCCTGATGCAACGCCTGGGCACCCCAGCTGACGTTGCTAAGCTAGTCCTATTTCTACTGAGTGAAAATGCATCATGGATTACAGGAGCAAATTTTACCATTGATGGTGGCATTACTGCCAAGGGTTAGGTGACCCAAGCTACCTTTTTTAATCGGCGGAAAATATCCGCCGCTACGACTTTGGTCATGTGCCATCACCCGGTGATTGAATACGGCGGAATGATATCCGCCGCTACCTTTTTGGCAATTGGCATGTTGGCACTTTGACATGTTGGCGATTTGGCATGTTGGCGATTTGGGGTTTTGATCAATCGGCGAAATATCATCCGCCGCTACACACCGCGAACATTTCTACCTCTTTTACCCTTCATACCCTTTGATCTAGTCCCCAATCTCCTGTAGCAGGACCGTCATGTCGGTTCTCTGCCTCACTTTATCGGCAATCTCTCTGATGGGTATTCTTTCTTGGTGTAGGGTATCTCGATCGCGGATTGTGACGCTGTCATCATCTAGCGTGTCAAAATCTATGGTCACGCAGTAGGGAGTGCCGATCGCATCCTGACGTCGGTATCGGCGACCGATGGCATCTTTTTCATCATACTGACATTGGGTCACGAATTTCAGGTCATCAAAAATACGTTGTGCCTTTTCGGTTAGTTCAGGTTTGTTTTTAACCAATGGTAAGATGGCACATTTTACGGGAGCAATAGAGGGATGAAATTTCATCACAACTCTTGTAGACTCTTTTCCTTTTGCATCTGGCACTTTTTCTTCCTGCAGTGCATGACTGATGGTAGCTAAAAACATACGATCGCAGCCGATGGAGGTTTCGATAACATAGGGCACATAGTTTTTTTCTAGCTCTGGATCGAAATATTGCATCTTTTTTCCAGAAAGATCTTGGTGGCTGCTCAAGTCAAAATCAGTCCGGCTATGAATGCCTTCTAATTCTTTAAATCCAAATGGGAAATCAAATTGTATATCGACCGCGGCATTGGCGTAATGGGCCAGATTATCATGGTCGTGAAATCGCAACTTCTCCTGTGGTGAACCAATCGCTTTGTGCCACTTGATGCGCTCCTCTTTCCAGAATTTGTACCATTCCATTTCTTCACCCGGGCGCACAAAATATTGCATTTCCATTTGCTCAAATTCCCGCATGCGGAAAATAAATTGTCGTGCTACGATCTCGTTTCGAAAGGCCTTGCCTATTTGAGCAATGCCGAACGGTACTTTTTGACGGCTTGTCTTCAAAACATTTAGGAAGTTGACAAATATACCTTGTGCGGTTTCCGGCCGTAAATATAATTTACCTTCTTCCCCTGCAATATTTCCCAATTGAGTGGAAAACATTAAGTTAAATTGGCGAACATCTGTCCACTCACGCGACCCACTTTCTGGGCAGGCAATCTGAAGCTCCTCAATCAGTTGCTTCATGTCAGCCAGGTCGCTTATCTTCATGGCCTGAGCCAATCTTTTTGCAATTTTATTTTTCTCATCCAGGTAGCGAACCACACGTGGATGGGTAGTGACGAACTGATCGCGATCAAATGCTTCTCCAAACCTCTTGGCGGCCTTTTTAATCTCTTTTTCAGCCTTGGCCTCGAGTTTATCCATGTAATCCTCGATCAGTACATCCGCACGATATCGTTTTTTGCTGTCCTTGTTGTCAATCAGAGGGTCATTAAAAGCATCCACGTGCCCACTAGCTTTCCAAGTTTTAGGGTGCATAAAGATGGCGGAATCAATACCGACAATATTGGCATGTCGCTGAACCATGGAACGCCACCAATATTCTTTAATATTATTTTTTAGCTCTACACCATTGGGCCCATAGTCGTAGACCGCGGCTAGGGTATCATATATTTCACTCGACTGAAAAATGAAACCATACTCTTTGGCATGAGATACAATTTGCTTAAAATCCATAGGTTTTTTTCTAACTCGTAAACAGTATTATTGAAATTCGGAAGTGAAGTGAAACTCGATATCGGGATAATTGTCTTGTGCCATTTTCAAAGCCCAGGCAGATTCTGCTAGGAATACATAGTGACCATCTTTGTCCGTGGCGATATCGCGTTTCCGTTCGCTTATAATTTTTGCCATGGCTTCGGGGTCTTCCGATGTTATCCAGCAAGCTTTATGTAAGTTAAGTCCTTCATAGGCACACGAAGCCCCATATTCATGCTCCAGTCGGTATTGGATCACTTCAAATTGCAGCGCACCAACTGTGCCTAATATTTTTCGGCCATTATCTTCCTTAGTGAATAACTGAGCCACTCCCTCTTCGACCAATTGGCTCAGCCCCTTATCTAGCTGCTTTGACTTCAAGGGGTTGGCATTATTGATATAGCGAAATTGTTCTGGAGAAAAACTGGGTATGCCTTTGAAATGAAGAGATTCTCCATCGGTAAGGGCATCTCCGATCTTAAAATTTCCAGGATCATAAAGGCCCACTATATCACCGGGAAAGGCTTCTTCAACGATTGATTTTTTTGCAGCCATGAAGGCTGTTGGGTTTGAAAACTTCATGGACTTGCCTTTACGCACATGGAGGTAATTGGTGTTGCGCTTGAATTTGCCGGAGCAGATACGTAGAAAGGCAATGCGATCCCTATGCCGAGGGTCCATGTTGGCATGTATTTTAAAGACGAACCCGCTGAACATATCTTCATCTGGGTTCACAATTCTTTCCTCGGTCTCTCTCGCTTTTGGTGTCGGGGCAATTTCAATAAAACAATCGAGCAACTCTTTAACACCGAAATTGTTGATCGCACTTCCAAAAAACACTGGAGACAGTGCTCCCTTTAGGTATGCCTCACGATCAAAATCTGGATATACGGTCTGAACGATTTCAAGATCATCTCTCAGCTCTTTGGCTGCTGCATCACCGACATATTGATCGAGAATTTCAGCATTGGTATCGTCGATTTGTACGATTTCATCAGACTCTTGTTTACCATGGGGCTGAAACAAGTTCAGTTTTTTCTCGTATAGGTTGTAGACGCCCTTGAAGCGCTGGCCCATTCCAACTGGCCAACTCAGGGGGCAGACAGTTAGCCCTAGCTTTTCTTCAATCTCATCCAATAGATCAAATCCATCCTTACCCTCTCGGTCAAGCTTGTTGACAAAAACAATCATGGGGGTCTTGCGCATTCTGCATACTTCAACCAGTTTTTCTGTCTGGGTTTCCACACCTTTGGCGACATCAATTACCACGATGGCACTGTCTACTGCAGTTAGTGTCCGATAGGTGTCTTCAGCGAAATCTTGGTGTCCAGGTGTATCGAGGATGTTGATCTTTAGTCCACGATATTCAAAAGCCATCACAGAGGTAGCGACAGAAATGCCGCGCTGGCGCTCTATTTCCATGAAATCAGAAGTGGCGTGACGCTTGATTTTATTGCTTTTCACAGCGCCTGCCTCCTGAATAGCCCCTCCAAAGAGCAGTAGCTTTTCGGTGAGGGTCGTCTTTCCAGCATCTGGGTGACTGACGATGCCAAAAGTTCTTCTCTTAGCTATTTCTGGCTTTATGCTCAAATTCTACATGCTTTTACAAACCGACTAAACGGCTGCAAAGATATAGTATCTGACAAATAGTTCTAAGGCCCCCAAATAGAGCATCTCAGAAGTCCATAAGACGAGCAGAATTACGTCCCAATCGCCTTGTTCTAGAGACGATAGTCATTTTGATCGATGAGAAACTTGGCAATAGTTCGTCGATGATTTTTGACATTGGACGGCGGATAGCCTGTAAATCTTTTTACACCTAATAGGAACGTTTTTAGCAAATCGCCAGATGCGAAGGACACCAATGCGTCCGATGCTATTTTCTTCATGCGGGCATTGGCATCATAGAAGTAGGTCTTGATGATGGACTGGTACACGTCATCAGGCCCATGTTTGTCTTTGTTATGGTTTTTCTGTAATCGCAGCAGCAATGACTCAGCCAAAAAGACTTCTGTAAGCAGATCGGCTCCGTGCATCAAGATCTCTTGTTCATTGCGTAAATCCAATTCTTCATCCATTTGCATCTTTGCTGCTGCCCCCAAGACCATTAATGTGAGTTGCTTAAAATCTTTCAAGACCTTTTTCTCTTCGCCAAAAGTTCCGGTAGGTTTATCTAGGCTCGGCATTTTAGTCAGTGCTTTCTGCACTTCCCATGCGGGACCAACCATATCAATGGTTCCTTTTGTTGCGCGTTTTAGCAACATGTTCACCATCAACATGCGATTGATTTCATTGGTGCCTTCATAGATTCGATTAATCCGCTGATCTCGATATGCTTCAGCGGCTGGATATTCCTCGGAAAACCCATAGCCACCATGAATCTGAACCATTTCATCAACAACAAAGTCTAGAAATTCGGAGCCGGCAATTTTTATACAGGCGCATTCGATGGCATACTCTTCGGCAGATTTTAGCAGGGCCTGTTCCAGAGATTCGCCTTGCTGTACTAGTGCTTCCTTCTGCCGTTGTAGCAAATCTGATACGCGGTATACTGCACTTTCTAGCACATAGGTCTGAATGGCTTGTTGAGCTATTTTCGCTTGTATGGCCCCAAAATTGCTGATTGGTTGCTTAAATTGAACACGTTCATTGGCATAGCGAATGCTAGTAGAGGCAGCCCTTTTACAACCGCCCATGGCCATATTTCCTAATTTGAATCTGCCTATGTTTAAAGCGTTAAATGCGATAAGGTGACCTCTGCCGATTTCGCCCAGAATGTTTTCGGTAGGTACTTTCGTATTTTCAAAAAACACCTGCCGTGTCGAGGATCCTTTGATGCCCATTTTTTTCTCCTCTTCACCGAGGGTTATTCCCTCTCTATCTGCTTCGACAATAAAACCTGTGAACTTTTCACCATCGATCTTAGCAAATACAATAAATAGATTTGCAAAACCTGCATTGGAGATCCACATTTTTTGACCGTTGAGTAGATAATGCTTACCATCATCCGTAAGATCTGCACGTGTCTTGGCAGCCAATGCATCTGATCCGGATCCCGGTTCTGTCAGACAATAGGCAGCAATCCATTCTCCGTTGGCCAACTTTGGTAGATAGGTCTGCTTTTGTTGCTCTGTTCCGAAATAGAGAATGGGGAGCATGCCGATACCAGTATGTGCTGCGAAAGTGGTGTTGAAGGACCCACAACTCTTACCAATTTCTTCATAAATAAATGTGCCGGTATTCATGTCTAGTTGCATACCATCGTATGCTTCGGGCATATGGGCACCTAAGAGACCAAGTTCAGCAGCCTGTTTCATCAAGGATACCTGCTCATTCAGGAGATGTCCACGTTTGAGCACCTCCGCTTGTACAAAATCGCGAGCCATGTTTCGAATCATCTGCTGCTCTTCGTTGATGTCTTCTGGAGTATAGATGCCATCAGCTTCAGATTCCTCAACAAGAAAGGCCCCTCCACGAATAAGATCCTGATCAATCATTGCTTCCATTTTATTGACTATGCGTTAAGTGACTAAATAATGCCTATTTGCTCCTATTATTGACCCTAAGTTAGTATTAGTTGCAGACAAAATCCACCCTAGGCCAAAAAAACTTGACTTAAAGTCAAATAAATTTAACCTACTCAAGAGGTGTAATGATGTGAATGGCAAAATAATATAGCGGTCACCCAACCCTTATTCCGACTATTGCTGTCTATGTACCTAGAAAATACGAGCTCATGAAACGGTATATAGACATTCGCACGATTATGCTTTTTAGCCTGCTGGCCATAGCGGGTTCCAGTTGTTTGCAGGACGAGTGCACAGAGACACGGGCTTTTATCAGATTTGAGCCTGTGTATCGCACTGCCGCTCAGATAACGGCCCCCATTTCCGTAGAATCACCAAGACCGCTGGTAGATCCAGGGATTATTTATTTCTATGATGGATATATCCTCATTAATGAATTTAGAGAAGGCATTCACGTATTTGATAATTCGGATCCATCTAATCCTGTTCCGGTGTCTTTCATCAACATTGAGGGCAACGAACATTTTGCGATACAATCAGATCAGCTGCAAGCCAATAAATTCAATGCCCTATTAACCATAGATATTTCAGATGTACAGCACCCTGAGCAAAAATCCGTCATCTCTAATGCTTTTAAAGAAATTCATGAGCAACCCGGAAGAGGATTTTTGGTGTATCACCGCCAAACCGACCAGACTCAGACATTGAATTGCTCCGATCCAAATTTTAATAGCTTACGCTGGCATGAGACTGGTGGTGGCGGTGGTATTTTTGTAGATGTGCTATTTGCAGCTGAATCAGCAGATCTGGCGGTGAGGGATCAGTCCGGTGGCACTGGTACAGGGGGCTCAACCGCTCGATTTACCATCACCAACCAACATCTATACATCGTATCCGAACATAATCTCAAGGTCTTTGATCTACATAACCCTAGTAGACCATCGGAGACTTCAACCGTCAACCTCGGTTGGGGCATAGAAACCATTTATCCCTTTCAAGACCGTTTATTCATAGGTTCCAATTCGGGCATGTTTATTTATGATGTGACCACTCCTTCTGACCCCACTTTGGTCTCCTCTTTCGAGCATGCCCGAGCCTGCGATCCTGTTGTCGCAGACAGTACGACTGCATACGTCACGCTGCGAGACGGTACCATGTGTGAAGGTTTTAGCAACCAACTGGATGTGATTGATGTCACAGATATAAACTACCCGCAGCTCTTGGACTCATATGGCATGAAGAATCCCCATGGATTGGCTTTGCAAGGTGATTATTTATATGTCTGTGAAGGGGACCATGGTTTAAGGGTTATGGACGTGAGTGATCGTACTGCCATAAAGGAGGTGGGATTTCATCTAAACATCGCAGCAATAGATGTAATTGCATTGCCCGATCGAAAACTACTGGTGATAGGTAAAGGGGGATTCTTTCAATATGATGCCACCGATCCATTAAACCTAAGTCTATTAAGTACCATACCAGTAGTTGACGAGATCTAAGAACACTATGATGAGGTATCTCTATACAATGTTGATCATGGCTTCCATTGTTTGTCCTCCAATGGCACAAACAGAAGAGGGTGTGCGCGATGAGGTGGTCGTTGAACTCAAGAGAGGAATTGTGCTTCGAGGACAATTCACAGAGGTCAAACCTGGTGTTGTATATGCGCTTAAAACACTTCATGGTGACACCGTACGCATACCCCACCGACTGTTGCGAAGTGTGAAATATTCGGGGCAAATGGAAACTGCGGTGCCCAAATTTGAACGGGCTTATTCTTTTCGGGAGCAGGGTCTATACATGACGACTGCATTTGGTTTACTTTTTAGTTCATCAGTTTCCACTGGTGGTTTGACAGGTATTGAGTTGTCGGCTTCAGTGGGTCACCAACTAAATAGGTTGCTCGGAGTTGGCTTTGGCACGGGATTGGATTTTTATCATCCTAGAGGTGAGGAAGTGGTTTTGCCCCTCTTTGTAGAAGCAAGGGGGTATTTTTTGGAAAATAAGGTGACACCCTACTATGCCATCCGAGCAGGATATGGTATAGCACTAAAAAATGAGGCCTTTGGTATTGTTGGTGCACGGGGAGGCTGGATGCTAAATCCAGTTCTTGGTTGGAGGTTGGGAGGAAGATCCGGTGCCAATGTGACCATTGATGTTGGCATGAAGTTCCAAAAAGCGGAACTTGATTTCGCACGAAGAAATGAGGAGTCACATGTACAATTATTGTACAAGAGACTCAATGCAAGAATAGGTATCTTGTTTTAATCTGAGATTTATTGATGGAATGAAGCTGAACGCTTAGCAAATTAATGCCGGGGAAAAATAATTTTTCGGAGGAAGAACTTGTAAAAGGCTGTGCCGCAAACAAGAGGCTGTACCAGGAGGCTATGTACAGAAGGTATTTTCATGCAATGTTGGGTATGTGCCGCAGATATACAAAAGACGACGAGGTGGCCATAACCATTTGCAACGATGGGTTTCTCAAAGTATTCAAGAAAATTAATTCGTTTGCTTTCAAAGGGTCACTGGAAGGATGGATCAGAAGGATAGTATACCACACGCTATCTGACCATTTTAGGAAGAACTCTAAGTATTTACAGTTCATGGTTTTTGAAGATCATGAAGGAGAAACCAACCCTGAAGTTATACCGGGCCTGTATTTGGAAGATCTAATGCGACTAATAGAACAATTGCCGGAGACTTCAGAAAAGGTCTTTCGACTGTACGCCATTGAAGGTTTCAATCATCGCGAGATTGGGGAACAATTGGGTATGAGTGAGAATACCTCAAAATGGCATCTGTCTAACGCCAGGAAAAAACTGCAACATTTATTAAAGACGCAAAGTAGCAAGTATGTCCAAGGAAGTTGAAAAAAACCAGGCAAGCTTAGAGGATTTAGGCTGGGAACGGATGGAGGCCTTGCTGGATAAAGAAATGCCAACAAGAAGGGGGGGGATTTGGTGGTGGGCCTTTTCTGGCGCCGCACTAGTAGCGTTGGTTACTTCCATTTGGGTCGTTCAATACGATAATAGCAGTATGGATAGTGGAACCGATACATCTACGCATCAGCAAGGAATATCATCTGCCGGAGGAGTAATTACAGACATTGAAGCATCAGATGTTGATGCGACGATCGCACAGGATGATTTAGTGGCTAGTCCAAAAGTGGATGGTGATGTAACCGATGAAAATGTTAGGGGAAAAATACTGCCATCTCAAGACCAGGTGGAAGGAACTGCAACAGCAAAACGTAAATCCGTTATTTCAAATCAACCAGTCATTTCCAGACAAACAAAACAAAGAAGAAAATCTGGAAACCTTAGCCCCGATAAAATTAATAAGGTAGCTGCGGAGGCAGAAGAGTCAAACTCTAATAAAGCCAGGGTAGACAAGGAAATGACGTTCTCAACCTCATCATCTTCTTCTTTACCAGGCACTGATGTAAGTACATCAGAAGGGAAAACACAACAAAATGAACGTATCAAGAGCGATGGTGATGTCCCATTCGCTGCAGAGAAGGCTTTATTAGAAAACTTTGCTGTACTTCCTACGGTGTTCAAATTCCTTGATAATGCGATATCCATAGAAGTACCCCTCACCAATATCGAAGCGAGTGAACCGATTCTCGTCAAGTCAAGCAAAAAATGGACTGCATCTCTCGAAATTGGAGGATTAATGGATGCCTCGGCACAAAAGTTTAGCTGGGATGTTGGAGCCAATTTAGGCGTTCAAGTCACGAAGAATATTGCTGTTTCTAGTGGGATTTATCTATGGAGCATCGCCGACAATGAAGACTTCTCCTTTGTGGAAGATGCCACTTTCTCTGACCTGCAGTCTGCTAACGATGTTTTAGCGCCTGAAATGCCTCGAACTATGGATACCGTCACCTTCGTCAGCAACAGTCACTCCCGTTGGGGCCAGACGAGAAGAATCACTTATTTGCGTGTACCACTTCATGTCCGCTTGATGCCTCAGGGAAGATGGTCGCCATACGCAGGAATCAGTTACATTGGGCTCCTCAGCAATCGTACTCCAACAAGGGCAGATACAGATTTTGTACGGCTGGATCAAGGAAGTGAGATTATTGATCTGCTACGTACCTCCAATGTATCCTTAGATCTTGGCATCGCCTACCGGCCACTCAAGCATTTGCGCATTGATATATCGTATCTCCATGGCACGAAGTCTTACCTCAACTACACGATCGGAGGAAATGGGGTGCCTGCCATTCATCGTACGCTCCGGCTCTCCTTAGGCTATCAATTCTAGGAGACTCCAGATACGCCGAAATATTAGTAACTTCATTGCTCAAACTATTTTTCAGTTGGGTCGAACACACTCTGTTTGGCCCTTCTTTTTATTCCCCTCTTATGTTCAATAGCAGCAAAGCACCTCACCACAGTAATCCGATTTGCGAATATATTGTGGGGATGTGGAGATTACTATTTTTATTGTTGCCGATATGTTCAAGTTGTGGCAATTCATCCAACTCTGCTGCGCCAGATCAGCCAAATATCATATTAATACTCACCGACGATCAGGGCTGGGGTGATCTAAGTGCGACTGGAAACACAAATCTACAGACGCCAAATATTGATGCACTTGCAACGAATGGGGCCACGTTCACTCATTTCTATGTGGCTCCAGTTTGCTCACCAACCAGGGCAGAAATCTTGACCGGTCGATACCATCCCCGCACGGGTGTGCATGGCACTTCCTCAGGAAGCGAACGGCTTGATCTGGATGAGGTCACACTAGCAGATGTGCTAAAAAAAGCGGGCTATCACACGGGTGCTTTTGGCAAGTGGCACAATGGAATGCAGTATCCCTATCATCCCAATGGGCGGGGTTTTGATGAGTTTTATGGTTTTTGTTCGGGACATTGGGGAAACTATTTCAGTCCGATGTTAGAGCATAATGGAATAATAGTTCAAGGAGAAGGCTTCGTCATTGACGACTTCACTTCAAAGGCCATCTCATTCATTGAAAAACATCAGTCTGATCCATTTTTTGTCTACCTGCCCTATAACACGCCGCATCGGCCTATGCAAGTACCAGATCGGTGGTGGAGTAATTTTAAAGATAAGACGCTCAACATGAGGCATAGCGACCCTGCTCAAGAAGACCTATTGCATACTCAGGCAGCGCTTGCTATGTGTGAAAACATCGACTGGAATATAGGACGAATCACACAAACTTTGAAAGAGCTTGATCTTGAAGAGAATACAGTTGTGATCTTTCTTTCTGACAATGGACCCAATGGTTGGCGTTGGAATGGTGGTATGCGTGGCAGAAAAGGTTCGACTGATGAAGGAGGGGTGCGGTCACCAACTTTTATCCAGTGGAAAGGGCAAATTGAGCCTAGTCTGGTTATCAATGAAATCGGGGGGGCCATTGATTTCCTACCGACACTCTTGGATCTTGCCCGTATTGATGCACATTTGCCGCATAAGTTGGATGGTGTGAGTCTTGAGCCCCTGCTTTTGCAAACAGAGACTTCCTGGCCCAATCGACTACTTTTCCAGCATTGGAATGGGCGGGTCAGCGTTCGAAGTCAGCGATACCGTCTTGATCATGAGGATCATCTGTATGATATTGTCGAAGATATTGGGCAGCGAAACGACCTCTCCAATGACTCGTCAACTGTCAGAAATAAGCTGGTAGCTGCCAAAACGCAATGGGTCAAAGAAGTATTAGTTGAGCTTCCAAAGGAGGAGAACCGACCAATTATTTTAGGACATCCAGATTACGGTCACTTTCAGATTCCGGCACGAGATGGAGAGGGTTATGGAGGTATTCAAAGATCAAATCGTTCACCCAATTGTTCTTACTTCACGCAATGGAAGTCGTTGCAAGACAGTATAACATGGGATGTGGATGTGCAAGATGCCGGTGACTATGAGGTAGTCTTGTACTACACCTGCCCCAAAAAAGATGTGGGAAGTAAGATTCGACTTCGATGTGGTGATCAAGTGGTGGATGGCCAAATCACAGTGCCGCATGATCCACCTCTACGAGGCATGGAAGATGATCGTCATCCTCGTGGTAATTCTTACGTCAAAGATTGGAAGGTCATGTCTCTGGGTTCGCTTTCAATTGATCCAGGTAGACAACTACTGTCCCTGAGAGCAACCGCCATACCTGGCGAGACGGTAATGGATTTTCGATTGCTCATGTTCAGTCGAAAGTGAGAATAAACATTGGCAACAATGTCATATGTCCTGAAACTATGCAAGCTTCATTTGGCAAGTCTCTGGCATAGCGATACCTTTATATCAGTCTATCACCATCCATACTAGTCTTCATGCGATACGTCATTTTCGGTCTCTCACTGGCTTTCTTTTCAGCTTGTCAAGAAAAGGATACCATCCAAGAGCAGCCTGATTTACCTCCCAACATTGTGCTCGTACTTACCGATGACCAGGGCTGGGGAGACTTAAGTATTTCTGGCAACGCCAACCTTAGCACACCCAATATTGATGCACTTGCTGCCGATGGCGCTACCCTTGATCGTTTTTATGTATGCCCAGTTTGCTCCCCCACACGAGCAGAATTACTGACGGGAAGGTATCATACCCGGGGAGGAGTTTATTCAACATCTACGGGAGGTGAACGATTAGATCTTGATGAAACCACGCTCGCTGAAATTCTTAAAGAAGCAGGATATCGTACAGCTGCATTTGGCAAGTGGCACAACGGGATGCAATATCCCTACCATCCCAATGGCCGTGGTTTTAATGAGTACTATGGGTTTTGCTCAGGTCATTGGGGCAATTATTTTAGTCCCATGTTAGAGCGCAATGGTGAATTGGTAAAGGGAAATGGTTTTGTAATTGATGATTTTACCAGTGAGGCGATGAGTTTTATGGAAAAAAATCGTGAAGGACCCTTTTTTGTTTACCTGCCTTTTAATACTCCTCATAGTCCTATGCAAGTGCCAGATCGCTGGTGGGATAAATTTAAAGACAAGGACCTTGAACTGCGTCATCGCGATCCAGAAAAGGAAGACGTCCTTCATACAAGGGCAGCACTGGCGATGTGTGAAAATATCGATTGGAATGTAGGCAGGCTTCAAGAAAAAATATCTGAGCTGGATTTACAAGAGCAAACCATTTTTATTTATCTATCTGATAATGGGCCCAACGGGTATCGCTGGAATGGTGGTATGAAGGGTCGAAAGGGTCATACGGATGAAGGTGGAGTGAGGTCTCCGTTATTCATCAAATGGCAAGGAAAGATTAAGGAGGGAACGAAAGTCGAAACGATAGCCGGGGCGATTGATCTACTACCTACGCTTGCTGAAATGGCGAAGGTACCTACTACTGGAACAAAACCACTAGATGGGATTAGCCTAAGGCCATTGTTATTGGATGAACATGTCGATTGGCCCGACCGAACATTGATTAGTCATTGGAGAGGGAAGACCAGTGTTCGTAGTCAGCAATACCGATTAGGACATCAGGGACAACTTTTTGATATGATGTCAGATCCAGGTCAAGAGCAGGATCTGTCTCGGCAACTACCTGATGTGAAAGCATCTCTTGAGCAGGTTAAAGTAGATTGGGAAAAGAATGTATGGAGTGAGCTTCCCAAACAGGATTTGCGCACCTTTCCTTTGGGTCATCCAGATTTTGCACATACCCAAATTCCAGCAAGAGACGGGAAGGCACATGGAAACATTGAGCGTTCAAACAGGTTTCCAAACAATACGTTTTTCAGCAATTGGAAAGCTGTATCGGATAGCATCACCTGGGAAATTGAGGTGGTGGAGTCCGGTACTTTTGAGGTGGACATTTACTATACCTGTGCCGAAGAGAATCTGGGAAGTACTTTTGAAATTAGTGTGGGCAATGCACAACTCGAGGGTACCATTACTGAAGCGCATGATCCTCCTTTGACCGGAATGGAGCATGATAGGGTGGAACGGCAAGAATCTTACGTGAAAGATTTCCGACCATTGACTGTAGGCCAAATTCATCTCGAGCAGGGCACTCAACAACTGGTGTTGAAAGCATTGGAAATTCCTGGACAGAAAGTTATGGATTTTCGATTAATGATGTTTCACAGAATTTAGAAAGAAAATTATGAGGTATTTGATAATTCCTGTTGTCCTTTTTATTAATCTGAATTTATCTTTTGGTCAAGAGCGAAGTATAGCTGTATCAAAAATTTATGCAAGTGAACGCCATGATGCGTTTACATCATTGATTAAATTCAAGGAGTATTATTATTGTGCTTTTCGAAGTGGTGAACATCATGTATATGGCAAGGATGGAGGTTCTATGATTTTGCGGACTACTGATGTCGATAATAATAACTGGCAACAAGTAGATTATTTGACAAAATCAGGTGTTGATCTGCGTGATCCGAAATTATCCATTACCCCCGACGGCAGAATCATGGCATTGGTGGGTGGTTCAACCTACGAACAGAAGGAACTATTAGGTATGCAGACCCAAGTTTCCTTTTCGGATACCAAGGGCAGCCGATTTTCTCAACCTCAGCCCATTGTTGTTCCTGATGAAGTACGCACCAATTTTGATTGGCTGTGGTCGGTGACCTGGCATCATGATAATGCCTATGGCGTATTGTCCCAACGTAAGGCAAAGACATCGAAATTGGTTAAGTCATCAGATGGAATTCATTATGAGTTCGTGTGTGATCTTGGTCTTGATGGTAGGCCCAATGAAGCTCGGGTAAGGTTTGATGAAGCTGATCGAATGTATATTTTGCATCGTCGCGAAGAAGCTGACCAAAAGGGTTGCTGGGGCTGGAGCGATGCTCCATATGTGGATTGGACATGGCAGCAATTGGCACATCGCCTTGGTGGTCCTGATTTCATCATTTTGCCGGGAGGAGCCGTCTTGGCAGGAAGCAGGATTTACCACGATACCGGCAATAAGGTCGGTATATTGTACGGTGATATTTCAGGCATTTTCAATGAAGTAGTTGAACTTCCGTCAGGTGGCGATTGCAGCTATCCGTCCTTTTTGGTAGAACCAAATCGCATACTGATGTCTTACTATTCTTCGCATGAAGGAACTGCCGACATCTATCTCGCCCAGATACAGAGGTGAATGAAATGAATTTATTAGTGTATGGTGTTCAGCCCTACAGGCTGGGAAAATATGCGTCAATAACCAGGGGCGCCGCCCCTGGTTATTGGATGTTGAGGCCTTCAGCCTCATCTTAGATTTTGAATAATCCGCTGCAAAGGGACGCTGCTCCTTATGCGTTTGCCCGAGCGCGCAGGTTCCTTTACCTGCGAGTTTTAATACAGGTTCTAGTTTATTGAATCCGCAGCAAAGAGATGCTGCTCTATCTGTGTGTTCGTCTGAGCGTGCAGGTTCCCTTACCTGCGTTTCGCCACTATGGTTCTGGTTTATTGATCCCGCAGCAAAGGGATGCTGCTCTATCTGTGTTTTGCCGAGCGCGTCAGGTCCCTTTACCTGCGAGTTTTAATACAGGTTCTAGTTGGTTGAATCCGCAGCAAAGGGATGCTGCTCTTCCTGGGTGTTCGTCTGAGCGTGCAAGTTCCCTTACCTGCGTTTCGCCAATATGGTTCTGGTTTATTGAATCCGCAGCAAAGGGATGCTGCTTTCTCTGGGTTTGTCCGATAGGGCGGGTTCCTTTACCTGCCGGTTGGTACAATCTAGGTTCTAGACTTGTTGCATATCCTCAGCAAAGGGAAGCTGCTATCTCTGCGTTTTTCGGAGCGCACGGGTTCCCTTACCTGCGCTTGTCAAATGATGCGCTAACTTGTTGAATGTCCGCAGCAAAGGGATGCTGCTATCTCTGCGTTTTTCGGAGCGCACGGGTTCCCTTACCTGCCGGTTGGTAATCTGGATTTTAGACTTTTTGCATATCCTCAGCAAAGGGATGCTGCTGTCTCTGTGTTTGTCCGATAGCGCAGGTTCCCTTACCTGCATTTGGTAAATCTGGGTTCTAGTCTTGTTGAATCCGCAGCAAAGGGATGCTGCTTTCTCTGTGTTTGTCCGATAGGGCGGGTTCCTTTACCTGCGGTTGGTAAATCTAGGTTCTAGACTTTTTGAATATCCGCAGCATAGGGATGCTGCTACCTCTGCGTTTTTCGGAGCGCACAGGGTGCCTTACCTGCCCGTTGGTACAATCTAGGTTCTAGACTTGTTGCATTTCCTCAGCAAAGGGAAGCTGCTTTATCTGTGTTTGTGCGATGGTGCAGGTTCCCTAACTTGCGTTTGGTAAATCTAGGTCCCTTCAGGCTTCCCAAGTATCTATTATCTTGTGCATTCTGAAAACACTGTTTTTCTAATGGATGACCTATCTATCGGGATTGATTTAGGTGGTACCAGTATAAAGGGTGTGCTTTTGTCGAAGGACGGTAGGATTTTACAAAAGTCAGTTGTACGTACCAATGATGATCCCGATCTGATATCAGAGGATTGGAAAGAGAATGTCCGAGAAGCGCTGGTGCCTCTGCAAGAATGTGCGGGAAAGGCTGTACCTGTTGGGCTGTCGGCACCAGGTTTGACAGATACATCCCATACCTGTATCAATTATATGCCAGGTCGATTACAGGGGTTAGAAGGATGCGTTTGGGCTGATTATCTTGGTGTA
The DNA here is from genome assembly GCA_013001595.1 of Saprospiraceae bacterium. Lineage (GTDB taxonomy): Bacteria > Bacteroidota > Bacteroidia > Chitinophagales > Saprospiraceae > JABDMH01. Next base: position 33,776 of record JABDMH010000063.1, on the reverse strand, counting down.
AAGAAGGTGTGGGTGATTAACGATGCAAAATCTGCTTTATTAGCAGAGAGTAGATTGGGTGCTGCAAAGAGCATCTTGAATGTTATGTTAATTACTTTGGGAACAGGTGTCGGTGGAGCGCTGCTTATTGACGGACGGATACATGAAGGGTTCCTAAATCGTGCGGGACACATTGGACATATTTCAATGGACAGAAAAGCACCAACAGGTATTTTAAATCTGCCGGGAACTTTGGAATATTTTGCAGGAAATGCCACGATCTTGGAACGTAGTCAAGGTAGATATGCATCCACAGCAGCATTGTTGGATGCCTTTCGGAGTGGAGATGCCGAGGCATCGAACATCTGGCTCGACTCTATCGATCGATTAGCCATTGGGCTTTGTTCGCTGATAAATGTAGTCTCTCCAGAATTGATTGTGATTGGGGGAGGGATAGTGCAAGCAGGAAGCGATCTCTTTGAACCATTGGAAGAGAAAATGGCCATTTATGAATGGCGACCAAATGACATTAGGACTCCCATTGTGTGTGCCAATTTTCAGCAATTTACGGGTGCCGTGGGGGCAGCTGTTTTTGCCAAAGAAAAGACAGATCTATGATTGTCCCGGCATTCAGAATGAAAGTTAAATTGACTTAATAATATTATTTAGAAGTGAAAGATTTACCCATACGAACAACAGTGATTGGCAGCTACCCATTTCCTGCCTGGTTAGAATTTTCCAGTGCAAATTTGGACAAATTCGGTTATGCTGATATTGAAGAAATGCAAAACGATGCTGTAGTGGCGGCAATCCATGATCAGGTGCAAGCCGGCTTAGATGTAATTACGGATGGTGAGCAAACAAGGTACGATTTCAACCTTTCCTTTTACGGATTTATTGATGGGATCGAACCCAATAGCATCGTGCCGAGAAAATGGGGACCTCCCGCACATGACCAAAGGGGTAAGCACCTCATCACCGGAACGTTAAGTGCGCCAAAAGGATTGGGTGCAGTTGCAGAATTCCAGCGACTAAAACAACTGGCACCATCCGGTCCAGTGTTGAAAGCAAGCATACCTGGACCCTTTACCATGAGTGGACGGTTGTTTCCCAATGCACAGTATAAGGATCGATACGCCATTTGCGAGGCGCTTCTGCCGCTGGTGCGCAAAGAGTTGGAGGATCTTGTCGAGGCCGGCTGTACTGAGATAACGGTAGATGAACCATCGATGAGTTGCTATGCCTATAAAGAGGATACCGGTCGGTTTGTGGATATTTTTAATCGGACGGTGGAATCAGTGGTTGGAAAATGTCGACTTTCCACCCATTTGTGCTTTGGCAACTACAAAGGCCATGCTGTTGGCTATCGAAAGTTGGCTCCGATGTTTCCAGCCTTCCTAGATTTTAAGGTCGATGAGATGCATGTAGAGATGGCAAACCGGGAATATGCTGAGTTACAACTAATCAAGCTTATTGGTGAGCGAATGGATGTTGCAGTAGGTATTGTCGACGTGAAAAGCTATTACATAGAAACTGTGGCCGATATCGAACGCAATATTGATACCTGCCTAAAATTTGTGTCTCCAGATCGTTTGGCAGTCGCACCCGACTGTGGTCTAAGTCAGACCGCCCGCTGGGCAGCAAAGAAGAAGTTGGCCAATATGGTCCAGGGTGCTAAGAACGTACGCAAAAGACTCTAACATGATTGCACCTTTTCGGAAGGGACGAGCTCTCCTGGATCATATTGATCAGATTACAGGAGCCGAACATAAGTTAGATTTTTGGTGGCTTGGCCAAAGCGGATATCTGGTCAAGTACAAGGAGCGTTTTTTATTATTTGACCCATATTTATCGGACTCACTTACCAAGAAATATGCGAGGACCGATAAGCCTCATGTGCGTATGAGTGAGCTAGTGATCGATCCCGCTGAGCTCGATTTTATTGAAGTCGTTACTTCGAGTCACAACCATACCGATCACTTGGATGCAGAGACGCTACTTCCCATAATGGCTGCTAATCCCACCCTTCAATTGATCGTGCCCGAGGCTAATCGAACTTTTGTAGTTGATCGGCTGGGTTGTAATGCCGACTATCCCACAGGCTTAAATGCAGGTGAGAGCGTGACAGTAAAGGGTTGGACCATCCATGGCATTCCAGCCGCACACAATGATTTGGAAAGAGACGAATTGGGTAGATTTAAATTCATGGGATATGTGGTTGAAGTAGGCCCCTTTACGCTGTATCACAGTGGAGATACTCTGTGGCATGAAGAAATCATTGACGCACTAGAGCCTTTTCAGATTGATGTAGCTATGCTTCCCATTAATGGCAATAAGCCTGAGCGGCGGGTAGCCGGGAACCTGGATGGTGTTGAAGCTGCAAAATTGGCCAAAACCATTAGTGCAAAGATAGTTACGCCTTGCCACTATGACATGTTTACATTCAATACCGCCGATCCCACCTATTTTTCCACACAAGCGGAAAGCATTGATCAGCCCTATGTAGTGTTGGAGATCGGACAACATTGGACCATAGAAAAATGAGCTCAGATGGTGATGTTTTATCACAAGTGGGATTGAAGTAAATTCATTTTGCGGAGCAAATTCGCTACAAATCAATTTAAATAAGCAGTACCTAACCGAATAAAGTGATCCAAATGGAATCGGACTTCAAAAGGTATTACCTACTACGTGCAGGAATTCTGAAGACACTGGATAATATTGATGGTGTGTCGAAAGCTAGAGCAAGGGCTCAAGCAATGAATTTAAATCAAATGGAAATTTCTACCGCAGCCATCAAAACTTAGCAAGTACTTTAGAATAAGGTATGGGTGAAAGTAGCAATTGCACTATCGATATATGCGTGAAGAAGTTACTTCATAGATGAACTGAATTATCTGCAGAATTGTAATCGACTCGAATGTGAAAATGCAGATTAGGTGTAGCTTAGCGATGTAATGACCATTTCAACGCTATACCGAATTTCTAACGAAACGAATTTCTTATTACTGTCGCGAACTGCAAGAAAATATGCAACTAAAACGAAATCTAGCAGGTAATTATAATTATTTAACGGGTATTGCACCGTATTCTAGTGGTGTAGTAGCGGATATGGGATATGAGGTACGACATGCTCAGATATTTGGTCAAAAGCCGATTGATGAGGCGTTGAAGATAGTTGCAAGTTTTTTATCTAATGAAGGACGTCCAATGCAAGCGTTGTGCGCCATCGAGTTGCGAATTCCTGAGCCGTTGTCGTTCTCGGGTTTTGCAAACTTTAATGTGCAATATCGCAACCTAATCGAGCAGTATGATTTACTGCTGGGAACAGATAATCCCATTGCTCGGACCAACATTGCTCCGGCCGTAGGTGAGCTAAGTTATCCTTCAATGTATGCCTTTTCCTATACTGTTGAGTCAGATGTGACTGTTCCCACCTTTGTGGTTGCGGGAGCAGGCGACCTCCGGGATCAAAGTGAATTGGCACCAGAAGGTATTATATTATCTGGCAGGACGGACCAGGCGGCAATGCGATCTAAAGCAGCCACTGTGATGCGCGTTATGCACGAGCGATTGTTGGGGTTGGGAGTCTCCTGGATGGATGTCACAGATATCAATGTATATGCGACCGAACCTTTAGCCAGCTTCTTGGTCGAAGTGATCCTGGAGCCAGCAGCTCCCGCCGGCAGGTATGGGATACGATGGCACTATAGTCATCCGCCCATTCAAGGGCTGGCCTTTGAAATGAACGTGCGAGGGGTACGAAATTCCATAGTATTGAGGCTATCATAGACAGGTAGTAGGTAGGGTATGGATCTGTATTTTCCCTTATCAATTGTCTTGACCATAATTGAAGGAGTTTTACTGAGAATTGAATCTGCTCCTAGTCATATTCTGTCTAGGTTCGTAGTGGTAGGTATAGATTTGTAAATTTATCATTGTAGCACCTAAAGCAACAGTGGAAAATAGTAAGGAGGCTTGGGGAAGTACCGCATTCGGTGATTGCAGGTGCTGATTTCAGTAGAAACCTAATTTGTTCGATTAACCTCGGCATTTGAAGTTATTTAAATTATGTCACTTTAAGAGCAGAACAATTGTAGTTCGTGCAGTAGACAATGCCTTGATATTATGAAAAGTACGCTGGTAATTATTTTTTCTATTGTGAGCTTGGGAACTTTTTCACAGACCCAGTCGAGCAGTGAGATCCCTCTACCGAATAACCTTGACCAAGGTTATCCACGCATTTATGTCACTCAAGATGGCAAGAAGGGATTGAAAGAGACAATTAAAAATGAAATTTGGGCGCAGGAAGTACTTCAAGGGCTGCATGCTCGAGTCGACCCACATGTAATTCGTCACTTCACAGATGAAGAATGGATGGTGTCACGTCTCCAGATGTATTGGAAGACAAGGGCAACTAATGTCTACGTCAATGGGGTGGACTATTCTCATGCAGATGGTGAAGCTCCAGTGCCAACCGTGAGATTCTCTGGGTCACGAAATACTAATACGCCGTACCGAAAACCGGAGCTGAAGGACATACTGCCCTATATGGACGACCCTCGTGGTTTGTGGTTGCCAAATCGCACAAAGAAAGGTCACCCCTTTGAATGGGTTGAACAATCCAAGACGGGCAATATCATTGTTAATATCAATCGGGAGATTCTTAGGTTAGGGAAAGATGCAGCTTTCCTTTATTGGCTTGAAGGAGATGAGAGATTTGCAAAATTTTCTTTCGATCTGTTTGATACTTACATGGAGGGAATGTTCTATCGAGAGGAACCAATAGATCTGCTTAATGGCCATATTCAAACACTTGTAGGGTTCACTCATTTCCAAGTGATACATGAGGGAACGCTCCGCGATGTTGCTGAACTATATGATTTTTTGCATTCATACCTAGAGGCCCATTATCCCAATAAAATCTCAAAGTATGATAAAACTATTAAGAGGTGGACGGATCAGGTGATTAAGAATGGTGTGCCTCAAAACAACTGGAATCTCCATCAGGCCAATATCATATTGAAAGCAGCGATGGTCTTGCAAGACAATGAATACTATGAAGATCAAAAGGGCCGGGAGTACTATGTTGATTACATATTAAATGTCAATTCTGCTCGACAATGGTCACTTGGCAAGTTTATGGAATATGGATACGATGAAAACAATGGTGTTTGGAACGAATGTCCAAGTTATGCCATGGGAGTGACCAGTAGCCTGACAAACTTCATATGGGACTTCAATAATACCTTCAATCACAATATTTTACCCTATACACCTGTAATGAGGAAGGCCGTAAAAGTCTTGCCTCAATACTTGTTTCCAAATGGACAAACTGTGGCTTTTGGTGATAGTTACTACGGTCCTTTAAGTACCGAGGCCGTAAGAGATATGATTCTTATTGCACAGAAAAATGGTGATGAAGTTCTTGAGGAGGAATTTACCTCAATGTATTGTCTCTTCAACAGAAATCGAGAAAGTACTGGCGACAGAAAAAAGCTAGATGCAAATATATCATCTTTATTTGCAAGTAAACCCTTGGAATTGGATTCAAAGTACCAGCCAGGAAATGTGGAAGATTACATCACCCAAACTTTTTATGCTTCAAATGTGAGTTGGCATGTCCAGCGAATGGGGACCGGAAGCCATGGTATGATGGTTTCATTAAATGGATCACTCGGTAATCACCAGCATTCAAATGGCATCAACATGGAGCTGTTTGGAAAAGGTTTTGTGCAAGGTGCGGATCCCGGCAGAGGTGCCAACTATCTTCAACCTATCTATTTAGAGTATTATTCTCAGTTTCCAGCTCATAATACAGTCATGGTAGATGGAATCTCCTCCTATACAGAAATGCTGAGTAATCATGCTTTTAATTTGATGACAGAATATCCGAAGTCAGAGCAGAAAGATGGATATTATTCCAACATCACTTACGCAGATGTTTATTTTTTGGAACCAGAAACCCTTAGCGACCAAAGTCGTTTGGTTAGTATTGTCATGACAAGTGAGGTAACGGGATACTATATCGATATTTTTCGGTCCAGGAAGCAGCGTAAGGCTGACAAATTTCATGACTACTACTATCATAACCTTGGCCAGAACATGCAGATTATGGATGTGTACGGTAAACCAATGGATCTGTCGCCGAGTGAGGAAATGTCATTTGCAGGAGGTCATCTTTATGCATTGGACTACATGTGGGATAAGCAGTCGGTTAGAACAGTGGATGATTATCAGGTCGAGTGGAAAATTGATATGCCTGATGGAGAAGATGACGTCTTCATGAATTTATGGATGAGAGGTATGGATGGTCGTGAAGTGTTTTCGATAAAGTCACCACCAAACAAGGCCTTTCGTAGGGGAGGCGATATGCCATATGATGTTGACAAAGCGCCATATTTGACCTTTGCAGCACGACAACACGGAGAAGCGTGGGAGCATCCCTTTGTCTCGGTTTATGAGCCTTTTACTTCTACTGAAGGGAAAAGTATTTCGTCTATTGATGGATTTGAGGATGTCCAAGGTAGTAAGGAATTCATTGGCTTACATATTTCCCACAGATCAGGGCGTGAAGATTTCGTGTTTTCATCAAAGGGAGGTAGTAATGTGACTTATGAGGGTATGTCCACTAATGCTACTTATGCTCTAGTTGGCAATGAAAAAAATGATGATTTTGTGTTATTTATGGGTCAAGGAACTGTATTAGAAGCAAACGAATGTGTAATTTCTACCACACAGAGGGGAAATGTCGTTTTAGCGCGAAAGCAGGAAATGCTATATATGCATAATGAAGTGCCGGTCCGCATTTCTTATCAGAATAAAGAAGAAGATTTTCAGGTTGGAGCATTCAGAAAGATTCTGCCATAGTAATTGGATGTTTGGAAGGAAAACAGTACTCCTTGATGACCTATGTTTCTCGAGATGGACTATCTTCCCTGGTAAAAATGTGGTTGATAGAGAACGCGCCAGTCTCTTCTCCAGTAATTTTTGATTAGTTCAAAATGGTTATTATGAAAACATTGGGAAAGATAAATTTTGTAATGCTTGTCGAACTCCTGGCCTTGGTGTTTTTCAGACCATCGGCAATGGCACAATCTGTTCCTCAAAAATTGGAAAATCCATTTTCTGCAGAATACCTCCAGGATCATTTAAGGAAAGAATCCCCGCGGCTAGTTCTGAATAGGGAGATTGAGCAACACTTGAGGGAAAAATTAGCATCTGATCCGGTTGTGCGGAATGTTTATGAAGGTATAAAACTCAATGCCGAATCCGTCTATGAGCAACCCATTATTAATCTGGATATTCCAATGGAGGAGCGGTCTCAGAATAACCAATTGGATATATCCAGGGATCTCTTGGACCGAGTCAGCAAACTAGCCCTGGTCTATAGGATGGAAAAGGATCAGCGGATACTAGAAAGAATAAATGAAGAAGTAATTGCCGCCTGCCATTTCCCCACCTGGTTTCCAAAGCATTTTCTGGATGTGGGTGAAATGTCTCTAGGGATAGCTTTGGCGATTGATTGGGTAGGTGAAGACCTGCCAGAGTCTACGGTAACACTAGCCAAAGAAGCGTTGATTGAAAAGGGACTAAAGCCAAGTTGGCCACTCGATGGCAGCAATCCCAGATGGGCCTATGGTCATAATAACTGGAACCAGGTTTGCAATGGCGGAATGATAGCTGCTTCGATTGCCGTTGCCGAAATCGAACCGGAGCTGGCTGCAAAGACCATTTACAGGGCTGTTGACGGTATGGTAAATGCACTAAGCCAATACGGTCCCGACGGGGTTTATCCGGAAGGTGCCACCTATTGGCGTTACGGGACATCTTTTTCTGTCGTCACAGCCGCGATGTTTGAAAGTGCTTTCGGAACCGACTTCGGAATGTTGGAGTACCCTGCTTTCAAAGAGAGCGCTGTCTTCAGGGTTTTATCTGTTGGTCCAAGTGGATTGGTCTATAATTTTGCCGACTGTGGTGAGAGGAGCGGTCGCAATGGAGACATTACCCTGGCTTGGTTTGCTGCTAAAACGGGGAATGGCACGTACTTCGAAAGAGAAAAATTTCTGCGTCCTCCAGCAGAAATGGGTGATTTGTCAAGACTAATAGCTCCGGCACTAGTATGGATTTCACAATACGAAGAAAAAAGTGAGGAAGCCATGCCGTTGGCATGGAGTGGTGACGGACCGAATCCTGTTGTGTTTTTTACCGGCGGAGATGCCGATGCCAATAAATACTATTTCGGAGGAAAGGGTGGGAGAGGATCAGTAAGTCATGGCAACATGGATGGTGGTTCATTTGTGTTTGAATTGGACGGTGTACGATGGATCATCGATCCAGGTAATACCGGTAGATATGGCTTGATAGAAAGGACGGGTTTTGGACTCTGGAGCAGCTGTCAGGAGTGTGACCGGTGGAAATTACTAAACAAAGGCAATTTCGGCCACAGTACGATTTCTGTCAATGACCAACTTCACGTAGTAGATGGCAAAGCGACGATTGTTGATTTTAAGAATGGGGAAAATCCAGAAGCCACCATCGATATGACACCCTCATTTAAAGGGCAACTAAAAAGCGCCAGTCGGAGATTTGTAAAAGACGGTTCTAGGTCACTCCTGGTAGAGGATGACATCGAGCTTTTACCAGAAACGGAATTGATCACCTGGCAATTAATCACTCAGGGTGATGTGGAAATTGTGGAAGGTGGTGCACTATTAAAACAGGCTGGAAAGAGCCTCAAGATCGAGAACCTATCACATCCCGAAATTACCATATCGATCATTTCGCTTTTCCCCCCACCGCTCTCATTCGACACCAAGAAGGAAGGATTAAAACGAATTGAATTGCGAATTCCAGCATGGACAATTAAAGGTGGTAAAACGAAAATAGCAGTGCGGTTAACTGGTGAATAAATAAGGTTAATTGTAGTAAGAGTACGAAGAAGCATATGGACCACTTATCATAGGAGGCGCAAAAGTCGGTTTGAAATCATCTTCCTCACTGTCTGATATCATTATGGCTACCTAGCCCTAGGTTTTACCTTTGCTGATCTGGGTACAAGGAAATACAATTGTCTCATCAAAGTATTTGATTGTGAGCCGAAAGAAAAGCATTGTCCCTGCCGAAAGGGGTGTCAAATTGATCCACAACCCTGTGCTAAATAAGGGAACTGCCTTTACCGCTGAAGAGAGAAAAATATTTGGCTTGCGTGGCTTATTACCACCACGTATTGTCAGTCAGAAACTTCAAGTCAAGCGAGTTCTCGAAAACATTCGATCTAAGCCTGATGACCTGGAGAGATATCTTTACTTGACTTCTCTTCAGGATCGCAATGAGAATCTCTTTTACCGGGTGGTGATGGACTACCTTTCTGAACTCATGCCGATAATCTATACGCCGACAGTAGGGTTGGCATGCCAATCCTATGGTCATATTTATCGTAGACCTCGTGGCCTATATATTAGTAGTCAAGATAAAGGCTCCATCAAGGAAATACTCTACAATTGGCCCCATCGAGATGCCCGGGTTATTGTAGTCACAGATGGTGAGCGCATTCTCGGCCTGGGTGATTTAGGCACGGATGGAATGGGAATTCCCATTGGCAAGCTATCGCTGTACACTGCCTGCGCCGGTATTTCTCCGACCCTATGTTTGCCCATTACTATTGATGTGGGCACCAATAATCAGGTACTACTTGATGATGAACTATATCTAGGGCTAAGGGGAAATAGACTAAGAGGTGTTGAATACCAAGCATTGTTAGATGAATTTATCACTTCCTGTGCTCAGGTGTTTCCAAGAGCACTTATCCAACTTGAGGATTTTGCGACCCATAATGCCTTCACTTTATTAAATAAGTACCGGCACAGCACTTGCCTTTTTAATGACGATATTCAAGGCACGGGAAGCGTTGCCCTTGCCGGACTATTGTCAGCCACTCGCATTACTCATCAAGCATTCACGGATCAAAAAATTGTATTTCTCGGTGCAGGAGAAGCTGGCATCGGAATTGCCGATACTATTGTAGAAGCCATGATGGACAGAGGGCTTTCCAAGGAGGAAGCGCGTGCTCGATGTTGGTTTGTTGACTCCCAAGGCCTAGTCTGCGAAACCCGAAGGGACTTGCAATCACATAAAAGACCGTTTGCCCACACCCATCAGCCCATAGATACCTTCCTGGAAGTAGTCGAACAAATCAAGCCTTCGGTCATTATTGGTGTCTCAGGCCAAGCCCAAATGTTTAGTGAGAAAGTGATACGGATAATGACTGCGAATAATGACCGTCCCATTGTATTTGCGTTATCCAATCCTACCTCCAAGTCGGAGTGTACTGCCGAACAAGCATATACCTGGAGCGAGGGTAGGGCCATCTTTGCCGGTGGCAGCCCCTTCAATCCTGTGACGATTAAGGATGTAACTTTTTATCCCGGACAAGGAAACAATGTCTATGTGTTTCCTGGAATTGGCCTCGGTGTTTTATATAGTGAATCTACTCGAGTCAGTGACCGGATGTTTTTGGAGGCAGCAAGAATCGTATCTGAAAGTGTTAGCCTAGAGGAGCTTGATAAGGGTATGGTTTATCCTTCCTTCACACGGATCCGCGAGGTCAGTGCACATATCGCCGAAGCAGTGACCCATGTAGCAATCGATGAGGGACTTACCCAGAAAACACTACCGGAAAATTTGGTCGAAGATATTAGGTCACATATGTATCTGCCAAATTATGCGGAGTACCTTTGAACAAGGTGTATTTTTTAAGATCATCTTGATAAGTTACTTGTGCATGGTTACATCCGCTATAAAAGAGGCCAGTCGGCAGAAGTATGATGAACTTAAATTTCATTTACCAAATTTTGTATGAGATAGCATATTGCATATTTGGAATTCAACGGTTCTTTGCTTGAAGCTCCAAATTGAGGTTTTTATTCGGTCTGGTTATATGTTTTAAACTCCTAGAGCTTGAGCTCTCGATCATGTACTACTCGATGAATGAATCCATCTTAAACAAACCATTGCGTCTTCCCTGCGGAGCAGTCCTAAAGAATAGGCTAGCAAAATCGGCTATGACCGAACGCCTCAGCAATCAAAATTTTGAACCCACCGAAGGGCACCAGACGCTGTACAGAAGCTGGTCCAAGACGGGTGCAGGACTATTGATAACAGGAAATGTGATGGTCGATCGAATCCATTTGGAGTCTGCTGGCAACATAGCTTTCGATGATGAAGCTATGATTCCAACATTGCAGACTTGGTCTGAGGCCGGTAGACGAGGGGGCAACCATATATGGGTTCAAATTTCACATGCAGGGAGGCAGACTAGTAGGTTCAGCGCATTGCGACCTCTGGCACCTTCACCAGTACAGTTGAATAAGATGGGCTTGTTTGGCAAACCCAAAGCCATGACTGATGCAGAGATTGAAGATGTGATCTCAAGATTTGCAAAAGCCGCAGTGATAGCAAAAAGAGCTGGATTTACCGGGGTGTAGATTCATGCTGCTCATGGTTATTTGGTGAATCAGTTTCTTTCACCCCTTACGAATGTCAGGAGGGACAAATGGGGTGGTACATTGGAGAATCGCTGCAGGTTCTTGAAGCGTATCTTGCAGCAGTCGCGTAAGCTTGTCGGACTGGATTTTCCCATGGCACTGAAGTTGAATTCCTCCGATTTTCAGCGTGGTGGATTTAGTGAGGAGGAATCGCTGGGGGTAGTTAAGATGTTGGATGGGCATATTGACCTATTGGAGATTTCGGGCGGCACTTATGAGAAAATGGTCGTTTTCCTGATGAACGATGAGAGCAGCAAGGATAACGCGAGAAAGGGAGAGGCATATTTCATTGACTTCGCTCACAGGGTCAGGTCAATCAGCAACGTTCCATTGATGGTAACCGGAGGATTTAGGTCTTTTACCTTCTGTAATCAAGTGCTTGAAAATGGTGAACTTGATCTCCTCGGTATGGCACGTCCTTTCATTACCAATGGGAATGATATTAAGGGATTTATCGCTGGGGAGGTTCCTAAGCTCAAGAACCTGGTGATGCGGACCGGCATCAAACAATTTGAGGATGCTGCAGAAGGTGGATTTTATGCCAGACAACTCCTCCGTTTGGCCAAGGGTAAGGAGCTCAAATTAAATATGAGCCCTACATGGAGCTCCAACTTTCTTATTCTTCACGAGCTAAAGAAGGCATTGGCCAAAAAATTGGCGTAGAATTATATTCTGGCACCATCTACCGTGATAAGCCTGTGTATCGTTTTTTGCTACATGGAGCCCAAGGGATACAAAAGCTTGTTATTTCTGGAAGAATTTCACCTTTCTAGGTCCATCTCCCACGACCCTCCTAGCGAGTCTTGTTAGAACTGAGTCACTTCAGGATGAGATCCGTCATCACGTACAAAGGCAACGGGATCACTATCTCGGTATTGCTAAAAGTAGTTTCTTCGCTTCCCTCTAGTAAATATGTTAGAAATGAAACAATTGCAATATTTGATTTTTGACGGATTGGGAAGACACCCAGCATATTAGAAGTTTGACGGTCACAGAACCAATATAAAGTTATCGGACTTCCTTCTGCTGGATTTATTTATATGGCACTTAGTCATATTTAGTGGATATATTCTATACCTCCTCGACTAGCTCAAAGTCCCTTTACCTAATTTATTAGATGGCATTTCATCTTCAAAGCTGGTCAGATCAGTAGAATCGGGCTTCTCTAACTTCATACTATCCTTGTTAAAAGCAAATGCCAAGGGAAGCAAAATATTGAGTCCAGGGTAGTCTTGTCATGTCAAATGGTCGCTTTCAATATCCATGAACGAATACAACTGTGTTAACTGTCTCTTTTTCGATGCATCAAAAGTATATTCATTGATTTTCATTTTGTTTGCTGTCGAGGGCATGACGCAGGTGGTGCCTTGAGGATTCAACTCTTCGTTTCTAATCTAAGTTAGAAAATCTCAACCTACATTCATTCTATGAAGTCATCTTGCAAGATCAAGGACTTGTCCTAGCCGATGAATATGATGCCATGAACATTGATTTCTGATGACAGTTCAGGATTTTACGTTAATAATAACACGTTGATATCTGGTTAATGACGGTGTGCCACTATCTTTTACTTCGCAAACAATATGGATGGTTGCTTCCTCATTAATATTCTTAGGAATTGTGACGGATGCACTAGGGGCATCCGAATTTTTGATTTGGATGCCTTCTGAAAAACTGCTTGCCTCTTTATAATGCCACCAGTGGTAGATAAGCTGGTCACCATCGGGGTCATCCGAGCCTACAGCACTTAATTCTACGACGGAACCGGGTGTTGCTGTTATATCTGGTTTAATGGCCAGTTTAGCAATCGGTGGATGGTTAGCCTCCTCGTAGGAGCGGACACACCAATCCGCTCTGGCTGCAAAGTCATTTTGAAAGGCATCAGACCATCTCCAGATGGGCCTGAAGAATTCCTTATGCGATTCACTATTAGACACGGTTGCACCATTTCTCGAGCTAATGCGTCCCCAAGCTGATTGTGAATACCATCGACCATCTGGGTGTACATAGCCTTCAATGGGAACCGGATCAAGCCAGGTGTTATCGCGCACCCATACATACCTTCCACCCCAACCACCCCAACCGGGCGACTCCAGGTTACGTAAACCCGTAGGTATTTGATGTATAAAAGCTGGTGAATCTCCCTCAGATCGGAAATCTCCGTCTTCAAAACCCTTATCTCCATCGTTGTGTGCTCGGTAGCGAGCACAAAGTGCTCCATGGTCTTCCAAGATGTTTTCTTTCATCCAGGATCCGACATAGTATTGATGCATTTCCCCTGGCTGGCAGTCTTTCCAACGATAAGCAATTGCCTCGAACTGGTCAGAAATGATTGTCTGGATATTATGCTTTCCCCAATTGGGTCGTATGTATGACTGATAGGTAGAATCTTGTTCCCAAATGAAGAAGAAGCGGATCTTATCGGCCACATATTGCATTTTATCAGGATGATCCAGCTCAATTGTTTTTAGTGCTCGGGCAATAGTATTTATTCCTCCCCATGCCTGTATCCATATGGGTTGGTCATCAGATTCATCAAGTAAGACTCTAACGATGTGCTGTGAACCTGGAGTGATTAAATGCATTTCGCCTTCGGTTTGCACATTGCCGACAAAAGTTATGGACTTTAGGTAGCCTGGCGAAGGGTACGCTACGTCGTGCAATATCAAGTTGGGATATACTTCTGAATAAGCTTCTAGGTAAGGATCGAGCCAGTCGTCACCCGCCCAATTGTGACCATGCCAGTGATATTGAGAACTGGAAGTGACGATTCCTTCGATCTCAAATTCATTTGCATAAAGTAGAAATCTTACCATGGAGCATTCATCATCTATTTCTCCATCTGATGTTACGATGATCCTTGGTCTACTTTCATTCACCTGAGCGAAAATTGTTCCTAAGGAAAAGAGTAAAAGTATACCTGTCAGAGACTTTTTTGGCATAGTACTATCTTTTTTGGATTATCTACCTCAACCATACCGAAAGTTTTCGCCATTCTCATGGGATTTCTATAGACCATTTTGTGCCGATTTGGGCGCCTATTCCATTGTCTAATTGTTACGGTGGACATCGTCTTATTGTTTTCTAAATTGTAAAAATAATGGGGCATCTTCTGCCAAATCTTTATTTCGAAACCAGTTACGATTTCGTATTCGCATCTACTTCACGTCCGGTAAATATCCATATAGTTTGGCTGGTTCTTTTGCCCCGACATCCTTGCCTGTACCGCAACTATAAATGGGGACTATGCGGATTTACTGACATAGAATAACCTCCCACTTTAGTGCATCTATTTATCAGATGCTGCACTGGCATTGCTTTCACACCAAGATCTACTTTTTGATTCAGTATTTCAATACGTGGTTCACCAGATACATATCTCTGCCGAGGGCGCTATTGCAAATGCTCTAAAATGATGTATTTCATCTCGTCATTTAATTTGTCACCCGCTTCTTTCAATGCTTTAATATCTTCCTCTGGAAAGGACCCGTCACCTTTTGGCCCTACATTTAGAAGCAAGTTCGCACTTACCTCTCTTGCATCTTCGAGCAGGTTAAGGACATCGATGGCTGTTTTATGATTGCCGTCATGTTTCTTGTTGTAGCCCCAGGCATGAGGCTGCAAAGTATTACATATTTCTCGCGGTTTATCCTTATTCTTTTCATAAGCCAACTTGGCAACTTCAAATTGTTGACCCACTTTTGCACTTCCTCCTCTCTCTGGTGCCATAAAATCTTCTTCTCCATTGGCTCCTTGTTTAAAAGAAATCAAAGCATGTGGGGACATGTTTCGGATTAATGAGTAGGTCGAGTCTATTGGAAATAGATCTGGGCGATGGTAATATCCCATAATAGGGTCGAACCATATTCCGGCTAGATTCGGATATTGAGTGAGTAATTCCTTTAAGTGATTGTGAACAAAAGCTATATAAATCTTAAAATCTTCATCCTTTTCGAATTTGTATTCAGGCTGCCTTTCTGCATAAGCTGGTCTGGCATGATTCCATCCATTTTCTCTTGAATAGAAGTAGGGATGTTTCCAATCTGCACCATATGAATAGTATAAAAATAATCCTACACTTTTTCTCTCGCAGGCATCATATAGTTCTTTAATTAGATCTCTTCTTGCCGGAGAGTTTACCGCATTAAAATCTGTTTCTTTTGTTTCGAACAAACAAAAACCATCATGGTGCTTTGCGGTAATCGTGATGTACTTCATACCCGCCTCTATGGCGATTTCTGTTATTTTATCTGCATCAAAGTTTTCCGCGGTAAATCGGTCTTTCAATTTTGCGTATTCTTTGACAGGTATGGTATCTCTGAGTTGAACCCATTCCCCCTTTTCCAAGATGCTATAGAGGCCATAATGTATGAACATCCCGTACTTGGCATCTTTAAACCATG
The DNA here is from genome assembly GCA_013001595.1 of Saprospiraceae bacterium. Taxonomy (GTDB): domain Bacteria; phylum Bacteroidota; class Bacteroidia; order Chitinophagales; family Saprospiraceae; genus JABDMH01. The sequence continues at coordinate 17,848 of JABDMH010000063.1, read as the reverse complement.
TCAAATTGGCCTCCTTAGCATTTACCCGATATTCATTTTGATATTTATATAAATAGGATGGAACGCCTAAATCTCCCGCACAGGCATATACGGATATGACTATCAGGAATTGTAGAAGAACCTTGATGTGATATTTCATACTTAATAGTATTTCATTTATCCAAAAGCTAGGATGAATCATTTCGTGACTAACCTAACATTATGTAGACTCCCACATTGGGCTCACTAATTGATGTGTACCTTGACGTCTTTGAACTGGTATGGATTGTCACTAAGCCTCAAATCTTTGCCACTACTCGTTGTCACATTCCTTAGAAGCACCTTCTGGGTCATGATATAGGGAAACTTCTCCTTATAGGAAGCGTCTGTCATGTCGGGATTAAAGTCGGCAAAAATAGCAGGACCCTGGTAGTCATCGGGATGATTGGTGTCTTCGATATGGAGATCTTCAATGGTGATTTTTTCAGGCATATAGCAGATGTAGCCAAAATCGTGCTGACCAGAATTGGAACCCCCGATCAGACTGGCACTGGTCGAACGGCCACCGGCGGGTACAAAAGTACAGTTGCGAATTAAGAATTCTCCTCGCCAGGTACTACCGTAATCACGTCGCAGATTAATAAGGGTTCGACCGTACACAGTAGAATTTTCTACAGTTAGCAGCCCGCTGCCAATGGCATTGATGCCCATGTGTCCAAGAGTCGAGTTACGGATAGAAGCATTGGCAACTCCCATATGGGCATCGAATCTGGAAAATGTACACGAGTCGTACAAAAGGTTTTTACAGTAATTAGAACCCAGGATTCCCCAATATGTCCGGTCATTGATATCGTTGGTCTGGCTGCAATTGATGAAGAATACATTTACGGCACGATTTACCGAAATGTCGTAGCTACCCATAGAGACTGACTTACCCGCTGAGCCGATGGTACGGTATGTTTTATGTCCAGTCAAAACAGTATTCCGTATAGTCACGTTAGCGCAGTCACGGATGTTAAGAAAGCCGCCATATGGTGCCCCATGATCTCCTTCTCCGGTAACCCGGTGTTCCATGCCCTCGACAAGAACATTAGAACGTCTGATGGCGATGTTGCGGCTATAATAATTGTATTTCGATGCTGCTTGGTTCGCTATGGTAGTGAAATGTCCACCAGTGATCTTCAGTGTCTGCTCATCCATAGGTTGGGCACTGATTTCAGTGACCTGTTCAAATTGCCAGATGATGGGAGCATTCATATCAACCTCACCACCTTTATCTACGACAAAGATATCAGTTTGTGGAGATCCATTATTCTGATTCAGTCCAAATCGGATGTAGCGTCTTACGTTGGCATCAGTGACCGTGATTAGGCAGGCTCCTGGCAAAGACACATTGATGCGCTTCTGATTCCGCTGAAGAGAGTTGATGCCTTCGATCGCGAATGCCTCCTTACTCGATTTAACAATAAAAATCGGTGCCTTATTATTTTGCACATCCCTGTCATCAATGATGAAAGTGGCCGTGCCAAAATCGGTATCGGTCTGAATAGTGACGCTACGCTCCTTACCACCAATGTAGTAGCTGGCTCCCACATCGGCTCTTACCAATAGACCTTCCTGGTTGGCGAATGCATGGGTTGCGGCGATGGCATTTATGTCATCTGTCTTACCGTCACCTTTAGCGCCAAAATCACTGTATTTTACCCATCCCTTGGCCTTGAGCGTAGATGCATCTGTCGGCGAGATGTTTAGATATAGGCCTCCATCTTCCCTGGTATGTATTGATGTTTTCTCATCTAATGTGGTGATCACAACAACTTCATGCAGGTTTTTTGTCTGTCCACTAACTACCAGATTGCCATAAGAGACCAAAAAAGAAAAAATGAGATATTTCATCATGATGAAGAATTTACTGGTTCAAATCTAGTGAAATTTCAGTGCTGAATGTACATCGAAATCCACCTTATTATAGATGGTCCTGCCAATCCGGATATGGAATTTGCGCTGATATTTAACTAATCTTAATCCGATGATATGAATGAGAATTATTGGCTGAGTTGAATCCTGGAAAAGTATAACCGTTGGCTAAAAACTGAATCACGATAGCTTGGTCGGGTTTTTCCGTAGGCTGAAAAGAATTAATGAAATTCCAATTAATATGACAAGCGCCTTACCCCAGATGAATCCTCTTCCATAGTCAGTCAATTCTCCATAGTCAAAGGTGTATTCAACCAGGGAATACGTGCCAATTAGACACAGCATGATACCCAAGATAAGAAGCATCTTCCTCATGTGATTAAATTTGAGATAGAAGGGCGATAAAACAACCCTGTTAAGCCGAAAATTATTTTTTCACAATGGTTGTCGTAGGCGTATAAATGCCAAACGTTATTGCATTGAGGAGTCCATCAACAAAAGTGTGTTGTATGGTGACTTCATAATCCTCTGCTCCTCCTGCCATTTCTGTTGGATTTGATACGTCAATAGGAGCTAAGCCGTAAATCAGATAATGATTCATTTGTCGAGTCTCAACACCTGATTGTGCTCCCTGACCAACGGTCATTGTATACGTGAAGCATGAGGTGATCGCAAAAGAAATCCCAAGCAATAGGATCAAATGTAAAACTGTCTTCTTCATCATGATTAATGTTAATTTACTTTTTAGTAGTTCTTTTAGATTTGTCTCTTCTTTTTTGGAGGTCGTGATGTCTAGATTCTAGAGCGCATATCCTGTGCTAGTTATTTCTTTAGTCATGATGGATGAATCAAGGGAAGCTGTAATAATTCCTATTACAGCAATTAGTTGGTTATAAACTACCGTCCAAGAGCAACCAATTACCAAAACAGTTTTTTACCAGTGCTAGAAGATATTTACAACCTACTACTAAGTCAATTCATAATAGTTATTAAGATAGCACTTTAGCTCAATCTTTCATACTTATTTCCTGTTAATCTATGCTAGAGTCTCTGGCTGTGGATCTAAGGTGTCAAAGATATCGTCTGGGATCGGATCATTATTTGACTTGATATCGTATTGTTGATAGCTGGGCTAAAAAGTTTGCTGGACAACAGTCTACGTCTGTCTGCTCAATGAATTCACAGAAGCTTTTGGAGGGCATGTCGAAACAAGTATATTCTAATCATGCATTGTTTTTTGAGAAAACCATGAACGATGTTTTTGGAGGCACCCAGAATAATGGTTGGCTTTGGATCTTACTTCTGAATCGGGCATCCCGAGATACTGACTATGATGCGAGAGATGGATGTATAAATCATTCTTCTCATGTGAATCATTGCTGGTATGACAAAATTGAGCCTAGAATACGTGTAAAACTACAATTAATTCAAATTTTCAATGCTGATAATACATAATGTACTATCTCAATAAAATTCATTTATGCCCAGTCGGATTAAATGGATGGCATAGGGTTGCACTTCCAACCGGTTGCCTTTCAGGGAAATGTTTGTCTCCTCAATCTTTACTGCAGGCGGTTTGCCTGGTAAATTATAAGCCTTCAGGTCATTGTGCTGAATGAGCCATTGTTTTCCGTCATTTTCGATACGACCACCCCCAAAATTAAAGATGATTTCCTGTTTTTTAGCTTTCTCGTTGATGATGGCCAGGGTCACAAAGGTTTGATCTTTGTTTATTGCAGCTACCATATCGAGATCGGTCGAATCAGCATTCACCTTTACAGGAATACTCCCAAAATGCTGCCGATATAGTTTTAGCGGTAGCCCGGTAGTTGCAAAACCAGCGGCAGTCGGTGTTGTTTTTATACAACCAATCACATTGACGGTCTGGGCGTAATTGGCCATAAAAAACAGATCGCTGTTCCGGAAATATTCGTGCAACCCTTTGGCTATGCCGAGTGCGTCCTGGTGATAATAGCGCACACCTAGTTCGCCAAAAACATAATCTCCGTACCAGTAGTTCCACTCATCCATGGCAATGCGGATGTCCTTTTGTTCGAGGCCAGGGATCGAATCCCGGTATTTGCGGTGGGCTTCCGCTACATCTTTGATCTGGTTTGCCACCAGGCCGATGTGTTGTGCAGGGTCCTTGGAACCAGTTGCGTAAATATGCTCGCTCAGCAGGTCCATGTGTTCGGCGGAATTTCTGAGCATGGTTTCGCTCCATTCCCCTACATGCCCGACGCCAATCAGTTTCGCATCCGGATCAACCTCCAGGATGGCTTCGGCCATGTTGTTATGCTTTATTACATATTCTGACAAGGGCATATGGCCGAGTTGCCAGTCACCGTACATTTCATTGCCTACTGCCCACCATTTCACCTCATACGGTTCAGGATGACCGTTGACGGCCCGCATCTTCCCCATTTCTGTATCGGTGGCACCATTGCAATACTCAATCTCTTCAGCTACTTCCAGTACAGTGCCCAGGCCTGTATTGACAGCGATAAAAGGTTCTGCATCGATGAGCTCCATCAGTTCCATATATTCATGAATGCCTACATCATTATGCTCTATGCCTTTCCATGCGGGGTTTTTACGGGGTGGTCTTTTATCCCGTTCCCCGATCCCGTCGCGCCAATTGTAACCACTGACGAAGTTGCCGCCCGGCCAGCGATAGATCGGCGAATTCAATTCCCTGAGCAAATCCACAACGTCTGCACGCCAGCCTTTGATGTTGTCTGCAGGCATCAATGAGATCGTACCTATACGTAAACTACCGCTCCCTTCACTAAATATATTCAGGGAAGTACTGTCATGGGTAAAAGAGGGGGTCACCTCAAATGAGTAAGTTTGACTCTCTGAACTAATCTCGTTGATGCTTACGGTTTCCATTTGCCCTTCTGCTGATTCTAATTGGACGGAGATCGGCAACAAGGATTCCTCACCGGCCAGGACGATACGTCCTTCATACTTTTGATCGGCTATCACACTCAGTTGGTTTTGCCGGATGCCTGTTTTTCGATTGGCAACGGTGATTACTGGTGTTTGCTCTCCCACGAAAGGTTTTTGTTTATCCATACTTACACTGCTGGCCGCCCCAATGACCTGCCATGGCGAGCTGCCCAAATAGGGATACTCCAAAAGAGAGCTATCGCCCCAAAATCTTTCATTGGCCATCTCCCAGGGAGCATAGTCATCAGTAATAGGAAAATAGAATTTCCGATCCAGCAACATTTCAGCCCAGATACCCTGGTAAATGCATTGCCCCAGATGTTCGATGAACTGGCCATAAATGTATTTCTGGATGGGCGCACCGCTTTGTTGAAGATCAATGCTAACGGAGGTTTCTGAAATGGTGGTATCCCGGCTGCAACTATAAAAATATAGGGATCCGGTCAGGAGCAGCAGCAGACGAATCGAGAAAGATGATCTTTTTTTCATAAGTAATTGTTTCATTGGAATGTGGTTCTCAGGACAATTTTGAAAAATTAGTTCTTACTTATTCCCTATCTAAAAGTAACTGTGCAAATCCAAACAGATCATGACGCCAAACCGGCCCATTCCATAGAAGGTTTCGCTGACGGTGACCATGGAATCACTCGCCGGGATTGATAGTGAGAAGGTTATTAACTTCCAGCCAGTGGATAAAGGCATCGAACCAACGATTGCTGGTTCGGCTGGGATTTCCGAGGCCGAAGCCGTGACCGCCGTTTTGGTAAAGGTGAAACTCCACAGGCCGACCCGCTTTGTACCAGGAATCGATAACGCCAAACTGACCGCGGAAGAGAAAATCATCGGTGGCGATAACATTGAACATGGGCGGAGCGTTCTTTGGCACCTCTACCGGACCCATACCGCCATAGATCGGACCGATGAAGGCAAGGTCCATGGTTTCGGAGTGGAGAGTTGAATGCATCGTGAGGCCTGCTCCAGCTGAAAATCCGATCATGCCTATTCTGTTAGTATCGACTCCCCACTCCTCAGCTCGTTTAGCGATCATGGCGTAGGCGGCCTCGGCGTCCTGAAGCTGGTCGGACAGGTCCAGTTGTGGCGGACGTGGCGGTGTTGCACCTTGCGAAGTATCTGATGACCCGGTTAGAGCCACGCGGGGTCGATTCATCCAGGCCTTAAAGTCGTCGAGCGACTCCTGAGTCGGATGGAGCCGGTACTTAAGGACAAAGGCAGCGATTCCTTGTTTCGCAAGTGCCTCCGCGACTTCCCAACCCTCATTGCCCATCGAAAGCCACCTGAAACCGCCACCGGGCGCCACGATCACGGCTGCGCCATTCGCCTTGTTTGGCTCAGGCAGGTAAGGAGTGAGGGTCGCCGTGGAGATGTTCCGAGCCATAGGGTCGCCCCACTGACGAAACCAGGTTTCGTGGGCGGGCTGGTTATCGACACCGCCCGTGCCGAGTGGTATCGCTTTCGGTTCTACAGGGGCTTCGAGTGGATAGATTGTACCGTCTTGAGCTATGGCGGAGGCAGCAAAGACAATCCAGGAGGTAAAAATGGCCGTTTTAGCGAAGTTTATAGAAATCATAGTGAGGAGATAGATAGGTGAAAGCTGGAAAGTAGGATTATTTGGCGTGGTCTGATAATTTCCTTCCATTCCTTATTGAAAATTAATGGTTAGAGACGACACTTAAAAGTTGGCCCTTATTTCTTTTTAATGATCTGTCAGACAATTGATCTGTCGGATCGAACATGATCACTACACCCACTTCACTGGCCACCCTTCCTAGTTTGCGATCAAATTATCAGTACCAATTTTCGCAGAGAAGTGTTTCGATATTAATTTATCGATCCTACTGCGTCCATTGATTCGTAATTGCCCATAAAACCTCGCATATATGAGTATGCACCTCCGTTTCCAAAGGCCAACGAAATTCTTGTCGCCATAAAACGCTCAAATAGCTCAGCTACACATATTTATTATTAGCGGATCTGTAGTAAAGATCTGACCGTCAATACTTGTTGTGACTTGCTCCTGAATCTGATGATAATGATCTAAACGATCCTCAGCAAGCTGTAGTTTATCTTTTAGTGCTTGTTACTTCTTTGAATACTCCCCTTGTCCACTGCAGCAGCGACATTACCTGCATGTTGATCTTGTAGGCTTCCTGCAATTTATTGGCAGATCGGATACCATATCGTTGACCATAGATCAGCAGCTTCAAAAGTCCGCTGGATGATAGAGTTCATCTCCCTCTTCACTAAGTTCCATATTACTAAAGCCCAAAGTCTTCCCGGCTAAGGAATCAACAAATAGATTAATTATTCTCGCAAAATTATCCGCTACCAACTCCTAAGAGATGTCAAGAAAACTTGCCGATGATAAATCCCTTCCTTGTACTTCCTAGGCCTCTGGTTTTGTATCAGGTAGTACACAAGCTATGTCACGTACATAAATACTTAATAATTTATTGCACAGTTTGACCTTCAACTCATTGCCGCAGATAGTTAATCAACTTTTCCATATTTGTTACATAGGTCTGTGTGCTGATTCCCTTCACAATTCTGCGTGGTTGCCCCACCACGTCAGGATAATGCGGTATCTGTAAATCTTCAAGCCAAGCTCCGCGATTATCCTGAGCATCGATGATCTCCTGGATCTCCTGGCTGTCCACCGCTTTCGCTTTGGATTCATTTTTTAGCGCACCCTCATAGTTTACTTGCGCTTCTGTTGGAGTCAATGATCGAACGCGCTCAAATGCCACTTTCAGCGACGCTACATTCACACTTCTAAGCATGCCATAATGGCCCGGAAAATTTGCCTGCAGATGATCTACCCAATATCTGCCATTGTCAATGCTGGTGCCTTCCCGGTGGGCATAAAGTGGTTTGTTGGTTTTTGGCTGATAGAAAGTCGCATGGGAAAAATTCTTCTGTGGATCTGTATTGATGACAGCGCTTTCCAGCCATTGTATGGCTGCAGGTATGGGTGATAGATACTTTGAATTGCCGGTGATTTTGTAGAAAGTCATAAGATCCTTGATGTTTCTCACCGTTTGGCCAGACGAAATGGCAGCGGGCTCATAGGACCGGGCCCAGGCAGGCTGCAATGCTAGATCGTACTGCAACGCCCAGCCTGCTTGCGGTGCTGCAACCTGAGAAATCAGATAAAAATCCATACCACGCTGGGCGGCCTCCCTGAATTTGTTATCACCAAGCTTCTGATGAGCCTCCAAAAGAAACATAATATTGCCATGGATGACATCGTCATTGTAAGTATAATAGGGCGTATAATCCTCATGGCCATCATGACCATAGTCATTCATGATGGGGTACCGTTGAGGCCAAGCACCGTTGGGATACTGAGCTTCCAGGATAAAATCCAATGCTTTCAATAATGCTGCCTCATATTTCTCACTATGGGTGGCAAGATAGATGTATAGAAGAAATCTGGAGGCACTTGCAGTGACGCCATCATCAAATGTACCATTGCCATAATAATGATAATACTCCTCCCACCCCCAGCATTTGGCAGCGACATCATCATACCAAGGTCGCAATCCCGATGAGTCAAAGTCTATCAGATAGTGCCATCCACCTGATGGGAGCTGGCCCCAAATAAGTGCATCAGCAACCTGCTCAGCATACCTCAGATATTGATCATCCCCGGTCGTTCCATGAGCTTTTAAGAGCATCATGCCCACACTGGTCGTACCCGGTGGTTGAACCCATATTTGCGACTTTCGTGCCGGTACCTCACCCCATTGTTCTGATAGATCAGCGCTATATTTCCAAAGAAAACCACCCTGATTAGAGACGGACCTCATCATGAAATTGGTCGCAGTCTTCATACTCCCTTTTATTTCTGAAAGAGATGGCTCTAATTGGGCATTGATAAAGGTCAATGCCGTTATGAGTAAAAGGAGTGCGCAAGATGCGGTTTTCATTGTTGGCTTGGGTTTATGCATGTAAAAACGTTCTGTAGGCATAAAGATAGATATTCATTGGTCTTCAAGTGGTGTCATACTTCACGACGTCGGGGTATGTGACATTTAGATGGTCACCCTGACGTATCCCGAAGAAATCGGACTTGGATTTAAGACAAATTGTTAATAAATAGATTAAGGCAGATGAAGAAAGGGAGATTTACATCCAAATTCAAGACCAAGGTCGTGTTGGAGGCTGCAATAAGGCTGAGGCAGAAGAGCAAAAGGATTAGTTGTCTGAAAGTGATCGGCCAGCAAAAAGTGGAGATCGAATTTTATATAAAAGAGTGTTGAGGTAAAGTATGTGAAGGAAAAGCGAGCAATGGTCGATCGATCGAATCTGAATCTAAGTATTCGTTCCCAGTGCGAGCTGGTTGGAGTCAGCAGATCAAGGCTGTACCATAAGCCCACAAGCGAAACAGAAGTGAACTTAGAATTGATGCGACTGATAGATGAGCATTATTTGGAGCAACCCTACGAGGAATCTCGACGGATGCACGCCTAGTTAAAGTATGATCTGGGCTATCAAGTAATTCAGAATCGCGTAGATCGCTTGTACTATCGAGTGATGTGCCTGAGAAACCTATTATCAGGGCCACAGACGTCGAATCGAAACAAGGCACATAAGGTATATTCTTACCTGCTCAACGTTGTGCAAGTGACTAGGACCAAACCAGGTCTGGCAGACGGAACTTTGACAGATGCGTGCTTTTGATCGAGTTTTAGGATACCACAAAAAAATCAAAGATTGACAGCAATGAAGCTTACCGTAAACAAGACAAAGATGCCTATCGCAATGGCAAGGACCTTTTTATGGTCATTCAATTTCGGTAGTATCTTGTTGAAGATGAGAATTCCTAAGGGAAGGAAAAGGACAAGGCCAGAAATTGTGCCAGGTGAATAAGAAAAGGTAAAAACACTTAATAGCAAATGTGCTATGCCATTCACGAAGACAAGCGTGCCCAATGCGACCAATATTATGTTGTTTTTATTGAAAATATAGGACAAGGAAAATGCTGTAAATATGAATAGGCCAACTGCATTGATGTAGATGAAGTCCTGGTTGGACAACTGTGCATTTAGCAGGTTGGAGTACCAAAGTGGAAATTGGCCGTAGTATTCTTCCAACTGATGAATAAAAATGGTGGCTGGTAGTAACCATGCCACTTGGTTGGGAGAAGGAGCGCTCACAGTTTTCTTATTCATCTGCGATGTATCACATGAGTAACGCAAAAGTAGAGATGATTAGAATATCTATTTTACCCAGATATAATTCCTAAAGTTTAAGACGAATATGTATCCTCGTCAATAATGCAGCGAAACCTACCATGGCAAATGCCCAAACGATGGACCCGGAAACCGTCAGCCAAGACATCTCAGCTTGCTTATAAATCAAAATGTTGAGATTAAGACCCCAAATTAGGAAATACAAAATATCTGGAGCTAAGTATGTAGTCAATGAATTTTGGCCAGCTGGCAGGAATGGAATACTCCACTTTTGCCACTTTTTTATGTCGAGTATATAAAACAATGAAGCAAAGACTAAAATGCTAATTCCATTGCACAACATTGCCCATGATGGGGTTCCCAGTATTTTAGAAAAGATAAACCAATTTCTTAGGAAAAATGCCAATATTATGCATGTGAAGCCAATAGGAATAATGAGAGTCAGTAATTGTATGTAATTCGTTTCATACTTCTTTAACAGGATTCCTATTACTAGGCCTGAAAGAACTATTGATGGAACATTTCCATCGAGGAGAACTCCAAAGATTGGTGTAATGGGATTTAGAAGATCCAGGTAGGATGATTGGGCTAGAATATTCAACATAACAAAACCGAGCCAAACCATGACAATGCCAGTTATTCGGTCCCTCAGCCACACATAGATGAGGGCCGAAATCAAATAGCCCCAGCCAATTAATCCTAAGATTCCCCACCAGCTTGTGCTCATCCAGCTTGTATTCTCTGGTGTTCCTGAACGGTATATTGCAGCCAATGCAAGCAGCCCGAAAATTCCGAGATATTGGAAAGCGCTAAACAGTTTGCCAAATTGGGACTGTTGTGGATAATTGTTCCAAATAAGAAAAATAGAAATATAAACTAGGGTAGCCCACAAGTAAGTACTTATACCCGTTAAATTGGCATTATAACGCTCTATGTTGACCATAAAGACTCCTATGACTAACAAGCTAAATGATCGAATCAAGATATGTGAAATCATTTGGAGATTAGACTGCCCTCTTTTTTCACGAGCTATAAAGGCAAAAGGAATGGAAAGTCCCACAATAAAAAGAAAACCGGGAAAGACCCAATCAGCTAAGCCCATTCCATCTTCTAGTTTAGAGGTATGAACCAACCATTTTGGCACCCCAGGTGTATATAGATCATTAACGAATAACATCAAAAAGAGGGTTAATCCTCTCATGATATCAATGGATAGGATGCGGTTAGTGTTAGCCATCACGGTTGATTGATTAAGCCGAGTATTTTTTCATTAGTGCAGAATAATTCGATTTTTGCTGAGAACACTTTGTGTGACGTAAGTTAGGATTGTTGTGCAAAAGATTCCAGGATTAGTGCTGGCTCCATGAAACTATAGAAACAATTCTAATCCCTTTTGCTCCCATCCTGCGTTTCCTCCCGAAAGCCTTCGAGACGGAGGGAAGACCCTACCTGAACACTGAGGCCTGTCCGCATAGCTTGGCCGGGCGAGCCTTGCTGAGAGTAAAATCACATTAGGATTGTAAATACGATGGATATGTCAATAGCAATGCTATAACCATTCACATGGATGGTCTGTTGGCTGGCAAGTACTTGATAAGAAGCCATCATGGTGCTACCCCTATTGTGAAGGTGATAATTAGGTGATTATCTAAATCCAAAAGTTTCAGTAACTTTTCACTCTCCGCGAAATTGGGAACCTAGTATGAAGCCAATCGGCATTACCGACATATACTATCCTCTACTCTTTATTGGATTGGCGCTATATCAGGTGGCTTGTCATCCAATAGCATCAAGTGAAACCGATCAGACCCAACAATCATTGCCCAAAGAAGTAGATTTCAATTTTCATATCCGCCCCATTCTTGCTGACCGCTGCTACAAATGTCACGGCCCAGATAAAAACACTAGAGAGGCTGGTCTTCGATTTGATATTGAAGAAGGTGCTTTCGCCTTATTGGATACCAGTGAAAATCGATACGCCATCGTTCCGGGCAATTTGAAAACAAGTGAATTGGTGCATCGCATCTCCAGCCGTGATCAGGAAATCATGATGCCGCCTCCGGAATCCAACCTCAGTCTCTCTCCATTTGAAATTGCACTCCTAAGAAGGTGGATCAAGCAGGGAGCCGAATGGAAATCCCACTGGGCTTTTATTTCTCCCGTCAACACTGAACTCCCTGAAGTATCAGATCCATCCTGGCCCCGAACCACGATCGACTACTTTATCATGGAGCAGCTTGATCAATTAGGATGGAAACCTATGCCACGGGAAAACAAAGCCAAATTAATCCGAAGATTGAGTTTTGATGTACGAGGGTTGCCACCCAGTCCAGACGAAATCGATGCTTTTCTCGCCGACACATCCCCGGAGGGTTATGAACAGCTGATAGACAACATGTTGGCCTCAGAAGCATATGGTGAGCGCATGGCCGTTGAATGGCTAGACCTGGCTCGGTATGGGGATACCCAGGGTTACCATCATGACTTCGAACGAAACATGTGGCCCTGGAGAGATTGGGTCATTGGTGCTTTCAATCAAAATCTACCCTATGATCAATTTGTAAGCTGGCAAATGGCCGGCGACCTTATGCCAGATGCCACCTACGAACACCAACTTGCGACGGCCTTCAATCGTAATCACAAAACCACGCAAGAGTGCGGTGTCATCGATGAGGAGTTTAGGGTGGAGTACGTCGTTGACAGAACCAACACCCTGGGTGCAGCCTTTCTCGGCTTGACCCTCGGCTGTGCACAATGTCACGACCACAAATACGATCCCATCAGCCAGGAAGAATACTATGGACTGTTTGCATTTTTCAATCAGGTTCCAGAAAAAGGTAAATGGCAATCTTTTGAAGGAACAGCGCCGCCATACCTGGAAATTCCTAAAGAAAAGCAACAGGAAATTCAAGCTTTCATCGATCGCAGGCTCAGCATTGAATACGAAAATCAAAGCATCCAAGATTCGGCAGAAACATATCGCTGGGTTTGGGAGGAAGAATTGAGCCAACTCTTGCAACCGATTATGGTCATGGCCGATATGGATACCCTTCGCCCAACACATGTACTCAATCGTGGTGTATATGATGCTAAAGGAAAGCCGGTTGTGGCCACTACCCCCGATGCTATTTTGCCATTTTCCAATGAGTTCGCTAAGAACCGACTGGGACTCAGCAAATGGTTGTTTAGTCGTGATCACCCACTTACTGCCCGCGTTGCGGTCAACCGATATTGGCAAATGCTGTTCGGCAGGGGCATTGTCAGTACACCGGAAGACTTTGGCAGTCAGGGAGCCCTACCTAGCCATCCTCGGTTGCTAGATTGGCTGGCGATTGACTTTCGTGAATCGGGCTGGGACCTGAAACATCTCATGAAACAGATGCTGATGTCTGCCACCTATCGCCAAACAGCAACCGTCCATGAACAAAAATGGAAACTCGACCCTGACAATATATTTTTATCTCGTGGACCCCAAATGCGGCTTTCAGCGGAAATGATCAGAGACCAGGCCCTGGCCATCAGCGGTTTGTTAGTTCAGCAATTGGGAGGGCCAGGAGTAAAACCCTATCAACCTGCAGACCTGTGGATAGAAGTTTCTTCAGGCGGAAGATACCAGCGAAAATATATGCAAGGACATGGACCAGATCTTTACCGAAGGAGTATGTACACCTTTTGGAAGCGCATACAGCCTCCCCCAGCTATGATGATCTTCGATGCCGCCAGTCGCAACAACTGTACCGTGAAACGGCAGTCTACCAGTACGCCGATGCAGGCAATGGTCTTGCTGAATGATCCACAATTTATCGAAGCCTCGCGGGTCTTCGCCCAGCGAATGGTGAAAGAAGGCGGTATAACCGCCAGGGATCGGATTAAGTTTGGATTCCGCTGCGCTACCTCCCGTTTTCCAGATGTAGAAGATATTGATATTTTGGACCAGTTGTTTCAAACTGGGTTGGCAGCATTTGAGAAAAATCCCGAAGAAGCAAGGTTACTCCTTCAAACAGGGGAATCTCCCATGGGATCCCAGGTAGATCCGGTCGAACTGGCTGCTTATACGATGGTGGCTTCTACGCTAATTAATATGGTCGAAAGTATACACAAGAGTTAATACATGGACCCATTATTGCAGATAACTCGCCGGCATTTTCTTTCCCGAGGCAGTCTTGGGCTTGGTGCAGTTGCGCTCTCGTCACTTTTGCCCGGATGCAAACCCAGTGGTCCCCAAGACCTAACCGCTACCATTCAAGGAATGCTGGGCCAAACCCATCGAGCGCCCAGAGCCAAACGAGTTATTTATCTTTTTCAAAGCGGCGGACCATCTCAGTTGGAGTTATTCGACCACAAAGCGCTGCTGCAAAAACGCTGGGGAGAACAACTTCCTCCTTCCGTTGCCAAGGGACAGCGTGTAACGGAGTTTACCGCCAGCCAACCCAAACCAATGGTCGGTTCCTATGCCGGTTTCCAGCAGCACGGTCAATCGGGTGCCTGGGTGAGTGATCTGCTTCCGTATACAGCTAAGATTGCCGATGAACTATGCATAATTCGGTCCATGTATACAGACGCCATCAATCATGATCCGGCACTCACTTTCTTTCAAACTGGCTCTCAGCAAAGCGGCCGTCCCAGTATGGGTTCGTGGTTGAGCTATGGCTTGGGTAGTGACAATAGTAATCTTCCCGCATTTTGTGTGTTGTTATCGAAAGGAAGTGGGCGGGCGATGGCCGCACAGCCCCTTTTGGCACGCCTTTGGGGAAGCGGGTTCCTGTCTTCCCAGCACCAGGGTGTCCAGTTTCGTTCCGGCAAAGATCCAGTTTTGTTCATCAACAATCCCGAGGGTATCAATCTGTCTAGCCGACGAATGATGTTGAATCATCTGCAGCAACTCAATAAACGATATGGGCACAAAGATGGAAATCCGGAGATCCATGCTCGTATGGTACAATATGAAATGGCCTACCGGATGCAAAGCTCCGTTCCGGAAGTGACAGATCTTTCGGATGAACCTGAACATATTTTTGATTTATATGGCCCTGAAGCCCGTATCCCGGGAACTTATTCTGCCAACTGCCTGCTAGCACGGCGTTTGGCCGAACGAGACGTCAAATTCATCCAGTTATATCATCAGGGATGGGATCAACACAACAGTCTTCCCGATCATCTGACTAAGCAATGCAAAGATATAGACCAGCCCTCAGCAGCACTGGTCATGGATCTCAAAGAGCGAGGACTACTTGAAGACACCCTTGTGATCTGGGGCGGTGAGTTTGGCCGGACAAACTACTGCCAGGGGAAATTAACCAGGGAGGATTTTGGGCGAGATCACCACCCCTACTGCTTCAGCATGTGGATGGCGGGAGCAGGAATTAAACGTGGGCTGCAATATGGTGCCACCGATGAACTGGGATACAACATCGTGGAAAATCCGGTGCACGTGCATGACTTTCAAGCTACCATGTTACACCTCCTGGGGATTGACCATGAACGACTCACCTTCAAACATCAGGGAAGAAGGTACCGTTTGACAGATGTGCACGGGAAGGTGGTGACGGATATTCTGACCTAGTCATATCTCCCGTTCACATTCGATCATTCATTGAGGCGAGAGCTCTTTGCTGATGGCACCCTACTATTTGGTTATAAAGTCCGCTAATGCTACAGTATTTTCTTAAATATGGGAAGGCTACACCGCTAATCTAATAGGATGGAACGAAGTGCTTGGGCAACAAGCAGCCAGAATTAATGAGAATCTTTCAGCAAGTAACGGTGCTGGCTTTGTAACATTTGAATTCAGTTCGCGCTTGCCTCTGAACTATGATGGAAGTCAATAAAGTTAGGATGGCGCTACCCCTGTGTTTTTACATTCTAGTTTCTAAAAACGTACCTTAAACCTTCTGGATAAGATACTGGATAGGTGTTTTCGTAATTACTATCCGTATATTCCACTGATTCAAGATCCAACCATGGATACTTAGCTTCTTTCATCAGAGTTATTAATCTGATGCATTTGACCCGATCATTGCTAGTTGAAAACGAAAAGTGAAGTTTGTTGTTCAATTTATTCTGTGGGAAATCTTGATTTTCCAGCATCTCAATTAGTGCTGTTTTATAGAGACCAGAAGGATCAGTAGCTATGAAATTATCAAAGACCGAGTTTTCCGAGTTTTCAAGAAATAGGGCCATGAGAACTACACCGCATTCGCTACCTTTCCCAATGAAAGTCCTTAGCGAATTATCCGTATAATGTGCCGCTACATACGAAGTCATATTCCGAAAAATATTGTAGTGCTCTTGGAATGAATCCGGCTCCGCATCTATGTCGGGAATGTTTTCTAGCGTAACAACCAATGCCTCAAAATCTTGAATTTGTCTAACACCGTCAATTACTTTTTCGAATTCATCAGTTGC
The DNA here is from genome assembly GCA_013001595.1 of Saprospiraceae bacterium. Lineage (GTDB taxonomy): Bacteria > Bacteroidota > Bacteroidia > Chitinophagales > Saprospiraceae > JABDMH01. The sequence goes on along the minus strand of JABDMH010000063.1, from coordinate 1,382 downwards.
CACTTTAAAGTGCTGTTCTGTAAAATCTATTAAATAGATTGCAGGTAGGCTTCGATTAGTTTTGTAGGCAGATGGTAAAAATATTTTGCCTCTCATAGCAACGCCATTCGATAAGAAAGTAAAGCTATCTATCCTAAATGTATCAGATTTATCCGGAGCGCTATTCCTACGATCTGGCAAAGAAAAAGCCGCAAGAGCCAATAACAATAACATAAAGGTAATTGTAGATTTTGTCTTCATGATCATGTCAATTTTAAAATGATGATGGTGCGGTTTAACTGCACTGATTTAGATAGAAGGTCCTGACAAAGATTCAGTCTATTTACTTTTTCATTCCTTATTAGAATTTTTTCAAAGTAGTTTTTTGAATCCCCAGACCTCCACGTCCGTTCAGTAGTAATTCATAGCTTCTATAGCTGTTGAAGTAGAGCTGAGACAGCCATCCCTATGGCTGCTGGATGATCCTCTTGCAAGTAGTGAAGTCCCTTGCCCAGATCAACGGCAACCGCAGTGTCTCCAAGTTTGGCGATGTATCTATCTTTTTTCGCCTCATCGATTATTGCCCCTGGGGAAGCATGTAGGAAAACTTTCGGAAACGCATTGGTTTCAAAGATGTACTCACCAGTAGCTACAATTTTATCTCTATTTCGATCACCCGTCTCTAACGAATGATCAGCAAACGGTATTTCGCAAGGCCATTGAGCAACAACTTTAAGTGAATCATAAGTGGGATATGGTCTAAGGTATTCTTGCATTTCCGATGAAGTTGGTTTTCGAATGGACCCCGCAGAACCGAGAAAATATTTGATGAAAAAGTTGAGCCGTTGATTGATGAATGAACCCAAGAGTCCTCGAAATAATCGAAAGATGATCTTATTAGCCAAAGGAACATCAGCAAAGGCAAATTCTTCAAGAATAGCTTCAAAAAAAACTAAGCCAGCAATTCGTTCAGAACGTTCATGGGCATAGCGAAATCCGATACCCGAACCCCAATCCTGAACTACCAGGACTATTTTTTTATCGCTTGGTACGATGGTATCCAAAAATTCTCTAATGTATGCATAATGAATATCAAGACTAAAGTCAGTGACTCCCTTGGGTATCGGAGAATCACCCATAGCCATTAAATCTGGAGCAATCACTGTATTGCAAGCTTCGGAGATATATGGAATGATATTGCGATATAGGAATTTAGAAGTGGGATTTCCATGAATACAAACAGTGACAATATTAGACTTAATAGAATCGTTGGTTGCGACCACATAACCAATATCCGATTCCGGAAGACCGGCAGGAGTTACAGAAAGATGTTGCACTGGATATTGAGAAAAAAATTGGGGTCCGGAGGTGATTGCAAAGGATTCGCCAGAGGCATCAATTTT
>JABDMH010000033.1 GCA_013001595.1 Saprospiraceae bacterium | reverse complement strand
TCGAAAGTTACAGGCCCGAAGTTAGCTACTCAGGTAGAATCAATTCCAATTATTAAAGAGTACTTTTTTTTGGTCCTCCTGCAATTATCATTCTGGCCGAAATGCAAATTGTCAGAGATTAATAGTGAAAGTTAGCTACTAACTGCCCTCTAACAAGTTTGGTGTTTTCGAGTATGTCGGACGAATTTCACTTGAGTGGCTTTCCATTTACCTTAGATCCATTCGTCGTTAATATCTGAAAGTGATGGACTCGATGTGGACCTTCGTATTGCCAAACGATCTCTTTCTCTGGTGTCACTTCAAATAATTTAATCCCTTCTTTGGCTGCATAACTAGCGATTACGGTGTGACCATTGTGTAACCTTTGTGCACCGCAGGGATCTTGGAAAGGGTCTCCTAGAAAATCATCATTGCTTACTTTCCAAATAACATTGCCCTCCTGATCTACCTCAATGGTTTTATTGCCATGTGTCAAATTGATCAATGTATTTCCATTTTGTAGCCTAATTGCTGTAAAGGGCCAATTCTCTGCCTCTCGGCCTCCTAGGGCTGGAAGATCGGTTTTAATGACGTTGATCACCTTCCCAGTGGAAGTATATTCCTTGACTGCGAATGCCAAGAGATGCGGCACTAAGTAATTTCCATTGTTCAGCTTCCGAGCCATCCTGGTTTGCATATGGGCATTATCCGTCTCAGGTTGTAGGGGTACCTCCACCGCAATTACTCCATCAGTAGTAACCTCTAGTAGACGTGGATTGGATCCCAACTCTGTTATTAATGTATTTCCGTTCTGCAATCGTTGAACGGTACCGAGCTCCTTATTGTCTCCAGACAGGACAAAATGAAATATGACTTGTTTGTCCATATCAAACTCCTTTACTTCATCTGACCAACAAATAAGCAGGTGGCCGTTTTCCAGCACAAAACCATCTCGTGCTCCTGGTTTTCCAGCATCCCACATCACTTTATCAGATTCGTCAATAACGCCAGTTAATGTAGGTCCAGCAATAAAGAAAGAGTGCGAAATATCTTGAGCGACAAGCTCCTGTATTTGAGAGACTAAACAGAGTGAAATTATGGCGAGAAGATGACTAAAACTCATTTTGCATTGCATGGGGCTGTATTTGAGGAAAACGGAAGATATTAAAAAGATCCTAGGGGTGATCATTCATCAGATCCGCTCGATAGATAGACTTCTCTGAGCACCCGTATTTTCTGCTCGGCTTGAACTACTGACCGCCCAGTAAACATCATGACACCGCTAGCGCATTTTGAAAGACCTGCTTTCAACACTTGCCTAAACTCTTTGGCACTGACGATATGTGGCTGATCAGATGCCTGCACAATAGGCCAAACCTTCGGACTATTGCCTGCTGTAGTACGCAGACGATCGCATATCCATTGTACATGATCGGCTACCCATGTTGGATTGCGTTCCATACGGCCATGGTAAACCATGGGTGAAAAAACATCAATCGTGGCTGAAAGCAGATTATAATCAAGACCAAGAATACGTTGGCGCGCCCCATTAAATTCGTCATCTGTCCAGGGACAATGATACATACCCAATAACATCTCTGGATTGTATTGATCCATTATGGCTCTAATTTCCTGGACCCAATCCACTATGACTTCACAACGCCATTGCCTCCACAACGAATCTTTAATGCTCAATATCCACGAAGCTTGTGTCGTCAAATCACCTGGAGGCAACTCAATACCTTTGTCTCTCGAAAAAGCCGATCGACAATGTTCACAAAAGCAAGTCTCAGGCAATATCGGCCTACGCTCTTCAAATTGAGCATGCCAGTGCACATAATCCATCCAAATGCCATCTACCGCATATTTGCTCAACAGATTGTCCAATTGGTCAAAGCGATACCGACGAAATGCTGGGTCAGTAGGGCACACTCCCATAAACCATGAGGCCGCCTGTACTTTTTGTCCTTGCTCATTAATTGCCCAGGCCTCCGGATGTTTGTTCACATAGTTTTTCCCATTTAGGGTCGGAAACTCCACGAAGATGCGTTGGTCTTCATGCCTTGCACGAATAATGATAGATGAATCCAATGAGGTACTTCTCACAAAGATGGCATTAATACCCAGATCACGTAGCTCGTATCCTGCGTCCCATATTGATTGGGGACTACCGTAAACTCCCTTAATGATTTGCTCGTGCCCAGATCGCTGTCCGTAGGTTGCTTGCGAGAGAACTATGCTGGTGAGTATGGTAATAATTATCGATCGGAACATATGGTCGGCATTATTTGAAAAATAGAAATATCGAGCACAGCAGATTTATTGCAATATCGGATACGTACTTCAAAAAGTGATCTGGCCATCTCTACTTTACGTCTTTGCAAAAAGAATTAATTAGATACGAGATATGTTCACCATTGTCCCTCTTACCCATTATTCAAACTTGCCTGGTATGCCAAAGCCCGCACCCTGCTTATCCAACACCAACACCCAGTCATTGCCTATACCCTGGCTCGGGGGACTTACTACTACTTTCTCTCCAGTGGACAACACCTCTGATGTAAAAGCTGCCCCGGTACGTGGATCATACCACCATGCATCGAGCTCATCACCTTGCAACATGGATAAATCTAACGCAACCAATTTACCCGTCGGAAAATAGATCATTGCAAATCGACCACTTTGGTCTCGAGTAGCTATCACATAATCTTCATTTTCTTCTTGTGCAATGAGGATCATCGATTGATCTGGAATGCGAGTCAGGTATGGTCTAGACAACATGAGGTTTTTCAAGTGCTTCACTTGATTAGCCATGGGGAGGTCCAGAGCCACTGGCCAAGGTCGCAATGGAAGATTGATTCCTTCTCGACCTTCCTTAAACATTTGCCATACTGCATGGCAACCGTAACTCTGACCACAGGCTCCAGCAAATACATTCCAATACATAATGCGACGAATATCCTCAGGAATACTATGCCCCAATTCTTTCGCATTAAAGCAGTTGGGATGGTCCTCGTAGAGAGGTTCTCCATCAAGGACTGGCTTAGTCGGCGAAAGTGCACAGTCGTGTCTAATATGCTTATAAGTTCCCTTGTTAGCACAATGGCCTGTTTGATGCATATTAAAATCTAACCATTCATCTTGATGGAACCAAGTGGACGATCCGCCTGCCTCTTTCGGCTGCGGATGATAGCTCATGAGCACGTTTTCATTTCCGGCATGAGCTGCTACAACACCAGAGGCCATCTCCCTCCATACTACCACATCCTGCGAATTTTCTCTGGGATTACGATCACCACCAATGATCCAAATGATATTGTCTCGATCTCGGTACCTTTCACCAATCCAGCGACCGAATATCTTAGCATTGTCGACATTAAATACTTCAGGACCCATACCCCAACTCTTCTTATTCAACTTGTCTCCCCAGGTCGGTAGCAAGGCTATGTAAAGACCTAGCTCATCAGCCTTATCTATTACATAGTCCACATGGGTAAAATACCGATCATCTGGTGTGGTAGGATCATTATTCAATAAGGGAGTATGCCCATAGGGATTTGGATCATTGAGCCCATCAATTTCAGCGAGTGCCACCGCGTGAATCACGTTGAATCCTTGTGCTGCTCTCTTTTGTAAATACATGTCTACCTCTTTTCTGTCACATCGATGAAATAGCTCCCAAGCCGTATCACCCATCCAAAAGAAAGGCTTTCCATCCTCAGTGACGAGGTAACGTTGATTTTCCGAAACTTGGATCTTCTGACCTAGACAATAACTACTTAATAGGAGCAATGCAGCTTGAAGTAAACATTTAACATTCATACTTTACGGCATTTCTTAACTAAATGATCAGTGACTGATGGGACTATTTACATATTAATTTTCACACGGAAGCCGGATTATTTGGCTCTGATTGATTTGGCATCCACTGGTTTCTGCGTCCGCAGGTCTGCCTTCAAGTGTCCCAGATGAGCCCAATATTTTGGCAGTGGGCTAATTTCGATCTCAGCTATGGCAATGGAACCTGGTTTATCAGTGAATGCGAGCATCTTACCATCATAATCAAATATGGCTGTTTTGATCCATTCTTCACGTTGACTATATGTACTGGTGATCAAGTACACTTGATTTTCAATGGCTCGAGCCTGAGCTAAGATGGGATGTCCACCAGCGATTGGCATAGCAATAATATCAGCCCCATTACCACTTAAATTTTGGGCCACTTCGGGAAAGTAAATATCATAACAAATCATCATACCTATTCTGCCAATTTCTGTCTTAAATACAGGATAATGCTCCCCTGGGGTAACGCCCAAAGCATTGGCTTCTCTCAGGGTAAGACCTGCCTTTCGGTATTTTCCGATATATCCGCTCGGACCGATCAAGACCGCAGTATTATAAATGGTATCTACATCACACTCGGCAATTCCTGCCACGATGTAAAGATCGTGTAGATTTGCCAGACCTTCCAGAAATGTCGTGCTGATTCCACCCGGTATCTGCTCAGCAATTACTTCCACACTTTTAGAACTATAGGACTTATTGAACCATTCAGGCAAACAGACCAATCTTGCTCCAGCTTCAGCTGCTTCCTCAATATACGGTTTGAATATTTCCACCTTGCCATCTACCTGCGATTTTGCCGATTCGCTGGGCGGCAAGAAAATAGATGCCACTTTTATTCTCTGCTTCGGCGGCTCTTCAATTTCCTTAAATGAAAATCGGCTCCATTCTATGCTTGCTTGATCACAGTACCGTAGATGGAGCTGTACCTCCGCATTCGTAGCAATCGATGGCGCCTGAAAGCTAGCGAACCGCTCGATTTTGCCATTTGCCAACGTCCGCTTCTCATAGGGTATTTCAGGTCGAGCGGTCCAAGCAAACTCTGTTCCATCAGGAAATGTTTCAACTGCATATCTCTTACCATATTCCTCGTCTCGCAACACAGCATGCCCCCGTCGACTCTCCCATGATATCTGCACGGCTGCGCATCTATCATCGGTAACATTAGCCGTTTCTTCAACAATCGAAAAAGAATAGAATTTACCACCTACGACCGGTACAATAGTCCGCCAATACCCATGTAAATGTTTTTGCTCACCCGTTCTTATACCCAAGACATGCTCCTTAGGTGAAAAGAACTCTGGTGTTAACGCTTGCTGGGGGACCACCTGTTCCCACGCCAGCTTTGGCTGGGCAAGGGTTGGCACAGTAGTAAAACATAACCCCACTGCTAATAGTATGGCTGTGATAATCTGCTGACTGAAGCGACTAACTTTTGCTAAGCTCACCATAGCTACAAAATAATTATTTCCATAAACTATCGTGAAAAGTGGCTCTTTACCATGCGTAGTTTTCCATAAGATATGTCAAATGATACGCGTTTCTTTACCTCAGTCAATTTGGCATTTTCATCCGCAGCCATGAAAATGATTACCTTCTCGACTTGTTCTTTATCTACGAAATCGAATACCGAGAGATCCTCTCTGGCAATTAGTTTTGCAATATGAGATTCAATGGTACTGGATTTCAGCCCACGAACTTCAGCAATCTGATCAATATCAAGACCCTTTTTTATCAACACCAAGGTGTCATCATAGGTGGCCCCTTTTTTTTGCTTCTTCTGATTGGTTGCGCTTTCCACTTTTGCCAGGCTGCTTTGATCGTATTTCCATGCTCCGCTATACATGGGCATCCCCATAAATGAGACTTCGCGAAGCTGATTCAACTGTATCCAGATTTGATCATAGACTTCTCCAACCATACGAGCATACTTACGTACTTTTGCTTTGTAGGCCAGCTCTTCCACGTGTCCGTGTACAATCACCACAATTTTTTCAAATAGCTGGTCAGCAAAATAATGGACGGCCTTCTCTATTCTTTCTTGCAGTGGTTTCATTCGCTCATCCTTTTGATAGCCAATGACAAGTCCACTCAGTTGCCGGCGAAATTTTTTGGACACGTCCTGTATTTCTTCCAGGGCGGCGATGAGCCCTTTGACCATTTGCTCTATTTTATCTTTATCCGCAATGTTCACATCAGCTAGGGCTTGCAGCCAATCTCGAAGATGAAATCTAACCTTTGAAAGGTCAAAGGATTCGCTTAGCTGCTCGTTTGCAAAGCGGATTTTGGCTTGCCTTAGCACATCTGCAAGTTGATCTTCCTGTGGTGCTTGATCGTGATAATTAACGATTTTGTCACTAGCCATCACGTTTTTAACCTCCATCTTTGAAAGTAAAACCAAACCATCCAGTGAAGTACAGCGACTGAGTGCCACATAAGCTTGTCCGTAAGCAAAGGTCTTTCCCAGATCAACAGCCATGCGGTCAAAGGTCAAACCCTGACTCTTATGCACGGTGATGGCCCAAGCCAACCGCAAGGGGTACTGCGCAAAGCTCCCAAGTTCCTTTTCTTGTATTTTACCAGTCTCAGGGTCAACCTCATAGCGCTTATTGGGCCACTCAGCGCGATCAACCGACATTATTGTGCCATCGTCCATCTTTACTTCAATGTCGTCTTTGTATGCATTCACAACTTCGGCCAGTTTTCCATTGAAAAATCGACCTTCAGGATCATTGCGTATAAACATAACCTGTGCCCCAACCTTAAGTGTCAGGAATTCATCAGCTGGGTAGGCATGCTCACTAAAAGTTCCCTCGACCACAGCCTTGTAAGCGATGGGCTTGGTTTCCAATGCCTTCATTTTAGCTCCATTGATTTTGTTAACGGTACTATTATGGGTCGAAAGGGTCACGTATTTTTCCACACCAGGTGTGAAATTGGGATCGTAATTTCTATTTAAACGCTCTAAATCCTCTGGCACCGATTTTCCCTGCCGCATCCGATTTAGAATATCAATAAACTCAGGATTATTCTGCCGATATATTTTTGTGAGTTCAATGGTGATGGGGTCGCTATCCTTCCAAGATAGGGCATCAAAAAAATAGGGGCTCGAATAATAGGTTTGTAAAACATCCCAAATGGGTGGCCGTAAAATCGGAGCCAATTGAAAGAGGTCTCCAATGACTAACAATTGAACATTCCCAAAGGGCTGGTCGATCTGCCTTGTCCGCCTGAGTGCATAATCGATGGCATCTAACAAATCTGCCCTGACCATACTTATCTCGTCTATGACAAGCAGATCAAGTTGCCTTAAAAGATTGAGTTTGTCCCGATTATAACGAATATGTTTATTCAGTTCCGACTGATTTGTAAACAAGTTTAGGTCGACCGGTTTATGGTCAGGTGTGAAAGCGGTGAGGGGAAATTGAAATAAAGAATGAATGGTTATACCACCGGCATTGATGGCAGCAACTCCCGTGGGCGCAACGATCATGCATTCCTTGTCTGTAGACTTAAGTACATTCTTTAGAAAGGTCGTTTTGCCTGTCCCAGCTTTGCCTGTCAAGAAGATGTTCTTACGGGTATGCAAGACAAAGTCTCGTGCCAGATCCAATTTTGGGTTCTCCATGATGGCCTGCATAACAATGCAATCTACAAGGTAAGAATAAGATCGAAAAGGTGATTTAATTCTTGAGTTACCTCCGAAAACCCATACAAGAGCTCATCAGAACTTCTTATTGAAACCCTTAAAAGATTCTTTCCCATTTATACTGAGTGAGCCCTTATTCAGCTTAGTCCAGCCGCCCGGCCAGATTTTGACCATTCTGACGGGGCTCCTTTGGACTCCCTTGTCTAAATCGAAAATCAATTATTTTCAGCATCATTCAGACTTTCCCAAGGCACCCTTGAGCCGGATACAAAATACACCTCTGTAATCCCCCGACGATCGCTTCCTGCCCGAATAGTACAAGTGGCAGTCACGAACCTTTGGTCCAGTAGCATGCTTCCTCTTCAGATCAATAAGGCCCGACAGATAATTGCTGAGGTTGAGCATTGCTATTACAGCAAGTCAGCATGAAAATAATTGCACAAATGTAGTGCCGGTATTCACTTGACATTTTTAAGTATGTATGCATTGCTAATGCCTCATAGAGGATTCTACATACGTTCTTTCGCCACTTCTGCAGCACTAATTGGTGAGGCTTGATTGCCGAAATGCTGGCGAATAAAAGTAAGGATAATGGCCAGTTGATCATCTGGAAGTACCGCATGCCCTGGCATTACTCCGTTAAATAATTCTCCATTAACGGCCATCGGTCCCTGAACACCCTGCAAGACTAGATCGATCAGTCTTGATTTTTCTCCAAGAACCCAGTCAGTACCGACCAAAGTAGGAAATCTGCCCGCTACTCCTTCACCATTTTTCTGATGGCAGGTTCCACAAAAAGTCAGATATAGACGCTCTCCTTCAGGCAGGTCTTTTTGTAGATCGTCTTTGACCGGGTCCGGTATCCTTATATGAGTCATTGATTTGTGCGATTCCATCTCTTCCAAATGCACTTCTCCAAACGCTTCTCTGGATCCCTGATACATAATGCGCCAGATTTTACCTTGTCTGGATTCGGCAATGTACAATGATCCATCTGGGCCTTCTGCCAATCCCATGGGGCGATATTTTGCCTGGTTGGTGCTCACAATGGGATCAACTCCAGCAAATCCATCGGCAAACACTTCCCAGCTACCCGATGGTTCTCCTGCTACAAAGGGGATAAATGCAACAAAATAACCACTCTGAGGATAAGGTCCGCGATTGGTAGATCCGTGAAAGGCAATGAAAGCACCCCCTTTATATCGCTGTGGAAATTGTTCACCTTCATAAAATAGCAGATCATTTGGAGCCCAGTGGCCAGGGAATCCCATCACGGGCAAATCTTTGTCGGCACATCGATCAACGATTTTTCCATCGCCACCATATTCCGGTGCGAGCACCTTTCTTTCTTGCATATGATCAAAGTAGCAGTATGGCCAGCCATAATCAGCTCCTTCCTCAACCCGGATAAATTCTTCTGAAGGCAGAACGGCACTCTGCCATGGGGTAAAATGGTTTGGAAATAGGCTATGTAAGTTGTCCCTACCGTGCATAACCAAGTACAGGTGCTCATCAGCCTCACGCCAATCCATGGCCACCACACTGCGAATTCCCGTAGCTATTTTGACGCCATCTTGCTGTCTGAGTCCCGTTTTCCCGGCAGGAAATTTCCAAATGCCTCCATGTAGTTCCAGCTCTGGGCAAGGATCCAATCCGACGCCCCCAATGGATCCATTGGCTGAAGCCTCCAAGTCCTGACATGCATTGCTGGGACCACCGAAAGGTATATACATGTAGCCCTTACCATCGAAAGAGACGGGTTTAGTGATGTGCCAATGAACACCATGATTGTGATCATCAACTAAGACTTCCTCCATCGGACTGGTGGGGATAAGACTGTTGGTGAGCTTTTGCCGATACACAGTGAGGGCACTGCTATAGTATAGATAGCCTTCATGAATAATCATTCCAGCTCCATATGAACGACTACCATGCGAAGTGGCTGCAAATCTTTCAATGATGTCCGCCCGACCATCACCAGTTGTATCCCTGAGGGCTACATTCCCACCCTTCCTACGTTCGTTTGACGAACTTAGTTTGACATAGATGTCTCCATTCTCACGGACACATAGATGTCTCGCTTTACCGATGCTGTCGGCCACCACCAGTGCTGAAAACCCGGCTGGAATATAAAGCCCGCCGTTGTCAGGATCTGCGTTGGGCAAGGGGGCGTCATATTTACAAGCATACATACCACATACAATTAGCAACATGTATACGCATGCACTTCTATTGATACTTCTAACTCTATTTTTCGCAATGGTCAAGGGAATTCTTGTCTATTGATTGCCATCAAAAGGCAGCATCGAAATGCCATTGAGGTCGTATACGATCTTGCCTTCTCGGATGGTTAATTCTGCTTCAAAACGCTGGTTCCCATCCAACCTTTTCTTTCCCGCATCTACGAATCCAAATGCACCCTCTCGTAACTTAAGTACAGCAATATCAGCGACTGATCCCTCAGACAGGTTTCCCAGGTCTCTCCTTTTAATGGCCCTTGCTGGATTCCAAGTAGCCCTCTGGAGGACATCATTGAGCGGCATGCCCATAGCTAAATATTTAGACATGATGTTCAGCATATCTTTCATACCTGCATTCACGCTAAATCGATGCAGGTCACTACCAAACGAGTTGGGGGCAAGGCCTTGTTCCAGTGCTGGTAATGCCTCACTAAACCAAAAGCCTGCACCTCCATGACCCACATCAAACAAGACTCCTCTCTCTTGCGCTTCCAAAACAAATGGTCTAACCACCCCATCTTCATTTACAACCGACATTCTCTCTGACACCTTTTCATAGCTATGGGTGATGATATCACCGGGACGCATTTTATCCAGCTGCTCTTGCAGCGTATATTGGGGAAGATGGCACTCAACAAAGATGGGGCGATCCGTCTTTTCGGCAGCCTTTATGGTACGGTCGAAAGGAATCCAACTCTTTCCTTCGTAATGTCCAATCTTTACACCCACTATGTCATCGGGATATTCTTTTATCAGATTCACGGCTTCTCTGACCTTCATTTCGTCATGGTCAGCTTGTATTGAATCACCGGTCATACCATACCCCGCAATGTTTAGAAAGGCTAGGACTCTGGTCTTAGAGGTTTCAATTACTTGCTCCTTGAATTGGGGGAAATTACGCCATCCTGAAGTTCCAGCATCCACTACGGTCGTGATTCCCGCTCGCAAGGTAAAATCATCGGGTGAGAGGCTATTGATTCCATTCGCAAACTTACCAATCTGATTCCCTACAAACACATGCGTATGAATATCAATGAGACCAGGGCAAACGAATAAGCCTGATACATCGATTATCTTTTTGGAATCTTTAGGATCTATCTCCAAAGCTACCTTCGCAACCTTGCCTTCATGGATCGCCAGGTCCATCACACCATTGATCCCGTTGGCGGCATCGAAAACATGGCCACCCTGGAGCAAGAGATCATAGGATTGTGCTTGGATTCCTGATACAACTAGAATGACAACCAAGAAAGTGGCTAATTTGCCGCAAACCAAGATTTCCAATTTAGAAATACTCGAACTCTGTCCCTTGCTCTTAGATATCATATTACTTCGAATCAGAATATTGATCCATGCTAATCCCATTAAGGTCCCAAACGATTTTACCGGCTCGAATGGTCAATTGTGTTTCCAGTTTGCGCGTGCCTGGCAGCCTCTTCCTTCTTACGTCAAGAAAACCAAAAGAACCTTCACGCACATTGAAGACTGCAATATCTGCTTCAGCTCCTACACTGAGATGACCCAAGTCCGGCCTATCAATCACTTGGGCTGGACTCCAGGTTGCTCTTTCGATCGCTTCCTGAAGCGTAAAGCCCATAGCCATAAACTTTGAAAGCACATTCGATAGATCTTTCATACCCGCATTCATACTCTGGGTATGCAAGTCCGTACTGATTACATTGGCTTTAAAACCTTGTTCAGTAGCAGGCACTGCTTGGCGCCATGAGAAAGCTCCGCCGCCATGACCCACATCAAATACAATACCCTTACGTTGAGCTTCGAAGACAAACGGTTTTACCTTGCCATCCTCATCAACGATCGTCTCGCGATTAGAAGGGCCATAGGAATAGGTATGGGTAAACATGTCTCCAGGTCGGAGATGCTCGAGAAACAGCGATTTAATAGAATTGGGAGGTTGATGCTCTCCAAAATCGACCATGACCGGCACTTCTGCGAGCTTGCCCGCCTCCACTGCTATATCCACCTGTGTAAAATCCCCCCAGTAATGGGCCGATTTTATACCTACCAAGATATCAGGATACAGACGATTGATCATATGAGCAGTCATGACCGGATTCATGTCTGATACATCCTGCTCCTTAAACCTACTTTCCATGCCTGTACCTACTATATTTAGCAGTGCCAGCACTCTGGTTTTGGCCTTGTCGATGGTCTGAGCCTTAAACTGGGGAAAGTTTCGCCATCCTGAAGAGCCCGCATCAACCACCGTTGTGACCCCTGATCGGAAGGTAAATCCATCGGGCATCACACTGGTGGGTCCGTTGGCTATATAAGCCCCAGGACTATGCCCCATAAACACATGCACATGCATATCTATCAATCCCGGTGTAACATACAGACCACTGGCATCGATTACCTTCTTTGCTTCGGCGGCATCAAGGTCTTCACCTATCGCAGCTATCCTGTTATCTGAAATGGCTACATCCCTCAGTCCATCTATCTCGTTCTTTGGATCAATCATATGACCTCCCTTCAACAATATGTCATAGTTCTGACCCGTCAAAGGCAGTGTCAGCAAGAAACAAGAGAACACTAGCCATAGCATAGCTGCGATTCTATCCATCATATCACATTCTTTTTAAGTAGCAAGGGGTGGTCCACCAGGAATCACAATCGGCCTTTTGGGAGAAGTCAAATCGCGACGTTTGGCCTCAAAAGTGGCGGTCAAATACTCACCCAGAAAAATTGATCCTGTGATCAAGTCTTGCTTAGCTTCGCCAGAAAACATGTAATTCAAATGATTGCCCGGTATATGGAAATCACTCCGCATCTTCACTTCGTCACCTTCAATCATACCTTTCAAATCCAAGGTATGAAAGTCGGTAAGGTGGGATCCTTCCATCCAATTACCATCCTGATCAATATAAAAGCTGTGCATGCTCTTGCTGTTGAAAAATGAGACCTCAACATCCCAGTGCCCCGTCAGATCAACAGCAGCAGCTTGCATGGCCTTGTTATCAGGTTGCCTTTTTTGCGATAGAATACCAAATAATCTCTCGGCAACTACCTCGGCATTTCCTGGCCGCATCTGATTGGGCGTGATGTTGATGGATGTGATTCCATCTTTTTCTCGACTACCAATCGCTATGCGTTGCTTCTTACGTGCTACCTCTTCAGCTACCTCGGCTCCTGTAATATGCAGCTGATCGGGATCCCAACGTGCATGCAAGACAGGGGCGCGGTTATTGAGTCCTTGTGGCTCAGTGACCTCAGTAGAAATGCCTTCTATCTGCTCCAGACGTGTCGCTATGATGTCCAACCAAGCCAACCATTGCTTCCATTCAGCATCATGGTCCCGGGTTGTCCAGGCTTCTACCGCCGCCAGCATGCCCAACATTTCTTCCTTGCCAACCTTATTATCACGGCCGGGGCCATGGTGCGGAGAACTCGCCTGCCAGGCAGCCATCAGGATTGACTTATCTCCAAGAGCCAAGCCGGCACATTGCGGGCCGCATATGGCTTTTCCACCACTGTAGGCCACAATGGTCCCTCCACGTGCCAAGTGCACAGGCGGCAAGGTTAGATTCTCGGCTGCAGCATCGACTAAGATGGGCACATCATGCGGCTTAGCTATCCCAGCTATCACTTCTAATGATAGAGGCTGACCAGTGTCCGAAGCTCGGCCGGTCGTAATATAAATCATTGCCGTCTTAGGGTTAATTGCTCTTTCAAGTTCCTCGGGAGAATCCACCATGACGACCGATACACCAACATTTCTCACGGCGTGGTCGTACACGTTTCTCGAATGACGAGGTATGATAACTTCTGTTTTCTCAAATCCCTCCAGGTTAGGAATACGAATTAGCTTTTCGGGATTCCCCCCAGTGACGCAGGCCGCAGTAACATGCTTAAGTGCAGCGGCGCATCCAGCAGTGACGATGCCCCAATCGGTCTTAGTTATTTCAGCCAGGCGCTTGCCTATACCGTCAGCGAGCTCATCGTACTGTACAAAGTGTCCGGAGGCTGCTTCAATGGCTTGTATTACTTCCGGTCGTTCTGTGGAACCACCAAGGATGGTAAAGGTGCCCCGGCAATTAATAATGGTATCCACACCTAGAGATTCATAGATGTTTCCTTCGTTCGCCAAGGTCTTTGATATTGATTCCATATTGTGGGACTGGATGAGCGATTCACGGGTCAGTAAACTACCAGCTATAGGTATTGCACCTAAATGTTGTAAAATCTCCCTTCTTTTCATAACTAAGATTTCATTAATTGATGATGGATGAGCGTCCTAAATTAAGAAAAGTCCTTGCTCAGCGGTTGAGATCCATCGTCAAATGGTGAAAATTCATCTTTATAGCACAACACTTCAGAGAATATCCAGGAGAAACAATCGGATTTCAAACATGGTGAAGATTCATGCAGGATTTGTTCCGGCTCAAAATCAGAATGTATATATTATGTCTTCGATCGAGATCGAGTCTGGGTAGATAAAGACCCGTTATACAAAAGTCTAAAACCGACATACTTATTCTATTAAATATCGCACCTTGCTAAGTAAGGACTCAATAAATTCTTCTAAATAACTAGCATGAATATCCAAAGGAACATCGGTAGGTTGTCTACCGAAGATACAGCCCTACTAGTGATTGACATTCAAGAAAGGTTGATGCCGGTGATTTATAACTCAACCATGATTTTCGAAAACACCAACAGGCTTCTCAAGGGTGCCGATGTGCTGGACCTACCCATTCTTGTCACGGAACAGTATCCTAAAGGTCTTCAGCATACATGTCAGCAGATCGAACTTCCTGCAGACTATGCGCTGTTTGAAAAAATATGTTTTAGCTGTATCCAATCAGATCCAATTTTGGATAAGCTCAGATCTTTGTCGATAAAGAGTCTCATTGTATGCGGCGTGGAGGCCCACATATGTGTACTCAAAACGGTCCTAGATGCACTACAGGAGGGATTTGACGTGCACGTGATTGCAGATGCCGTTTCGTCCCGCACGCCAGCAAACAGACAGCTGGCCCTTGACCGAATGAGGCAGTCTGGTGCTTTCATCGCTTCTACCGAGATGGTGCTTTTTCAATTGATAGAAACCGCTGGCAACCAAACTTTTAAACAAATAAGTGGCATCATCAAATAGCCCTTCTTACAAAGAAAAATACGACGTCTATGAAAAAGAAAATCTCACGTAGAGACTTCTTCGAGCATTCGACATTGGCCAGTGCAGGTGTGGTTGCTGGTGGCATACTACAGCCCCCAGGAACTTTCTCTCCAACGGAATCCGAAAAAAGAAAGACCCGGCGTTGAGCAAGCCAAAGACGCTCATTCTTTCGTTGCCAAACTACCTTCAAAATATGCACTGGATTTAGCGCCCTCTAGGTGGATCTGGTACCCAGCTGAGCGAACCCTCTCCAACACTTTTATACTCTTCAGAAATGATTTTGATCTGGCAAGCGAAGTGGAGACAACCCAGGGCTGGATTTTAGGTGATAGTCGCTATTTACTCGAGGTAAATGGACAACGTATTCAATGGGGTCCACCTCCAGCGGATCCCAGATATGCAGAGGCTGATCCCATAGATGTCTCCGATCAGCTAAAGAAAGGAAAGAACGTCATTGGAGCCACGGTGCTGTACCATGGTTTTGGTGATGGCACTTGGCCTACAGGCAAGCCTGGCTTCATTTTACGGCTCGATATCGTCATGAAGAATGGTGAAGAAATACAAATCGTCACTGACCAATCCTGGCTTTGTCACCTGGCTAGGAGTTGGAAACCCGGTCAATATAAACGTTGGTACTTGCGTGCGATGCAGGAAGAATTTGATGCCTGAAAATAACCCCATGGCTGGACAGTATCTGCGAAAGTCAGTGGTAACCAAATGCCTTTTAATTGCAAGCTCCGTGTAAGAAGCAGCAAAAGGATGCTGCGCTCTCTGGGCCAAATCAATCCCAGACCCTTTCTACTCTTTCTACCGTTATGTACAGAGCAGCAAAAGTATGCTGCTCGACCCCGACAAATCAATCCCTTACCCGTTCTACCATTTCAACCCTTTTTTACTTTTTCCCTTTTTATTGGATATCGCTTTTACAAGGTTTGTTATTCATGTGAAATAGGTGAAATGTCTAATCGATACTCAACTTGTCCAATACATTCTTAGTAATCTGCTCCACCGCATCATCCCCACCACGTAAGCCATGGGCCCAGTCCGTACTACCCACGGTCACCACGGTTCCGCCATTTGTATAGGTGCCTAGCACCGCGTGGCCAATGCGATCCTTGTCCCATCGTTCATACCACCAAGAATCATCCGGATGCCAGCGTGCAGGGGCAGTAGCTAGAATCACAAAGTTGTCTGGCGTACCATCTCGATGGGTCGGTTCGGGTAATCCATCGACCAAGGTCATCTCACAACCGTCACATTCGTATCCGACAACTGTGTGTTTGCCGCCAAATTCCTGATCTGGTTGCAAGTCGGTGCCTTCAAAAAGCCAATGGTCAGGGCGGTGCACCGTGTATGCCCCGGATCCATCCATAAACTGTCCATGACTGCGGTGATACCCACCATGCAGAAAGCCCACACCTGTCAATTCATTTTCGGGGCGATCCACCAAATGATGGCCCCACAAGGTTGAAAGCTTGCTATGGTCATCTGTCTGATAGACCGGATCCATGTTGTACCATTGCTTCCAACATGTGAGCGCCCTGCCTTCATCTTCCGACCTCACCTGCCAGCAGACGCTATTGCCACTAAAGAAGGCTACATGACCACCATTTTCAATATAGGCTTCCAGATGATCGCGCATAGGAGTTGACCAATACTCGTCATGACCCACACTAAGTACTAGGTTATAATGCTCCAGTACCTCGGGCCGAAATTCGAGATCTGAATTAACGGCATAATCGAGCACATAGCCATTCTTTTCAGCCCACTTAATAAAATCATGCTCCCATCGATAAAATAGGGATCGTGGAGGTCGATCAAAAGAGACACGATGACCTTGCAGATTTGCCCTTCCGTGATATCCATATAGACTACTCCCACCCCAGTTATTATAGGCATTGTAAGTATTGGTGGCCAACTGAAGCAGGATCTTCGTATTCTGACCGGGTCTTGCTGACCTAACCACGAAAAACATCGCACCCTCAGCAGATCGGCGATTTCGGTGCACAAAGGTGCCCCCCTCATCATCAATTTGCAAGGAAACTTCATAGTACCCCGTTTGCCAATCTTCAGGGATCTTAAGTGAATGCGTGACCGGCCAATCGCAACCGTGTGTAGATGCCCTTTCCGGGACATGCTGCATCTGAACGGGCAAGCTATCCATTTCCCAAACCAATGTATTCTCCAAACCCAACCTTCGAATAGCTACGTGGCAGATGTCTTCGGAACTAGACAAATGAAAATGCACTTGATCACCAGGAAGATAGCTCAAC
The DNA here is from genome assembly GCA_013001595.1 of Saprospiraceae bacterium. GTDB lineage: Bacteria > Bacteroidota > Bacteroidia > Chitinophagales > Saprospiraceae > JABDMH01. Next base: position 33,002 of record JABDMH010000033.1, on the reverse strand, counting down.
TGATCTGTATATCCTTCGACAAAAAAGGACTGATTTTCTTGACCGAAGACCAAATTGCAAATCAGAATCAGTGCCAATAAAGACAATATACTTCTCATCATGATCATACTATTGGGAGATTTGAGATAAAGACATTTGGATACATATTATACCATGTCAATATACAGAATCGATGGAGAAAACCTCGATCATTTTTTGACCTGCACTTTTAGGATGCGGTTTCCATCTGCCGTTGCACATTTCTAAAAAAAAGTACAAGTGGTATTAATAGCAGAAGAGAAATAAAGACAACATAAATGGGCATATCAATGGTAGAACTGTCCACTGCCAGCATGGATTCTGGACTAATGTAAGCAGCCAAAACCATGGTTGCATTATTTACAAAATGCACAATCATCGGAAGTAGCAGTTGCTTTGTCCAATAGAAGAGATATCCAAGAAATAATCCAAGCAAAAACCGTGGTAAAAATCCCTCAAATTGAAAATGAATGGCGCTAAACAGCAATGCCGTCAGCCAGACACTTATAGACGGATTATGGAGCATCTTATAGCCAATCTTCTGGATGATGCCCCGGAAAAGCAGCTCCTCTCCGATAGCTGGTAATACCGCCATCAACAATAAGTTCATCAGCAAAATAGATGGACGCTCCATTTTTAGCATGCGTTGAATCGTCGTATTAGTCTCAGTTTCCATTTGCGTCATCCAGCTAGGCAGGGGCACCATTTGATTAATGACATAGCTGTATTGAATCAATGGCATCGACACAAACAGCATCACGACACCAACTAACAACCATTGAAAGGTCACTGGTTTATCTAAGATCAGATAGTAGCCTGGGTCTATGCGATAAAACAGGATAATGAAGATGATCGAAGGCACTAGAAAACTAAAACTATGCAGGATCATTAGCGACAACCGCAGCCTAGGTGTGCTCAGGGGATCTCCAGCATCACCAAGCCACCATTGCACTCCCTGATTGATTAGCATACCCACGAGTAAGGATGCCACTACAATGAGCGCAAAAATCAATAGATGTCGAAAAGCGGCAGCTCGATCTAAGTCATTTGTAATTCGATTCATCTAAATTGTACATTCGTAGCGTGATTTCTACTTCTTTGTCCTGAAAACAAAATCTGTCTTAAAGTCTATCGACCCATGCCTATGTCCGCTCGACTCAGTGTAAATATCAATAAAGTTGCACTAATCAGAAATGCTCGTGGAAGTAATCTGCCAGATCTTGTGAGGGTGGCCTTGGACTGTGAAAGATTTGGCGCACAAGGCATCACGGTACATCCACGCCCTGATGAGCGACATGTGCGGTATGGGGATATACCTCTATTGAAAAGAGCCGTTACTGAGGAATTCAATATCGAGGGCAACCCCAATCCAAGGTTTCTCCAACTTGTCTTAGCCAATGGACCCGATCAATGTACACTAGTACCTGATGCACCAGATGCATTAACTTCCGATACAGGCTGGGATACCTTCACGAAACGCGACTTCCTAACGGATGTCATTGCAGAACTCAAATCAGCAGGGATACGTACCTCGATCTTCCTCGATCCAGACCCAAATATGGTAGAGGGTGCCATGCGTGTTGGTGCAGATCGGATTGAATTGTACACGGGTGAATACGCAAAAAGGTATCACACAGACCGCAATAAAGCCATTGAAGCTTTCGTCGAAACGGCCGAGGCAGCAGATGCGGCGGGACTCGGCATCAATGCCGGACATGATCTAAACTTAGAAAATCTAGCCTTTTTTCAACAAAAGATTCCCCATCTGTTAGAGGTCTCGATCGGTCATGCAATCATTGCGGATGCCCTCTACTATGGCTTGCATAATACCATTCAAATGTATCTGCAAAAACTTTCTTAAGCTTCATATTAGGATTGGTCTTCATCTATCTGACTGACGATGAGGTAGTTTCACCAAAATCAAACTTTTACTGGCACGATTTCTGCAATTCCTTTCGCATGGAATATCACTGACCATCGGTGATTTTCATTGAATTCAGCAGCGAAAATGAAACCGGAAGACAGCTTAGACCTACAAAACAAGCGGCTGGGCCAATTAGTGCAGCGAGCAGCCGACTTTGTTCTAGACTTGTTAAGTACAAGTCTGCAAAGCAGGTTTGTCTTTCACAATCAGCGACTCACTGTGCTCACAGTGCATGCCGTCAGGCAAATTGGTCTCCACCAGAATTTATCGCAGGACCAGATACATCGACTAGAAATTGCCGCATGGTTTCAAAATACCGGATTTGTGCGCGAAGCTAAAAATCCCATAAATTCTGCGGCGGCTTACACCAACAATTTTCTCGAGCGCAACGGAGTAGACATCAAAGAGAAGCATCAGATCATTGCAGCCATGCGACATACGGCACATCCACACAAAGTCGAGAACCTGATGGAACGGGTGCTGTACGATGCAAAATGGTATTTTCTGGCTGCGTCCAATTGTAAGGAAATGCTCCAGCGAATGCGACAAGAACTTGCCTTCCAAAATGAAATATACCTCGATGAGGAATGGCGATCGTATGTGGCAAGAATGGTGTACGGGCATGAATACCTAACTGAATATGGGTTCAATGTGCTAGAAAAGCAAAAGCGTAAGAACTTCTATGCCTTTAGAGCGCATCGTGCAGATGATCTAGTAGCCCAGTCCATAAGCCCCGTTGATCAAGATCCTATGACATTCTGACCAAACCTACCCAAATACTTTTTGGGATTGTCTATTACTGACAGTCCGATCTGCGCACTTTCTCTTACCAATACTGTGGGAATAAATTCCAGTCATTGGCTTCATCTAATACTGCAAAGCAGGTCAGCCATCGGTACTGAGGATCTTAATCTCAACACGCTGATTTTTTATCCTACCTTGGGCGGTATCGTTACTTGCCAGCGGTTTTCTCGGTCCATATCCCTTGTACTGAATTTGCCGTGCAGGAATACCTTTATCAACTAAGTACTCTGCCACCGTTCGTGCTCTAGCTCGTGAAAGCTCATTACTGAAACGCATATTAATCGGGCGCTTCTTGGTACCTCCATTGGTATGACCTCCCACTTCGATGAGCACCTTGGGGTTGTCTTTCAAAAAGGCATAAATCTCATTGAGTACGGCAAAGGAGCTTGTATCACTGCCAAGAGCAGAGCTATCTGTCGCAAAATATAGTCGATCTACTCGAATGATTTGGCCCTTTTTGATGTTTTTGTATCCAAGACTCGGCAAAATTTTATAGCCAGGAGGCTGGCTCGCTGGTTCTTCTGTTGATGCAGCCTGAGCAACCTCGGGTTCTTCCTTTTTTTGACTGCCCTTTTCGATGATCAGGACAGAAGTCTGATCTTTGGCGTAACCCTCATCATTTTCAACTTCTATCAACAACTCATTCTTACCTTCTTTCAAATAGAGCGTGGTAGAGAAGATATGAGTATCATAATCGAAATCGAATGCCCCCATCTCTTTTCCATTCACATAAAAGGTGATCTTCTCTTTAGAATGTACGTTATGGATCTGGGCGCGCACGCGATATTGATTTAGACGGGGGTTGATTTTTTCAATGGGTTGTAAAAACTTAACTACTGGTGGCAAAATGAGTTCTTCATCTTCCTCACAAGCTGTTAGGGTAAATCCCGATGCATTATCCACTAAAATATTGCCGTTGTAGGGAAAGAGTGTTGGTGTTTTGTAGAAGGCCTCTAAGCTCAGGTATTTTATATCGCTTTGGGGTTCAATTTTCCAGCTAAATTGTTTCCATTCTTGATTGTCAATGGTACCGCTTTGCGCAAGCAACTCGCGTTTATGGCAAGGTACATCTCCACCCCAAATTCTTAGCATGATGCCTTTGGTAAAACTCTTCAGGGGCAAACGGGCACGCTGTTCAATTGTCAGTTCAATATGCTTTAGAGAATCTGGTATCACTTGACTAAGGTATTCTTTTGATGAGCAGAGATAAATGGAAAATGTATAACACATACCTTTTCTCAAAGGCTTTTCCAACATTTGACCAACCGATTCCCAGGTATCATTCTCACGAGCTACCATACCAAGATAGGTATGACCGTGAAATGCGGGTTTAAAGACGCTCCAATCACCTGAAGGCTGAACATCCGGAGCAGATTCTTCTGGGAAACCACAGTTCAACCATTTCCGAGGTGGGATACTTGGACGGGCGATGTCTTCAAAGGAAGGATTCTCCAAGTGAATGGTATTAAAAGCGATATCTGCGGCTGGTATTGACTGGGACCATGAGCCATGCACAGCCATGAAACCTAGTACAATGATGATATGGATTTCTAATATTAGCCGCATACCTGATTGCAAGTAAATATTATAAAAAAACGTTTGGTTTACCCACTCTATTAATAAGAAATTAACGTTTTGCTATCGTTCTTCGTCTAGTCATCCCCCACTTTCTCCAAATCCATCGTTGGATCCATCACCATATTTGGTCTTCCGTTGATTTTCTTTCTCAATCTGCGAATTCTTTGGTTGATCTGCTTAGCTTTCTATCAAGTTTGCTAACGCAGTCTTCCGGCAAATATATGCTAGCTAAAAGCCGATATTCCTGTAATATCATGGCCTGTTATCAAAAGATGAATATCGTGGGTTCCTTCATAAGTAATGACTGTTTCCAGGTTCATGAGATGCCTCATGATCGGATAGTCCTGCATGATGCCCATTCCACCAAGAATCTGACGTGCTTCTCTAGCCACTTGAAGTGCCATGAGGACATTGTTGCGCTTTGCCAGAGAGATTTGGGCAGGTGTCATTTTGCCTGCATTGGCGAGTGTACCTAAACGCCAGGCAATAAGCTGAGCTTTAGTAATTTCCGTGATCATTTCAGCCAATTTCTTTTGTGTTAGCTGAAAGCCCGCTATCGGTCTGTCAAATTGTTTGCGTGCCAATGAATAGCGCAAGGCAGTATCATAGCAATCCAATGCAGCACCAATAGCGCCCCATGCGATTCCGTATCGTGCCTTGGAAAGACATGAAAGTGGCCCCTTCATACCTTTGACTCCTGGCAGAATTTGATCCTTCGCTATTCGTACATCCTCAAAAACCAACTCACCTGTGATGGAAGCCCTCAATGACCATTTACCTTTTATTTCTGGCGTACTAAATCCAGCAGTGCCTCTTTCTACCAGAATGCCTACTACCTTATTCCGCTCATCTTTCGCCCAGACAACAGCAACATCTGCAATAGGGGCATTGGTTATCCACATCTTAGATCCATGGAGGAGGTAGGCATCTCCATCTTTGACAATGCTGGTCTCCATAGCAGCCGGATCACTGCCGTGGTCAGGCTCCGTAAGACCGAAGCAACCAACCAATGAGCCTGAACCAAGTGCTGGTAGGTATTTCTGTTTCTGTGCTTCGGATCCATACTTGAATATTGGGTACATCACCAAAGAACCTTGGACCGATGCCATCGAGCGTACTCCAGAATCACCCCTTTCCAACTCCTGCATTATGATGCCATAGCCGATCTCATCCATGCCCCCTCCACCATATTCCACAGGGAGACTCGGACCAAAAGCCCCAATTTCTGCCAGCCCTTTAAATAAATGGGTTGGACACTCAGCACGATTACTGTAATCCTCGATAATTGGCGACACCTGTTGAGTGACCCAATCTCGGACAGCTGCACGGGCAAGCAAATGATCGTCACTCAATAAGTCATCAATCTGAAAGTAATCATGAGATGTGAATCGTCCACTCATTCCGGAATCTTGTACCTCAAAAATATTAATATTACAGCTCATTAATAGACCGGTACAAATACTATGAGTCGAATAGCATTGAATGGGATGCAATTTCACAGTTTTCATGGATACTATGCAGAGGAACAATCTGTAGGTAACACCTATGAATTGGATGTGATGGCGGAGTCACAGATCGACCTCCAGGCCTTAGAAGATCAATTGGACAACACCATCAACTACGAACAGATTTACCTCATTTGCAAGGAAGAGATGGCCACTGCACAGCGATTGATTGAAACGGTCGCAAAGAAAATCTTAGCTCGTTTGGAAACAGAAATTGAGCACGATGCACATTATACCATTCGTATCAAAAAGAAACATCCCCTATTGGGAGGGCTGGTTGATCATGCCCTTGTGGAAGTAAAAAGTCAGCACGCTATTTGAGCGGAGCTGGATTGCATAGTTGGTTTTTTATTGATTTCATAACATTTCTCTCTGCAAATACTACGTCTTTTGACTATAATCTAAACAACACTGTCATGCATAAACTGCTCATCTTTTTCCTGACCGTAACATTCTTCTCCTGTGATGTGCTCCAAGAAGTGCAACAGACAGTAATGAATGAACCCTCATCCTCGGAAATAGCACAAGGCTTGAAAGAAGCGCTGACCATTGGTATTTCTAAGGGATCAGACCTCTTATCACAGAAGGATGGATATTACAAAAGTGCCTACAAAATACTGCTGCCAGAAGAAGCAAGGAAGGTCACTGACAAATTGAAGGTCATCCCTGGGTTCTCTAATGTAGAGGAGGTGATCGTTGAAAAACTCAATCGGGCTGCAGAAGATGCAGCCACGGCAGCCAAACCCATTTTCGTAAGCGCCATCAAGGGTATGACCTTCCAAGATGCACTCAATATTCTGATGGGTCAAAAGAATGCGGCCACCACTTATCTAAAGTCATCGACCTACGACGGTCTTTATGAAGCCTTCCAACCGGAAATTGTCAAATCACTTGATAAATTTAACGCTTTAGAATACTGGTCTAAGGCTACAACTACCTACAATAAATTGCCTTTTGTTGATAAGGTCAATACTCAGTTGGATGACTATGTAACCAATGAGGCACTGGATGGTCTTTTTGGGATGGTCGAGAAAGAGGAGTTGGCCATTCGCCAAGATCCGGCAGCAAGGGCGAGTGCCTTATTGAAAAAAGTATTTGCCAAACAAGACGCTTCGTAGCGTCTTAGCAATATTCGGTCATTCATCTGAATTGAGAAAAGCAATGTTTCGCTTCAGCCCTTTAAATTTTGTTCGCTTAACTGCCGACCCATTGAAGACTCTGAGAAAGACCTCCTCCGTCAGTTCTTGCCAATCCCTAGCCTTCATTTCCAACAATTCCTCCGGTGGTTCAAAAGCCGTTTCATCATGGCGGGTACTAAATCGATTCCAGGGACATACTTCCTGGCAGATATCACAGCCAAACATCCAATTGTCCATCTTATCGTTATACGCTGTAGGTATTTCGTCTCTAAGCTCGATCGTCAGATAGGAAATGCATTTCCTACTATCTAGTACGTATCCAGATGCGGCAATAGCTCCAGTGGGGCAGGCATCGATGCAGCGGGTGCAAGTACCACAGTAGTCGGACATCTGCTGATCATACTCTAGTGCCAAGTCTAAAATTAATTCAGCCAAAAAGAAATACGATCCGGATTTTGGATTGATCAGCAAGGTATTCTTACCTGTCCAACCGATCCCACTTTTCACTGCCCAGTCTCGCTCCAATACAGGTGCTGAATCAACGAAACATCGACCTGAAACTTCACCTACTTCCTGAGTCAATAGATCAAGCAGCGATCTCAGTTTGTCTTTGATCACCTTATGGTAGTCCTTACCGTAAGCGTACTGAGAAATTTTTGGCGCCTCAGGGTCGGTCTGCTTGACCGGATTGTGATAATTGTACATCAATGACACGACCGACTTAGCACCTGGCACTAATTGGGTAGGATCAACCCGTTTATCAAAATGGTTATCCATGTACTTCATCTTACCATGGAATTTTTGTACTAGCCACTGTTCAAGTCGTCTTGCCTCCGCATCTAACCGCTGCGCCTTTGCTATACCAACATGGCTAAAACCCAGTTCCTTGGCAGCTTCCTTGATCAACTTTGTATGCTTGGACGTGTCTGTCAATGAAGATCGATTTTGCCTCCGAAAATACACACTTCGAGCTGATGGTAGCATAATGGATCGCCAAAGCATTGTATACCTTTGCGCTGATGAAAAGTAGCCCAATCACTGTAAGCGTCTCGATTTATCAGCGAGCAGGCATCATTGCTCTAGTGGTGGCATCTATTTTTTCCATAGGTTTTTTCCAATCTGACGAGCATTTTCAGATTCTCGAATTTGCGGGGATGAAGATGGGCATGATCGATGCCTCCGCCATGCCGTGGGAATATGCCCATCAAATGCGATCGGCCTTTCAGCCATTGCTGGTGGTATGGTCTCACCAACTACTGGGCCTGGCGGGCGTAGAGAGTCCTTTCGTGATTACCGCCATATTGCGGCTATGTTCGGCAGCACTCACTTTATATAGTATGCTGTTAATCTATCGGGTATATGCCCCTAAGTACCAAGAAGGGCCAGAACGAAAGTGGTTTGGGTACCTTTCATTTCTACTATGGTTCATGATCTTGGTTGGGGTGCGTTTCTCCAGTGAGGGTTGGTCCGGGTCATTGATAGTTATTGGATGCTCAATCTATTTCTTACGGGCTAATTCTTGGAGCAACTTTCTAAAAATAGGCGTGCTGTTTGGACTTGCCTATTTATGTCGCTACCAAGTCAGTCTAATCGTATTCGGATTCGTCTCATGGCTCCTGTTTATTCACAAGGAGAAATTCGGTCATTTGATGATTCTCGGGGCTGGAATACTGGGTGCGATGATTCTAGGCCTCATCATTGACTACTGGTTTTATGGTGAATGGACCTGGACCTTCTGGAACTACATAGATCAAAACATCATACACGACAAAGTTTCCAATTTTGGCGTGGACCCTTGGTGGTCCTATCTGCCTAAAATCATATTGGCATTAATACCACCTTTCAGCCTTTTACCCATTTTATGTCTGATCTATCTCTTGATTCGAAATCCCAGGCATGAACTAGTATGGTTGTTTATACCCTTTCTTTTCATTCATTTTATGATCGGCCATAAAGAATTGAGATTTCTATTTCCCTTGGTAGGCTTTCTTCCTGCATTAGTCATGGAAGGGATTCGATACTATCAAGGAGATAACCGTGCAGCATTCTATGCAAAGAGGGGTACCCGTAGATTTGGTAGAACTTATGCTGTTTTAAACACCTTACTGTTGCTCTTTATTTGCTTCACACCATTTGACCGTACGACACCACTCTATCAGTATATATATCAGAACTATAAGGAACCCACTACCCTCTATTTCATAGAGACCGATCCCTACAAAGAGGGGCACTTACGTTACTATAGAAGACCTAATCTTGAGATAGTACATATTGATAGCCTATCTGAAATCATGGAAAACAACCAACATGGTGTACAGCTTTTTGCTACAGAACGTCCAATGCAGCTTGACCCGACAGCAACCCAATTAGCACTCCGCTTCAAAACATTGCCAGAGTGGGTGTATCGTCTAAATTTTAATGGATGGATTGAACGTACTTATGTGTGGTATCTCTATGAGAAAGAGTAACCTATGCACTGAAACTCGTACCACAACCGCAGGTGTCTTCAGCGTTTGGATTATTGAAAATGAAGCCCCGGTTATTAAGGCCGTCTACGTAGTCTATCTCCATACCTAACAGGTATATCCCATGAGCTTTATTCATCAGCACCTTCATTCCCGCAACTTGATACACATTGTCCTGGTCCTTCTGCTGATCGAATCCCAGAATATAAGAGAATCCAGAACATCCTCCACCCTTCACTCCTACACGCAGTCCATATTCACTAGGTATCTTTTGATCCTGCCTAATGTCCTTTAATGCCTTCATTGCTCCCTCCGTTAAGGCAATCGGAGCCACGGACAATTTTTCTTTAACTTCACTCATTATACTACTTTGTATCTGTAGATCGATGTCAAAGATAGGCAAAGCTACCTTCAATCTTGTAGTGACAACGTATACCTGTTTGCATTTGTTCAATTAACATTCCATCCTAATGCAGGACCAAATTTCAGTCTGGTTTTATCTCCTTCTAGTATGTCTTCCGGCGCTAATCATATTTGCCATCTGCTATATGGTGATCAAGCAGTTTTTCCAAAACCGCATACAAATGGAGTCATTGGCTCTCAAGAAAAAAACAGCTTCAGACACACTTCCCCTTCGATTGCAAGCCTACGAACGGCTGGTACTTTTTTTTGAACGTACCGATATCTCTCTGCTGATCTCTAAACTACGCACCGCAAAAATGTCATCGGGAGACCTAGAAGCGGCGCTAATGGTAACCCTACAGAAAGAATTTGAGCACAATGCCACACAGCAGATCTATGTATCTGACAAACTTTGGCAAGTGGTGACTTTAGCTAAACAAGAACTAATGAACCAGATACATCAAATCATGATTGATGTGGCCTTTTCGGAAGATGTCGACGTCTATAGCACTGCCTTAATAGAACACTTTAGTAAGAAAGGTCAAAATCCTGCTAAAACGGCAATACTAGCTATAAAGCAAGAAGCCAAGCTGCATCTCTAAGTCGGTTTTTAGTACGTTATTTACAAATATGTCAAAACTTTTTCTCAGCACGGGGTCAACAAAAAAGACGTGACAAGCTACTTGCAACCATCGACCAAGAAAGCCCATTTTACTGGGTTCTAGAACACCCAAAAACGTATTTTGATTGATCCATTGGCAGATATATATTACTACATTTTGTAATGTATTTTATCAGATTTTTTGTTATTATTTAAAAACTTTAAATGCTGATAATCAATAGTATACACATGTGTTAAGACAATTGTCCATCATTTATATCAATAAATCAAATTGATCTATTGCATTCCAGAATTTTTTTCACAAATTTGTTAGAAGAAGATAGACTGTACACAGCGTAAGAAACAAGTATAGGTAAAATAGCCGTAGCAGATTCTTGCTGTTATCCTGGTTAAGGTGATTTACGATAAGACTACTTAACTTCTAGAAATAGGACCTAAGAATGGTAAAGGACTGTAATGTAGTATGGGGCAACTGTCTCCAATCGATTCGTGAAAGCGTCAATGAACAAAGCTTCAAAACTTGGTTTGAGCCCATCAAACCTGTTGGCCTAGATGGCCATGCCCTGACTATACAAGTCCCCAACAAGTTCTTTTATGAGTGGTTGGAAGAACACTACGTAGGCTTGCTTAAGAAAAGTGTGCGCATGCAACTTGGAGAAGATGGTCGACTGGAATATCAGATCCTACTGCGCACTGACGATAGTCAATATAAGCCCACTCGCACCCAGAAAACTATGGATGGACAAGAAGGGGTTGATGAAGAAATCAGAAACCCTTTTGTAATACCTGGGATCAAGAAAATGAAGATTGATCCCCAGCTCAATACAAAGTACACCTTTGACACCTATATAGAAGGCGACTGTAATCGGCTGGCACGATCTGCGGGTGTTGCTGTAGCCAAAAAACCGGGTGGCACTTCATTCAACCCACTTGTCATTTATGGAGATGTTGGTCTGGGAAAGACGCACTTGGCACAAGCGGTGGGTAATGAAATCATAACCAAGCTGGTGAACAAATCTGTGTTGTACGTCTCCAGCGAGAAGTTCACCAATCAAATCATACAGTCGATAAAGAACAATGCCATCAACGATTTTGTGAACTTCTATCAAATGATCGATGTGTTAATCGTTGATGATATACAATTTCTGGCTAACAAGGTCAAAACCCAAGAGATATTCTTTCATATTTTCAATCAGCTACACCAAAATGGTAAACAGTTGATTCTTACCTCAGATCGTCCACCGAAGGATCTTGATGGCATGCAAGAACGTTTGATCTCTAGGTTTAAATGGGGCCTCACCGCCGACGTGCAAGCGCCAGATCTGGAAACCCGAATGGCCATTTTGGAATCAAAAATGGTTGATGAGGGCTTGGATGTACCGAACAATGTGCTGGAATTCATTTCCTACAATGTGCAAAACAACATCCGTGAGCTTGAAGGTGTCTTGATCTCGATCATCGCACAAGCGTCCTTAAACAGAAGAGAGATCGACATTGATCTAGCTAGAGAGGTGATTCAAAAATTTGTTTCACAAATCTCCAAACAAGTTACTGTAGAGAGTATAAAGGAATTGGTTGCTGACTACTTCGAAATGTCAGTCGATAAACTGCAAAGCAAAACCCGTAAACGATCCATAGTCATCGCTCGACAATTATCCATGTTTCTTGCAAAGAAAATGACCAACCAGTCCTTAAAAGCTATTGGCGCCAAATTTGGAGGTCGGGATCACAGTACGGTCATATATTCTTGTAATGCGGTGCAAGATCTGATGGACACTGACGCCATTTTTAAAGACACTGTTCAGGAGCTGGAGAAGCAGCTATCTATGAGTCTGGCTGCAGGTTGATTAAATATCTGATCAGAGTAAGTCAAACCTAAGAGACCTAAGTTATCACCTTATTTCTGATTACTGTATCGGCTTCTTGATTAACGAATGATCTCCACTTCGGACACAACTTCAGCATCAATACTGAATATGCCAAATCCGCCTTCAATGTTCGAATGCACGTTGGCTGGTTCAACGAAAGGATTGCCGTCATTGAGGAGGAGTGCACCTAGACTCTTTTCGTATAGATAACGATCGTGAGAAATCGATTTCACGGAAACGAACAAAGTCTTCCTACCATCGACGAGAGGCAATCCATAGGATCGTATGTGAATGTTAAATTTCTGACCGGAAAAGCTCCGATCAGAAAAAAGGACCTTTCCATCAGATCCCTCTTCAATGGTGATCCCGTCCGAGACAAGGTAGATTTCAGCCAAAAATTTTCTAAAAAAGGTAGTGTCACCAAGATCTCCCAGTAATACATCATACCGCTCTACGATCAAAAGTTCTGCAGAAACTAGATAGAAGTTTTCGACCCCTGGATCGTCATCAATGTCAAATGACAATTCATCCAAATCGTCACCATCAAAATCTTTAGCCGCATCGACTTTGTACCTAAAATTACTTGCCGCGGGAGGGGCAGCGACTTTGGCCCTAGCACTAAGATTTGGGTATAGAGGATTCGAAAGCATAATTTCCACCTCAGTGCCTGGGATAAAGAACTCTTCCAAGATATCCATCTCATAAAAAAAAGGAAGATCTGTGTGACGTAAAGGAGGAGCATATGACTTATCTGCAGAGCGAATCATAAATTCTGTCCGGTCCAAATCCAAGTCTACAATGTCACTATTTTCATCCAGAATATTCTGAGAATGGGTGATCTGAAAACGAACCGTATCTCTAAGGGTCGATATATCCGATATCAATACCAATCGGTCTAAGCTCTCGGGTATTTCGATTTCAATTGTACTTTCGAAGAGCTCCTCACATGATATCGACAATAAGCAGATCGTCGACAAAGCCAAGAGGCATCCTATTATGTTAGAATTTGAAGCCATAACTGAAATAAGGTATAATGAACGGTATGAGACTAACTTCCTTGAATTTTGTACGCTGTTCAAAATATTGACCCGTGACAGGATCAAATTCTCCCGCATTCGAAGCATAAACGAAATAAGGATTTTTATGAAAATATGAATTATATGCCCCAAATGACCAGGTTCGCAAATGCCTCTTTTTCTGTTTAGAAAACCTGATCCCCAAGTCGAGTCGATGAAAGTTGGACATTCGAAAACTATTTTTATCCCTTATCTGCTCCACAGGATTTGTATTGTATCCCCCATCCGCATAGCGACGGTAAATATTAAACTTCTGATAGGGAATGCTTATCGCGTTACCTGTACCATATACCCATGAGCCAGTAAGTGACACGCGCTCGTTAAAATCATGAATTGCCACAATTGAGAGATCGTGGCGTCGATCATATTTAAAAGGGAATGTTCGGCCACTATTGATTTCTTCAAATGTTCGATTATTCCATGACAACGTATACCCAATCCATCCAGTAGTCTTTCCTGTTTTTTTCTGCAGAAATAATTCACCGCCATAAGTCTTGCCTTCACCTTGGGTGATCTTTTCTTCCCAGCTATTGTCTAAGCCAAATAAAAAGCTTGAGCCAGCTTTCAGACTTACCACGTCCGTCATCTTTTTATAATAACCTTCCACACTAATCTCATAACCGTTGTAATTTTTTGCCGCTCCAACAGCTGCTTGCCAGGCTCGCTGCGGTCTGACACTTCTTGTGCTGGGCACCCAAAGATCTGTGGGTAAGGATAAAGCCTCGGTTGCCAACAAGTTTATATACTGAGTCATGGTATTAAAACTTGCCTTCAATGACCACCTGCTATTCATCAAGTATCGAAAATTAAGTCGTGGTTGGAGAGAAGAATAAAATACATCTTCTGCTGAAAAGGCTGAAGCATGAAGGCCAATATTCATCTTGAAATTCCCCATAGTTATTTCATCTTCAGCGTACAAATAAAATTCTGTAGATCTTGTTTTTGTATTTCCAATTAATGTATCTAAATCGACGTTCTGCTCTTGAACTTGAAAACTAATGGCACCCGGATCATAGACGTGCCGTGTAGCTCCAAATCCCAATCGAATGTATTGTGACGGGTTTGGAATAAAATCAAGATCCCACTTGGCACCTAAATCCTGAATGCCGGACAAATACTTGGATTTGAAAGTCGTCGTAATATCTCCCACCTCCTCTTCGATTTCAATTCTTGAGTCAAAAGCGTAATCACTAAATATCAATGTTGTATTGCTGAAGATTCTTGGTGAAATCTGCCAATTCCAACGGGCAGCACTGATCCAATTTCCCCAGTCGAGCCCACCGGCGAATGATGAGCGTTCTTCCTTTATCCTACTAAAGAACACATCTGAACCATTGTACAAGGAATAATAAAGTCGATGTTTGTCGCTGATATTATGGTTCAATTTTACATTAATATCATAAAAGTGCAGCTTTGGTTTCAGCCCCACTCCTTCTTCCTTCGCGTTTGACTTGGCGATAGGACGTAGCAACATATCGATGTATGTTCTTCGACCACTGATCAAGAAGGATGTCCTTCCTTTGTTAATCGGACCCTCAAGCGTAAGTTTTGAGGTAATTAATCCAATAGATCCTTCCCCATGAAATTCCTGCTTGTTGCCATCCTTCATAGAGATCTCTAAGACCGACGATAATCTACCACCGTACCTAGCTGGAAAACCTCCCTTAATCAAACTCACATTCTTGATGGCATCGGCGTTGAATACAGAGAACAAGCCTGCTACATGAGCGACAGAATAAACGGGTACGCCATCTAGAAGCACCAGATTTTGATCGGGACTGCCACCACGTACATACAGTCCGGTCTGACCTTCTCCACCTGATTGGACTCCCGGCAATAGCTGTAAGGCCTTCAAGACATCCACCTCGCCTAATAAGGCAGGAACCTTTTTGATCTGTTCCACCGGCACACCTATCTGACTCATTTGCACGTTTTCCTGAATGCGATCTACTTGCGTGGCTGTCACCTCCACAGCATCCAGTACAATGGACGTAGTAAGCGCAACATTGAGTTGGATATCTCGATCGACCATGATTTCTTTCACCACCGGCTCGTACCCGATATAACTCACCTGGAGTTCAGCTGAATCTTTAGGCAGCGTTAGCGAGAAAAAACCATAGTTATTCGTAACCGTACCCTTCTCATGCTTTAGATCATATACACTAGCAGCGATCAGGTTTTCTCCAGTTTCGCCTGCAGTGATGTAGCCACTAATGGTGTAATTTTGGGCGCCGAGGTTTCTCGTGCAGAGTAGCAATAGAAGAAGGCTGAGGTAACCCGTGATTTGCAATGTTTTCTTCATTGAGTGCATCATCAGATGAGCATGGCAGTCCATATCTAACTGCACGATTCGTAAATTATTACAGTTTCTCGAGATGTCGGAATTGAACTCACCATTCTATCATGGCCTCCACTTGGGTTCATAGCACTAAATGAACGGAAAATGCGGTCGAATGCTGCCATTCGCACTGGCATTTAAGGCTAATTTATGAACTCCAATTGGCAGCGAGGACGGTACCTACTGCGAATCATCCTGCTAAAACTTTAAGGAAATCGTTGACTTGGTAACAAATCGGCTCTTTCCCTAAGTTGTTGAATCATTGCACTGCCATGTTGATTCAGGGAAACTAGTACGCCTCATTTCTTTGAAAGTGAATTTAACAAGTAGATTTCCAGGCACCACTCACTTCTAATGCATTGTAAGACTAAGGGTTTCTAAGTGTTGCTGTGATCGGAAAAGTCGTGTAATCTACGCCCACCTCACCTGCAAAGGTAGACCCTTGAAAGGTTGCATTGACATCTATACGCATGCCTTGATAATCAAACTTGCCCGATAGCTTATTATCTAGAATCTGAAAGTCCACGATGCCGATTTCTCCTCCAGCGCCCCTCATCGTCGCTGAATAATTTCCCTTATTGCTCAAGATCTCGAGCTCACCGGTCATATCTCCCTCCGGCGTGTCTTTGACTGCATAATCCCAGATGCCCACATAGGGATCTACGGCCTTTAGCTGAGCAGATGCAACTGAGTCAGTGGCCTGCCTAGATGAATTGCAAGCAAATCCTATCATTAATAGCGTGGCGACAATTAATGTAATTACAATTTGTTGGTTCAAATTTCTCTGCATGAATATGGAATTGAAAAGTCTTATGCTGATTAATGTTGCTTCGGATTTCATTCATCATTTCGGAGCTCTATGCTAAAGGAATCTTTTCAAACTATGCTCCCAATTTGCATAAGCTTCCTGGAACGCTGGTCTATCTGCTCTTGGATGGATGGTTTGCAATAGACTGACATGCGCCAGTGCACTGGATAAATCTGGAAACACTTCAGCTCCTACTCCTGCGGCTAGTGCAGCACCTACAGCCCCGGTAGTCTTTAGCATTTCTATTTTGGCATCGGTTAGGGTGGCTATGGTTTCAGAAAAAATATTGGACAAAAAGAGATTGTCATTTCCCACTTTTATCACCTCAATAGACATTCCCATCTCACCAAGAATCTGCATTCCATATACGAATGAGAAAGCTATACCTTCTAAGGTTGCCCTATACACATGTGCTCTTTCATGCCTATTCAGCTGGATATTGACAAAGTGTGCTCCAATTTCCCGATTGCCTAGCATGCGCTCGGCACCATTACCAAAAGGTAGTATACTGAGTCCATCTGAACCTACAGGTGCTTTTGCAGCGATTGATTCTAGCATGTCGTAGGAAGTATCTGAACCGGTGAGCTGCTTCCTGACCCATCCATATTGGATGCCCGCTCCATTAATACAAAGAAGAATTCCAGTCAAAGGATTTTCGTCGGTGTAATTCACATGAGCAAATCCATTTACTCGGGACTGTGGATCATAAATAGGTTGATCTACTACCCCGTAGACGACGCCGGAAGTACCTCCCGTAGCTGCCACCTCTCCAGGTTGGAGCACATTCAGTGACAGGGCGTTATTGGGTTGATCTCCAGCCCGATAGGTAATCGGTATACCGGGAATTAATCCTGTCTCGTGACTAGCCTTTTTTGAGACCTGACCATGAACGGCGAAAGTCCCGCGAATTTCTGGAAGCAACGTCTCATCGACTTCATAATGATCTAGTAGCAAATTGGCAGGTCGCTTTTCCTTAAAATCCCACAGCATTCCTTCAGACAAACCACTGATGGTCGTATTAATTTCACCAGATAACTTGTAGGCAATGTAGTCACCGGGGAGCATGATTTTATCGCAGGCGGCATATTTATCTGGCTCATACTGTTGTACCCACCTCAATTTTGACGCAGTAAAATTTCCCGGAGAATTTAGCAAGTGAGACAGGCACTGTTCCTCACCAAGGCTTGTAAATGCATCATTGCCAATGCCGACAGCGCGACTATCGCACCAGATGATTGACGGTCGAATGGATTGACCATTCGCATCCAGCATCACTAGTCCGTGCATCTGATAGGCGATACCAATGCCTTGGATTTTCGATGAATCGATACCAGTCATTTCCAGCAGCTCTCGCGTAGCGTTGCATAGGTGTTTCCACCACTCTTCAGGTTGTTGTTCGGCCCAACCCGGTTGTTCGGCAATCATCTCCATTTCTACCTTGGGTTGTTGAGCCACGGCCACCTGTGTTCCACTTTCCACATCAACCAATGCTGCCTTAATCGAAGAACTCCCTATGTCGTATCCGAGTAAATACATCGTTGTCGTTTAAGAAGCCAAATTAGCAAAATAGGGTGGATAAGCAGCCCATCAACGCGGTTAGTATCTTAACCAGTCAGACCCCTACGACTTCCATTTCGATGTGATTTTATGCAGCTTTCCTCACAATGTGCATAGTATTCTTGTTTGACCTGAGATTTTCCATACATACCAAGGAATGGAAACATAGATAAGAGGAAATGAGCACTACTCCCGTATCCGATTCTCGTACCAGATTACTCCAAGACCTTTGCTGTTCTCCCCAAAATTTTCTTCACAAATTAGTATATCGATGTCTCCATCCTGATCAACATCAGACAAGATCACATCATCAAATTTAGCATCGTGACGAGCGGAAATAGGATGAAAGGTCTGTGCAGTTTCGTCCAGATGTATCTCTTTGCCATTGAGCCAGGTAAGACCATATTTGTTGTGGTCACCATTGGTATTGGTACTGATGACCAAATCTAGAATACCATCACCATCCAGGTCTCCCAAAGCCACAGCTTTCGCCGCTCCTGTTGATGGAGGTAGGTTCAGGGTATGTTCATCCCAACCACTTTCCGATGAATTTCTTTGATACAGGATGCGCAAGGTGTTTTCAGTGCGTTCCGGAACCACAAAATCTACCAAACCATTGCCATCCAAATCAGTCATTTCCGTAAACATAACTTCTACATCAGTTAAGCCGATGAAGTGATTTGTCCAGGGACCTCTGCTGACCATCTCCTGACCAGGATTTTCCAACCATCGACAGCCCCTTAGAGCACCCTTTCGATCTGTGATTACGATGTCCTGGTCACCATCTTTATCCATGTCGTGAAATAAGATGGACATGATCCAACCCACATTTGATATGTGGTGCCAGGTCCAGTTTGCAACATTTCCGTCACCAGGGTTTGCAAACCATCCGAGCGCTCCATGCTCACCTTTACCAGCAACCACAAGATCCATTCCCCGCGTTCCATCGACATCCATGGGTTGTGCATACATCCACATCATCCGTTTACTTGCTCCCGGCACCACTGACTGTACCCATTGTACGGTATCATGAATTTCACCTGTAGCCTGATGAACATAGATACTTTTGTCTTTCCCTTCGGTACAGCTTATGACCTCCGGAACTCCATCACCATCCACATCCATCCATACAGCATCTTCGACAGATGGTGTAGTGCCTAAAGTATAAGATGGCCAGGGTGTTCTCACATGATCTGACCCAGGATGCAAATACATCTTGGTCTGTCCACTTTCTTCCCAGCCGGTCACAATATCGGATCGTCCATCCCCATTGGCATCATACAATTTAATGCCATCCGCACCCTGACCGTCTGCATCTATGGTATGTTGTCGCCATCCTAGTTGTTCCCGTGCACTAGTAGAATCCAACTGCCACACCTTAAAATCTCTGTAGCGAAAATGGCTCCATCGCATTTGCCTAAATCCAATCTTACCCGCACCCAACACAGGGCCATATCGTTGCCCGTCATCGGTCCAATCAATTAATTTTCGATTGTCGACAAACATACGGATGTGTGCACCCTGCTTAATGAGAGTAGCTGTATGTACCTTTGTTGAGCGTGCAGGGAGGGGAGCATCACCAACTGAAACCTTGTGAAATCCAGCATTCTTACGTAAATGTGCATATGGCCGGTTTTGATAATTAGGTGTATGAGCGTAGTATGAAATGTGGTAACAATCAATATCACTTTTTGTATACTTATTGAACACACCATCTCGGGGAGCAATGGATGGGTGAAAAATGGATTCACCATTGCGACCTTTAGCAGCAAAAAAGATAATGAGGAGACCGGCATCGGTCTCCATATTTTGGAGTTGCCACTGGGCTGCGAAATCACTGGGAAATTCCTCGGGACACCAAAAAACATGGTGCTCTTCCTCATTTGGAGCAGATATGTGCATCCAATTGTCTGCACATGCGATTTGCCCAGGTCCTTCCATTTTCCAATCTGTCAGATCTTCACATGTTGAGAAGTCATTTTGGTATATAAGTTTCCCTTTCGGAAGATCCAGCTCCCCTTGTGCATCGGATCCACGAACTCCGAAGAGCACAAAGAGACAGCACAGATAAATTGCTCGATGCATAGATACCATGATAGGAGCCAAGATACAATGTCCTTAATAAAATTGTCCTTTGAAGAACGTCACTCATAAAGACCTTCCAAAATTGTTGTAAATTAATGCTGACTAATTTTCAGTTCGCATCATGGATAAGAAAGTGACGAAGAAACATCAGCGTTTTTCTCGTAGAGATTTTATTTCTGTCGCCTCGGCAGCATCTTTAGCTGGGGTCACGACTCATAGGGTTTCAGCTAAAGGAATTTCCCCGGAAGAAGAAGCACCTTTCAATTTTGATGACATCGCACCCGAATGGCGCAACCAGCAATCTGGGATGTCATACCGTATGCTGGGTCGAACAGGAATGATGATCTCCGAAATCGTGAGTGGTGGAGATCCAGTTGTTTCTGATAACACCAGGCCGACAGAAGTAGCCATCGAAAAAGGACTCAACTATTTAGATATGGCGCCAGCTTATAACAAGGGCGATACAGAGGTAGCTTATGGGAAGATATTGGCCAAATCAGGAAAGCGCGATCAAGTATTTCTGACCACCAAAGTCAGTGGATTTGGTGGTGTTCGAAGCAGTATGTACAGGGATATTTTCGATGGTCTTCCTTCAGAGAAGCAAAATGCCATCATAAAGAAAGCGCAGCAATTGCGGGATGAAAGAGGCGTGGATAAACCGGGTTATTATTTCACCTATTGGCCTGGTCAAGAACGATCAATGACCCCCAGTTATATTGCCAATGCAATGGTTGCCGACTATGGTCATAAAGTTGATGGCAGTAAAGCCTATCAGGACAAGATCACCTCTTCTGTAGAAGGAAGCCTTGCAAGGGTGGGCACTGACTATTTTGACATCCTGATGTGCCCCCACGGAGCAAATTGTCCTGAAGAAGTGCAGATACCAGAGATCTGGGAAACTTACGACAAGTTGAAACGGGATGGTAAAGTGCGGTACTTAGGCTTAAGTACACATAATGATCCAGCAGGTGTGCTGAGAGTAGCAGCTGAGAGTAACCGGTTTGATGTATGCATGTGTGCCTACAACGTGATCAATGGTGGCTATCTTGAGGAAACCATTCGGTTCGCCCATCGTCAGAAGGGCATGGGCATCATTGCGATGAAAGCCGCGATGGCGGTAGCTACCCACCACAAGAAGCTGCAGCCTACGCCACAATGGAGGATTGATAAGGTAAACAGGATTGTGCCTGGAGAGCTAAAGGCCCCAATGAAAGCGTATCTGTGGGCACTACAAAACAAGGATATATCTGCCGTGATCTCCAATTTATGGGATCTCACTTTCGTGGAAGAAAACCTTTCTATCGCCGGGCAGCAGGTAACATTTAATGCCGGTTAATAGCCAGCGATTTTATCTGCTTTTCCTCTCAACATTTTGTTTGAGCATAGCGTCCTGGAGCAAAGACACCTCCCAGGTTTTACACCTCTATACCCTGGGAAAGCAAAAACTTCCCGATCATATAGATAGTGCATGCAACTAATGTATCGTGGACTTGAACTTGCTGATAGCCTCCAATATAGTAATGGACAATTGGCTATTTATCGAGCGCTATCAGGAATCGAAGCTTATACAAAAAAATCAAATAGCCCCATGGCATTTCATTATTAGACCTTGTCTAGATTTAGAACAAGATCATTTGAATCGGATCCTATAAATTGCTCCGCTCTTAGTGAAGCCGATTTTTATAGCACGCAAATGTTATTCTAATAATTTTCTCACAGTCAGAGAAGGAAATGGTTACTTGATTGAGATCAATCCGATTACTGACGAGGATCATCCGATTTCAGGCAAAATGGGCATACATTCTCTGCATAAAAAAGCATAACTCATGAAAAAGCTACTGTCACTACTACTTTTCACACTTCCCGTGATCTGGGCTACCGGTCAAAACGAATTGGTAGTCGTAGATCATGAACTAACCATCTCTGGTACCTCGACTTTGAAAAATTGGACCATGCAGGTTGAAGAGATTGACATCACCGGACAAGCCATTTACGACGGTGACGAATTGACAGGATTTCGCGATGTGGTTGTGACGGTAGATGTTACAGACATAAAGAGTGATAATGAGGCGATGGATCAGAATACCTATGAGGCCCTGAAGGGTGATGCATATCCTCAGATACAGTTTGTACTGTCCGACGATGTATCCGTGTTTAGTCAGACCAGCAATCTCTTCATGGCCATTTGCCAAGGTGACTTCAACCTAGCAGGTGTTTCTAAGACCATTAGCTTTCAAGCTCAGGGTAGATGGAAAGGTGGCAAGATGGTCCTGACAGGATCCAGAAAATTTAACATGTTGGATTTCGGCGTGGAACCCCCAACCTTTCTTATGGGTGCCAACAAGACTGGAGATACGGTCGACATCGATCTGTCACTAACTCTCAAGGTCGAATCATCTGGAGAGACCGTAGGACAAAACTGACACTTGTCACAGGGATTAATGATTCTTCCTTCGAATTCTTTGGGAATGTCCAACACTGGCAACTTGTATCTGTGCATCTAGTGCCTGTTTCACGAAATCATGGAATGATCCCTCTTCCCCCCAATAGACGGATATAAGTCCCCTCTAAGATAACAACTTAGGGGGGTTTTATTTTTGGGTTGTCCAAATAGTTGACTATTCAAGATCTATGCACTAACTTTTAGTCTTTTTGTACTAATCCGGTATTAAGACAAATGCCCTCCTTATAAAATCCCTTGACAGATTCCAGTTCTTTTTTAGAATTCACGCAAGACTTTGATCTCCAAACTCATAAAGAAGCAAATGGGGGCATTGTGAATCATATCAAGGGCTAGATTGGTCAGCGTAGTTATTGTAGTGAATATACTTGAGAAGATTCTAGTACCTAGTATTATGACAGCCTCTGCACTTTCTCTCTTTCGTTGCAAGGTCACAAACATGATGACTTTAGTCCGCTCCTTGGCATTAATCCAGATTTATATGTTGGCTTGTGTTAACTATTCCTTTGCCCAATATCAGGACCCGGGCTTTGAAAATGTTCAGATCGAGATTGAAGGTGTGCGTCTAAACTGCAATATCGTTGCCATCAAACAAGATCGCAACGGTTTGCTGTGGATGACAAGTAACAAAGGACTGATTAGCTACGACGGTTATAACTTTAAACTCTACCAAAATGCTCTGGGAGATTCGACCTCCTTGCACGACAATTTTACTCATGCGCTATTTGTAGATCATTCGGGTGGTCTTTGGATAGGCACAGCTACCGGCTTGAGTCGGTACAACCCTGTCTGTGATTGTTTCTTCAACTATCATAGCAGTGATAATAGGATTGCTCCCACCGGCAAAATCACATCCATCATTGAAGATTATGATCAGAACCTTTGGGTCGCGGCAGAGTTGGGAGGTTTATTCCGCTATGAAAGTGATAGTGATAGCTTTACTCGCTTTCTGCACGATTCGGAAGACTCTATTACCATAGCTAGCTACATTGTAAAGGTCTTGATGGCTGATCACCAAAAACATATCTGGATTGGAACAGGTTATGGCATTTGGGATGACAAAGGCGGACTGATTCGTTTTAATCCTGCCACTGGAGAAGTAAAGCAATTCTTGCACGAGCCTAACAACCCCAACAGTCTACTTGACAATAGGGTAAGTGCACTCTTACAAGATCGGGAGAACCGTATTTGGGTCGGGACATTTCAAAACGGACTACACTACTATAATCCTGACAAGGAGGAATTTATTCGAATGATTCGTGATCCTGATAAACCCGATCGGATCCACGCTTCGTTAGCAAAAAGGGTTTGGGAATCTCCTCCCTTTGTTCAAATCCTATACCAAGATCGCGCAGGTGGATTATGGGTAGGCAGCTGTGGCGGAGGGATCAATTATTTTGCTCCGATCACCAATAAATTCAATTATTATGCCCATGATGTTGAGAATCCCAATGGCATCAGTAATGATAAGCTATGGTCCTTCTTTGAGGACCGATCTGGCCAATTCTGGCTAGGCAACTTGACGCAAGGAGGGGTTCACAAGATGAACCCTTCGTTACGGAAAATCACTAGGTATTCTGAGCTAAATAATTTGCACGTTCGCAAGATTCATCAATCTATGAGAGAGCCTGGGTTGATCGTGTTGGGGACTTTGCATAAAGGGCTTCAACAATTGGATCTGAGGACAGCTAAAATTACCCCGTTGCATTCTGCGATATTAAGAAAAAGCACCTCCGTTACAGACCATATACAGGATGTATATGAAGATTCGGAAGGATTGCTCTGGCTGGGTTTCGGTAGGGGTGATTTCAAGGGCAGTGAGATGGTTGAAGACCTTGAAAATGGTGCCTTGGGTCGCCTAGATCCAGAAATGGGTCAATTTAGCTACTATGAAATTCCAGCGGACAGATTTGACTCATCCCATAGTACAGTTTATCGCATCTGTGAAGACCAGGAAGGTTATATATGGTTGGGAGCCGGTAAGAATGGACTTTTCGGCTTTAGTAAAGATGAAGAAACTTTCGATCGGTACATTTTGTCAAATGAAGAGGGGCAGAACCATGACTCAGAAATCTATCTGATCGAAAAGGACCAAAGTGGAGCTATTTGGGTTGGAGATTTAGCCGGAGAGGGTGCTTTGTTTCGCTATGATCAGCAAACCAATCGTTTCCGATCCTTCTTGGAAGGATATAAACCTTTGTGCTTTTTCGAAGATAGCAAAAGGCAGTACTGGATCGGTACAGCAACAGGAGGATTGCTTCATTTTAATCTTGATAAAAGCAGCTTCCAGCAATACACCATAGAGGACGGATTGCTAAGTAACCGAGTTTTTGATATCCTCGAAGCACCCTCAGGAATTTTGTGGGTCTCTACTGATCAGGGAATATCAAAATTTGATACCGAATCAATTAGAATTATGCCAAGTGGAATTCATTCCGATGAATATCAAAAAACTAGCATGAAAGCAGCGGATGGCCAGTTATTCTTCGGAGGTAGTAGTATCGTGATTTCATTCTACCCAGAAGAACTGAAAGGTAATCTGATTCCTCCACATATTAATCTCAATAGCTTTTCTACATCCGACGAAACCTTTAATCTTATTGATTTTGGATCAGGAAATCGAGATAGAATTACACTATCACATCTCCAGAATGATTTGAGTTTTGAATATACTGGGATTCACTTTAGCAATCCTTCTAAGAATAAATACAAACATAAATTGGAACCATATGATCATGAATGGATCCGCGCTGAAACTCATCGTATAGCTCGATATACTAATCTTGATCCGGGAGAATATAAGTTTACTGTCATTGGGTCAAACGATAATGATCTATGGAATGAAAAGGGCGCCTCAGTATCCTTCACCATCAAGTCCGCACTGTGGGCAAGGTGGTGGGCATTTTTCCTCTACATCAGTCTCTTTATGGCGACGATATATGGCCTCTATCAATTTCAGCTCTCTAGAAAATTGACAATACAAGACAGTGAGCGACAGACGCGTATCAATCAAGTGATGAAGGACTTTTATACCAATATCACCCATGAGTTCCGAACCCCACTAACGGTCATTCTCGGCATGGCCAATCGACTCATGGCAGACACGGAATATCGAGTTTCGAATCAAGCAAATAAGTCATTGGAAATGATCCGTCGCAACGGGGAAAAACTCGTCCAGCTAGTTAATGAAATGCTCGATCTGGCAAAACTGGAAAGCGGCAATTTAGAAGTAAAAGCCATACAATCTGATGTGATTCCATATTTGAAATATCTTTGTGAAAGCTTTCATTCCTTGGCACAGGAGAATGGTATCAAGCTGATCGTATATGCAGAAATCGATCATTTGGTGATGGATTTTGATAGCAAAAAGTTAGAAACCATTGTTACGAACTTACTATCCAACGCCATTAAATTCACACCTCCCGGAGGGAGAGTCATCGTCCACCTGAGCCACCAACTGGTCTCCAAATGTCCGTTCTTTTTCATAAAAATCAAAGATACTGGTATTGGTATTCCCGAAGATAAGTTAGACAAAATCTTCCTTCGATTTTACCAAGACCATCACTTATCTTCGAAACCTAGAGATGGTACGGGTATCGGTCTGGCTCTAAGTAAAGAATTGGTAAAATTAAGCGGTGGAGTAATTTCTGTAGAAAGCACCATGGGGTCGGGAAGTGAATTTACCGTACAACTTCCAATCACTAAAGATGCGGCTAAAAGCAATGTCCAACTTCCTTCACTACCACCACAAGAAATGAACTCTTCCACCATCGGCATTACTCAAATTTCGGAACGGGGCCTCGACAGACATGGCAAGGCAGACGAAATGTCCGTTTTTTTTGATGCCACGGAGAACAATTCCAACAAACTACCAATTGCGCTTATTATTGAAGACAATTTGGATGTGACTGAGTACCTTAAAGAGTGCCTCAAGCAGGATTTCTACATCATAACTTGTACACATGGAAAAGAGGGCGTCAGGACGGCACTAGACGAAGTACCCGACATCATCATTAGTGATGTAATGATGCCACAGATGAATGGATTTGAAGTATGTGCCATACTAAAGGACGATGAAAGAACCAACCATATTCCAATCATCCTCCTGACAGCTAAAGCTACCTCAGAAGATAAAATCAAAGGTCTCGATCAGGGCGCAGATGCATATCTCATCAAACCGTTTGAAAAAGCTGAGCTAATGATACGGATGACGCGACTCTTGGAAATGCGTGAAAAGTTACAAAAGAAATACATGAATTCTCTACTAGCACTCCATGGTGATCATAAAGAAGTAGGGAACAACATGGAAGATTTTGTTCGGAAAGTAGAAAATATTGTCCTTGAACATCTTAGCGATGAAAATTTCTCCGTAAATGACTTGGCTCGTGCGTTATTCCTCAGTCGTTCCCAAGTACATCGAAAAATAAAGGCATTAACCGGCATGTCGACTTCCATCTATGTACGCCGCATTCGCCTCCAAAAAGCCAAGAAATTGCTAGCTGATAGATCACTTAGCATTGCAGAAATTGCCCATCATGTTGGTTTCAAATCTCCCATATATTTCTCCCAGGCTTACAAAGAAACTTTTGGCGAAAGCCCAAGTGCAACGCACAAATAGCTGATTACCTTCACACTACGACAAAGCATCCTGCTTCATGCAACGATAGTTTAAGCGCCTCCTTCCCCATAATTCAACACTATAGCCACAGATTGATCAAATAGCGAAAGTAAAGGCTGTCTCTTGCTCATATATTTGAGTGGACATTTTCAGACTGGAACTATCATGCCACCATTCACTATTTAAACAGCTAGGCTATGACTCTAAAAACTGGTTTTAAACATCTATTCAGATCCATCTTGTTGTGTTCAATCTTACTATTGGCTTTGTTCCATTTCACGAGTTGCTCGAAGGATGATAAAGATGCCACTGAGCCCATGGTAGAAGGAATATAGTTGGCTCAACATTGATTTTCAAGTCTACGGCGATAAAGGATTTATTGGGGTGGAGGAGCTGTCATTTGTAGATGGCCTTAAATTTATTTATGATCTTTAAATACTAGAAGACTTTTGATCATTGGATTGCAGTGTGTCTCCCAAATGCTTTAGAAGCACAAAAATTTACTGATAACATCTAAGGCAATCGTAATTTCTTAATTAAGAATA
This sequence comes from Saprospiraceae bacterium, assembly GCA_013001595.1. Classification (GTDB taxonomy): domain Bacteria; phylum Bacteroidota; class Bacteroidia; order Chitinophagales; family Saprospiraceae; genus JABDMH01. The sequence goes on along the minus strand of JABDMH010000033.1, from coordinate 5,189 downwards.
TCCGTTGTTTGATAAACAAACAGGCGTCCTTTTTCCCAGGACCATTTGATAGTTAGATCTATTCTCCTAACGTCAGTTTTTCTCGTATGTACTTGATTTCAGAACAACGTTCCGACTCTCAATTCAGCGATACGTCCCTACTATTTAGATGCGGTATAATCAGTTCCCATTTTTTCTGATCCATTCGGACAGCAAGTTGAACCTCATTCGGACTCATAGAAATCACCTTTCCATCCACTTCAGGTGCTTCCCTTTCTGAAGGAACGAGCAACCAAATGAACGTGGAGTTTCCATCTATCCTGGTGTCATAAATGGACGTAGTATTGGGGCTAAAGATGTTGTACTCTGGACTGTACCACCCCTGTATTTGGGGTTGTTCCTGTCCCTTGATAAAGGAGACCTCCCATTCCTGACCCCCTACAGGCATGATGGACAGGTTTCCTTTTTCATTCTTTGATTTAACGACCTGCCCATCTTTTTCCACAGTGCAATCCGGGTGCCAATGCCATAGTGCAGTGACTGTGCGGGGTCTATCGGAAGTAACTTTATCAACAACCACCCAAAAGCCACCACGCACGTACAATATGGAGCGCGTGTGGGTTACCTGCCCTGCCATATCTAGATAATCACCGAAGGTATGCGATGCATAATCGAACTGTGGTGTAATTCGATAGTGAAGATCTCCGATGGTTGTATCAGCAAGCTTCGGACCTGGAGCTTGATTTTTACCCTCGATTAAGATAAGATTATGACCAGCACTACTTCGTGCATATGGCCTGAATTTTTTGGCGGTCTCTCCCGTATAAGCAAATCGCCCTGCATCGACCAACAAATCGCGACCGTAGGCGGCGATCGAAATATGAAGCTTGTCATTATGCTGATGCCCACTGCCCCATGGTCCGATGTCAAAAAAAGACCAATGCGCATCTGCATCATAACCGCTGCGAGAAATCAATTGACCTGCCCAGGGGAAAAAATACGACGGGCCATCATCTGGCTTAATTCCCTCAGCTCCATTCGTGGCAAGATAGGTCCATGTCCCATTACCAAAACGCTCCGCCCCTTCTAGAATAATCGATCGGTCCGATCCTCGATCGCCATCATTATTCAAAATCCGATACCCATCCGGTCTCACTGCCTGAGCGATATACGCATACATTTTTCTGATGGTCTCTGAGAAGAATCCAGGTAATTCCCTTCCTGCCCGGTCACAAATCTTTTTAAAAAGTTCAAAGTTGCGCAAAGAGACATTGTGATAGTGCGATGTCAACTCTGTTTGTACTCCATCGGGATATACCTGATCTTTCATACTTTTTGTCATCTCGGCAATGGAATAGGTGATCCACTCTTCAGCTCCCTTATAAATGGGAAAATTAGTAGCTACCGTCGCCAATGCAGAAATCTCCATGGTCAGCCAATTGTTTCCTCCATGGAAATTTCGATTGTAATGCGCATGATCGGGCAAACTACTTAACATCAGTAATTGAGTAGCCGGCGACAATGCAGGATCATTGATCATGCCGTAGAAGATGCGAGACCAAACTTTTGCCCGAGCTGCCACCTCCAAGCCTCTCCATATGGCATCAGTACCTTTCTTCGCCGGATAGGGCATACTTTTTATAATAAAATCACGCAGGAACAAATCGATATAGGATGCATAGTCAGGATTGCCTGTTTCCTGATAAGTATCGAAAACATGGAGCAGCTGGCTGTGTCGATTAGATAACCAAGCCCATTCACGATCATTATTTGGTCCACGATAATGCCAATCTCGATGACCATCTGAGCCAAAAGGAACTTTGCCTCTCACATTTTGAATGGAGAAGACATCGGTGAGGATTGTATCTGCCTCACCTTCCCGCTCCTGAGTCTTTACCGGCAATGGCATTCTCAAATGTGCTGCATGGGTACCTTGGCGAAAGAACATGAGTAGATTCGCACAGGCATTCACCATCTGTCCCTGCTCAAATGAAGCCCGTACATCTTCTAATCCTGGATGCGTCAAATCGATTTGGCTAAACATTTCCTCAATCGTTTCCGGATAGGCTTCATACAAGTCTTCGATGGCTACCAAATCTCGCCAGGCGCTTTCCGCAGTAACACATCCACTCAAGATCAGCATTAGAATAAGGCCACCAAATTTTAAGAAATTATTCATCATAGCTAGATAAAATCAGCATTTATTCATCATGCATGTCAAGGTACGAACTTATAGGGTTCCACCGAAAACTCGTTCACAGACTCAGCAAAATTTCAATAGAATCTTTAAACGATACTTCCTGAATTATACTTAATTAGTCCGCAGTCACTTTGGTACGGCTAACCTGCCCGGCCAGATTGTGGTCATTCAGACGGGGCTCCTTTGAACTGTCTTGTCTAAATCGAAAATCAATCATTCTGAGCATCCATTCAAAGTTTCCGCAGGTACCCTTAATTGAATAATCATTTTCCAAGTCTGCAAAGGGCGCTGGTCACAGCATAGTACATCAAAGTTATGCCTACTAAAACAACGGATCATAACGCTCCTACTGCGGTTAGATGAGGACTGACCTTATTTTAGGTTAAAGCTTTGCCAGGACAATTCGAAACAAATTTTTTTATCCCTATCTTGGATCCGACGGAATTATGCAGCGCAGAAAATTTACCAAGGAAATCTCAACCGTACTGGCAGGTGTCTCTCTCGTAGGTGCCATATCTGAGGCTGAGGAATGTCAAAACATCCGAAACAGAGTCCCCAAGACAGACACCCATGTGCACCTTTTTGATCTGGACTACCTGACCTATAGTTGGCTTGATCGCGCCCCGGAGATAAATCGATCTTTTGATCTCAAGGACTTCCGTGATGCAACCCGAAAGGCAAATGTGACCAAGATCCTGTTTATGGAAAGTGGCGCAGATGCTGGACAGGGAGTGAAAGAAGCCAGTAAAGTACAAGCACTAGCAGCCAAAGAGAAACGTATAAAAGGCATTATTGCCAGGCTGGACCTGCAGAAAGGTAAGAAAGCAACTCCAGAGCTCGAACAGCTGATTCAACTCGACCTCCTTAGGGGCGTCCGCTGCGGTTTTCCAAAGGAAGCCCATCTTTCCAATGACTTTGCCGATGGTCTAGCCTTGCTCCGTGAACACAATTTGACTTTTGATTTATTGCTATCACCTGATCGCATGGAAGGAGCTACAAAGTTGGCGGCAAAATTTCCAGACAATACATTTATTCTTGACCACATTGGCAATCCTGATATTAAAAATAATCGCATAGCCGAATGGAAAGCCGGCATCAAGCAACTGAGCGCCATACCGAATATTAATTGTAAGATCTCAGGTGTAATTACACGGGTAGGCAAAGGCTGGAGCTTGTCAGATATCAAACCTTACGTTGCCTTTGTCATCAAGCAATTTGGTATGAACCGACTGGTGTATGGCGGTGACTGGCCTGTCGTATTGAGAGGGGGTTCCTATTTAAGTTGGGCTCGAGCATTCGAAACCCTCACCGATGACTTGAGCCCTGATGCTCAACAAAAGATCTACCACGAAAATGCCAACCGTATCTACAACCTTTAGTATATCTAGGGCCTTCACCCTGGGACTTATTGTGTTACTCTCAATGAGTTCAGTATGGGGCCAACAAGATCCTTCTTATTTGACAGCACGTGAAGGTCGAATATTTAAAATATTCCAATTCTCACACAACCAAATTCCTCGCATCGATGGTCAGGTAGACGATTGGTCGACAGTGCCTACCAGTTATACCTATGGCACGGATGAACTTAATGACACCGAAGATGGTATGGGCACAGATATTAATCCAAATGATTTGGACGTGGAGGTGACCCTGGGCTGGGTAAAAGGACTAAATCGAATTTATTTCAAGTACAAGGCTTTCGACGACTATTGGGATTTTGGTCGCTTCAATAATAAAGGGTACCAAAATGACATCTTCGAAATCGTAGTGGATGGTGATTTATCTGGTGGTCCATTCATATTCAATCCCATGTACGATAAGGAAGAAATGAAGTGGGCCAGTACCACACCATCTTATTTAGAAAATCACTTTTCGTTCAGTGGTGTGCATGCCCAAAATTATCACATTTATACCCCCCCGGTAAATAATGCCTGGTCACTTGTGTGGGGATGCCAACATTGGATTGCAGAATTTCCTCAAGCAAATTATGCCTACAATTACAATTTTTCTCCCGGAGATAGCGGCACCCTTATCTTAGAAGGGTGGATTACCCCCTATGATTACGCGCCTTATGAGGGTCCAAAGAGGGCAATTGAATCCACATTAGAAGAAAATAAAATTATTGGTTTTTCATGGTCGATCTTAGATTTTGATGGGAGTAAACGTGAAGGCCATGTAAATTTGGCCCATAATGTACAGATGGTAAAAGATGCCACCTATTTGTGTGCATTTAAATTAATGCCACCAGAAAGCAGGGGACAAAATGAACTCAAGGCCAATTGGACTTTTGAGGTGATTGATATGAATAGAGGTACAGTGGCTTTTAAAGATCAGTCTGAAGGTGTAATTGACAAATGGCACTGGGACTTTGGCAATGGCGATACTTCTCAAGAGCAGAATCCCATCTACACCTTTCCGCAAAAAGGTGTGCACAAGGTGGTTACACTAACCGTTGAAGGTGCGAAGGGTGTATCGAAAAAAACCCGGTATTGGCAAGTGATGCTAAAGTAGAATGAATTCAAAAGAACCAATATAAATAGGGAATTTATTTTCTAGTGGTCCCTAAGTACTTTCTTTCCTTTTGCTAAAAAAGATATGATGATTTACTGGATAAAAAAGCCCATTCAAGTAATACTGTCTCTAATAATTATCCTTGGAACCTCGTCTGCTAGCATCGGCCAGGAATCACCAGGGACTTGGGTAGATGATAAGGGTATAACAACTTTCCGTTTAGAGAACCAAGGGGTACCTCCACATTGGGCTTTATTGGAACGTCAATTATTTGACCAACTCTATCCAGCCGCTCTAGAGTTTATTGCAAAATATACCAATCCGGATGGAACCCTCAATTGGCGAGATGAGTGGCCTGGTATTGATGGATCCGATGATGGCTATGAAAGTTTTTATAATTATCCACTTTTTAGTGCACTCGGTGGATCGATGAAATTAGATAGCATCGCCCGACACCTCTGGGATGGTGTCACTCGACAATTTACAGGATATGGTCAAA
>JABDMH010000158.1 GCA_013001595.1 Saprospiraceae bacterium | reverse complement strand
GTGGTGCGGATGAATTAATGTGTCATGCTGCCATATGCGGTGCATCTGGGGCGATTGGGAGCATGTACAATCTCTGGGGACAAGAGTGTAAAAAAGTCCGGGAGGACTTCCTTGCTGGTGATGTTGAACTTGCTATCCTCTTTATGCTCGCTTTCCAGGAAGTCATTCTTTCTGTTCTCCCAAATATCTGGTCTTTCCTTCATCAAGCAATAAAACTTAGATATGGCATTGATGTGGGAATGCCCATTGCACCCTTGGGAAATACGAACAGGCCCTGGTCAGACTCCGAAATTATCGCCTTGACATCAAAAGTTACAGAAGCCTCACAACTACAATCTTTGTCAATATGAAAAAAACCAAATACTCCTTATCAGAAATTCAAAGCAATCTTTACAGCGCGGTTATCAGCGATGCCCTCGATGCACTAGGCTACCGAAACCAGTCACCCAGGATACCCTTAAAGGCCTTGACTGGCATCCCAAAATTGGTAGGGCGCTGCAAAACCACCTTGTGGACTGACATGTTTCATGAAGATCCAGCCCCGTACGAATTAGAGCTGAAAGCAGTAGATGAATGTAAAAAAGGTGAGGTCATAATTGCAGCTGCGAGTGGCTCCGTCCGTTCTGGGATATGGGGAGAATTGCTTTCAACGGCCGCAAGAAATAGTGGATGTGTTGGTGCCATCGTACATGGCGCAGTAAGAGATGTTGCTAAAATGCGGGAAATGAAGTTTCCTGTTTTCGGCAGTGCAACCAGCCTCTATGACAGCTTAAATCGTCAACGCGTCATTGATCTTGATGTTCCCGTCGAAATCGATAAAGTCATCATTGAACCAGGAGCCCTCGTCTTTTGTGATGAGGATGGAATGGTTGTCATTCCACTTGAAGTTGAAGAAGCTGCAATAAAAAACGCCATGGAAAAAGTCAATGCCGAAAACATTACAAGAGAGGAAATTAAAAAAGGCATGAAAGCAACAGATGTTTATAAAAAATATGGAATTCTATGATAAAGAAAAAAACTATACAGGGAAAAGGTGTACCTACCAGTCATCTTCCATTCTCCCCAGCCTTAAGAGTAGGAAATTGGGTGCTGGTTTCTGGTCAAGCGAGTGTAGATGAAACGGGACGTATTGTCAATGACACTTTTGCGGGAGAGATGAGGCGATCGTTTGAAAATGCAAGGAAGATCCTAGCTGCGGCAGATCTCACTTTTCAGGATGTGGTTCAGGTCAGAAACTATGTTGGCAGAAAAGAGGATCTGACCTTGTTTAATGAGATTTATCAGGAATATTTTAGCGCACCTTTTCCTGCAAGAACAACCCTCATCGGTTGTTTAAGTGATTTACTCAAATTTGAAGTAGATATGATGGCCTATGTCGAATAGCCATCAAAAACACATTGGTCTTCTGGGAATCAGCCATGAGTCCAACACTTTCATTAATCAGGTCACCAACCTAGACAATTTCACTGGCGGACATCTATTTTACGGTCAAGGCATCATAGAAGAATATCGAGACGCCTACCATGAGATAGGTGGAATCTTGGAAGGCTTAGACCAACCCCAAATCATAATCGTGCCAATCATGTATGCTGAGGCTACACCGGGGGGCATGGTAACAGGCGAGGCAGCGTCCTATCTGGTCGAAAAACTCTTGGAGGAATTGGATAAGGTATCTCCACTTGATGGACTCATGGTGGTTCCCCATGGCGCAGCAGTCAGTGAGTTCCAACGTGATTTCGATGGATACTGGCTTTCACTCGTTCGAGAACGTCTGGGCAGTATACCCATTATGGGTACGCTAGATTTGCATGCTAATGTAAGTCCTGCCATGACAAGGGCGGTAGATGCATTTATTCCTTATGGAACCAATCCGCACATTGATCAGCGTGAAGTAGGAAAAAGAGCCGCAGAATTAATGGTTTCGACACTCGCCGGAGAAATCAATCCGGTTCAGAGACTTTTGCCTTCGCAGGTGACCATTGGTATCGACCAGCAGCATACGTCCAGTGAGCCGTGTGCAAGTCTGTACGCTTTCGCTGCTGAACTAACGAAAAGACCGGGTGTCTTATCTGTCGGGATCCTACTGGGGTTCCCCTACGCTGATGTCCCAGAGATGGGTACGGCGTCTTTGATAGTAACTGACAATCGTCTGGACCTTGCAGAAGAGGTAGGCAAAGAACTCGAAGCTTACATCGTACAGAATCGCCAATCATTTGTGGGAACTAAAATATCGGTTTCTGAAGCCATCGCTCAAGTCCATGACTTAGAAAAGCCGGTTCTTCTACTAGACATGGGCGATAACGTAGGTGGAGGATCACCTGGTGATGGCACTTTCTTGCTCCAAGCTTTGCAGAAGGAAAAGATGAAATCCTTTGTTTGCATATGCGACCCTTCGGCTGTTGAACAGCTTAAAAATCATGTACCAGGTGACACACTAGAAATGGAAATTGGTGGCCATGTAAATGATCTTCATGGAGCCACTCAAAAACTAGAAATTAGGCTAATTAAAATGATAGACGGCCGTTTTCATGAAAAAGAACGTCGACATGGCGGTCAAGTGCACTTTGATATGGGTCTTTCAGCCATAGTGGAAACTACCGAAAGGGTCACCATCATGTTGACTACAAAACGTATGGCGCCTTTTAGCCTGCAACAATTGTTGCAGTTTGATATTGACCCACCTACGTTTGATGCCATTGTCGCCAAAGGGGTGCAAGCACCCATCGCAGCATATGCATCTGTGTGTCCCTCAATCATCCGGGTTAATACTAAGGGAGTTACCACGGCAGATATGCAACAATTACATTATGAAAAACGCCGCAAGCCTCTATTTCCTTTCGAAGTCATTGAAACGGACATATGAAAAAAACGGACTACAGTTTGCCGGATCCTGAGCAAGTGCAGCCGCATGTCATCTTTGATCATACGTACTATACGGAGGGACCAGTAGTCGATGCTGCCGGGCATTTGTATTTTACCGATCTGGCAGGAAAAAGTATTTGGCACTGGAAGGATAATATACCACAAATTTGGGCGAAAGGGGTTCGACCTAATGGACAGGCGTTGATGCTCGATGGGAGTCTGATGGTCTGTGATAGTGGAGCTGCCTGCATTGTGCATTACGATGTTGAAGGCCGTATTCAAAAGAAAATGGGAGCAGGTTTAATCGGAAATATTAGGGTGCGCTGCCCCAATGATATTGCCATAGACTTGAATCATGGTATATATTTTACAGATTCGGTTCGTCATGAAGGAGCGGTCTTTTTTATTGGGTTTTCCGGGAATAAAAAACTTGTGGCTGATCAAATTGATTTTGCGAATGGAATTGGCCTATCCCCTGATGGCCTTACTTTATTTGTTGCAGAGAGCTATCGAAACCGCATTCTAATCATGGATTTGGATGGACCTGGTCAAGCTAAAAGCAAAAAGGTCTTTGCTGATCTACCGGTCAACGCGAATC
>JABDMH010000112.1 GCA_013001595.1 Saprospiraceae bacterium | reverse complement strand
GGGTGAGGGCCCTACCCCCAAATACGATCCACTCCAATTCTGGATTACTGAAGCGCACAACCGATGTATTGAACTTCACGCATGGCTTAATCCATACCGAGCACATCATCCCTCTGGAGGTGAGACTAGCACTTCATCCATTGTTTCTACCCATCCAAATTTGGTTGTTCAACTCAAGCAAGGTTATTGGTGGCTAGAACCCACCCTTGAGGATACGCAGGATCATGCTTATGCAGTCGTGATGGACATTGTGAAGCGCTACGATATTGATGGCATCCATTTCGACGATTATTTCTATCCGTATCCCTCCTATAATAATGATGAAGACTTCCCTGATTCGGTCAGTTGGAAGCTTTATGTATCAAGCGGAGGAAAACTAAACCGAGGGGATTGGCGTAGAGAGGCTGTAAACGGTTTCATCAAACGGATTTATAAGGGCATTAAGCAAGAGAAAGCATATGTCAAATTTGGCATCAGCCCCTTTGGCATTTGGAGGCCCGGTCATCCTTCATCCATTCAGGGATTCGATCAATATGCAGCCTTATTTGCCGATGCTAAACTTTGGCTCAACAAAGGCTGGGTTGACTATTTTGCTCCGCAGCTATACTGGCCAATCAACCAGATTCCACAGAGCTTTCCGGTATTGTTGCAATGGTGGAAAGACCAAAACTGGAAAGGGAGGCATCTTTGGCCGGGGTTAAACATTGGTAGAATCCGCGGGGCGGCTGGTAGGGATGAAGTGATCAATCAAATTATGATAGCCCGTGGGATGTTGGCGAGATACCCTGGGAATATACATTGGAGTATTGCCCCAATCTTAGCTAGTGATTCCTTGGCCAATTCCATTTCTGAAGGACCCTACCAAGATCCAGCAATCGTACCTTCCATGCATTGGATGGGAAGAAAAAAGCCCTCAGTACCTTCGTCACACTATTCCATCCAAGGCGATTATCTGTACATCCGTTGGCAACATCGGAATATGCCGTTGCTAAAAGTGATTGCCCTTTCAAAAAACTATGGCGGAGAAAGAATAACGAAGATCTTACCAGCAGCCCAGCACACCATCTCGGTTCCACGAGAAATCGAAATCAATGATAAGGTTCGACACCTCACCGGTTATTCAATCATTGTGGTTGACCGATTTGGATTGCAAAGTACCACCCACAAAGTTCGGATCGACATTGATGAAACCTCCTAAACTTATTTGTGTGTGAAGCGCGTCCTATCATTCTATCTGCATTCTTTCCGCGGGCTCAGTCGAGAGGTTTGGATCCTTTCCATTGTCATCCTTATTAACCGGAGTGGAATGATGGTGCTGCCATTTCTGGCTCTCTATAGTACAAATGAACTGGGATTCAGTATTGCGAGAGCTGGAATAGTTACCGGTATGTATGGTGCAGGATCACTCCTCGGATCTTGGTTGGGAGGTATGCTTACAGATAGAATTGGTTTTTACAAAGTTTTGTCCCGAAGTCTTATTCTGGGAGGGATTGGCATGGCATCATTAATCTTCTTCCGTGATTACTACTTGCTGTGCATTGCAGTTTTTGTAACCAGTACCATTGCCGATGCGTCACGGCCTCCCCTTATGGCTGCCATTTCTCTATTTAGCAAACCTGAAAATCAAACACGAGCCATTTCTCTGGTACGTATGGCCCTAAATCTCGGCATCTCTATTGGTCCAGCTATGGCCGGTTTTCTCGCTGGGAATGTCGGATACAATTGGTTATTTATTCTGGATGGAATCACGTGTATTGGAGCTGCCCTGTTTTTAATTCTCCAACTAAGACCCGACCACAGAAAAACCAGCAAAAAATCGACCACGGTCAATGAGTCAGAAGTAACCATCACCTCAGATTGGCTCTACATGGTTTTTCTAATCGTTACGGGAATCAATATTATTGCTTTCATTCAAATTCTTTCAACCGTCCCACTGTTTTTTCAAGAAGAGCTCCTGATGAACGAAACTCAAATTGGCATATTTTTCACTTTCAATGGCCTACTTGTGTTTTTCTTTGAAATGCCTTTGGTCGCCTACTCACAAAAGAAATGGAATCCCTTTACCAGCATGATTTTGGGCGCAGTACTCATTAGTCTAGGGCATCTTTTTCTAAATCTGCCTCTACACTGGATATTGGTGGTGGCAGGATACAACTTCCTTGTCTCCTTTGGAGAAATTATCAACTTCCCTTTTGGAAACAGCCTTTCCCTCGCACGGGCACCTGATGCTCAAAAGGGAAAATACATGGGTTTATGGGCCATGATGTTTTCATCAGCATTTATTATTGCGCCCATATTGGGCACCCAATTGGTAGAAGCATCAGGATTTTTTAATACATGGTTCATTATTGCAGGAATGAGCTTTGCCATGGTGCCAGGGTTTATTTGGATTCGCAGAAGATGGAGTCTGGACACTTACCGGTGATATACCTGGCCGCAGCATATAGATGCTACTCTGTCAGATACGGGGTCCCGCGATCCAGGACTGGTGTTACGACATGCGGATTCTCTCCCATTTTAATCTAATTCTTTCCATGACCTATATAGCATATGTCTGGTGGAATTTCATCCAGAATGTATAGCCATTTTCTATCGTTGAGATTATGCTTGACATGTTGATTCTTTAGGTAATTGATTTTAATTAATAGATCACTCTTTGATCTAATGATACCATCATGGAAACTGGCTTGCCAACGGAAGGTGGGAAATTAATGTGAATTCCCAGAACCATACTTCTCTAAGAATTTATCACGAAAAACTAGCATTTCACCACACCATGTAAAGACATTATAAGGGTTTTCTTATCGGTTGCAATGCAATATCTGATTGATTTTATCTGAGCTAACTCTCTTAATTGAATGCATCACCTGAGATATATTATATGCTTTCCCCACCTTCAACAATAAATGTATGTGTTGAGGATTGATCTTATAGCCCATTAAATCGGCATCCTTGAGTTATTCTCTTCGTCATCGTCAGATCAGGAGTTTCAACTAGAAATTTAAATAATTCTGTTGTCATTAAATACTGCGACCGCTGTTTAGATTAATCTGGCACCATTTCGATGGTGATCTGTCGGTTTAAGCCGCAGCATATAGATGCTGCACTGTCAGACGTGGGTCTCGCAATCAAGATAGCGCAGGTTTTATAACCTGCGGTTTGGACAGCCAACATTTCTCTCAATAACCCCACAGCATACAGATGCTGTTCCGTCAAATAGGAGGCGTAAGAGAACTAGAAATCTACCACCACACTCTTACCGGCATATACACCTCTGGGTAGGGCAACTGACAAGATTGTCACGTCTTTTTTTGCAGTATCGACGACCTCTACATTTGGATTATCGATCTGGTAGTTTCCACTCACAGCCAATAACATATGGCTTAGTTGTCGTGAAGGATCTGACACCGTCAATTTCTGCACAACCGATCCGTCCATTTCCAACATTACCATCCCTTGCCCACGCATCTCCAAAGAAAGTTCAGGAGTAAACTCCAGCTTTCCAGCCCGATAAAAACAGGCCTGAATAATATCCAAATTTGCTTGCTTAACCGCCTGAATACTATCGCTATTCTCCAGGATCTGTATACCCATTTTCGATCGATGAACGTCTGGCATTGCATCCGCAGATATATCAGGTACTACCAAATACTCATAAGATTCATCTTGTGGCCGCCTGCCGTGATCATACCAAATTTTGAAAACATCTTTTGAAACCAGCTCATCGGATATGTTCTTTTGGTCAGTAATATCAGACCAACGACCTTCCTCCGTTTGATTAGACACATGGATGTCAGTAGGCTGCGGAAATACATAACCTACCTTATCGTGATGTATCCAATCCGCTTTCTCTATGGCATGACTGCCCCTAGGTAAATTCGCTTTTGCTCCGCCTTGGGTTAATAACACTTCACTTCTCATTAGTGCTTGATTTATTGTTGTGGCCACAGACAACCTAGATTGGGCCGCGACATTGTTACCCAGACATACGTATACACTATCGAAGAAAAACCAAGCCTTCTTTGCTTTCACTAAATCATGGGGGCTCCTAAAATCAAATGCGGCAGCCCCATACAATCCATCGGTAACTGCACCTACGAAGTCAGTTAAACCATCCTTTTGGATGTCTTCAGGAGGATGGAGAGATGGTTTTTGAAGTACAGTCGTACCCGATATTTTTTGCCAATCATATACAGGCCAAATATTATGGTATTCGTCACCACGCAACATTAGATAGTTGGTGCCATCAGCACGATGATGTGTCGGTTTACCGGGGCCGTTATAAGGTACTTCCATATTTCGATTGCGGGTAGAGTACATGCGAACCGTGGTGTAGAAATTCGGACGCTGAAAAACCAGATGTTCGGTTTGCCAGAAAAACTTGCAAAAGGACCTGGAGGGTTTCAGCAATCCACGACGCAGTTGCATAATCTCTTCTAGTTCATCTTTTCGGTAATCCGAACTGAATAATAATCTTTCAATTTCGAGCGCACCTTTAGGCTCAAACACCACTTTGTGTGTGATACTTCGATTTTTAACACTCACATCGGTGTAGACACCATAAACCAGTTGCTTATAAATACCATCCAAATAGTAGTCGATCAGGTGGTTTATTTTTTCTATGGAAAACTGATATTCCGTATTCGCTACATAGTAAGACCATTCCCCAAAGGCATTGGCATATTTTCCATAGCCGTAAGAAACCGTATTATTTACTCGATCATGCCGATGGTGGAATGAATAGTCATGCTGCATGCCTCGCTTTCCCGTACTAAATTTCACTTCTCCCTCGATAAGGCGTATGATTTCATCAAACTCCTTTTTCTTGTCTAGAAATAAAAGATTTTTGGCTAGGATACCGGCTATCACAATGCGATCACCACTGGGCCTTGCCCCTGAGGCATTCATGTGTGCCCTGCCGATCATGGGCTGAGCTCCTTCCACCAGATCTTTAGGCAACTCATCTCCGATCAAAAGCATGAGATTGACCAAATTCGTCGGCGTACTAATTTGATTATTGTGCCAATTATCTCCAAAAAAATCGTGCTCTACCCAATAGGTGAGCCCATCGACTATTCGCCGTTTTAGCGCTGCATCTTGATAAAAACTTGAGCCCTTATATTGGTAAGCCCGCGCCATCTTTACCAGGTCGTAAGTATGGCGTCGGTGAGGAAATCCGGCTGTTCTACTTAGATCGAGATAATTAATATCGGAAAAACTGCCGTTTTCGGTCATGCGGTCAAGAATTTCCTGGATTTCAGAGTCATTAACCTCCGTTTTCATCAGCTCTTCAACAACTCGTGTACGAATAATTTCAACATCATTTGATTGGGTAATTGCCTGCATGCAAACAGCCATTCCAAGTACTATGACGATCACTTTTTTCAAAAAAACCATTGCCTGACTACTTTTTGTTAGCCTCAAAATAAGGCTCTTCTACTAAAGCGCCATCCTAAATGACTAATGTCTCTACAGAGATCTATAGATGGGAAGGCATTTCCATAATCATGATATGAATTGCAACTCTTGCCGCAGGTGCCCACCAGCTATGTAGGCAGCCTGAAGATCCACCCATTCAAAATGGATTTCACCTCCCGGTTTTAACTGACCTAGGTGATGCAGGTCGGCGTGGATTACCTGGGCGAGTCGATGATATCCACCAGTAGTTGGCCCATCGACAGACAGTAGTATGGGTTGACCATCTCGTGTGATCTGCAAAGTACCTGGTGTAACACCTGAGGAAATCATGGGACCCAACTGTTCAATACCCGCTAAGTGCTGTTCGATTCTAATACCCATTCGATTACTATCCTTGTCAATGGTATGATTTTGAGCTCCAAATTCTTTAATCCACACAGCATCGAAGAAGTCGTACTCTGGTCCAGGAAGAATCCGGATGGTTCTAGGTCCTAGCACTGCTCTCTTTACGGTTTCTGAAATGCTTCTTTGGATAGCACGTCCCTGGACTTCAATTTCAATCACAAAACCAACCTGAATGACATTATCTGGCAAAATATCCTGACGGCCCGGCAATCTGGAAACACTGCCCAGCCATTCTTCCACTTGCCAGCCCCCCTGAATGGCTAAGTACGCCCTCGCCCCCGCGGTTGTCCTGCTAAATTCAAGAGTTCCACCCTTATTTATCTCAATAGACTTCCACATTTGGATTTTTTCGCCATCTACGGTCGGATTCATGTTTGCTCCGGTGATGGCAAATACGGCATCTCCTTGAAATTCAATGGAGGGTCCCACTAGTGTCATTTCAAGTGTCGGAACAGCGCTGTTATTTCCTACGAGCCAATTTGCCAATTGATGAGAGATCCCATCCATAGCCCCACTAAGGGGAACACCCATGCACTGCCAACCTGATCTTCCCAGATCCTGAATCGACGTGTGAAGTCCTGATTTAAGAATTCTTATCTGCAATAGCTTAGACATAAAATGCTTCTACTCCATCTGGTGAATCTTCCAGCTGCCGGGTTATATCTTTATAAGACGACGTTGAAATCTGTTGAAAAGTGACCTTTACTCCCGATTCAAATAGAAAATATTCCGACCGCATTGGATCGAAAGGCTTCACCGGTGTGCTACCGATAATTTGCCAGCCCCCTGGTGAATTCGATGGATAGATCCCCGCCTGGCGACCTGCCAGTCCTACCGACTGTGCCGGCACCTTTTTCCTCGGCACACCCTTTCTCGCGCAAGCCAGTTTTGGAGGCAATAATCCCAGATAAGGGAATCCAGGTAAAAATCCAATCATGTAAACGGTGTATGTCGTACTCGTAAAAAGATCGATGACATCTGACCAACCCATGTCTATTTCAGCACAAAGTTCGGCTCGATCTAGGGCATATTGGTCGTCAAAGCAGACGGGAATTCTTAGCATGGCACCTTCCTTTTCCACGTTGGGTGTTGAGTAAATTTTACTCCAGAAACGCGAAATGCGTTCGGCCAGGTCATCAAAATGCCACAATTGAGGATCAAAACCAATGGTAATAGATGCAAATGCTGGAACGTAATATTGAACACCGGCAATATTCTTATTCTTTAGCACTTGCAAGAAGTGGATAACTAACGAATGGATGTCAGGATGAATCCTATCCTCAAACTGAAGCAGTATGGCCTTGTCCCCAAATGGCTTGATTTTCATCACGATGAAAAGGCCAACTTGGGAATATTGCGTTCTGCTAGAGCCTCATCGATGGCTTTTACAATGTGATGTATTTTTGGATGATCGCTGTGGAGGCATATCGTCTCCGCTTCCACCGTGAGATACTCGTTTTTTTCATCCAGTACTCTTTGCTCCATTACCAATGAAACCACTTGGGCTGCTACCTCACTGGGTGCGATCAATACCGCTCCCGGAATAGTGCGGGGGAGTAATCTACCATTTGGCATGTAGCGTCGGTCGGCAAAGGCCTCTGAAACAAACTTGATGGATGCTTGATCAGCAATAGATTTCATTGGGCTACCCGCGAGTCCTACCACGTACAACTGATCGTCAATATCGCGAATGGCTTGCAGCATGGTGTGTGCCTCACTTTCGTCATCTGAAACTACATGGTAGAGTGCACCATGTGGTTTTACGTATGACAGTTTCATTCCCATGCTTTCAGCCATCCCTTTAATCGCAGAGATCTGATACTTCACTGAAGCATAGAGCTCTGCTGGTGCCATTTTAAGATATCGACGTCCAAATCCTTTCAGATCGGGATAAGATGGATGAGCGCCAATTTTTACTCCATGTGCTTTAGCTTGTCGTAAGGTCTGCTCTATGTGCACTGGGTCACCAGCGTGAAAACCACAAGCCACATTGCATGAAGTTATGTAGGGAAATATCTTTTCGTCTGAGCCAAAAGAATAGTCTCCAAAACTTTCGCCCATATCGCAATTGATATCGATCTCCTTAACTGCCATAGTTTGCACTTTCTTAGGCCTATTTGACCGTGTGAAAGATACGTTTTTCGCGGGAGAAAGGGGACGTTTTTCCGCTATTGAACTGACTGATTACCTCCGCAATCTCCGGCCCGGCATACTCCGAGATATGACCCTATACGGGTAAACTCCACCCCTACGGTTCTTTCGACGATTTGGAAAAATGCAAAGCAACTAGGCACAAGCTAGCCTAAAGCAATAATGATGATCAGATAAAACACTGCCCTAGCCTAGTCCGTTTGATGTGGCTGAGTTAAAAGGTTGCTATATTTAGGCCTTGAGCATAGCCGATTTTTTGGGTGCTCTGAGTAACAGACATGCACCCTCCAAGCGACCCCTTCCAAAGGTAAATAGTGTGAAACGAACTACTTTCATTCAGATACCACATCCCAAAACTTTTGATTTTAATCAGTGCCTGTTTTTCATGGATCGGGGATACGACGAATGTTTATACACCATAGAAAACAGCACGATCACCAAGGCACTAACTGTAGGTGATAAACCTGTTTTATTTCGTATCTCATCGGTGCGCCACTCAAAGCTCCAAATTGATGTGTTATCCGGTTATTCCCCTAAAATCATTACCGTACTGGGTCTCTATGTGTCGAAATGGTTAGACTTGGATCGGGATTTAGCACCCTTCTACAAAAAACTTGGAAGAAGCAACGCATGTGCTGAACTAACAGAAAAATACAAGGGTCTTCACCTCATCAATATTCCAAACCTTTTTGAATCCATCTGTTGGAGCATCATTGGACAACAAATAAACCTGTCCTTTGCCTATAAGCTAAAGCGGCGTCTAGTTGAGAAATATGGAACATCTGTCCAGCATCAAGGTAAAACCCACCTCATTTTTCCTACGCCCAAAAGTCTGCAAGATGCAGTTCCGGCAGATTTAAAAATCATGCAATTTTCAAAGCAAAAAATCAACTATCTCCTCACGGTGGCAAACGCATTTAATACCGGACAATTTTCTGCCGACCACCTCGAACAACTTCCCACTATGAAAGCGAGACAAGCGAAATTATTATCCCTTAAAGGCATCGGAATTTGGTCAGCAAACTATGTACTGATGAAGTCTTTGAATGAACCTGACAGTATTCCGTTTGGAGATGCCGGACTAAATAAAGCCCTTAAGCGATTAGGTATTATTAAGGATCGCAAAGAAGTTCAGAAAATTGAAGCATTCTTCAGGCCTTTTGCCGGTTGGCAAAGCTATTTAACTTTGTATTTGTGGAGACACCTATATGGACAAGGACTTGTGTCAAACAAGAAACATGAAGGGCAAACTAGTCGGCAGTAAATACTGCCACTTTTGCAGTTTCTATCACCAGCAACCTCAGGACTATCCACGCCACCGCAACTAGAAGGATATGAATAATAGCGTTAAGGCGAAATTCGCAAATCTGCATATTCCCCAATCCTGTGGTTTCTACCTTGCATGTTACTATTCCCAACCAGGCAGATGATCTATTGGCTAGGATTTATTCCCTGGATGGCAAGTGCCACTTTAACTAGGTATTGCAAGAGACACAAATCGATGTCACTCAGTTAACTCCAGGGTCATATTTTCTCACTTTGACTGCAAAGATGGTACCTCTCAATCCAATTTGTCAAAGTTGGATAGTACGCCGTCCACTGAAAGACTATCATTAATTCTGACCTCTTTTTCCGAGATGCTTTGTTGCATCCAACGTTTCTCTGCAAACCGACGTCTGTATTCATAGAAATCGATCGGGAATGATGAAACTTCAATCAATAATACTCTTGGCCAATGCACTGATCATGATGGCCTGTAACCAAGACAACGACATGGCCATATTGGAGGATAAAATCACCACCTGGACCATCGGAGCTGACCATAATACCGACACCACTATCTCCATAATGCACAGCGGTGAAGGCCGACTATCATTGAGCGACTTTTCCGTTTGCCCGAATCACGATACGAGGATTGAAGTTTCTTTGGGAAGCACTGCAATCCTCGATACGGTCATGGTTGATACTTCCACGACGATCGTTTTCAATATTCCTGAAGAAGCGTTAGTAACAATCAAGACGAGTTTGGAGCTCAATGAAGACCTCAGTCTGTGTGTTTGGTTGGGACAAGCCACCTTTCAATATCTCTATTTCGAATAAAACCAACATCAGAAATCTAAGTCATTCCCTGTTCGTGTGTGCCCATCTGGCGGGAGTCCATTCCGAAATACTTGCAATCTGCCCATGCCTAGACTTCCGCAAAGCCTCCATATTTGTATAAATTGGATGGCAAAATCGTTCTATGCGCTTCTACATCCTGATACTACTCCTGTTTTGTCAACCCACACCTCACCTGTTTTCGCAGTTGCAAGTGGAGGATTCCACACGTATTGCCAATGCGATCGCTGGATTGAAATTGCGAAGCATTGGTCCAGCCTTTGCTTCGGGCCGCATTGCTGACATCGCCATTCATCCCGAGCACGAAAACACCTGGTATGTGGCCGTTGGGTCAGGAGGTGTTTGGAAAACTGAAAACGCAGGAACAACCTGGACTCCACTCTTCGACAATCAAGTGTCATATTCGATTGGCTGTGTGACCATTGATCCCAGGAATCCACACACGATTTGGGTGGGCACTGGTGAGAATGTCGGTGGTCGACATGTTGGTTTTGGAGATGGTATCTACCGCAGCCTGGATGATGGGCAGCATTGGCAACACATGGGCTTAAAACAGTCAGAGCATATTTCAAAGATTATCGTCCATCCAGACAAATCCGACATCATCTGGGTGGCTGCACAAGGTCCCCTTTGGAAAAAGGGCGGTCAGCGTGGGCTCTATAAAAGCACCGATGGCGGAGATACCTGGACACAAACCCTGGGAGATGATGAGTGGATTGGAGTAACTGACCTGGTGATTGACCCCCGTGATGCAAATTTGATATATGCCGCCACCTGGCAAAGACATCGGAATGTCGCAGCTTACATGGGTGGAGGACCTGGCTCAGGACTACATCGTAGCAC
Source organism: Saprospiraceae bacterium (assembly GCA_013001595.1). Taxonomy (GTDB): domain Bacteria; phylum Bacteroidota; class Bacteroidia; order Chitinophagales; family Saprospiraceae; genus JABDMH01. The sequence goes on along the minus strand of JABDMH010000112.1, from coordinate 47 downwards.
AAACGGCGGCGACACTTGGGTTCCACTGACTACAGGTATTCCAAAAT
>JABDMH010000124.1 GCA_013001595.1 Saprospiraceae bacterium | reverse complement strand
TGGATGCTGCGGGTATGAACCCGCTCGAAGATTTATCGAATTTGGGTGGCAAACCTATGTGGTCAATCCTACTGACATTCGAGACCTCTAAGCAAGGAGTGGTTAAGACCGATAAAATCGATGCCCGCAATATTGCAAGGCAGTTGAGGGCTGGTAATCTGAGACCGTGATCATTCCCTCCGTTGATCGAGATTGCTTTAGGACCCTAACCAGAAGAAGAAACTCAATTGGTGCGCAGGGTAAGAAAAATAAAACTTCAGATAAAAAGTACGCTCCTCTATCATGGCGATCTAAGTTCTGTATTTCAAGTTCATCATTAGTAAAAAAAACCTAGCCATCTAATTTTGAGCCTCAATTAGAAATGGCTTTTTCCTACTTTGAACCGATGTTGTAGAATGCATCTCCAAGGGAATGTATCAGATGCCGAAAAACATACATGTTCATCAAACATAGACTGTAAGGGCGATCTCATCTAAAAATCATAGCGAGCTCGCCTAATAGAAAACCAACCACCAGGGCAACAATACCAAGTACCAATACACGACCACCTGCCTTAAACCAAGCGACGTTGGAATATCTGGTGACAACGGCACCAATCCCAAACAAACCAGTTAAGGTTATTACAATAGATATAAGCATGGCACGTTGATGGGACAAGAGGCAAAAGTCCACCTGTGATATACGAAATAAACATGAAAAGACTGTTTATCAAAGCATCCTTTGGGGATGCGTGTGTTATCAATAGCTCTCGGTGAGTCATTTCGTTAAGCATTAAGCCAGGATCCTTTGAGGCGGTCTCCGACATTTCTCTTGCCAGACCAGCAGGCCATCCATCCCTAATGAACATCTGCAAAAGTTCTTCTTTTTCCTGTTCTGGAAAATCTGCTATCTCCTCCTTTTCTTCTGCTATCCTTCTTTGATTGACCTCGTATTCCGATCGGTTGGAAATGTAGGAGCCAATGGACATTGATATAGATTCTACTGCAATAATAACCGTACCTGACAGGATAACGGTATACTGGTCTTGACTTCCAATTGCAATCCCGGTAATTGCACCTAAAGTCGAGACCATACCGTCCTCCATGCCAAAAACAACTTCCCTTATCCTGGAACCAATGGAGGTACTCCGATGATGCTCATATCTAGTCATTCGTCTAGATGAGTTATTTACTTACGACCATAGGGATATTATTAAATGCGTATGACAGCCTCTGAAGAAGGGCTAATTTTTTGTGAAATACCGTTCTTCCATTATCTATTGCGTTGAAATTACTGTCTAGATAAAAGATAATCACTCGGTCGATTTAGTGGAAATGCCGTGCGCTTAGATCAGCAAGATGTCAATCAATATCCCGATCTCACCATGGGCATTACTATAAACAAAAGTGCCGCAGGGGGGAGTCGAACCCCCACACTCGTAAGAATACACGCCCCTGAAACGTGCGCGTCTACCAATTCCGCCACTGCGGCAAATCTTAAATATGTCTCCCAGATCTTTCTCAGGGAAATGCTTCCAAACAATTAGCATTGGAAGCGCGGCCTGTCCCGCTATAGCGGGATCTACCAATTCCGCCACTACGTCTTACCCCCTAGCTGCATTTTCACCCTTCAGGTGATTTCAACTATAGTTGAGATGCAGACATCTGGCAGGATTTTGCAAGCCCTACCCAGGAGATGACAAATATAGACAATAGCAGCAAATGGATCGGCACATCACCGCCTATGCACCTATTTCAAATCAGTATGTTAGATCACCACCATGCTTACATGTAATTACACCCTCCTGAGGCACCCTCAACGTTTGACTAATTTCGTCCATCCCACCCCCTCAGCTGCACTCACCCTCACCAAATAGGGGCCTTGTGGGAGGAAGCCCAGTTCGAGTTGTATGGGCAGAGGCCGGTTGGATAATGCATACATCAACTGACCGGAGAGATTAAAAACTTGTACCTCAAAAAATGTGCCTGACGGCATGTCTGTGCTCCTGATGGTTACCTCGTTTTCGGTCGGATTGGGAAATGCCTGTATCCCCAAAGCAAGCACATCTTCCTGGATGGATACCGGCCCATCGTAAGGGATCAGATCTGTAGGCACCGCCAAATAGACCATGAAGTTTTCTGCCCTGGCATCCATGCTATCGACCAAGCGGTGACCCGGAAAGAAGTCTTGCTGATATAAGATGTGCAACGTGTCAGCTGCCAGCATGGCCGACGATGGATATACGGCTTCAATAAAATAGTTGAACTCCGGATCTGAAAATTCGTCATTGATCAGGTCGTATAGTGGTCCCCAATTGATGCCCCCATCCAGCGATTTTAAAACCACCAAATGGCGATAATGTTGTTCGTCCTTCTCATTGAAGTGAGCTTCGGAAACTGCAGAATAGGCGACATACACTCCCCCCTGCTGATCTAGGCTGATGGTCGGTGTAGATGTCAACGTACTGTTTCCATAACGCGCTATTTGCCGCACGTCTATCGATAGTGTATCATTGTTGTCATAATCTATGACACCACCGATAAACATCGGTGCTGCCATCGATTCATTCCAGTAGGAAATGCCCGACCGAAACGGATAAAAAGTGGTGCCCTCATCATCCAATGTTGAATCTCGAACATACATATCGGCGAAAGTGATATGGATGTTGCCATCCCGATCGATGGCCAAATCTCCCTCTCCGGAAGAAGTCAAGATGGCCAAAGACTCCGGTGCCAAAGTATCTAGCGGGATGTCGTCAACCGAGTATCCGCTATCGATCACATATTTGTCCAAGGGAAAATCTCTGATGATGATGCTGTTCCAAGTATCGCCATTATCGGTCGACTTAAATAAAGTCACATCTCCCCAACCCCCAAAATGGGTGATGGCCACGATCTCTCCATCGCCGACAATTTCATAGGCATCGGGATCAATACGCAAGTGTTTACTGCTGTCCAAACCCGGAATGATCATGTCCACCTGATCCCAGGTATCACCACCGTCCGTTGAACGGCAGTATAACAGCTGCCCTTCCATCCCTAAGTAAGGTTCGCCTTCGAAGGCAGTCGGTGTGCTCAAGGCAACGAGGTGAATGCTCATTTCGTCTGACCCTCCAACCGTGCTATGTGGCCATAACCTCCCTTTAGGGGTAATGGTGGGCAACTTCGATTCCATCCAAACGCCATCTACCGCCTGCCTGCTCAATATCAGTTCATTGTCGACGGTATGGCTGGTGACAATCAGACGTCCATCTCCTAATCGCGACACACTCGGCCAACCCGTCCTTTCTGATTCGATGCGCATCTGTGGAAGTGCTTGCCAGCTGTCAATGTGCTGATTGATGCCAGTGCCGCGATCTGGAGCATCATCTGAGAAGGAGAGGTCGAGCATCCACGCTGCTACCTTAGTACCATCTGCTCCGAGATACAGCCGATTAGACAGCGATGCATTGGTTTGTAGGTCAAACAAGGTTGAACCCACCACCACTTCTTGGTTTAAAAAATTTGCAGATCTGGGCACACCCCTATATCGAACACCTGTTGTGGCACTGCTTCTCTCAAATCCGGCATAATTCCGATCTATGCTGAGCTGCTCGAAATTGGCCGCCGCATTTAATAATCGCTTTTGCTGAGCAAAGAGGGCAATGGGAAGGAGTAGAATGAATAAACAAATCGGCGCACTCGTAGTTGACATATTACAAAATATCATTATTCGACCAAGGTAAATACTTTTGAGGATTTGCTCTATATTAGTCTCCGCCTAGATCTACAATTATGACCTTACTCGTTCTCAAGACCCTGCACATCATTGGCTTCGTAGCCTGGTTTGCTGCCTTATTCTATTTAGTGCGGCTGTTCGTATATCATGCCGAGGCATTTGACAAAGTCGGTGACGCTTCCACCATCCTGGCACGACAGTATGCACTTATGGAACGCCGCCTCTTTTCAATGATCGCTACTCCTGCCATGGTGCTTACCTTGATCGGAGGCATCGGCATGCTGATCATCAATCCCGGATATTTCAAATTGGGATGGATGCACCTAAAGCTCACCCTGGTTGTTTTACTGATCATCTACCATCATCTTTGCATACCCATGATGAAAAAACTGCAGGATGGAACATTGCCTATGTCTCCCATGCGTTTTCGTTTCTTCAACGAGGTTCCTACTATTTTACTGGTGGCTACGGTTGCACTAGCCGTCTTCCAAAGTATGGTATCATACCTCACCCTATTGCTGGTCATCTTAGGTCTGGTCGTATTCATTGTCGCTGCCACGATGGGATATAAAAGGTTTAGGCAAAAGAAGGCGGATTAGGGAAAACACTGGTGTGATGGTTTTGTGGTGTTTTGGTGGCTGAACAAATGCGGTAGAGGCGGATATTTTCCGCCCGGATTCAAACACCACCCCCACAACAGCATCCAAATCTACTGACGAGGCCACGGCCTGTCCTCATCAGAAATTGACATGGCGATGGACTGTCAGCATGAGTTTAAACATTTTTTTCAAAAATAAAGGGTGATAAATGACATGTTGCATACTCAAAGAGGGCTCTCATCACGGCGTCCGGATATTTATGCAACCTGTATCATGAAGTTCTGTCTTAGGTAGTTAAAAATCGCGACATCGAAGTGTATGGCGTACATACGGGCTTCGATTGCGTTGCACTCCACTCAGCCCGACTTGGTTGTTTTGAAGTTATCTTCTGCTGTTGGATACCTGAATTATTGCAACTTATAAAATTTGTCATAGGTAGAGATTTGGTCTGTGGTACCCCCGCGAGCGGGAGAGAATCCGTCGTGCCCAGGAACACTAGGATAAAACCAGACTTTTGATACTTTGCTCAGCCTTTGCTTCTTCGTAAGGCGCGCCATTAGTGATTGGAAGATGCTTATTATTAAAGACCCTGAAAGGCTCCAATATCTAATTACCCCGGGTAATATCCGGGTAATATCCCGGGCTCACTTATCGATCATACTTGGGATTGGCGGGATTTTTGACCAAAAATCATGACAATCCTCCTCTGTGTCGCCTAGAGAAATTCGGATTCTGATCCCAGACTTTCGCTGTCCCAGATAATGAGAATAACTACTCAGCGTTCTACTATTTGCTCATCGAGGTGAATACTTCCGCTCATTAAGTGAACGAACGCTATTTTTGTACGATATGCAGTTTCTTTTCCCTTATTTTCTGGTGGCACTGGCCACATTAGCTATTCCGGTGATCATTCACCTTTTTTATTTCCGTCGATATAAAAAGGTATTCTTCACCAATGTGCGTTTTCTGCGGGAGATCAAAGAAGAGTCGAGTATAAGATCTAGGCTCAAGAACCTGATCACACTCCTCTGCAGACTGCTGGCGGTGGCGTGCCTGGTCCTGGCCTTTGCCCAGCCTTTCCTCAAAGAGGATGACGAGGTGAAAAAAGGAAAAAAAGTAGTCAGCATCTTTATCGACAACTCCTTCAGTATGGCATCATTGAGCGAAGATGCGCCCTTGCTTGACGAGGCCAAGCGCAAGGCTGAAGAAATCGTGGCTGCCTATGAAGCTTCAGACAGGTTTCAGATCATCTCGCATGACATGAGTGCTCGACAGCAGCGACTCATCAGTAAAGAACAAGCACTCGCACAAATTGACGATGTTGAATTGACCCCCGAGGTCAACCGATTGTCGAGGGTGTTCGAGCGACAGAAGTTGCTGCTAGATGAGGAATCTGATGTGCATAAAGTGCTGTACTACCTCTCAGATTTTCAGCAGAACATCACCGATTTGACATTGGCAGACACCACCTACGAGTACAATCTACTCCCCATGCAAGCGGTCATTGAGCAGAATGTAAGCATTGACTCGGCATGGTTTGACGCTCCCGTGCAGATGATGAATAAGCCCAATAAGTTGTTGGTGCGTCTACGCAACTGGTCTCCAGAAGCCGCCGAAAACATTCAGCTGAGTGTGCGAAAAGATGGTGCGGTCAAACCCGTCGGATCAATTGATGTGCCTGGAAATCGTGAAATCATCGATACGGTCTATATCTCCGTACTAAGACCAGGCATTCAACGAGTGGAATTGAAGATCACCGACTTTCCGATACAGTTTGATGACACCTATTTTCTATCATTTGAGGTCAAACAACAAATTCAGACGCTCATCGTCAACCAGAGCGAACCCAACAGATATTTAGATGCCGCTCTGAGCAGTGAATCTTTCTTTGTGAATCTGAATCGCAATGTGTCGGGTCTCGATTACGCTGCACTGAATCAGTACCAGCTCATCTTGCTTAATGAACTTACCTCCATATCCTCCGGTCTGGCTGCTGCGCTGAAGACGTATATGGTGGGTGGTGGAAATGTAGTGGTCTTCCCGAGTGAACGGTCGGACCTCAGTTCTTACAATCAATTTTTAACTTCATTGGATGCAGGCAGGCTCATGCAGTGGGACACTACGCCGCGAACCGTAAATTATGTAAACAGCCAAGAATTTGTGTTCAATGATGTCTTCGAATCTTCCCGCGGCAATTTGCGATTGCCCTCCTCGCAAAGCAATTTCATCATTGATGTAGGCACCTCGGGTGCAGAGAAATTATTGGGGTACCGTGACGGCAAGTCGTTCCTGACTAAGAAGCGCCATGCAGCAGGTCACCTCTATTTGTCGGCGGCACCCATCGGAAGATCATATAGCAATCTGGTGGATCAAGCGGAGGTGTTTGTGCCGATGCTCTATAAAATGGCCCTTTCAACCGGTAGGCCGCGTCAGATTGCGTACACCATAGGCGATGACAATATGGTCGAAGTAGAAAATAAATCCACTGATGCCGAAGTGATTTATAAGGTAGGGGGCACCACTACTTTCATCCCCGGTCAGCAAAGTCGAGGCAAGTACATTGTCCTCAATATGCACGATCAAGTCAGGCAGGCAGGATTCTATGATGTGTATTTAGACAAAGACGAGATCTTGCACACGCTGGCCTTCAACAGCAATCGCTTAGAGAGTGATCCGACCTGCTATCCAGTAGATGAAATCGAACGCAGATACAGTGGGGCAAACATCTTGAGAAAATCGCAGTTGGCAGACCTGGGATCGTACATTGCAGAGAAAGATCGCGGCATCATTCTGTGGAAATACTGTCTGATTTTAGCCCTGATTTTCTTAGCTTTGGAGACGCTGGTAATCAGATTTTGGTCAGTGTAAAGAAGCATCCATGCAGCTACTGCTCAAGCAGGTAAGAATTGTCGATCCCACTTCCACCCACCATAATCAAGTCAAGGATGTATTTATCAATCGGGGCAAGATTGAGGCCATCCGCAACCAGATTTCTGGAAAATCCCATGTTTTTCAAGTAGCTGGTGCTTGCATCTCTCCGGGCTGGATCGATGTAGGTACTTTTGTTGGCGATCCGGGATTCGAAGAGATTGAGACGCTGACCTCTGCTTCAAAAGCTGCTTCCAATGGCGGATATACGGCGTTGGCCGTGTTGCCTAATACCAATCCATCGATCCAATCGAAGGCGGAAGTAGAATATGTAGTACATCGCGCTGCTCCCCTGATCACCAATATATACCCTTTGGGAGCATTGACCTTGGGTTGTAAGGGCAAGGAGATGGCAGAGCTGGTGGACATGCACCATGCCGGTGCCATTGCCTTTACGGACGGGAAGCATTCTGTGCAAGATGCGGGAGTACTGTTAAGAAGCCTGGAATATGTAAAGATTTTTGATGGATTGGTCATCAATCAGCCTGCGACACGCGGACTTTCCGCCGATGGCATCATTCATGAAGGGGCGGTGAGCGTATCGCTTGGCCTGCGGGGTCTACCTGATTTGTCAGAGGTATTGATGATTAAGCGAGACATTGACCTGTTGCGCTATAGCGACTCTGCACTACACATCATGAATGTAAGTTCGGAAGGAGGACTCTCTTTAATCGCCGACGCCAAAAAAGAAGGCCTCCAATTGACTTGTTCTGTAGCTGTACAAAACCTGCTCGAGACCGTTGATCGGACAGCTGGTTTCGATGCAAATTTCAAAGTCATTCCTCCATTGCGCTCTGAAAATGACCGCAAAGCACTATTGTCCGCATTGCGTGACGGCACCATCGATTTTGTGAACAGCAACCATAGACCGGTCAATATAGAAGGTAAAAAACTAGAATTTGCGTACGCCGATTTTGGAATCAGTGCACTAGAAACCGCATTCGGTATGCTGCTCAAAGCCAGCAGAAAAACTAAAAAACTCGATGGCTTAGTGAATGCATTGTCCATCAATGCTCGAAAAGCACTGGGAATTCCCATACCCAGTATAATCCGTGGTGGTAATGCGGAGCTTACCCTATTTCACCCCGAACTAAATACGCGATTTGAGACATCCACTTTTGCTTCCAAGTCAAAAAATAATCCATACCTCCAGCAAGAGTTGCCGGGACATGTGTTGGGCGTGATCAACAAATATCAGTCTCTACTATTCAATTAGCTGTATTTGCCATAGTTAAATATTATGGTATATGTTAGTTCCTCATTATCCATTATTTATTTTACCATTGCCTTAAGCCACTCGGCCGCCTGCACCATGGTTTGCCGACTTACTTTCCCCGAAAATGGCTACATTTGATCAGGAATTATGGTTGTTTTTTCATTTGAAAAAAATGAAGTAATGGATTTAGAGAACCCGGCTATTAAAAATGGTGTCTACGCAGGACTGGCAGCCTGCGGTATTTTACTACTATTTTATCTGGTAAAGGATCGAATGGTATTTACCTGGGCTTCCTGGGTTAGCACCATCATATTTATCTACTTTATGGTAATGTCCGTCAGAAGTGAAAAAGCTGCCCTTGAGCACATGTCCTTCAATGACGCTCTAAAGCCTGCCTTTCTCACATTCGTAGTCAGCAACCTGCTCTATATTACTTTCTATTATGTGCTTCTCAATTTTATTGCTCCAGATCTAGTGGAGATGCAGCGAAAAATCGCCATGGAGACGATGGAAAAAATGGGAAATCTCATGGGTGAAGATGCCATGGAGGAGGGCATTGAAGCCCTGGAAAACCATGATTTCAGCTTTGGCCTTAAAACTGCTGCTTTGAGCTTCGCATGGGGTCTAATTTTTCCTGGTTTTATTGTATCAGCGATCATCGCATTGGTCATGAAAGACCGTAAACCCGAAGCATCTTGAAATTGCTGAATATCTCGATCGTCATACCTCTGCTAAATGAAGCGGAGTCCCTGCCCGAATTATCGGCATGGATTGAAAAGGTGATGCACAGTCACAACCTGAGTTATGAGGTCATTTACATTGATGATGGCAGCACTGACAACTCTTGGTCAGTTATTCAATCGCTGACAGAAGAATCGGAGCACATCAAAGGCATGCGTTTTCAGCGAAACTATGGCAAGTCTGCGGCCCTCAACAAGGCCTTCGAAGTCGTGCAAGGTGAGGTGGTGGTGACCATGGATGCAGATCTGCAAGATAGCCCGGAAGAAGTGCCCGAACTCTTTCGGATGATCAAAGAGGAAGGCTTTGACCTGGTTTCTGGCTGGAAGAAAAAACGATACGACCCACTCTCCAAGACCATACCTACCAAACTATACAACGCGGTGGTTCGTGCCATGAGTGGGATCAAATTGCATGACTTTAATTGTGGTCTGAAGGCCTACCGCCGTGATGTGGTGAAGAGCATAGAAGTGTACGGAGAAATGCATCGCTACATACCTGTAATTGCCAAATGGGCAGGCTTCAGAAATATTGGTGAGAAGGTGGTCAGCCATCAAGCTAGAAAATATGGCTCCTCCAAATTCGGTCTTTCGCGTTTCATCAACGGTCCGCTGGACTTACTCTCGATCATGCTGGTGGGTAAATTTGCCAAACGTCCGATGCACTTCTTTGGCAGTATCGGCACTTTTACTTTTATCATCGGATTTGCCATCCTTGCCTATCTCTCCATCACCAAGCTGTGGTGGGCAGAGACCGGTATACAGGATAGGCCCTTATTCTATTTTGGTATCGTGGCCCTAATTATCGGTAGTCAATTGTTTTTGGCCGGGTTTTTAGCAGAATTGGTCGCCCGCAACTCCACCACACGGAATCACTACCAAGTGATTGAATCGGTAGGCATCTCCGAAACCAAGTCGGCATCTACCACCTACTACAATGTCTAGGGTGAAAGCGCCAGCAGATCTGATAACCAGTACCCTGGAGAGCCACCTGAAGATGGTGCAACTGATCACAATGGACAGCGATCTACAAAGTGGCTTGGCACTGGCGGCTCAGCATTGCATCCACAGTTTAGAGCAGGGAGGTAAAGTTCTACTGTGTGGCAACGGTGGCAGTGCTGCCGATGCACAACATATTTCGGCAGAACTGGCAGGCAGGTTTCTTAAAGATCGGCCGGCAATACACGCCGAAGCGCTGCATGTCAATAGTTCCTACCTCACCGCAGTGGGCAATGATTATGATTTTGACCGGATCTATGCACGGGCGGTCGAAGCCAAAGGTAAAGCCGGCGATGTACTGATTGGACTGTCCACCTCCGGCAATTCAGCAAATATTGTCCAGGCCATTGAGGAGGCTAAAGATCGAGATATGGTCACCATTGCATTGACTGGGAGCGGTGGTGGAAAACTTCGGGAAGTAGTCGATTTATGTCTGTGTGTACCGAGTACTGAGACACCTCGGATTCAAGAAGCCCACATCCTTATGGGCCATATTATTTGTGACATCATCGAAAGGAGCCTATTTCCTTGATGTGGAATTCCACATACCTTTTAGTTGAAGAACATTTGGTAGCAGCGAACGGCAATGAGTGAAATCGTGTGTTGAAAGGCATTCCGACTTTTAGAATTCTTGACTATCAGACAGCGATGGAATTTTATATTCAAGGACTCAAATTTAAGATCGATTGGGAACATCGATTTGGACCAGATGAATCCGTCTATATGCAAATATCAAGCAACGGACTAACTCTTCATCTTTCTGAAAATAAAAGATTCGCTACTGGTGCCATTTTTTTTGTCGAATGTAGAGGATTAAACAAATTGTATGCTGTTTGGAATGTTATAAAAAACAACATTGAGATAGCTAAACCCAAGAAAACGAATTGGCAAACCACACAAATGGAGATTCAAGACCCGTTCGGAAATCAATTGAGATTCAATGAAGTTGTGCTTGATTAAAAGGAATACTGTTTAGCAAAGGGTGTAGAACACCTAAATCTCTAATATCTTCTATTGACGAAAGACGGTACCTCGAGTAGATTGGGGGAATATGAGAAACACTACTTTTAATCGTTCAATGCCACTGATGTCAAAGACCTATTCCATAAAAGAAATGTACTTCACCATCCAGGGTGAGGGCAGACATACCGGGAGAGCGGCCGTGTTTTGTCGATTTACTGGGTGCAATCTTTGGACGGGTTTGGAAAAGGATAGAGACCAGGCCATTTGCAATTTTTGTGATACGGACTTTCGTGGAGTAGATGGTCGGGGAGGCGGTAAATACGATGCAAAGCGATTGGCTCAGGCTGTTGCCGACCTGTGGGTTGATCATCAGCAGGGTAAGCCATTTGTGGTCTGTACCGGAGGCGAACCGTTGCTGCAATTGGACACATCGCTGGTGGATGCTTTTCACCAGCAGGGCTTAGAAGTGGCGATCGAAACCAATGGCACACTTAAAGCCCCGGCGAATATTGACTGGATCTGTGTGAGCCCCAAACCGACCGAAGGCTGGACCTTACAAAGTGGTAACGAGCTCAAACTGGTCTTTCCCCAGATGAACATGGATCCCTCCCTCTTCGCGGACTGGCAATTCGATCACTTCTACCTCCAACCGATGGATGGCCCAGATTTAACTGAAAATACAAGAAAGACCGTTGAGTATTGTTTGAAGCACCCCCAATGGAGCCTTAGCCTCCAGACCCACAAATACATCGGCATTCCATAGGAGGCGGCAGAAGCAACACTCACGTGCATGAATAGTCTCTGCGATGCTATTTTCGGCCCATCAACCCAGCCTCAATATTCGGAACGCTCCGCGCAGCACGATGATGAAAATAATGGTGCCAATAATTAAGTCTGGCAGATTATAACCGGTAAACCAAATGCTCAAACCCGCCAAGATCACACCTAGATTGATGATTACATCGTTGCTGGTAAAAATATAGCTAGCCTGAATATGGGCTTCACCCTCTTTCTTTTCTCCTTTTAGTAGGTACAAACAGTAGCCATTGGCCAAGAGTGCAAAAAAGGAAACCAGCATCATTGTACCCGGATCGGCCATTTGCCCAGCGAAGACAAACCTCCTCAAGACCTCTAACATGCCTAGGCATGCAAGAGATAGCTGCGCATAACCTGCCAGCGTGGCCACCGTCTTCTTTCTTTGTAAGGTGCCGCCCACCGCCAGTAGACTGAGGCCGTATACAAATGCATCTGCCAACATGTCAAGACTGTCTGCTAGCAATCCCATGGAGTGCACCACGAATCCCATGACCAACTCGATGAGAAAAAAGACACCATTAATCACCAATACCAACCACAACACTTTTTTCTGACTGGAGGAAGAGGGGATGCCATCTGGATCGTTGGCAGGTTCGGTCAGCACCCTCTTTTCTCCCAAAGTAAGCTCGGCCAAACTCTGCTCTATAGAGTGGCAGTTGGCATTTTGATGGTACACGATTAATTGTCGCCCTGGCAAATCAAATTCCAACCTTTTGACCTCCGGATTATCGGCGAGCTTCAATTTAATTAAAGATTCTTCCGAGGGACAATCCATTTGCTCAATGCGAAAAATAGATCTATACATGGCACTGATGATTTTTATGCATCACCGATGGGTACTTCCCATGCTACCTGGTAATCTTTGATAAAAGCTTTATAAAATCCATTGGTGGCCAAAACGGTTGGATTTCCCAGCACAATTAATTGTTCTCGCGCCCTGGTGAGGGCTACATTTAATTTTCTATCCACCCCATCGGAAGATAGCGATACCATGTGATCAAGTTGATCACTAGAATTTACACACAAGGAAATAATGATCACATTTCTGGCACCCCCTTGATAACGTTCCACTGTATCTACGGTGAGGGCATCTCCATGAAAATCTTCCGCTGCCATCTGCCGGCGAATCATCGCGATCTGTGATCGATAAGGTGTTATTATACCCACATCGCCCAGGTCCCAATCCCTTCCATTGATTTGATACAGTGTTTCTAATTCCTTTAGTATGGCAATGGTCAATTTGGCTTCTCGCACATTGGTCTTGCTGATGCGCAGTTCATCTGAATACACCGGAATAAATAACACACGTGAACTGCTGAGAAAGTCCATCAGCGGTGAACCATTACTAATCAGGGAAAATGCCTGCGTCTGTTGTGCTCCACGCTCGGTATCTTCAGGCAGTGTTTCCAGCATATTATTATAGAAGTGAGTACTGGGAAATTCCATAATATCCTGATGCATACGCCCCTGCTGCATGAGCTTATCGAAAGCCCAGTCCCAACCTTCCTGCTCACAGCGTCTGTATAAGCGTTCAAAACAGGAGTTGCCTCCATCGTACAATCCAATCGCATGCAGACTGTCCTGCTGTACCAACCTTTTATCATCAGGCTGAGCGATGACCGCCGGTAATTGCTGGTGATCACCGATCATCAACACTTTGTGAAAGCGCGGTAGAAGACCAGCCATCATGGGCTCCAGCACCTGTGTGGCTTCATCAATAATCACCCGGTCAAAATCCTTCAATGCAAACAATTCTCGCCGACCAAGTACCGATGATAACGTTCCAACGACAATTCGGTGAGACCCAAATAACTCACGAAGGCCCTGGCGATTTTCAATATCCTGGGTCTTTGAACTCAGCAAATAGGATATAAAATCAGGGTGGGTGGAATATCGAGATCCAATGCGGATAAAATCTGCACCCGCTATACTTTGTAGTGCTGTACATACCTCATCTACCGCCCGGTTGGTGTAGGCCAATAGCAAGATTTCTTCTTCGGTGTGATGATACAGGTGCTCGACGAAACCTTTGAGCATAATGCTGGTCTTTCCAGTACCGGGAGGGCCCCATAGCAGGAAATAATCTTCGGCTTCCAACATTTTCTGCATCACCCGATTTTGTTGTGCCGTTAAATGCTCCAGCCCTTTCCAGGGTGTGGGGGAAGGTTGCTGCGGGGCTCGCACCGTTAAAAACCGCTGACGATCTTCAAGTGGTGCACTGGCAAACTCAAGCAGAGATCGGTACAGGCCAAGAAAAGAACTATCTAAAGAATCGTGCTCGGCACTCCAATATTCATGCTTTTGAAATATTCGATCGTTAAATTGCTTGGCGCGGAGTCTCACCCATACTTCTTGAGCATCCAATTTGACAATGGTACCTTTAAATAATTGAGACGATAGTGGTCGGTCTCCTGGCAGCCAAGGATGTACCAATGCCAAGTCTCCTTTCCGGAAATTCGCCAAGGGGTTGGTGCGCTCTGTACGTGCAAATTTTAGGATGGGGTCATTGGCAGTGCTGCAATTCTCACTCAGCCTCAGAAAACTAATTACATTGAATAAATCTTCTTTTTCTTCCTGGGTGTTGATCCAAAGCGCTGCTTGTCCACGGTTTCTGCTTTGACCTTCGGATCCAACTTTCGCCAATCTATGTTCTCTGGCGATCATTGCAGTCATCACCAGAAAGAATTGTTTCTCCAGCGTCGACAACTTTTCGAAGGTTATTAAAACTGTATCGATGTCCCTTTTGGTAAAACCCCGAGCCCTTGACCGATCGGCACCAAACAATGCCATAAATCGATCTGGTGTAGCCAACAATTCGTCTACCCTCGCCAAACGTCGATCCATGGCTATCAATTGATTTCTGACGGCCAAAGCCTCATACTGCTGTGATCGTACTGCTGGTGCAAAACGTAAATGATCATTGTCCTTTACCGAATACAAGATGTAATTTGTAGGACGCAGTCGATCTCCCGACATGGATTTTATCAGTAGGTCATACAATAGCGTCTGTACGTAATGGTCATGACTGAGGCCATATGCATTGGCACGAAAAGGCTTCCCGGACTTGAGCTCGATGATTGCAGCGTCATTATCCAATGCTGGATTATCGTGCAGCACATCCAATCGTCCTTGCAGCCCATATTGCTCAGAATAAAAAGTGGGCTCCAAAAAGCAGTCTTCAACATTTATGCCTTGCTTGGGAAAAGTGTGCTTCACCACTTGCTTAAGACTGACGAAATGCTTTTGAGCTCGCTGAACAATTTCCCTGGATGTAGCATCATCAAATTGGGAAAATACCAGCGGATTTAATTTAAATACCCTGCCAATTAATGCCCGAAAACTCATCGATTCATCCGCCATCAATTCATCTAGAAAATAATTGGCAATATTTCCTAACATCAAATATTTATTGGCATCAACCGACAGGAATTTTTTTGTGAAATAGGAAAGATAATTCAGTTTCTGATCGCGAAAACACCCGGCCACCGCCGTTATATCTACCAGGTAGTCCGGCTCTAAAACCAATGCCCTTGGCATATAGGTATCAGCTTCGTCAATTTCTACATCAATGAGATTCACCTCCAGTGGCAGTGCGAATGTCTTCTCCAGCAGTGCAATGGTATCGTTAAATATCTCATTCCTACCTTCGATGTTATATCTGACATGGACCGTTCTATCTGGCCTGGATCGATCTATCGCTACGAGCAGGTCGCGATCGGCCAGGCGCTCCAAAACCAAGATCCTTTGATATTTTTTGAATTGAACTACCTTTTCCTCCTGACGCAAATACACTTTCTCAGAAGGTATATGGGTCAATACATTCGCATTGGGTCGGGCATTATAAATCAGTCTAATCAAATCACTGAGCACCTTGATGCCTAATAGATACAGGTCTTCGATCGCTTGCGTGCCCATTGAATCTGACACTGCTGCCTTAGACGTCTCCCGCCTAAATCGGTGCACATTATAGAGCAACCTTCCCGGAAGATTATATCGGTGACCAGCGTAAGCGATGATGCTAAATACCGTATGGAATTGAATGCCCGTGTCTTTAATGGAAGTATGACAAACGGTGACCAGTAGTTCACTCTGCTTACTTAGCTTTTCCCTATGTGAACCATCATCGCGAATGATTTTAGACAATTCACTAAAAAATACTTGCCCAATTTCTTCACTCATGCCACTACAATCTTAGTAGATTCACAATTTGATGGGTGGTCAGGCGAATGTTCTGCTTCGTATCCTTGACTGCATCATCCCAATCGGACACCCGCTGCTGAATGGAGAAAGCCGCCGCTAGGCCAAGCGCTTCAATATCGTGTTGATCTATTTCCAATGCACCACACAGGGCGATCACTGGCTTCTTATGTTTGGCCGCCATTTGCACAATGCCAGATATGAGTTTTCCTTTGCCAGACTGTGCATCGATTTTTCCCTCTCCCGTAATGATTACATCTGCTTCTGCACATCGATTGGCCAAATCCAGCGCATCTATCAAATAGTCTATGCCGGAGATTAATGTTGCATCGAAAAATGACCGCATCCCTCCTCCTACTCCTCCAGCGGCGCCAGCTCCGGGAATGCCATCCAAGTCGATGCCACACTTTTCCTGAACAAGCCTTCCGAGGTGCTGCATTCCACGCTCCAACATGGCCAGATCCTCACGGTCGGCACCCTTCTGTGGTCCATAGATATGCACCGCACCGTTTGGTCCTGTGAAAGGATTGTTTACGTCACACAATACGGTAATCGAAGGCTTCTTATCGCCAGTCCACGAAAAGTCTGTAATCTCCGAAAGACTTTTTCCAGTAGGGATGAAATCGGCACCATTGCTATGCATGAACCTCCATCCCAACGCATGGGCTATACCTGTTCCTCCATCATTGGTGGCACTGCCGCCGATACATAGCACGATGTGCTCAGCTCCATGGCTTAAGGCATGGGACATCAACAATCCAGTACCTAGGGTGGATGTATCTTTCGCAGACCTGTCCTCTGGAGTTAATAATTGCAGCCCCGAAGCCTCGGCCAGCTCAACGTAAGCAGTCTTGCCTACCAGCAGGTATTTGGCTTCGAGCGGTCTGCCCAACGGATCTTGGACCAAAAGAGAATGCCACTCTCCTCCCAATGCAGCATGGAGTGCCACCAAACTCCCCTCTCCTCCGTCGGCCATAGGAATACCTGTGGTTTGCGCCGCGGGATAATTGTCATGAATGGCTTCGACAATAGATTCGGTCACTTCCACGCTGGTGGCGGTGTCCTTGAAACTGTCGGGTACAATTAAAATATGTGGATGCTCCTTTTCCAATCAATTGTTACTTTAGACGAAAGCGGCAACGACTTAATGTCGCCAACAGGCACCTGCAAGCCTCCAGAGCAAAATGGTGAAGGCAGGGGCAATGTTGAAAGCGCTCAATGTTAAATAATAAAGAAAGATAACTACGCATTTTGGTGCCAACTTCACTTCCATGCATGAAATAGATAAGGTAGCAATTAATTTTGATGAGGGACAGCTCTTTCTACTGAACCTTTGCCTTACCTTCCTCATGTTTGGAATCGCGCTCGACCTAAATTTCAAAGATTTCAAATATGTGTTTCAGCGGCCCAAATCAGTGATCATCGGTCTCACCTCCCAATTGGTGCTGCTTCCCTTTTTGACCTTACTGATCATTTTTCTCTGGCAGCCTCCGGCCTCTATTCAATTGGGCATGTTGATGGTAGCAGTTTGCCCGGGCGGAAATGTATCCAATTATTTTGTGCATAGGTCAAATGGAAATACGGCACTGTCCATCTCACTGACCTCCATAGTCACCTTTACGGCGGTCATCCTAACACCCCTGAGTTTTGTGCTCTTTAGTCGCATTTTAGGTGCCTCTATCGAGCAGACGGTCGGCTTAAGTGTGGACTTGGCCTCCATGATCTGGTTGTTTTGCCAACTTGTCCTCTTGCCACTGGTGTTGGGCATGTTGATTAACTACTATCTACCCAAATTACGTGACCTGATCGTCAAACCCGCCCGCTGGTTTTCCATCCTCCTATTGATCGGAATCATTGTCTTTGCCTTAGGTAGCAACGTATACGTACTCCAACATCATCTTCAGACAGTGTTCCTGCTGGTCTTAATCCACAATTCGCTTGCATTGCTCACAGGGTACTATTTTTCTAAGCTCAATTCATTATCGCTGTCCGATACCAAAGCGGTGACGATCGAGACTGGAATTCAGAACTCCGGACTAGGCCTCATACTCATATTCAATTATTTCGATGGTTTGGGAGGAATGGCCGTGGTGGCAGCATGGTGGGGTGTTTGGCACCTGATATCGGGACTGGCCATTTCTACATACTGGGCCAAAACATCCGCTCCCCCAATTAGCGCTCCCACGGGATAAACGAATGTCCTACTTATAGCAACGAGTGTCCTATTTAGTTGAGGAAAGAGTTATATCTTCGAATCACCAAGTAAAGGATATATGGCGACCAACCTAGTTGAAATGTTTAACCAGTCAGTCGGTGACCAATTGGTATCTAGACTTAGCGGCTATCTGGGTGAACCGGCAGAACATACGAAATCTGCTATTCAGACCTCACTGCCTGGGATTATCGGGAACCTAGTCAAAAAAACAGGCACGCCCGCTGGTGCTTCAGCGTTGCTTGCTTTCCTACGCAAGGAGCAAATAAACGGCAATTTGCTCAGCAACATGAGTACGCTATTTACTGGTGGAGAAGCTACGGAAGGATTACTTGCACAGGGGGATAAGGTATTAGATTTTCTTTTCGGGAAGGACAATCCAGTCCAATCCAAGTTGGTGGATTATCTATCCTCACGGGATGGCATTAACCGGGGTGCATCAAGTACTTTGCTGAAACTCATTTCGCCCATGCTCATGGGTATTATAGGTAGACATGCCAATCAAAATGATCTGGAAGAAGAAGGCCTCTCTAAACTGCTGGCTGAACAAAGAGAGCTGTTGCAAGAAACCGTACCACGTGGTTTTTTTGAGCAGATTGGATTGCCTGGTCTGGAAAAACCGAAACCGAAAGTTGTGGTAGAGCCTGCCGAAGAAGAGAAAGAAGAAGTTGCACCACCTCCCAAAACCTCCTTGTTAAGAAAAATCGGTCCCTGGTTGCTTTTAGTTTCGCTGGCTTTGGGCATGCTACTGGCTATGCGGGCCTGTGGTGGCAGACCTGATGGCATCAATTCGATGGCAGTCGAAGGTGAAGTAACGGATAGTACTTCCTTGAGCGAAAACGAAAAATCAGATGATGCTGCAGCACCCGTAAATAGGACCGCTGCAGTGACCATAGCCCCTCACCTGGAATCCTCTTCCATTAAAAACATCCATGCACATCTATACGGGATCACTGGCAATGGCCAAAGCCGGTATCCTTTACATGAGGTCTTCTTTAGACCACAAAGTAGCATCTTGACAGCGCCTTCCATGCGTCACTTAGATCATCTTGCTGTACTCCTTCAGGCATATAAATATAAAGCGGTGATCATAGAAGGGCATGCTCAAATTCCTGCAGATACCCTCGTCCGTCAAGAATTGGCAATGGATCAGGCAAAATCAGTCAGGAATGCACTAATTGAGCTGGGAGTGGACAGTGCGAGACTGGAAGCTGCCGCTATGCCCACTGCAACCACTGATCAAAAACCAATACAAGGTGAGCCCATGCAATGGGTAACGATTGGGTTTAGAGATCCTTAAACTCGGTAATCAACGTTGATCAGCTAACAATTTGTCATCCAGCCTGTTTATTATAGTATGGTGAAGTATATCTGCATGTGGATGTTCTGCTGTTTAATTCTACCCAATGGGTTAAACGGTCAGTTTAACCTTCAAGACTATGGTGGAAATGTCTCGATGTCATTTAAGGCAGGCAGTGATTTCATCATGCTTAATGTCGAGTTCAAAAATGTCCTACCATTAAACTTCATTTTTGATACTGGGTCTGAGCATACGATCCTGTTCAAGAAAGAGTATGCCGATTTGCTGGGAGTCACCTATGACAAGCGCATACCACTGATGGGGTCGGATCTCTCCAAAGAAATTTATGGTTACATCGCCCGAGGCATCCAACTAAATCTAGACAATAAGTATCAAACCGTCAGCGATGTGCTGGTCTTGGAAGAGGATTACCTGAGGTTAGAAGAATTCACTGGCATCAACATTGACGGAATTCTGGGCGCAAATATATTCCGGCACTTTGTCGTCCATGTAAGCAACCGCAGAAATAAAGTCAGATTTATTGACATCGCATCTTTCAATCCCCCCAATCGATATGAGGCTATTGATATAAGCGTGTTCAAGAACAAGCCCTACATCATGGCTCAAGCCCTGCTAGGGCCAGACCACATCCCCTTGAAGTTGCTCATTGACACTGGTGCCGGACTCCCTGTTCTCTTATATACCAATACACATCCGTCCTTACATCTTCCTGAAGAGACTTTAAAAGGAAACCTGGGAAGGGGTCTCGGGGGACAGTTAGAAGGGTATATTGGCAGGCTGGATGGATTTAGTTTTCATGAATACAACTTTTCGGGTATTATCAGCAGCTTTCAGGAGATCAGCATTGAGCACACAGAAGTGAGGGAGCTCAACCGCAACGGCATTTTCGGCAATGGAATACTTAGGCGCTTTGATTATTATATTGATTATGCCGCTGAAAAATTATACGTCAAGACGAATCGTAGATTTAAGCGGAAATTCAAATTTGATAAAAGTGGGCTCATCGTAATTGCCACCGGCCGACAATTGAGAGATTTCGTTATTCAAGGTGTTCGTGATGATACACCAGCTAAGGAGGCAGATATAAGACAAGGAGACTTCCTGGTTAAAATCGAGGGCATCTCTACCAATCTCAAAACGCTCAGCTCGATCAACGCCATACTTTCCAGCAAGATCGGTCGAAAGGTCACGATGGTGATCGCACGTGGTGACGAACGACTGAAGAAGAAAATAAAACTACGAGAAATCATATAACTGCTCAATCTTGGATCACCTAACCCGGCAAAAAATCTTCCTGGAAGCCACTTGGTGGGCCATTACAGCATTTGTAGTATTTCTTATTTTATTTCCCATCCTAAAAAACACACCCTATTATCCTTTCCAGTGGTCTAACATCATATTTATCGTCGCATTCATCACCCTAGCCAGATATATATTCCTTTTTAAATACACCTTCCTGCAAAAATATCAATATTTTAAAATCATCCTGATTTTCCTGTGCATCCCACTTATTTTCAACCTGGTAAATAACCTTAACTATTTTATTGCTGTGACCGACGAATCTGCATACTATTTTCTCGATGGCAACTTAAGTCAATCGCAAAGAAATAAAATGGGACTGTTCATCAGAACAGAAATGCTCTTCTTCGGCGTGGGCAGTGTCCTTGCCACCATCATTTTTCCTTTCAAATTATTGAGATCCATTTGGCGCTATCGCAACAAAGGCATCGGCTAAACAGCTTAACGATTTTTAAAAAGGAATAATCAAAGTGGTTCCAATACATTCAATGAGAAAAAGAATAGCAGTAGAATACTTTTATTCTACTGTTGCTTAAAAAGCTCTACCTCAACTAAACTTATAGGGACTGATAAAAAATCACTTCCCTGTTTATACTGGTTCTTTTAAATTTATACTGCGTTATAAAAAATTCACGCAGGAGGCTTTTGAATTACTGGCTCGATTTGGATCGCTAGTTTATTTTGGCTGCAGGCGAGCCAATAAACACAGGCATAGCACCGCTATATCGAGTATTTTTAGCGAAGTATGCGAGCAAAAGAAGCAGCGAACGAATCAGAGTTAGCATTTCAACGGCCTCCTAACCACACTATACTTATTTTTCATGCCTTTCTTCGGCTCCGCTCAGAACAGGTTGTCTAAATTCAAAATGACATCGTCTAAGTCGGGAACTTATTATTGAACAATCCCTTAGGATTTATCTTTTCTGAATAGCCACAAAGGTTATCTTAAAATTATAAAGACCGGTCTCCAGATCTAGGGCCCTGACCACCCGATAATTTAATCTTCCTTAATGAGAGCATCCAGATAGTTGTGGTCAGTTCCGGTATCCAAGACAATGACTTCGTTGGCCTTATTGACATATAATTTTAGCTGGGTTACTACCTCTTCCTGACCCATTTTTTTTTTGCACCCGGCGACTGAACAAGTTTCAAAATCTTACTGCGTAAGGCATCCTCGGCATTGGATATTGGGGGCCCAAAACCAAACGAATGCAGGCCATGGAAACACCAATAATCATACTTAAATAATGCATTGCTTTCATAACTAATTGATTTTTTGGTTGGAAAATAAGTGAGGTGGCATATATAATTACTGACGAACGATCAAGGTACTTAGTTGCATCGGTTGCACCATTAAACGATCAGCGTGATGATCTCTACAATAAGATCTATGCTGACTTAGACGAGAGCACAAGAGCAAGGAGCCTCCCAAAAACATAGCGACCATGATGCCCGGGATTAAACGATAGTCATAACCAAGGTATTAGACTGTCCTTGCTGGGCCTCTAACAGTGAGATGGCGATTTCAATGCCAATAATGTCCAAACCTGAAGATATCATATCAAGAATATCTGCATATTGCCTACCTTCGCTCCTTGCCACAAACTGTCAAGATCACTCTTTGCCCATGCATTATCTAGATGAACTCAATGACGTACAGAAGCAGGCAGTGACCTGTATTGATGGTCCAATACTGGTGATCGCAGGACCTGGTTCTGGAAAGACACGGGTACTTACCTATCGGGTAGCTCACCTCATCGATTCCGGCATCTATCCGGAACAAATACTAACGCTCACCTTCACCAACAAAGCCGCCCGAGAAATGAAGGAGCGCATTCGCATAGTAGTTGGAGATCGGGCACAGGGTGTCTGGGCTGGAACCTTCCACTCCATTTTCGCTCGTATTTTACGCGTAGAAGCCAAGCACATCGGATATCCAAGCAATTTTTCGATTTACGATACTGGTGATAGCAAAAGTCTGCTGACCCGTATCATCAAAGACATGCACCTGGATAAGAACAATTATCCAGTCAATGAAATCCGAGCGCGCATCTCATCTGCGAAAAGCAATCTCATCACGCCTAAATTGTACGCTAAGGATGAGGAGTTAATGGGCGTAGATCGTTTCAAAGGCCGATCTATGATGTATGCGATATACAACAAGTATGTATCTCGATGTAAGCAGGCCGGAGCCATGGATTTTGACGATTTGTTATATCGGCTTTTTGAACTTTTGCAGAAGAATCCCGATGATGTATTATCCAAATATCAAAGGCGATTTAAATACCTGTTGGTAGATGAGTTTCAGGATACAAATTTCCTGCAATATGCCATCCTCAAAAAATTGGTTAAATACAAAGGCAGTACAGAAAATATTTGTGTTGTCGGAGATGATGCCCAAAGCATTTACGCCTTTAGGGGTGCCACCATCGATAATATCTTACATTTTCAGAAGGAATTTCCCGCACTCAACACCTTCAAACTAGAGCAAAACTATCGATCTACCCAACACATCATTGAAGCAGCGAATCAAGTTATTGAAAAAAACAAAAAGCAAATACAAAAGAAAATCTGGACAGATAAAACCGAAGCAGATAAAATCCGTCTGATAAAATCTACTTCGGATAATGAAGAGGGACGTCGAATCGCTGACATGATTGTTGAATATAAAAACCGCAACCATGTACCGAATTCTGAAATAGCCATTCTCTATCGCACCAACGCCCAATCTCGGGTATTTGAAGAATACTTGCGTCGCTACAATGTTTCTTACAAAGTATTTGGTGGGTTATCGTTTTACCAACGTAAAGAGATCAAAGATCTGCTCGCCTATTTACGAATTGCTGTCAATCCGTTCGACGAAGAAGCCCTGGTTAGGATTATAAATTATCCAAAGCGAGGCATTGGCCAAACAACCATTGATCGATATCTACAATACGCCGCTGAGCAAAATATATCCTTATGGGAAAGCCTGCAAGTCTTCAAACCCAAAGGCCGCAGCCTCAGTACGGTTGCCTCATTCCTTAAGCTGGTTCAGGGTTTTCAAAAAAAGATTTTGGACCTCAATGCTTACGAAGCGGCTACTATGATCGCCCATCAATCAGGCATTTCTGAATTGCTAAAAAAAGACAACTCTATAGAAGGTTTGTCGAGACTAGAAAATTTAACCGCACTGCTGGATGGCATCAAAGAATTTATCGAGGAAGATGATGTCGACGCAGGTGCAGTGACGGAAGATAAAAGCCTGGCGTCATACCTACAAAACATTGCCTTGGTCACTGACCTTGATGAAAATACGGATCAAAGAGATTATGTCACTTTAATGTCTGTCCACTCGGCCAAAGGACTGGAGTTTGATACGATTTTTGTGGCGGGCATGGAAGAAAAAATATTCCCATCTTTTCAAGCCTTGGAAGAGCGAGAGGGCATCGATGAGGAACGGCGCCTATTTTATGTAGCGATCACGCGAGCGCGCAAATATTTGACATTGAGCTATGCTGGTTCTCGCTACCGCTACGGTAAAATCGTATATAATCAGCCCAGTCGATTCCTAGAAGAGATATCAGGAGATCTATTGGATGCACCGCTGAAACAAAAAAAACAATTGGCAGGTGGCAGAACCAAAGCCAGTGTCATGGGCAATTTTACCCCGCAGCGTAGGACAGCTGCTCGCAAAGGCATCACCATTCCCGAAGATTTTGAAGCTGCTGCACCCCACCAGATTGCCGCTGGTATGCGTGTGAGGCACTTGAAGTTTGGTGAAGGGAAAGTACTTAGTGTAGATGGATATAATGATACAAAGGTGGCTACGATCTTCTTTCAGAACGTACACAGTCCACAGCGACGCATCATGCTTAAATTTGCCAAACTGCAGATTCTAGATTGACCATCTTGAATGCTGGGCCCCTCCTTCATCGCTTCAGAACGCAAGCTGCGCTTGCTGAATTCCCTGATGTGGAATCCTACATATGTTCGATGATGGCCGACCCATATTCAGAGCACTTCAACAAAGTGGCCCCTTCCATAAGCCGGTGAAAATCATAGGTTACTTGCTTGTCGGATATGGCTCCTTCTATTCCTTTTTCCACCAGAGCACCAGCTTCTTTCCAACCCATATATTCAAACATCATCACGCCAGATAGGATGACGGAGCTGGGATTGACTTTATCAAGACCAGCATATTTCGGAGCGGTACCATGGGTGGCTTCAAAGATCGCTTTGCCAGTGGTATAGTTGATGTTGGCACCTGGTGCGATGCCAATACCTCCCACGATGGCGGCAAGTGCATCAGATACGTAGTCGCCGTTAAGGTTTAAGGTAGCAATCACATCATACTCGGCTGGACGAAGAAGAATCTGCTGCAAGAAAGCATCTGCGATAACATCTTTGATCAGCAATGCACCACCATCGAGCGCTACTTTCTGGGCTTCATTGGCTGCAGCACTTCCTTTCTCATTTGCGATGCGATCATACTGAGCCCATGTAAATACTTTATCACCGTACTCGCGTTCGGCAAGTGCATAACCCCATTCCTTAAACTTACCTTCGGTAAACTTCATGATGTTGCCTTTATGCACCAGTGTTACCGACTTCTTCCCTTGTTCCAGTGCATAATCGATGGCTGACCTCACGAGACGTTCAGTACCTTCCACAGATACAGGTTTGACACCCAGAGAAACAGTTTCGGGAAAGCGAATCTGAGTAACACCCAATTCATCGATGAGAAAATCCTTTAATTTCTTGAGCTCGGGAGTACCATTGTTGTACTCAATACCCGCATAAATGTCCTCTGTATTTTCACGAAAGATCACCATATCTACCAGGTTCGGTTTTTTCACCGGACTAGGTACCCCCTGAAACCAACGCACGGGACGCACACATGCAAACAGATCTAACTTCTGACGTAGAGCTACGTTGAGGGAGCGAATGCCTCCACCCACAGGGGTTGTCAATGGTCCTTTGATGGCCACTAAATATTCGTCAACAGCCCGCAAGGTAGCATCGGGCAACCACTCTCCGGTCTCATCAAAGGCTTTTTGACCTGCCAGAATCTCTTTCCACTCAATTTTACGTTCACCATTGTATGCCTTTTCCACTGCAGCGTCCAATACACGGACCGATGCTGCCCAAATATCAGGACCGATGCCATCTCCTTCAATAAAAGGTATAACCGGATAATTAGGGACGTTCAGTTTGCCATTTTCTATCGTAATCTTTGATCCTTTCATGTGGTAGAATTTTAATTTTTTGGATGGATACAAACGCAAAGCAGGTTAAAGCGCTGCAAAACTAAGAATTTATTTACTTTACCGAACACATGCGATTTTAAACTCATGCGAATAAGTTTGGCCATCATCTTACTGGTTGTAATCTCTGCATGTAAAGTTTCGGAATCTCGCATGTTTTGCCCTATTGGAGCGACGGTTGTTGACCATTCCGATCTTGACGGATGTGGTAAAATGCTAAAAACCTCTGATGGAATATTACTGCTTCCAAACGATGGTCAACTAGAGACGATGGCTGCTAAAACCAAGGTGGTCATCAGATATGACACCCTAGACATGATGAGCACTTGTATGCGGGAAAATATGGTGGTACAACTCAGTTGTCTTCAACCCCTATCGTCACCTCCTTGTGTTGTTATTTCAGATGTGGAATCTGCCCCTTGGATGAAAGCTGCCATTGCTACCTTTCACCCCAGTATGGTGGTTCGCTACAGCTATCGGTCACAACCGGTATACCACCTCTTTAATCGGATGCTGGACCGATGGTACGATTGCCATGGCAGGCAGCTTTGTAGGGAGAATTCATCTCAACCATGCATTCTGGAAGCGGCAGGATTAGAAAATAAAGTTGAAATTTACGTAGCACACCGCTAACAACATGGAAAATCCATTTCTTGATCCTACAGGTGCATCTCAAACCAATGAAGAGCAGAAAGTTGAGAAAGCGCTGCGTCCTAAGCAGTTGGAAGATTTCTCCGGCCAGCCTAAGATTGTAGAAAATCTCAGGGTTTTTATCGAAGCTGCCAAAAGGCGTGGAGATGCCTTAGATCATGTGTTGCTACATGGACCGCCGGGTCTGGGAAAGACCACCTTGTCTCACATCGTTGCCAATGAGTTGGGGGCACAGTTGAAGCTCAGTTCGGGACCTGTTCTTGAAAAGCCAGGCGACTTGGCAGGCTTGCTCACTAATCTGGAAGAAAATGATGTGCTATTCATCGATGAGATACATCGCCTCAATAATGTGGTTGAAGAATATCTCTACTCGGCCATGGAAGATTATATGATCGACATCATGATCGATAGCGGCCCCAATGCCCGATCCATCCAGCTTTCATTGCACCCCTTCACACTAATTGGTGCGACTACCCGCATGGGTCTGCTCACGCCTCCGATGCGTGCAAGGTTCGGCATCAATTGTCACTTGGACTATTACGACAGTAAAACTTTACAGAAGATTGTGAAGCGCTCGGCAGGAATCTTGGACGTACCGATTACGGATGAGGGTGCTACAGAGATCTCACGCCGCAGTCGTGGTACTCCGAGAATCGCCAACGCCCTGCTGCGCCGACTGCGTGATTTTGCTCAGATTAAAGGCAACGGCACCATTGATATCTCCATCGCCAAGTATGGACTTGAAGCGCTCAATGTGGATAGCAGTGGCTTGGATCAAATGGACAATCGAATTCTTAGCACCATCATTCACAAATTTAAAGGTGGCCCGGTGGGCTTAAGTACCATCTCCACCGCCGTCGGTGAGGATTCTGGTACCATTGAGGAAGTACACGAACCCTTCTTGATCATGGAAGGATACATCCATCGCACACCGCGAGGTCGCCAAGCTACCGACAAAGCTTATCAACATTTGGGCGCTGTGCCACCAAAGGGTGGAGCTGCCACCTTGTTTGACTAGTAGGCATAAAGAAGAAAGGGTGTCCATTCTGCTAATGCAGTTGATGGAACAGTCAATTCCTGACTTTCCATATATTCGAATCATAAATAAAATCTGTCGACTCGAGATGAGAAAAAACTCAATAATGCGTGTCAAAATCCTATCATTCTTCCTCCTGATATCTTTCTGTGCCCGGGCTCAGGACAGCGGGATAAAGCAAGTCAAACTCGAAAACTTCGAATTTCAATCGTCTGCCGTAATTGATGCCGAAGGTGATCTATTGTCCACCAGCAATTATGAGGCAAAGGTGCATTGGATGCCGATGAAAGTGCCATCTACCGTGCTATCCGCATTGGTAGCGAATAGCGTATATCCCGATCCGTACATTGGGATGAATAATATGTTGATTCCAGACGCATCTGATGAGTTCAATCAGATGTATGATCTGGAAAAATTTAGTCACCTCCCCAACCATCCGAATCCTTGGAAAGATCCCTATTGGCATAGGACCTTTTTTGAGGTTCCTGCTGAAGATGCAGGTAGACATTTTCAACTGATCTTCAAGGGAATTAATTATCGAGCGGCTGTCTGGTTGAATGGACATCAAATCGCAGATTCCAGCGACATGGTCGGCATGTTTGCCGAATATCACCTGGATGTTTCATCATTCATTAAGGTGGGCGACCAAAACATTCTTGCGGTAAAAATCTATCCATTAGATTATCCAGGCCTTCCCGCACGTGAGCAATTGGAAGCACTTGGAGATTTTTACCCCAATGGTGGACCCACTGGCGACATTGGTAAAAATGTGACCATGCTTTGTTCGGTCGGTTGGGACTGGATGCCACCAGTCAGAGATCGCAATATGGGCATCTGGCAGCCTGTGATACTGAAAACTTCTGGTCAGGTGACCATTGATGAGCCACAAGTTATCACTCAACTTCCCCATCAACCTGACATCGACCTCGCTGAATTATCCATCAATTTAGAGCTACACAACCATCAAACAGCATCTCAGAGTGGCACACTGAAAGTCCAACTCATCCCGGACAATTTTAGTGGTGAGGAATTTGCCTTTTCTCGAAAAATCTCTCTAGCCGGATCCGCAAGCCAATCGATTCAGTTGTCTCCAGAAGATATCCCCGAATTAAGCATCAAGGATCCCAAATTATGGTGGCCACATGGCTACGGTGACCAAAACTTGTATCGAGTAGTCATTTCTTTTTCAGACGAGCAGCACATCTCAGATCAGCTCTCCATCACTACAGGCATCAGAACGGTAGGTACGCAAGCCGTTGACGTACAAGGAAAATCTTTGCGACGAGATTTCTATGTCAATGGCCGGCGTGTTCATCTCAATGGTGGAGCCTGGGTGCCAGATATGCTGCTGCAGCGCGATTCACTTAGGGCAGCACAAGAACTTCGCCATTGCCAAAATGCCAACGTCAACTTAGTTAGAATATGGGGTGGCGGAATTACGCCCCCCGATCATTTTTTCGAAATAGCCAATCGACTGGGCTTAATGATTTGGTCTGACTTTTGGGTGACTGGAGACACGCAAGGCGAATTTAAGGGATCGCCTGATTGGCCTTTGGAAGGTTCTGTATTCATCGATAATGTAACCAGCACGATTTATCGCATTCGCAACCATCCCAGTTTGTTGGTTTGGACCGGTGGCAATGAGGGACATGCACGCAAAGTCTTATATGATGCCATGCGCAACGCCACTATAGAATTGGATGGAACTAGACCATTCATACCCAGCTCTTCAGGCTTCGCAGCATTACCCGAAGGATGGGATGGCTCTTGGCCAGATAATCTGGGATCAGGCGTATATAGTGGCGGACCCTATACCTGGAATCCTCCTGCAGCCTATTATGAATTTGTTGACAAGCGCAAGGATTGGGTTTTTAAAGATGAAACCGGAATTCCATCCCAACCCACTCATAATAGTTTGATGAAAATTATACCCAATCTTGTCTGGGACAAAACATTGCCCTTTCCATTTAATCACACCTGGGGGTACCATGATGCAGCCACCGGAAATGGTCGGTACGATAAGTACTATGAGGACATGCTGAAGCGCTATGGAGACCCCGAAAGTATGGAGGCGTTCTCACAACAAATGCAATTGATGAATGCCGAAGCATACCGCGCCATATTTGAAGCTCCTGGACATAAGCTTAATGAGACTGGAGGTGTCATGTTGTGGAAGCTAAATGCCGCCTTCCCCAGCGTAATCTGGCAAGTGTTTGACTGGTACCTCCAGCCCAATGCAGGCTACTACCATATGCAAAATGCCTGTGAGCCCCTGCATATCCAACTGAATTATGATGAGCATACCGTAGCAGTAGTAAATCGCACCTACGAGTATAAGACTGCTGTACAAGCAAGCGTAAAAGTCCTTGATATGGCGGGAAAAGTCTTATATGATACATCTATGTCTGTGGCGATGCAACCAACAGAAGTAAAAGTGATCTTCGAGTTAGATCATCTTGTGTCGACACCGACGGAAACTGTATTTGCTGTACTTAGTCTCAGCAATGACGCGGGTGAGGAACTATCGAGCAATACCTATTGGTTTGCACCTAACGATGACTTTTCCACATTAGGGGACTTCAGCCCAGCCACACTGATGATAGATATCACTAAAAAACAAGAGGAAATGCAAGAGCAAACCTGGCAGCTGAGTCTTACCAACTCTTCAGATCAATTGGCGTTTTTCATCCGACCTCAGTTTTTAATCGGAGATGACGAGCTGCAACCTTCTTATTGGTCCAAGGGCTACTTCAGTATGGCACCAGGTGAATCTACCAAGGTCAATGTGAAGGTACCCTCTTATTTACTACCAGAGGATGGTGCAAAGATCAAGATGAGTGGATGGAATGTCAAGGAGACCATTATTCCAATCCCGGATGAATAGGGAATTTATTTATGGGTCACTTTTTATAAAAAATTGGCACCTCTGGCAATCTTTCTTGGGACCTTCCGAAGTTTCCATATAAACTACTAGTGTCCCCTCAGATCAAATCTCTTTTGCAAAGATGGAAAGAGAGGTAGTGACAGAAATATCGATGGAAATCTGTAAGTGGGATTGTCATGATTTTATTCAAAAATCCCGCCAATCCGAGGATTGATCCTTACAATAACCCCGGGTTTTACCCGGGGCAAATAATATTAGACCCCAAATGGGGTCTTTTGAGATCACCATTCAGGAAGAATTCGGGTCTTGCAAGACGGGAATCCTGTCAACTACGTCATTCCACTGAATAACTTCAACTGATGAAGTCTGTAATGGGTAGTGAAACAACCTGAAATCGAAGGATCTGTCATCCTTTTTGTGTCACTGAGATGACTTTGTAAAAAATAACCTCATGATCACCCTGAGTTCATCCATTTTCCAAAATGAAAAAAATGCAGGGACAAATGGTAAACGTTATTCAACTGAATAAATGCAACTCACAAAATTTGGCATCGGCAAGCCAAACCCCTCGCAAGTGATTTAGTAGATGTTCGATCCGCCGATGAAATCAATCGTGCTACTTATCGAATTCACCTCTCTCTCTTGAAATTGGAATGAGAATGTTCTAATTTACAAGAATTCAACAGAAGGCTTGACATCATGATAAAGACCACTAGACTTGACCCATATCTGATGTCATTTCTTTTGGCCACTTTATCGGTCGTTTATAGCTATTCCGTCAGAGGACAGCCCATTGTAGATAGCCTAATAATGGAACTTGAGCAAGCTAATGATACGGCTCGTGTCCATATATTCAATGCACTTTCCAAAGAATTGCAAAGTTCAGATCCAAATAGAGCCATTGACTTTGCAGCCGAAGCTATTGATCTTGCTCAACAGAATTCGTTTAGTACGGGATTGGCTACTAGCCATATAAACTTTGGCAATGCCCATCGTAAAACAGGAAACTTCGCCCAATCGATCGAGGCCTACAGTCAAGCCTTACAAGTAAGCCAGCAATACCAAAACACCAAGAGTGAGGCAAGAGCCTATAACGGATTAGGCATTGCCTATAACCTGCTGGGTGACTATGACCAAGCACTGACCGCATTTTTTAATTCACTGAGATTAGAAGAAAAAAACCAAGACAAGCCAGGGATTGCCCACGCCCTTAATAATATTGGGATCATTTATTGGTATGCTGGAAACATGCATCAGTCATTAGATTATTACAAAAAATCGTTGGACATACGGCGCGAAATTGGAGACAAAAACGACATTGCAGCCTCACTAAATAATATTGGAAACACGTACTCATCCTTGGGAGATAATGATCTATCTCTGGAATACTTTTTACAAGCACTGCAGATTCAAGAGGAAATAGGTAATGCCGAAATAATTTTTGCGCTCCGCATTAATATTGGATCAGCATATGAGGCACTTAATCAACCCCAAAAAGCACTCAGCTACTACACCAGTGGACTAGAGATTTCCGAATCACGAGGCGACAATTGGGGAACAGCTGAGTGCCTACGCTATATGGGCAGTACCTATATGAATCTGAAGCTGCTCGACAAAGCAGAGTCCCATCTGCTTAAATCCATTCAGTTGGCCGAAGAGATCAAAGCCAAAGCGGTGCTTACAGAAGGTTATCACGATCTAGCTCAACTGAACGAAGAAAAATCAAATTTTCAAGAGTCGTTGCGGTATCACAAGTTGTACTCGATGGTAAAAGACAGCATTTTCAATGAGACCTCCAGCAAGCAAATCGCTGAACTGGAGACCAGATATGAAACTGAAAAGAATAAGGCGGCCATTCAAGAATTAACCAATCAAAAAGAAGTACAGGATCTCAAACTGAGAAAGTCTAAAAATACCATGTGGTTTTTTATTTTTTCCTCCTTCTTGATTATGATACTGGCCAGTGTGGTATACTACGGGCTCAGACAAAACCGAAAGGCAAATACACTACTTAGAGAGAGAAACAAATTGGAGATTGAAAACAAGGAAAGGGCGATCAGTTTGTTTGGTCAACAAGTGTCTAAAGAGGTAGCTTCAGAGCTTTTGTCTGGACCACTTCATTCTAGCAGTAAAAAATTGTTTGCCTGTATCATGTTCCTTGACATCAGAGACTATACGCCGTTTACAGAAAACAAGGAACCTTCAGAAATAATCCAATACCAAAATGATGTGTTTGGATTTATGATAGAAGTCATCACAAGCCATCATGGCATCATCAATCAATTCCTGGGAGATGGATTCATGGCCACTTTTGGAGCACCCACTTCCACCGGCAATGATTGCGAAAATGCCGTGCTCGCTTCTACAGAAATCTTAAACTTACTGCATGAGAAATCTACATCGGGAGAAATACCAGCCACAAAAATCGGAATAGGATTGCATGCTGGTCCGATCGTTACCGGAAATGTGGGCACATCGGTACGAAAACAATATTCTATATCAGGGAATACGGTTGTGCTTGCATCACGCATCGAACAATTGAATAAAAAGTTCAATTCAGAAATCCTAATTTCTCGTGAAGTGCTAGAAAAAATCGACCCTTCAGACTTAGACATCGCAGACCTGGGCCAGGTAAACGTGAAAGGCAGAGTAGAACCCATTGAAATCTTCCGAATTCATATCACGGCTCCTATCACCAGCACGACCTAAGATCGCTCGTTTGTAGGCGATCAAATCATTTAAGAGCTCATTTTATTGAGCCATCCTGCTTAGATCGGTAAAAGAAGCCAAGGAGCACATAGAGTGTTGTTTATAAGTCATATAAACATATATAAATCAATCATTTAATATTTAAACTAATTTTATAGTTGATTTTGTTATTTTATTAGATGAATGCACATATCTTTGAACTAAAGATTTAGTTATAGATCAATGGTTCAGTTGAATGATGAAAGAATTAACTAAAGCTGAGGAACAAATCATGCAGGTGTTGTGGAAGTTGGAAGAGGCTTTTGTGAAAGATATCCTTCTTAAGTTGCCCGATCCAAAACCTGCCTACAACACCGTTTCCACCATTGTCCGCATTCTACAGCAAAAGGGATTCGTAGGTTACAAGACGTTCGGCAAGTCTCATAAGTATCACGCCATTGTAACTAAGGAGGCCTACACGAAATCCTTCATGAAGGGTTTTGTGAAAAGATATTTTGACGGATCCTATCAGCAGATGGTTTCATTCTTTACCGGTGAAGACAACCTGAGTCTGCATGACCTGGAGCAACTCATGGAGGAACTAAAAAATAAAGAGCCATGACCAACTACCTGATCGAGCTTTCCATCTTCCACATCATTATGTTGCTGGGCTATTGGTTTCTTCTACGTGAAGAACGGCAATATGCTACGATGAGATTATACCTGCTAGGTTCAACAGGTCTTGCATTGATCCTTCCATTGCTCCATTTTCCCTACCTATCCATGCTTGGTCCGGACTCGCCTGATGCCGTTTACTTAGATGCCTTCACCCTAAATGCCCTCCAACTGAAAGCATTTCAGATCGAAGCCTTATCTCTGACCAGCATCACAGATCGATCATACCTGATTTTAGACGGGCTATTCTGGATATATCTTGCAATTTGCCTCATGCTGCTTTTCAAGTTCCTCAGAGGTCTCATGGACCTGGTCGCTTTAAAGCGAAAAAGCCAATGCCAACAATTTGATGGTTACTGTTTCTGCATTCTTCACAATGTTCGGGGTAGCTTTACCTTTTTCAATTGGATTTTCATCGGTGATGAAATATACAGTGACGAGCGGCAGGCTCGCATTATTCTAAAGCATGAGAAAACACACGTTTTATGCACCACAGTTATGACCTAATTTTTTTCGAACTATTTAAAGTGTTTTTTTGGTGGTTGCCCACCGCATGGTTTAGTCAAAAAGAGATGAAAAAAATCCATGAGCTTCAAGCCGACGCTGTGGTGCTTCAGTCCACCGATGTGAAGCAATATTCTTCTTTACTTATCCATAATACTTTGGAGTCAAATGGTCTGGGCTTAGCCAGTTCCTTTCAAGATGGCTTCATAATAGCAAGATTAAAAGCAATGAAACAAGGGACAAGAAATCTACGCAGCTGGAAACTCGCATCCTTAATTGGACTATGCGGCCTACTCATTGTATTCCTATCGTGTGGTCAAGAACTCGATTCGGAAGTTGAAATAATCGAACAACAAAAAGACCGCCTCACTATAGATACAGGATCGGAAGAAGAAGTGCTGACCGTGGTAGAAGAACTGCCAGCATTCAAAGGCGGTATGAATGCTTTCTACCACTACCTCAGAATGGAAATGCGCTATCCCTTGGAAGCTCGAAAATCGAGCGTGGAGGGACGTGTGGATGTCCAATTTATTGTTGAGAAGGATGGTTCTCTGTCAAATGTCAAGGTCCTAGAAGGTATTGGAGCCGGCTGTGATGAAGAGGCTGTAAGGGTGATTCAAAAGTCACCACCCTTTAACCCGGGCAAACAGAGAGGCCGACCGGTAAGGGTACGCATGGTCATTCCCATCATTTTTGAACTTGACCCAGTTCGCAAGAATCGTGATAACAGCTCACAGGGTATAATAATCATAGAAAAAGCAGCAGTGAAAGCATCAAAGCCTGAGGTGGTCGCAAACTATGAGAATGGAGAATGGTTTGGAACCATCAAAGATGAACATGGAGAACCTTTAGCCGGAGCCAACATCGTCATCGAGGGTTCATCCCAAGGAACTACTTCTACGTTAGATGGGACTTTTAATCTTGCAGCACCTAGATCCAAGGACATAATTATCAGTTTTGTAGGCTACGAAACGATTAAGGTCGAGGGAGAATAACTCATGGCCAAAAGATGGGTTGTGTTCCATACTTTCTGAAGTCTATACGAAGTGATCGTTAAATAGTCAGTTCCCGGTTTACACGATGATATTTTGAATATAGCGAACCTGTTCAGAGCGCAGTAGAAGAAAGGCCTAAAAAATAAGTTAGCGATCCAAATCGAGCCAGTAATTCAATAGCCTTCTAAAGCCTTCTACATGATTTTTTTTGCAACGCAGTACAAATTCAAAGAACCAGAATAAGTAGGAAAATTATTTTTTAACGGTCCCTAAGGTTTGCGATTAAAATGTGACCTTACAATAATTGCCTCAGTGGCTGTAATCTTAAAGATCGTACCATGGCGAATTCCTTCTGGCATTTCCAAGTCGTTGGATTCATCTTTCCACCGCACCAGATCATCGGAAGTTAAGAGACCGTAGCTATGCTTAACATATTTATCGAAATATAAATGCCAGCGATCATATATTTTTATGCCGGTGGGTCCTTCCGCCCAATAGTCTCCAGTGATGGGTTCAGTTGGGACTGAGTAAGGTCCCTCGATCTGATCCGACCAAGTGAGCCTTATGTTTTTCTGTGCGGTCGGAAATAAGGACTCGTCCTTTAAGAACATGGCAAAGCTCCCATCGGTTTCAATGATGCTTCCATCAATCACATTGAAGCCATGATCATAAAAAAGTCTGGTTGGAGTGAAATATTCAAAATCTCGAGTAGTGGTCGAGTACATGCGATGATTTCTTCCATTTTTTGCACTACTGTCTGTCTCTGGAAATCGGCCTGGAATGGTGGTCGACCAAAAAATCTGGAATTGCTCATTTTGCTCGTCATAACAAATCTCTGGAGCCCAACAATTCTGGGCCATTGGTTCATGGGCCATGACTGGAATGGCTTTTTGTTCAGACCAATGGATAAGATCCGATGCATGGGCATATCCAATGGTATGTCCTCCCCATGAAGTGGTCCAAACCATATGAAATGCTCCATCTGGACCACGAACAATACAAGGATCACGCATCAACTTTGACTCCCCTACTTTCGGTTGCAACAGCGATTGACCGCCATTTACCGCACTCCACTTCTTACCATCGGAGCTAAGTGCCAAGTGCAGTCCGTCTTCCCCATTGCCGACAAAATATGAGAAGGCGTACACGTCATCCACCATGGGTTGCAACGTAACTGGACCGAGTAATCCAGCAGAGCGCACCGGCCAATTTGAAGCATCAAATTTTTCGTAATCAATGTTTACGAAATTAATATCATAGAAATTTTTCCAGACCACTTCCCTCCGGTCTAAGTCCCGGATCCGGTTGGCAGCGAGATTGGTGACATGTACTTCGAGTAGATTATCCTTTGGTTGCAAACCCGTGAGGACAAACTGGAAAGGCGCTATTATTGAGGTGCCCATTTTTTGACCATTGAGATGAACTGCCGCGGTACTTTGAACATTGCCCAGATCCAATTTGTATTTTTCTGCCCTACCGGGATCATCAAATCGCAACGAATATTTAGCGGTGCCAGAAAAGGCAGCTGCTTGTTCTCCTAAGGTTGTCCATGAATCGAGCACGGTCATTTCACCACTGGGCGGCAAGGTTTCTCCTCCTGATATGAATTCGATTTTCCAGTTGCGATCAAGCGATAAGCCTAATCCTGCATAGGTGTATGTCCACTGGGCTCCCTCAATTTCGTGCGACAAGGCTCGCAGGACTATTGAACTCTTACTGGGCAACTGCACCAAAACATTGGTACCATCCCGGACATCCTGCACATATCCTTTTCCGCTGGATCCAGTCATGGGATCCATAAGAATGACACTTTGGGCCTCCACATCAAGTGGTATCCAACCCTCAAATGGTTGCTTCCTTTGATTAACCAAAAAATATTCCGTCCCGTGATCGGTCTTTCTGCGAATAAATTCAAGTCCCTCTACATCTGTAAGCATTTCTCTTCTAATGCCCGCTGTTTTCAATGCCTCATAAACATCGACCACTTTCCTTACTCCTTTCACTTGCTGAAATTGGTTCCAGATTCTTTTTAATTCAGCCGTTCTCTCTTCCATATTGTGCCAGCCAGGAGCCATAGGTACATGACCTTCGAGAATAATCATTGCTCCTGCATCCGCTAAATCCAAGAAACGATGTGCGGTCTCTGCCGGTAGATACATGCAACTAGGTATGATCAAGAGTTTGTAGTCTCCGCCCGGAGCTATGATCTGACCACTTTCAATACTCAGCGAAGCAAGTTGTTGGTCAGAAATGTAATCAAAAGCATAACCGTTCTTCTCTAACATTGAGGCAATATCAC
Organism: Saprospiraceae bacterium; assembly: GCA_013001595.1. Taxonomy (GTDB): domain Bacteria; phylum Bacteroidota; class Bacteroidia; order Chitinophagales; family Saprospiraceae; genus JABDMH01. Next base: position 8,288 of record JABDMH010000124.1, on the reverse strand, counting down.
TGACGGGTTCATTATAAAACCAATCGGGATCGTGCACTGCCAGTTGTTTTTTCAATGGAGCTTCACCATGAATGGCATCTTGGTAGGGCCAATAGAGCAAGATATCGTTATCGGGCTGGCCTGATTGCAGAATGGCCTGACAGCGGGACAAGTAAGTATTTAAAGCAGGTACTGCCGCCCACACGGGATTTAGGGGATTCATCTGTACGGATGCATAAAATAGCCATCCTGGCCAAGGTATATCGAGGGGAGAATAGATGGTACCATGAAATGCTACATGATTCACACCCCCCAAGAACAGATGGTCCATGGCTGCTTTCATACTATCCAGACCTACGGTAAAATGCTCTCCCAACCAAGTACAACCTTCCGCTGAGGTGAGTGGTTTTCCCACTATATGTGCGGCCGAAGAGGCAAACTGATTTATCAGTCGGTCGGCATCAGGACCAGAGAGCGTACCGAAGATCTCCGTTTCTGGTATATCCGCAGCGGCATATAGGTCGAGCAAATTCCCCGGTGACCCATGGGCTTGGTTTTTGAAGAGACTTCCTTGTTCGTGAGACCACTGGCTTAAAGTATTAGAAAAGTCTTGCAATACCAGCTGGCCCAACACGTCTCGATAATCAGCTTGTACACGCAGCACCTGGTCTGGATCAGCTTGTCCATTCAGGGCAGGTAGGTGGCGACTTAAATCATAACCTTTGATTGACTTGAAGCGCACAAAAATGTCAGCACATGCATCTCCGACATATTCAAAAGAATCGTGGAAATAGGCTCGAAGCGCATTTTGTGGAAATCCCGCCGAACGTCGAGCGAATTCTTTTAGAAAACGCCTTAATACATTCCGCGAATAGGGTGTAACGGCATAGCCTTCACCACCCGGTGCAGGGCGTTTGACATTTCCTCCACGATACTGCAAATGAGCAATATATATATGCTCAGTACCTATGGGAACCTCCCAGATCAAGTTGGAGTCCGCCTGCATCCGGTCTGTGAGGTTAATCGGTTCAAAAGATCCGTAGGCCACGATGGCCAAAATACGCTTTCCCGCACAGGAATATTTCCAGATCTCTCCAGGCATGGGATGGTCAATGTCAATAGCCAACTTAGAATCTGCATCTTCCAGTGCCACCCATGGACCACCAGTTCGCCAGCCCGTACCTGGAGGCATATCTACCCCCAATTGCAGCCGCCCACATTCTGCCACGGTCCAACTAAACATGTCTATCCAACGATCAGAGAGATAGTCAATAAAGCGATGCTCTTGGCCTTTGGCTCCATAGATCGGTGTGATTTCTACTCCCCCAAAGCCGGCAGCGGCGATCTGCTCCAGGTTCCAGCTTATGTTGGCACTATCTACCGCTGAGGCAGGCCACCACCAGCGCGTCCATGGTCTGGTCTCCATCTTCATATCGGGCCACTGAAATACACTCTGCTGACCGTGGAGTAAGCTGGGAAATAAGAAAAGTAAACAACCAGTGAGGGAAAAGTAGAGATATTTGGACCTGATGCACATTGGGCTTTTCTTAAACATATTCTAGCGGTCGAATGTCGGAACCTAAGCAAGGTTACGGAATTTCAGATCAATTTATATATAGATCTGCAGTCAGTTATTCTATCAGCATAGTTAAGGACCACTATAGAAGAATGTAGGATGTCTCGCTAGATCCTCAAGGCGTTGAACCACGCTTGTAGATCACCCTTGAATTTTTGTTTGCTGCTATTCTCCTACAGATCAAAACTCTTGTTAAACTTAGGTTCAGGTGGCTATGTTTTCGTAACTTTCTTATAAGGCACTAGGCTTAGCTAACATTATGTAATAATCTAATGTGGCTGAGCCTCAAAAATAGCACAGAGATGCATCTCGTCCATCAAATCTCAGAAAGGATCTTTGCCAATCAACAAGATAGTGGCTTCTGGAAGACGCTGCCAGAATCTCATAAATACTATCCAGATTATCTTCATTATGTGCCTAATTTCAAGGCAACATTATGGACATTAATCATGGTGGCAGATATTAAACACCCGGCAGATGACACCCGAATTCAAAAACCACTGGAGAAAATAAAAAAACACTTTTTCGACCCGAAATTCGGAATCTACAGCTTGAAAGAAGATCACTTTCCCATTCCTTGCTTGAATGGCAACATGGTCTACATCGACTCTTACTTCAACGGTTCACCCGGACAGAAGAGCTTGCAAGCCTTACAGTTTTTCAGTAAATATCAAAGGTTTGATGATGGCACATATCTTGGTGAAAAAAATGAATTTTGTAGCAATACGAGTTGCTATGGAAAACACACCTGTTATTGGGGAATCGTGAAACTATTAAAAGGTATTTCTTTCATTCCTCAGGCAGATCGGACTGATGAAGTCAATAGATTGGCAGAGCGATGTATTGACTTTATCCTCTTACACAAAGTATGCTATAGTTCTCGAAACGATCAAAGGATTATGATCAATCGAATGGACAAACTCACTTTTCCCAACATGTACAAAAGTGATTTCTTAGAAATACTTTGGTTATTAAAACGAGAGAAGGTGAAATCTGATCGGCTTATTCCAGCTCTTGATCTTTTGAAATCAAAACAACAACTAGACGGCAATTGGTATCTAGAGAGAAAAGTGAACAATCTAGCCACTAGTACAGGACCCTTAAATCGACCTAATCCATTCATTACCCATAGGGCTCGAGAAGTGTTGGACTTCTATCAACACCAATAGTTCTTCCAAAACCTTTAAAACTGGGATCTTTAAGTGCGTATAAAACTCAGCTTTTCAATAAGATGATCGCATTTGGGATGTCTATGCTTGCCTTTTCAGGGCGACACAAAAAAACACTCGACCGCTACTGCTTCGAGCATATAAGCAGTCAGAGCTTTATGGGGCGGCAATTATCATAGAATGCAAGCGGTATGGTCAATCCCTCTTTGACAATAAACTCTTAGCGAGGATCATAGATGTTGTTCGAATTCCCTGTTGCCTCTGGATCAGATTCGGCACATGCATGGACATGAGGTCTAATCAAGGATTCGCAAAGACGTCGAGCAAAGCAGAAGAAATCTTCGCAGTCATGATCAATTTCCTTAAGAAGGACCAAATTTTGACCATCATTAATGATTATGACTACAACCAATCTCGTTATGATCAGTCTTGTCATCTACCTGCCCTACCACATGCCATTGTAGATTGTTCCTCGTTGAATTCTATCGAGGACTACATCAAAATGTACAAAAACATGAAACGAAAAATCAGGGTATTTAAAAAGAAAGGGGGTGAATTTTCCAGAATAGAGTGTCAGCTGTCATCAGAACAAATCGCTGGACTACAACGCTGTTTTTTGTCTACTGCAGAAAAAAGCGTTTGCCATCTCCCTTATCAAGATCTCTATCTCAAAGCTGCGCTAATCAGTAGTGGAACCCAGATCGAACAAGTGCACTATTTAGAGATTCAGGAAAAGCGTGGAAAGCCCTAATCTATGCCGCCAAAGGAAATAAAAAGGCTCTTGATTTTTCAAGAAGCGGGAACATCTTTCTGCTTCTCTGTCATGGGGATGAATGGTTCGATTATATGGGAGCAGATATTAGAAGAAATCCCTACAGATGTATTTACTACCTTCTTTCAGTAGAAGAGGATCAAATGGAGGAGGGTGTAGATCGTTCTTATTTAGATTTGGTCACACCCCTACGTGATCATCCTAGATATCCTGCGTTGCTTAAATCTCAGCGCAAGCTCTATCAAGAAAACGTCAGAAAATTTAGTGCTAAAGGGAAACTTTAATGAATAACCTAAGAAAATCTGTTATCGAATTTATATGCCTCATAACTTTTGTTTAAAGCTGAGTTGAATATACAAATAGTCTATCGGCGATAATGTATTGTATTTGTCTATAATCTCAAAAAATGTTCTAGAAATCCCTGTGTAGGGCAACAACAAATTTTGACTAAAATCCGAATTTAGAATTGATTCCAAAATTCCCTCATGCTAAGTGGTGCAAATGATTGCTGAGCAGCTTCGAGTGCTCGCGGACCATAATGTTGATCAGCTACTTACCGACTTTCGTGGTTCCCTCATTTCGAGCGCAGTCACACCCGATCCGCGCAGATCAGAATCTTTCGGGTATGAGTCAAAAAGCGCTTGGAGCATCACGCCATGGCGTGACAGGCTCCGTCTTTATTGCATTTATACCTCTTACTACGAAATCCCAATACATAATCCGGATTCAAATGCCAATCTCAAAGTCTAAATATTGATTTCTTTGCCAGTGAAAAGCAGGCTATGTCAAATATAAAAGCAATATTTGGAATGCTGAAAGGGATAAATTGGATCTATCCTTACGCTCATCTAGGGTTAAGAAAAGGCTCGTCAATTTTTTGGCGTGATATATTAATATATAGATTTGGCCGTGGTGAGCCGATTATTTCTAATTTTTGGTAACCACCTGATTTAGGGAAAATGGATACTTTATCTCGAATCCATAGAGTCCATTTTCCACCAGTTTTATATTGTCTGGAATCTTAAACATGTTATCTTCGGTGAGACTTTCCACTTCGGCATCGTACAAGGTTTGTTTTTCATTTTCGTCGTAGGTACAGCTAACCACCGTATAGATACTCATTCGATCCGGTAAATTTTCCCCACTTGGCAGCACGTGAATCCACTTAATCTGATTGCCTTCAAAGCTCTTAATGGTCCATGGTTTGTCGTCGTCATTGGCTCGCGGAAACGCACCCCAACTACCTTCACCCAGAAACATGGTTCCATCTTTATCGTCGCGTACATAACCCATATACGAACCGGCTGCCGAACTGTCAGGGCGCAAAGGATAGGTAATCTTACTCATGTGAGAATCTCCATCCATAGAAATATTCAAATGGTATCTATAAAATAAATGAGCCCATTGATTGTATTGGTAAGGATTCTCAGCTTTTCTACTGGTGTGGGGCCAAAAAGGTTTATGATAACCGGCAATTTTAAAAGTGTAATGCTCGTGCCTTTTGAGATCATTTTCTAACCAATCACGTTGGCTGCCACCTTCGTCAACAGAAGAATTTAGGGCCATGATATGGAAGAACCCACCACCCAAGGAAAGAGAATAGTAGATCTTTGCAGAATCGCTTTCCTGGTAGGGTGCATTAAATATGTAATTTAAATTCGCATGATCTCCGTTTTCATGATTTCCATGAACCGGAAATATTGGAATCATTCGACCATCTTCAGTCGTGGTCAGTTCTTGCCAATCTCGCAACCAAGTGTGCCACCGATCTGGCACGGTACCATTACCGCTGCAAAAATCGCCATTAAACATAACGAAAAGTGGTCTCAGTTTTGATACCAAGCGATTGGAAGCCCTTCCTGCCTCTAATGGGCCATCTTCACTCTTGGTATCTCCGCCAGCGATAAAGGTAAAGGCCTTCGGTCGATTGGGAGCAGTACGAAACCAAAATCGCTCACTAACGCCCTTTTGGTCTTTGATTACAAAATAATATGATTTATCTGACTTGAGGTTGCTTAGTTTGGCAAAATGCGTTTTCATTTCATATTTATCCAAAATCCGGTCTGCCGGCTTTGTGAATTTATACTTCCAATGCTTTCTACCCTTGTCTTTGGTGCCATACATGACAGTGGGTTCGGCCTTTTCATGTTGATCCCAAGCGATCGTGATACTAGTTGTGGGATCATCATTCCAAACCAAACGATATTTATCAGAGGCAGCTGGAAACTCAGAGACCGTTCGACATCCCAATGTGACAAGGCTGATAATAAATGCCGAAAATACAATCAAAAGGGTAGCAGGAGTTTTTATCATTTGCTTCGTTATTTAGAGGGAAAATAGTTATAATAATCTGAATTGTTCCCGCAGTTTTCGATTCAATATCTACTTAAAGTTTGGCTTGGGAGCCGGGGGCTCCTTAACATTATAAATGCAAATTGGCCGGAAGTCTAAAACCAGGTGGCCCGCCAATCAGAAGATATGGTGTCAAAAGAAAGCTCTCGCGGTGAGAAACCTACAATAGATAATCAAAACCCGAATTTGAGATTGAGTCCATACTCCCTCATGGTAGGTGGTGCAAATGATTGTTCACGCTCCGCAGTTATGCCCGTTCCGACCAAGACTTCGGGATCAACATTACCCGCCTTATTGGAGATAAAGAACAGATTCCTGCCTACTAAGGATACTTTGAAGGATGACAATGGTGAATTTGTCAGGACAGATTGTGGTACATTGTATCCCAGTACAGCTTCTCTCAGTCGAATATTGGAAGCATCTAAAATGAACGCTTCTCCGACAGGGGCGCAGCATCCGCCGACGAGCGACCAAAATTTCTCAGCTGTGGTGGCAACAGTATTTGGTGTACCATCTTGCTGAACTGCTGTTTCATTAGCAAAGATATCCTTTCCAAAAACCAGTCCTCCTTCTCTGCCAATGAGGGTTTCCTCCGTTTGTCCATAAACTGACATAATGGTGTTAGTAGAGGATATTAGGTTGCCACCCTCACGAATATCAATGAGGAAGTTGAAGTTGAAGTCTCCAAAAGAAAAAGAATTTCTCATACCTGCCAGGAAGTCCGGATTATAATTGCCCACTTGAACATCAAACCCATTTGTGACGCTGGGAAGACCGTTAAAACGCAATGACCCTTCCCTGAACTCTACGATGACCCTTCCTTGCTCATCTCTAACAAATCCTCGCGCATATATGTCACCCCACGGTCTGCCTTCAATAAGCCATAGTTGGGCCAAAGCGCTACCACCACCAAGTTTTAGGCGGTCCAACTTTTCAGCGATCTCTTTTACTTCACTTTTGTTAGCCGCATAGTTCAGGGTAAGATCCCAGTTAAACCTTGAGGATCTAATCATGCCCGAATGAATCACCAGTTCAATACCCTGATTCTGAATATCAGCTCCGTTCAAGAATATCCCATTTGCCCCTGAGGTTATCGGAAGGGGTATCGAGAACAATTGGTTGGTACTATTAGATTTGTAATAAGTGAGATCAAATCCCATTCTATTTTGAAATAGCTGCACCTCAAGTCCCATCTCGGCCGAACTGGTTTTTTCTGGTAATAAATTTGCATTAGGTATGGTGGTCGCCAGCTGTAAAAACCCGTTGGTACCGCCATCATGAACCTCAGCAGCCCGTACGGTTTGAAAAGGATCGGTATCATTACCCACTTCGGCATAAGAAGCGCTCAATTTGAGTAGTGAAAGCCAACTTGGCGTAGTAGCCATGAGATCGGATGCCACAACACTTACGCCAACCGAGGGATAGAAAAATGACCGATTGTCACTCTTGAGGGTTGAGCTCCAATCGTTTCTACCACTAATGTCCAAATAAATGGCATTTTTCCATACCATGGTCGCAAATCCATACAGTGACTGAATTGCTGTACGTGAAAAAGATTCACTCACTGTGATGTTGCTGGTATTGCCAAAAGAAAAAAGGTTGGGCACATTGAGCGGACTTCTTCGTCCGCCAGAATTGCCAATAATCTCTCCACGTTCGTTGCTCCTCACGGCACCACCGGCAATGACATCCAGGGAAAGGTCGAAAGCTAGATCTCTTTGATAATTAAGAAGGACGTCAGAGTTCCATTCAAAACCTCTATTATCTCTTGTTCGGTAGAATCCGCGATCGGCGATGATATACGAATCGGTTGCAAAGTGTTCTGTGCCATGAAAATTGTCCCTATCAATAGAAGATCGAGCCAGGATGCTAAAGTCATCGGTGATATCATACTTTAAGGAGATTAAACCAATGAGGCGCTCTTCCAGATGATCATGGGATATGTTATTGAGTGCCCAATAAGCATTCCCAGGTGCGTTGATACCAGGCTGCCAGAAGTGCTGCTTATTTAACCCTTCGTTGTCGGTAAATTCATAGACGCGAACATCTTCAGTTTGAATATTGACGGGCATTCTATAAAGAGCACTGATTGGGTTCTCATAAACACTACCCTCATGCAATATATTTTCACGGTTTATACGGATGTAATTGACCTTTGTATCAAGCGAGAATTTGTCAAGTAGCTTGGTATTCATCCTGACACTGAGATTATGTGACTCCAGTGCGTTGTTCGGCACAATTCCCTCAGCGTCGGTGTAGGTATAGGAAAAATAAGACTGTGTATTTTCTGTTCGTGTAGAAATACCCAAGTTAGTGGCAAAATTATGCCCGGTTTGAAAGAAGTCACTTTTTTTTCCATTTACATTGGCACTATAGGGAGAAGTGGTGGCTGGCCAGTTCGGATCGTTGGACCAATGTGGTTTCTGACTTCCATCCAATT
>JABDMH010000122.1 GCA_013001595.1 Saprospiraceae bacterium | reverse complement strand
CGGATATGCTGTCCATCACTTTGTAACCTTTCACCTCATAGGTGGTCAGCGGTATGGGTCGTATTTCAGTCCAATACGAACTATCCCTTTCATATGCCATGGAGTCCACTTCTTGTGCATAAACCGATACCACATCCACCAGCGAATCTGTCTGAAATTCCTCAAGTTGCTGTTCTTCATATTCTTTCAACACCTTACGCAACTTTCTTCGGCTAATCTCCTCTCCCTCCTCCAATGCCGAAAAGGTCTCCTCCAGGGAGGACTTTTCACTGATTTGTATATCGGCGATTTTCGCCTCGTTTCTTGCCAATTTTTCGTCCAATACCTGTGGTCTGAAAGTCAGGTCTGAATTTAAGGTAATGTCATAGTCCTTGATGTGGGCAAAATACTTGTATTCAAAAGCAAATCCGAATATGGATCCAGCCACATCAAAAGTTTGATTTACTGGAAGCCAAACGGTGGGTTCGATAGGCTGATAAATTTGATCAATATCAAATCGGATGCCCCAGATATAGGTCGTCAAGTCTACACTCTGCAAGCACCATAAATCATCTACGATGTAAATAATGCCATCAAAGACCTGGTCTCCTGGTCGACGAGGCACAACCAGAATCTTGTTAATATTATGGCCCTGTTCAGCTTTGAAACCCAGGTACTTAAATTTGTAATGCGTGAAGGCCCTAGGTGATAAGGGAGAAATGGCTCCATTTACTTCAGGAGCATAAAAGCTACTGTTGATAAAGCCATTTGGGCTGGTATTATTATCATTGCCAACTTTTCGCACCGAGATTACTTTCTCTGAAAATTGGTTGGGACGCTGATAATTGATTTCATTGACAGATTCAGTGACAAAAGCGGTCGCCGTATCCACCCCCGATTCTCGCATCTCCTTTTCCAGCTGCTTTCTAAATAACCAAGGCAGTTTCTTTAACCTTCCCGAGCCCTTTATATAGGAAGTCGCAGTGTATTCATCCAGTTGCTGTGTATGATATTTCGCTTTAGCGATGGCTTTGCGCATAATCGTATATGCTGGATCCTCCTGATCTGCATGCACTTCAATAGTTTGTAGTTGGGTAGGTTCTTTGGTAAGAACCATGTCAAGTTTGACCAAGGTCGCGCCAACGGATATTGTTATTTGGATCGTTTTGTAGCCCAAGAATTGATACACAATCTGATGCGTGCCTTCAGGCAAATCCAGCTGATAGTATCCATCTGCATTGCTCGCCGTGCCCTTCTGAATATCCACTGCATAAATCGTAGTATATGGCAGCGCCACTCCGGCCTCGTCCAATACTCGACCTTTGATACCCTGAGCATAAGCACCTAGACTCATCAGTATACACATGATGACCGAGATATGTTTTGTCATGTTTTGCATTCAATTTCCAATTCGCCATTGGGCTTCGCAGGCTACACAAGATAGGAGAAGCCCTAATGAGATGAGGGATGCAATGCAGAAATGTTACCCAGGGATCAAATTTCTCTACGGTTGTTCCCAAGTGATCGACTAAATGATTCAGATGGACCATCTGGTCGATCACAAAAAGTCAATTGAACGAATAAAGGTGGTCGCTGTAACTTGACAATTTAGAGGGTATAATAAGTCTTCAATTGGTCTGATGGATAGATACAAAAAGAGCACCTCCTGATTCCTGCGAAACATCGTCCTTATGGATCAGAAGGCACCTCTAAAGTGTGATCCGGTTCATATACTCAGTTGATCCAAATCATATATGGGAAATGGTTTTGCAAATAATTTAGCAATGTAATTTTTGCGAAATGCTGAAGCATTATTTCACCTATCTGGGAGTTCCTATTGGATTGTCATCTCCAGTACTCTTATTTGACACTAATCACTTCACACCCATGAGGGGTAGTGGAGGTACCGACCGTTGGGATGCTTACCCTATAGTCTTTGGTTGATAGGATTCGGTGGCTACCCCATGGGGAATGCTCGAAATCATGCAATGAGCTAAATCAAAAAACTCATGAAAACACTTCTGACTTTAATTCTTGTTATTCACGGTCTCATCCATTTCATGGGCTTTGCCAAAGCATTCGGATATGGCAATGTCAATCAATTAACCAAAGAGATTTCAAAACCAATAGGCGTACTCTGGCTAATAGTCGGATCTTTATTAATAGTATCGACAGTGCTCCTTCATGTGCGAAAAGAGCTATGGCCATTCCTTGGTATAGTTGCAGCCCTTGGATCACAAGTCCTGATCTTTCTCTTCTGGCAGGATGCAAAATTTGGAACGATCGCCAATATCATCATTCTAATACTTGCCACTATTGGAGCGGCAGAAATCATTTTTGAAAACTCCTTCATGAAGGACGTTGCCCAGGCCATGGATATTGACCCTCCTGCTCACGACGAACGAATTACTGACGAGGATTTATCCGGTTTACCTATTCCTGTCCGAAAGTATCTTGAATATACGGGTGTTGTGGGTAAGCCAAAGGTGCGCAATGTCAAGATTGTCTTTGAGGGTCAGATGAGGAAAAAGGGCAAAGACTGGTTTAACTTTACATCTGAACAATATAATTTCACTAGTGATCCAACTCGCCTATTCTTTATGAAAGCCAAGATTTCGGGTATACCGACGACCGGCTATCATCGATATAGAAACGACGGTGCCAGTATGCTGATAAAGTTGGCATCCCTATTTCCTGTTGCAAAAATTGATGGCCCTGAAATGTTTCCGACAGAGACGGTCACTTTCTTTAATGACCTTTGTTTGTTTGCGCCTGGTGCGTTGATCGATGCCCGTATTAAATGGCATGCCATCGATCATGAATCGGCAAAAGCTACGTTCACAACCGATAATGCGACCATATCGGCAACACTCTTTTTTAACGACAAAGGGCAGCTTGTAAACTTCATTTCTGATGACCGTTACTCAGTATCAGAGATGAAAACCTTCCCCTTCTCCACACCTATAGAGGACTATATAGAAATACTAGGATACCGCTTACCCAGCTATGGTGAGGCCATTTGGCATTTTCCAGATGCCGATTTTACGTATGGCAAGTTTCATCTCCAGTCTATAGACTTCAATGTAGGGCAGACTACCATTCAAAGTGATCCTTGACTGGTGATTTGATGATAGTCATATATTCCTTTGACAATGGTCATTCCACTTCAACATCATGCCAATTACATTGAAAGATGGAAGAAAAGTACTATGGAAAAGATTCTAATTATAAAACGGGACAATAAGGAGACTGAGCGGTTGCGAGAAATCTTGGATCTGGCTGGATATGATGTCTATACCTCCTCCTATGCAGTCCAGGGAATCCGCAATGCCCTGAATATTGGTCCGGATTTTATTTTATGCGACATAGCGTTTTCCAATCCATCTGGCAGCAAAGATGTGTTGACTTCAATAAGAAAGTCCAAGAACACGGCATATGTTCCATTTGTGTTTCTCGGCACAGACATATCATTGCAAGAGCAACACAGAGGCATAGCTAGGGGTGCGGACGACTACCTAGAGGAACCGGTAGATAGTGTGGACTTACTGAATACAATTGCCATTCGGTTGGAAAAATCTCACAAATTTGTGACTCAAAGAAAGCTACCATTCTCATCATTTAAAGAAAGGATCGAGGGCTACAGAATTCTTGATCAAATCAGTAAGCATCGAGAAATACGAACTTATGGATCCAAGGAGATCATCTTTGGAGTAGGACAATACGTACGCTATCTCTATATCTTAAAGAGCGGTCGTGTGAAACAATCTAAAGCAAATCAAGGGGGTAAGGAACTGGTTACGGACATCTTTAGTCCTGGTGATTTCTTTGGTACAGAAGCATTGGTTTTTGATATGCCTAGTAAAACAAGTGCGGTTGCAATTGAAGCGTGTCGGATACAGCTCATTCCAAAAGAAGTTTTCTTACAGGCTTTGACAGGTGAGCCCTATTTTGACGCTTTGATACTAAATCATCTAGCTCTATCTATTCAACACAAAGAAGAAAAACTGCTGAGCATCGCATATGACTCGGTGCGTAAACGTATTGCAGATGCACTACTGCAGCTGAGTGAAGATCCTGGCGGCAAGAAAGGAGGGGTGCAAATGTTGCAGGAAGATATTTCCCAATTGGTAGGTAGCGCTACGGAATCGGTATCTCGAACTTTAAGTGAATTTAGGTCTAAGAATTACATCGAGATGTCCTCTGGAAGGATCCATATTCTTCAGCGGGAGAGGTTAGCCAATATTTTGAACTGAGTACGTACCTCATAAAATGACAGTGAGTATGTAGACAGAGAATGAAGCATCAGTCAATTCTTAAAGATTATGAGGAGAGCATTTTTCAGTGCAGATTCACAATATCCCTCAATTTAGAAAATAGGGTGCCCTTCATGCCGCGAAGTGCTCAGTATATCCTCACTAGCATTGACGATTAATGCTCAGCAGATGGAATGTCTAATGATGTGCACTCACTAAGGTGGGATCAAAATGAAGGGTAATCATCATTATTCGACTGGTTAGTAGAGACCTTTGCATATTATGATGGCCATTACAGATCCTTACGCTTGTTCAATAGATAAAATTTGTCAATGTCTGAAGACAGATATCGACAATGGTCTCACCACTGATCAAGTGCTTGCAAGGAGGCAGTTGTATGGTCAAAACATTCTTCAGAAACAGCAGCCAAAATCACTTTTCCAGATACTCGTACATCAGTTCTGGGATCCCATTATTCTGTTGCTTTTATTAGCTGGGATAGCAGCCTTATTGTTTGAAGAGGTGCTACAGAGTGTAGCCATTTTAGTGGTTATCTTGCTTACTGCATTGATCGGTTTTGCGATGGAGTGGCAGGCAATGAAATCAATGAATGCGCTTCGAAAACTGTCTCAGCATAAATCGACTGTGATCAGAAACGGCAACAGCCTGGTTATTCCAGCATCCGAATTGGTACCAGGCGACGTTATTAATCTCGAAGCAGGTGACGTCGTGCCTGCTGATGGTCGCATTACTTCAGGAGCGAACTTAGGTGTTAAGGAAGCTGCCTTAACAGGCGAAAGTGGTCAAATAGATAAATCGGAGAAAACATTATCTGCTGACACAAATCTGATGAACCAAGTAAACATGGTTTTTAGCGGTACGGTAGTATCTCGAGGTAGCGCAAAGGTCATTGTCACCACCACGGGTGATCGAACGGAGATCGGTAAAATTAGTCAACTAGTTTCCGGAGCAACAGCTTCCCAGACCCCGTTGGATAAGAAATTGGGGCGACTCAGCCGTCACCTAATCATTCTCACCATCTTTTTAGCCACCGTTATCGTATTTGTGGGATTCGCTAATGGTAGAGACCTCTGGCTAATGGTAGAAACAGGGATCGCGCTGGCCGTAGCTGCTGTACCTGAGGGATTGCCCATTGTAGCAACCATTGCTCTAGCCCGGGGAATGCTACGACTGGCCAAAGATCGAGTGATCATTAAGAAATTAGAGGCGGTAGAAGCCCTGGGTGAAATTGCAGCGATTTTCACTGACAAAACAGGTACGCTCACTGAAAATAAAATGTCGGTGGATGCGGTCCAGGTAGATGGCATGGATATACAAAACTGGAAGTTGGAGAAAGCTACCAATTTCAAAGACCATCCCGTATTTCAACACTTGTTAACTGTTGGACTCCTTTGTCACGGTGCAAAACTAGATGAGCAAGGTTTGCCCACAGATCCTTTGGAAGCCGCACTATTCAAAATGGCGGAAGATCTTGATTTTCGCCTGGATCAGCATTTAAGTGCGGATGGTCTACACTTGCAGATTCCCTTTGACGCCGAGTCGCGATTCATGACGACCATTCACAAGTGGTCCAGTCGTTTTCTGGTGTCGGTTAAAGGGGCTGTTGAAAGTGTGATACCCATCTGCAGAGATCAAATGACTCAAGACGGCAGGTCCTTGCGCATTCAACCGCAAAGCTGGTTCAAAGCGGCCGATGACATGGCCTCCAGGGGTCTACGCACTTTAGCTCTGGCATATAAAGAAACAGATCATCCAGATGATGTTAAAAAGGTAACACAGAATTTAATTTTGCTTGGCATCGTAGGTTTTCTAGATCCACCCAGGGAGGATGTCAAAGATGCCATCGATACTTACCATCGTGCAGGCGTTAAGGTGATTATGGTTACAGGTGACCATCCTGAAACAGCTCGAAAAATTGCAGAAGTTACCGGTATTTTACCACCCGATCATTCGGCCTCTCACGTATTGACAGGGCCGGAGTTACCGTTGGAAGACGATGTTCCCTCAGATTTAAAAAAAAGAATATTAGCCACCCGAGTTTTTGCACGTGTCCTTCCGATTCAGAAATTACAGTTGGTGGAGATCTTCCAGCAGAATAATTATGTGGTAGGAATGACTGGAGACGGTGTGAACGACGCCCCTGCCTTAAAGAAAGCAGATGTCGGTATCGCTATGGGAGTGCGGGGAACTGAGGCTGCCAAGGAGGTTGCGGATGTCATTCTAAGAGATGATCAGTTTACATCCATTGAATTGGCTTTGCATCAAGGTCGCACCATTTTCGACAATATCCGAAAATTTGTTGTGTATCTAATGTCCAGCAATTTGGCCGAAATTATTTCTGTAGCACTGGCATTCCTATCCAATTTACCACTACCCTTGCTACCATTACAAATTCTCTTTCTCAACCTGGTCACCGATATTTTTCCTGCTTTAGCTGTGGGACTCAGTGTAGGTGAAAAAGATCTGATGTCTGATCCCCCACGACCATCTGATGAAGGGATTCTTACCGCTTCGCATTGGGCACAAATACTGATTTATGGACTGAGCATATCGATGGGCGTTATTGCAGCCACCTTTTATGCAAATCACTATCTGGAATTCTCAGCGATGGAGGTAAATAATATTGGATTCCTAACGCTGGTCCTGGCTCAATTACTCAATGTATTTAATCTGCCCTCAGCAAAGCATTCTCCCCTAAATAATGAAATCACAAGGAATAAGTGGATATGGGGTGCTACGATACTCAGCATTGCCATCGTCGGAATTGCCTATTGGATTCCCGTAACCAGTCGAGTGTTATCTCTGGTCAATTTGGGAGCCGACCATTTGCTAATTGTCGCAATGTTCTCCTTTGCCTCCTTGTTTATTGCTCAGTTCATAAAACATACAGTCCATCTATTACACCAGCGGGGATCCGCCCGGACAAATGAAATATACAGTGACTGGTAATAAGTCAGCTAAGCGAACATCGCTCAGCACATCAATCATATTTTGATTAACGTCATGGTTGTCAGTGAGCCCAATCACTTCAACAATGACAAAGCAGAAATACATTTGTTATACTGGACCAGATAAACAATAAAGATGAGATACCTCTTGGTATGTTTTACTATCGCATTGGTTACACCGGTTTCGGGTCAGTGTCAACATCGATTCAGCTTTCCAGATCTGGACGCAAAAATGATTTCAGTATGGTCAGCATGCCTCAATGGAGATACTTCTGGCCTTGAAAAAAACCTGGCAAAGGCTTCCACCTCTTGGGATTTAGTTCGAGCAGGCATTAAGCAATTAGATATTGTTCACTTTTCCTCTTCTGACTTCATTGCCGAAGTGGATGCCATGATGCACGATATCAACATAGCACTTGAAGCAAATGACATCAATTGCCTGGAGCAAATGTCTTACGAATTTATGGCCGCATTTCGAGAAGTTCGTATGGATTTCACCGGCGATCAATATCCGCTGGATGAGCTTTTCCTTGCATTGGAACGCTATGAAGAAGTACACTATGCTGTGGATGACCCACTCTTAGGACTCTACGAATGGAACCAGTTTATCCGACTATTCACAGACTTTAAGGAGCAATTTGATAGATACTGTCGATCGGGTGAGGCCGGTTTTAAAAATGGAGATCATGTTTTATATTCCTTGATGGTCCAAAGGGTTCGAGACTGCTCTGCCAAATTTGAATCTGCATTAAATACTGCCATGCAAAATGAATTTGTTGCACCATGTGACGATACACATCAGGCATTGATCGATCTTATTAAACTGTATACAACACCAAGGTTGACGTTGTAATTAGGGTCAATTTTCCCATCCAGACAAGGGTCACGACACTTATACCAATGCTATAATGAGAAAAAATTACAAAAGCGTACATCGGTCTGTTGCAAACCAGAATGATGGCTGAACCAAAGATGATCTTAATTATGGGTCTGCCTGGTAGTGGTAAAACCTATCTTGCCAAGTTGATGGCACAGCATTTTGACTGTCATCACATCAGCAGTGATCGAATAAGGATTGACATGGGCCTTGCAGGCCAATACAGTAGTCACGACAAGCAACTCGTATACAAAAGAATACTTGAAAAAGCGGAGCATTTCCTAAAGTGCGGTTGTGACATCATCATAGATACCACCTTTGCATCCGCATCTTTTCGAACAAGTGTCCAGAAAATGGCGAGACCTTGGACCGATGAAGTCTTCTGGATTCGTACTACTGCCGAAGACGAGACCATTTACAAACGTATGGCAACCAAAAGAAATGATAGTGAGGCAGATTATGCCGTCTATTTGACTCTCAAGTCTCAATTTGAACCCGTAGCTGGAGAGCATTTAGTTCTTCCTACTGATCAATTCAGTGACATGGAAATGATCGATCAAGTAACTCAGTATTGTGGCCTAACAAATGACCGAAAGCCAAATCCAAGCAATTAGAATATCAGGCGAGCCACCTGAGCAATGGAAAGAGACCCATATCTCCTATGTGTTGCTGTCGCATATGCATGCTTACAAGATCAAAAAGCCGGTGAAGTTCTCCTTTTTGGATTTTTCGACCTTAGCGCAGAGGAAATATTACTGTGATCAAGAACTCACCCTAAATAAAAGGCTCGCGGCCGAAATATATCTGGCCGTGGTACCCATTCGACAACTTGGTGCCTACCTACTAATGGAATCCGACGATGGGAAGCTGGTAGATTACGCCGTAAAAATGAAACGCATGAGGGGCGATCGGCAAATGCACCACCTCCTAGCAGATGGCTTAGTGACCAAAAATCAGATCATTTCCATTGCGGAAAAAATCGTTCAATTTCATAAGGAAACCATCATATGTAAGCCACTATTTGATTCACAATCAATGATGGATGATTTTAATGATATTGGCTCAATCAAGAAATCTATTCGTCAGCAATTAGGTGATCGCTATGCCAACCTTGTTTCTGATGCTATGCAATTTTCCGATGAGTTCATTCGGTCCAATCGATACCATTTAGCACAACGAATAGAGAGGGGTATGATTAGAGAGGGCCATGGTGATCTCCATTCACGAAATATTTTTCTTGATGGAAAACCCATCATCTTCGACTGCATTGAGTTTTCCAAGGATTTTCGCACCATTGATGTTCTTGACGAATTGGCTTTCTTCTGCATGGATCTTGAAGTTGATCATCATACAGAATTAAGTGATCTCTTTATGAAAACTTATATAGAACAATTTCCACAAAGCACCTCCCAACCATCGGATCAAAAAATCTTCTTATACTATAAATTATACCGAGCCAATGTCCGCGCCAAGGTCAATGCTCTCAATTTAAAGGGGGCAAAGATGGCAACTGGAAAAGAATCCATTACAGAACTGAAGAAATACCTCTTGTTGATGGAACAGTATACAAAGCAGTTGGAGGGTGATCTGAAAATTAACTCTAGGGATCAGTAAAAAATAACTTCACTGTTTATGCTAGTTCTTATAAATTTTATTGCCTTATAAAAATGTAACAGCCCCACGATGCTTATTTTTTATGCCCTTATTCGGCTCCATTCTGAACAGGTTGTCTGAATTCAAAAATGACATCGTCTAAATCGGAAACTTATTATTTACACATCCCCTAGTGTAGTTTTTAATACTGCAACTTGTTGAGCGATCTAGATTTTGATCACATCAATATTATCCTAGTGCCAGGTCCAGTGTCATCATTATGGCAAATCCACCAAGAGTGGCATAAGTCACTAGGTCACTGTTGCCATGGCGATGTGCTCCAGGGATCAGCTCTTCCATCACCACAAAAACCATAGCACCTGCAGCAAACGACAGGGCATATGGTAAAATCGCTTGCATGGATAAGACGAGTACTGCGCCAACGACTGCGGCAAATGGTTCGACAACAGCTGAGAGTTGGCCCCAAAAAAAGGACCTAGACCTACTCATGCCATCTCGACGAAGGGGTAAGGATACTGCAGCACCTTCAGGAAAGTTTTGCAATCCAATTCCTATGGCAAGAGCGATGGCGGCACCCAGAGATGCGCTTTCTAGTCCGTAAGCTACGGAACCAAAAGCCACACCAATCGCCAGGCCTTCCGGTATGTTGTGTAATGTAATGGCCATTACCAAGAGGATTTTGCGCTTCCATTGCGTAGGTATCCCTTCGACCTCAGACATTTTGAAGGTAGGGTGCAAGTGTGGAATGATCTTGTCACAAAGCGATAAGAATAATCCACCCGCTAAGAAACCAGCAAGAGGTGGCAGCCAAAATGGAAAATACCCAAGTTCGGTACTCATTTCAATGGCCGGAGCCAGCAATGACCAATAGCTAGCAGCCAACATCACACCAGCTGCGAAGCCCATCATCGCATCCAAAATACTTTGGTGGACCTTTCGAAAAAAGAAAACTAAACCCGCACCCAAAGCAGTGACACCCCATGTGAATAGGGTGGCCAACAAAGCTTGCCAAATCGGTAAGAGATCTATAAACCAGCTGCGAAATTCGATCATTACATAGACATTTATCAGATATCGAATATCTTATGTGTGTTGGACCGCCCCTGCCAAGCTGATGGCAAGACTCTTAATGGCTTCACGATATCCGAGTTCGAAGATCTCCTGCTCGGCGTTTATGCTAAAGGTGGCATATGCAGAGAGTCCTGCCGGGCAAATAATATGTGTACAAGACTTTAATTTTCTTAGTGAAGGGTATCTAGTTGTTAGGTGAAAAGCACGCTCCACCACTTGTCGGGTGCTGTCTAAATCCTCAGGGATCAATTCCTCAATAGGGTTGACGTAAACACCCCAAATGGTGCTGCATAAGGGCAATAAAGGTTCAACTGGAAAATTGTTGAGAATACCGCCGTCTGCATAGAGCGCGCCATTTATTTCAATAGGACTGAAGACTCCCGGCAGAGCAGCAGATGCAAGCAGTGCTTTTATGAGGGGGCCCTTACTAAACAGCTTCTCCCGACCCTTCATGAGGTCACAGGTGGCAATGAAAAGAGGTTTTTTGAGGTGCTCAAAGGAATCCTCCATAAACTGTGATCGGTATAATTCGTAAAACTTGTCGCTATTTATTAATCCTGGCTTACCGTGAGCGAAATTTGAAATTCTGAAAATGGAAGCTTCCTTGAAAAAAGTGAGCATCTCCTGCCAGCTCTTGCCTGCAGCATATAGCGCACCTACGAGCGCTCCTGCGCTCGTACCAGCTATCATGTCTGGAAAGATACCTGCTTCCTCAAGTGCCCGAATCACACCAATATGAGCCACCCCTCGTATTCCACCACCGGAAAGTACCAATCCAATATGATTTTTCGAATCTGATGGTTCTGCCTTCATAATGATAAATATATGATCATCATGGCAGCTAAGTGAGCATTGTTCACAAGAATTGTCATTGAGTGTATTTTGAAAAGTCTACCCCAATCAAAAAATGACTCCGTTTTCAATGATGGTAAATCCGGAATGTGCTCAGTACTATATGATCAAGGAGCATTGGATCTTTCATCTTTTTCTTTTTGCCTTTGCAACTTGCGGAAATACCTTCGAAAAAGGAAATTATGTCTCAGTGCCTCCATATCTTCATCAAACTTAGCCGTGCCTTGTTCCAAATTTGTCAAAATGCCCTGGATTTTTGCAGCCATCTCCTCATCATGCAATAGCGTAGGAATAGCACCTTTGCCATCCTTAAGCTCATCGGTCAACATATTCAGTGTTTTAGTCGCCTTGGCAAGATTCTTCCCCGTACTTCGCAAATCAGCCACAACGGTATCCAGCTGCTGAGGAATCGAGCTGCTAATTTCAGATACCAATTCATTCACATTGTCCATTATAATGGTGTCGTATAACATCCTGTGCACCATACCATCACCATCATGAAGAGCGTCTATGGCCCTTTCTAACTTGGCAGCCACCTGAGTCATTAGGGCTGAGGTATGGTTCAAATTGATCAGCGTCTGATCCAAGTTTCGTGCCATCAGCGAATCTCGCAGCAGCAGAGAGACTGTGCCAGGCCCTTCGTTTATCTTTGAAGAAATCTCTAAAAGATCGCTGACAAAAAGGCCCAGCCTTTGGTTGGTACTACCCAAAGAGGTCATAAGGTCTGCTGCATAAGGTGATTCGGCAGCGCTTAGAAAGTCTCCTTCATCAATCTGTGCTGCATTGCCATTGCCTGGTATGATATTAACTAAGGCACTCCCAACGATGCCATCTGTACTAACTGTGGCAATGGCATTTTTTCTGATGAAAGGCTTGACCCGATTAGCCAACTTAAGATCAACGCGCAAGGTGGAGTCGGAGATGATCCTGATGGCTTCAACTGTCCCGACATTTATCCCGGAATATCGCACATTATTTCCTGCCTGCAAACCTCCCGCATTCGTCAGGACAGTACTGATACTAAAGTTATCTCCAAATAGATTCTGATTCGCGCCAATGAAGTATACTGTTAAGGCAAACAGCATCGCTACTACAACTACAAATAATCCAAGTCTGATATTATTTAGTTTCTGCTTGGCCATGTCCGTGTATTTTAGTAATCAGTTTTTTATGCGTGTTCTAAATGTCATACTTGAGATACAATTGTTTATGATCATCATTTAAAAAAGGCACTAATACTTGGATCGCTAGAAGTCGAAAGCTCATCGTAACTGCCCATCGCATAGTCCACACCGTCAACCAATAGCACAATATGCTGTGAAATGCTTCTAGCGAAATCTAGGTCGTGCGTAATAATGAGTGAAGCAGTCTGATACTTATCTTGGATATCTAAAATCAATTGAGCAATTTCCTTAGCTGTAATTGGATCTAGACCACTAGTAGGTTCATCATACAGGATGATTTTTGGTCTAAGTATAATGGTTCGAGCAAGTGCTACTCTTCGCTTCATACCCCCTGAAAGTTCGGCAGGCATTAGATCTATTGCTTTTGCCAATCCAACACTTTCTAGGGTACTTAATATCAGGTCATCAATTCTAGCTGGATCGACTCTATCCAAATGTCGACGTAATGGGAATTCAAGATTTTCGCGTACGGTCATCGAATCATAGAGCGCACTGCCCTGAAAAAGGAAACCAACATTAGCTCGCAAAGCATTGAGCTCCTCTTGAGATAATTCAGCCACCTTCTTCCCCAACACAATTAGTTCACCAGAATCAGCAGTATTCAAACCAATGATGCACTTGAGTAGTACCGATTTTCCGGAGCCAGATTTTCCAATTAAGACCAGGTTCTCCTGATCTCGCAAGGTTAAATTAAAGCCTTGCAAAACATGATTGTCACCGAAAGACATGCGCAGGTCTCGAATGGTGATGACAGGATCCATTATCAAACTTTCGTCTGCTTTTAATGTATTAGCCATATTCATTCTAGAGACCTGTGCCATGATTATAGATCATAGAAAATATCGGTTATCAAAACTGCGGCGAAATCTAAGACAAAGAGCAGCAGCGACGCAACCACGACAGCTGAATTGGCTGCCCTTCCCACACCAGCTGTTCCCTTGCTTGATGTATACCCCTTATAGCAGCCCACTAGACCAATGGCAAAACCAAAAAAGAAAGATTTAATTATGGATGGAATCAAATCACCAAATGACAAGACTTCAAATACTTTACTAAAGAACAATGTAAAGGAAACTTGACCTTTAATATGTTCCATCAGGAAGGATCCAAAAAGTGAAACTGCGTCGGCAGCTATGACGAGTAGTGGAAGCATAAGGGTTACTGCCAGGATTCTTGTCACCACCAGGAACCTGTAGGGATTGGTACCGCTGACTTCCATTGCATCGATTTGCTCAGTCACCTTCATAGACCCAAGTTCGGCACCTATACTGGATCCGATCTTACCTGCGCAAATCAAAGCGGTAATCATGGGCCCAATTTCACGCACTACGGAAATACCGATCATTGCAGGCATATAAGCCTCGGCACCAAATTCCATCATGGTAGGGCGAGTCTGCAGGGTCAAAACCACACCCATGATGAAACCAGTGATGGTAACCAAAAAAATTGATTTATTACCCAAAAGATAGCACTGCCGTAAGAATTCTCGAAATTCGAAAGGAGGGTGAAATAATTCTCGAAAAAATTGGAAGCAAAACCTAGTCAATGCACCGGTTTCTGCTAGAAATATTTTTAGTGCCTCCATATATGTAAATTAACTTGAATTAGATCTCCTACTTCGTACAGCCTCCACCCTATTAAGATCCGATGCCAAGATTGGAGCAATTGATTCGAACCTCTAGCTAGGTTAAGAGCCAATATACGCTGATTCAGCGCATGGTAAGAGCTATGAACTACCTAGGGCATGTTCACTTCTATTACCGAGATGGAATGACTCCCTGTGTATAACTCTAACCAGTGGAAATCAAATGTTGCAGTTCTTCCAACTCTGCCTGCCGCTTGGTCAGTTCTTGCCGCTTCTTAGTTAGCGGTTGTCCCTTCAATTCTGCGAGCTGAAGTGAGACCTGATACATATATTCCTCAAGGGCTGTAAGCAGCGTTGTTCGGTACTTATTTGGTACGTGCATGCCGACTAATGTTATTCTACCCACCGATGATTTCTATATTTCCATTTTGGTTATTACTTTTCGTGCTGCACCGAGGTTCCTCGCAACCAGAATGAGAGTGAGTAGCCCCCATTGAGGTGGGCCACTTTCACTCCCAAAGGCTTTTAACTGATCTCTATAGTCTTACTCGCTGGTTCAGCCATCTCTAGCTTCTTCATTTTGATCGTCAGCACACCATCTTGATAAGCGGCATCAACACCCCCTTCATCTACATTTTCAGGCAAAGAAAAGCTACGCGAAAAAGCAGCATAGTTAAATTCTTCCCGAGTATAATTCTTTTCTGTCTCTTCCTTTTTCTCTTCTTTCTCGCAAGAAATCGTCAAAATATTATTGTCAATAGACACTTCAAAGTCATCCTTGCTTAAACCCGGCGCAGCCAATTCAATTTCGTAGTCTTCGTCGTTATCCTTGATGTTGACAGCTGGCATCTTGCCCAATGGGGCATGAATCCACCTTCTATCAAAGAAATCATCAGCTCCCCAGAAATCGTCTAGGAGTGAACGAAACGCAGGAGCCAGTTTTTTACCACTGTTTCTTTTTGTCAGTTTCATTTTCTTATTTTTTTATAATTAGACAATCTGTTTGCCATATGTCCGGACGCTTTATCAACGTGAGCATAAATTAGTATGTGTTCAATTCAAGTCAAATGATGCTGTGCAAAGATGAGGGTGATCTTTGTCACTTATGGGATTTCTTATGCCAATTCGATGTTTCATTTTTCGGAAATTTGAGTACTGTGGGATGCTGTCAATAGTCAACAATAATTCCCGTACAGATTACATGTGCCTGTAGCAGGTCATCTTGTTTGTGGGTGGTAGCCAGAGCGAGTACTTGAGTGCGGGCAGCGAGCGCGCCTTCAATGCCTGCAGGTGCATCTTCAATCACCAAACAATCCTCCGCTGCAAAACCTAGTTCTTTGGCAGCTTTAAGATAGGGATCGGGAGCGGGCTTACCCCGTAGCACATCCTCTGGGGCGACGAGCACAGCTGGAGTGGGTAAGTCAAGGTATGCTAGACGTGCCAAGGCAATTTTTCGTGGAGCACTGGTGGTAATGGCCCAGCGATCCACGGGTAAGCTACTAAGGACATCTTCTACACCAGGAAAGGCAAAGGTTCCCTCCATGTCCATATCTCCCTCCAGTTGCCTGTTAAACTGTCTGGATTCTGAGATAGCATCCAAGTGGGGAGCTACCATTTCCATGGTGCGTAGAGCCGGACTCCCATGATGTACTTTCAGGATGTGATCAAAAGACACTTCATGTCTGGCCGCCCAATTCTGCCAATGTCGCCGATAAATTAATTCAGCATCAATCAATACACCGTCAAGATCGAAGATGATCGCTTGGTAATTCATTTATATCACTTGTAAACCTTTACATACCATCACATCCAGGCTTTGCATCAATATCTGTTTCTAATCGAATATTGCTTATTCCAATATCTACACCTTCATTGGCTGCAACCACAAATGCGGTACCAACTTTGCTCATGTCGAGACCAAGATCGCCAAAGCACCTCAAGCTTATGCGATATTCACGCCAATCATTCGATGAGATTTTGATATCCAGCATGTGGTCACAAGGTGATTCTTGTATGCACCCCATGCCAATTTGGACGTTTGCCTCCTCGTCACTAAATTTTTTTGCTGAAAATGTAAGTTCCATGGCTCCATTGGTTTGACGGGACATATCTTGTGGTGAAGCCGCACTCACTCGAAATTGACCATTATCAGATTTTGTCCACTTCATGCGTAAGGCATCCTCTTGAGCTTCGTGGTCAGTCTTACTAATAATCAACCCCCCTACAGAAGTCGGAAAACTAGCAATTTGTTTGCTCAAGTCACCAGAATTAAACCAAAGTGTCCATGGAGCAATAGCAATACCTTTATTAAAAAATTCACCCTTCGAAGCCTTCTCAAGGCTTTCTAAACCTGAATCCTCAGAAAGTTGACCAACGGTTACAGTAGTTTGGTAAGTAAGTCCGTACCCCAGCTCATACAAGGCATTCGCTCCCTGACGTGCCGTGCTTTCCACCACCACTGCACTGTTTGGCCAGGTGAAAGACAAACGACCACTGAAATTGTAAGATGGCTTTCTTTGAAATAACAGATCCGATACTCCTCCACCTTCCGTACCTGGTAACCATGCAGCAATAAATGCATCCGAAAAATTAATTTCTGGGTTGACCCACACTGGACGACCCGATAGAAATACGGATACAATGGGAATCCCATTATTTCGATATCTAGCCAGTTTACTCACATCAAAACCGTTGGGAACAAAATCCAAATCTTCGCGGTCACCTTGGAACTCTGCGTATGGATCTTCTCCATATATGGCAATTACAATATCGGCCGGTTCGTTGGCATCTGCATTTGCAGAATAGATCACCTGGCCACCGGCTTCATTTACGGCTTCTCTTATGCCAGCCAGTATTGATTCACCATTGGGAAATGCTTCATTGGAATGACCTGTACCTTGCCATGATAGCGTCCATCCTCCGCAAGCTTTGGAAATGCTGTCTGCACCATCGCCGACCACTAGAATCGTTTTCGAAGCATCTATTGGCAAGACCCCCTCATTGTTCTTTAATAATACCATCGACTCACGTACTGCCTGTCTGGCGATGGCCCGATTTTCAGGAAGACCTAAGAGACTATCATCACCAGCATTTTGTCGTGTACTTGGTGCACCTTTAGAGAATATACCCGAGGCAATTTTTACCCGCAGGATACGGCGAACCGCATCATCCAGTCGAGTCATGGGAATGGTCCCACTCTTCACATGCCTTAAAGTGCTTTCATACAATCCCTTCCAACTATCGGGAGCCATATACATATCAAGCCCGGCATTGAGAGATGCAGGGCAATCGGTATTCGTGCAGCCAGGCACCTGTCCGTGACCATTCCAGTCACCTACCACAAAGCCATTAAAACCAAGTCGTCCCTTCAAGACATCTGTCAAGAGCTCTTTATCGCCATGGAGCTTTCTACCCTGCCAACTTGAAAAAGAGGCCATTACCGTTTGTACGCCTGCTGGTATGGCACTGTAGTAACCGGCTGCATGCACATCCCGCAGCTCAGATTCACTTATGACGGCATCACCCTGATCCACACCTTTGGCAGTGGCGCCGTCAGCTAGAAAATGCTTAGCACTTGATATAACGCGGCCATCGCCCATAAAATCCTCCTCACCAACACGACCCTGCAGACCGTACACAATACGATCTCCGTAGGACTTCACTATCCTTGGGTCTTCAGAGAATCCCTCATAGCTCCTACCCCAGCGCACATCTTGCGGTACCGCCAACGTCGGTGCAAAGGTCCAATCGTGTCCAGAGACAGTGAGCTCATGCGCAGTTACCCTAGCAATTTCCTCAATTAAGTTTGGGTTGTTCATTGCTCCGAGCCCAACATTATGGGGAAAAACGATGGCACCAGTAAGGTTGGCATGACCATGTACGGCGTCGATTCCCCAGATACAGGGGATGGCCACTTCAACACCTTCGGTATCCACGGATGCATAGTAATATTTGTCAGCCATGGCTAGCCATGTCTTGGTGTCCGCATATGGCAATGGTCCAGGTGCAGAGTTACCACCACTCAATACGGAGCCCAGACGATATTTTTTGACCTCCTCTGGAGTCACTGAGACATTGTCCGCTTGAATTACTTGACCTACTTTTTGCGCTAATGTCAGTTTAGGCAGAAGTTCGTCAATCTGAGCCTCAATTATTGGATCCAGTGGCAACGGCTTTATGGCTGGCCAGTCACCTGGGTTGACGGAATGCCCCGGAGGCGCTACATTGGCAGAATCATGGGTTTGACCACAACTTACCATAAACAGGGAGCATACGAATAATATCGAAGTGGGAAGGGGCAAAAACTTTAGTTGCTGCATACTGGAAATGAATGGTCTGATATTTTGCATACTTGGTTTCGTCTACCAACTGGTCCAAATATCGGCATTATGAAAAGAAAAGTACTATTAACTGACCAGCAAGATATATCGCGAAGATTTGAAGTTCGATACTAATCGATGTTCATTTCATACTTATTGAACTTATATTATGTGATCCTTATCTGCCTAGATTATCAGTTGACACTTTGCGTCTATGCATCATTCGAACCAATCAAGCATGAGAATAGATGGACGCCCGCACTTAGATAAGGGCAACCTAATAATTGTCTTTACCTTCATGCCTCAATTTTTCACAGTCGGTTCTTTCTGATCGCCACAAAGTCCTAAATTATGTCTATTCGATTATTGGTATCTATCAGTTTCCTGTTCATCAGCTTTTTAGGCTATGCTCAAGATCCGGCAAAGGTACCCATTCCAACACAAGCTCAGCTGAATTGGCAGAATGCCGAAATGGCTGCCGTATTTCACTATGACCTGCATGTTTTTGATGGTAAAAAATACAATCAGCGAAAAAACAGGATAACCCCAATTGAAGACTATAATATTTTCAATCCAAAAAATCTAGATACCGACCAATGGGTAAAGGCGGCTAGCGATGCCGGATGTAAGATCGCCATTCTGACCGCTACACACGAAACTGGTTTTGCACTTTATCAAAGTGATGTAAATCCATACTGCCTCAAAGCCGTCAACTGGCGTGACGGAAAGGGTGATGTGGTAAAGGATTTTGTTAAATCTTGCCGGAAACACGATGTCCTACCCGGGATCTATATCGGTATTCGCTGGAATTCATTTTTCGGCATTCACGATTTTGAAGTGCAGGGGAATAATTTGTTTACAGAAAATAGACAACATTTCTATAATCAAATGTGTGAGGGAATGGTTGAAGAATTAATGTCACGCTACGGAGAGCTCGCCATTGTTTGGTTTGATGGTGGAGCCCATGGTCCTGAGCAAGGTGGTCCCGATGTACTTTCTATTTTTGAAAAGAATCAACCGAATTGTCTTTTTTACCATAATCTTCAACGCGCCGACATGCGCTGGGGAGGAAGTGAATCAGGAACTGTACCATATCCTTGTTGGGGAACATTTACCCACGCCTCATGGTTTGATAGACGTGGTGATCAAGATGATTTCAAGCCATTGAAATATGGGTTTCCAGATGGAGCCTTTTATTGCCCAGCCATGAGTGATGCTCCCCTTAGAGGTTACAACGGACGGCACGAGTGGTTTTGGGAGCCGGGTGACGAAGCGCATATTTATCCATTGCAAAACCTCATGAACATGTATTATAACTCAGTTGGGCACAATACTAGCTTGATTATTGGCTTGACCCCGGATGCCAATGGTTTATTGCCAGAGCCGGATGTAAAACGCTTGAAAGCGTGGGGCAACGAAATAGAGCGTCGATTTTCAAATCCCATTATATCCATTTCAGGTAATAAAAATGTGATCACCGCTAATCTGCCTGCACGAAAGATTATAAATCACATTGTCCTGATGGAAGATATCCGCAAAGGTGAGCGGGTTAGAAAATTCCTAGTAGAAGGTAAAACTGATTCTGGCTGGCAAACAGTTATTGAAGGTACGTGCATTGGGCATAAATTAATCCATCCTTTTGATAACATCACAGCATCATCGGTTCGCTTGCGTATTTTGGAATCTAAAGGAGAGCCGGAAATTTTAAAATTCGCAATCTATCAAGTTGACCTCGAAAGCGAATTTTAAGATCAAAGCTGATATCATAATAGTCTACATCGTGGCACCAGCTTATCCTTTGTGAGTAGTAGATGCACATTATAGAGGTATAAAATAATCCTTCCTGCACATCGCAAAAGAAATCCGAATTAGGCTTTGTCTCTATTGACACGGGAGTAGACCTGAATTCATGAAGTAAGATGTAATTGTGATTCATGAATCGAGGTCCTGTATCTAAAAAGGCATCGTATGCAACCAGATTGAACTTGACATTGTCTACATCTGCACAAAACTCGATGTGCTCTCAAATTATCTATCCTGAAATGCAAAAGCGTCCATTCTGTCCTGGTCCCATCAGGAGACTAAGGAATTGAAATAAGATCGATAGTAATGTCTTATGGCATTCTTCATGGCTGCAGCGATAAAAAACGCGTTCATAAGCATGTCGAAATAATTAATGGACAGTTCAGGTAATATCGTAACTATTCAATGTCCCGAGAAAGGAAATCGACCAAATTCATTACTTTGGTCAAATCAGACAGAAAATGCCTTTAAGAGTGCAGCATACCAATGACCACTAAGTCCCTACACCAGTGATACAGACTTTTCTGTTCGTTGGGTTGCATAAATGGTAAATAACAACTAAGCACATATGGAATTCACGCTCACCACTATAATCGATGCCACCCCGAAAGTAATTTACAAGGCTTGGCTCAACAGTGAAATGCATACTAAAATGACGGGAGGGGCAGCCTCTATTTCGGATAAAATTGGTGAGAAATTTACCGCATGGGATGGATATATCGAAGGCATAAACTTGGCTTTGGAGCCAAACAAAAGGATCTTACAATCTTGGAGAACTTCAGACTTTACTGAGAATGACGAGGATTCTCAGGTAGAAATCCTATTGGAAGAAGTAAGAGGACAAACTGAACTCATATTAATTCACACCAAGCTATCAGAACAGGGAAGGCAATATATAGAGGGTTGGGAAAATCATTATTTCCAACCGATGAAAAAGTATTTTTCTCAAACCATAAGATAATGGTGATACAACAAATTCACTGCTACATTCTTGAAATGTAAGTTCACCCCAGAGATAAAATCATCACATGATTATTATGGGTGCGTCTCACGTATATCGTCTCGCAAGATACCTGCTACTCCTATACTGCTTGAGTTCTTGCCAGCAAAGAGATCTTCCTGACTATGATGTCATCATTTATGGAGGCACATCTGCAGGTATTGTTGCTGCTGTGACTGCCAAGAAGATGGGCAAGTCGGTTATCGTCATCGAAGACCATGAACATCTCGGGGGGATGAGTTCAAGTGGATTGGGGTGGACAGATTATGGCAAAGAAAAAGCCATCCAGGGTGCTGCAAGAGAATTCTACATCATGTTGGGGTCCAAATATGGGAAAGAGATCGCCTGGCAACATGAACCCCATGTTGCTGAGCAGGTATTTCTGGATATGATGTCAAAATATGAGATACCTTTTTTACTTAGTGAACGACTCGATTTGGAAGATGGTGTTGAATTGATCGAAAATCGGATTACAAGCATCACTCTAGAATCAGGCAAGAAGCTCTCCGGGCTTATGTTCATTGACGCTTCTTACGAAGGAGACTTAATGGCTTCTGCTGGAGTAAGTTTCACCTATGGCAGAGAAAGTGAAGCTACCTATGGTGAAGATCTCAACGGTGTCCGCAGAGGAGATACCGATAGAGCTCTGCAGTATACGCAAGGGGATAAAGATCATTTTATAGCAGTAGTTGATCCGTATGTCATTCCTGGTGATCCTAATAGCGGGACCATTCCCCATGTTGTTGATTTAAGATTGCATGATGGCACCGGCCAACTGGTCCAAGGAACGGGAGATAAGAAAACACAAGCCTATAC
>JABDMH010000113.1 GCA_013001595.1 Saprospiraceae bacterium | reverse complement strand
TAGACATTTCAAATAATAAGCCATATCCCCAGCTCCGTCTAATGGGATCTTACTCACCATCCACTTATCCGCTAATTCTCTAGTAAATGAAGTTTTGGCAAGCGTTGCGTCACAGGAAGAAAAACATGGGATAAATATCCACCATCCAATTCTTCCACCTGAGTCGCTTCTTGCTATTCAGTGACGTGTTTTGGATCATCTATCAGTAAAGAGATAACTTTGGCATCATAATATTGACTTTTCCAAAGCTCCAAAGCCAACTCACGATTTTGACCGATTTTTTTGGCTAATTTTCGCAGCTGGGTCAGCCCGATGCCGAAACTTTTGAGCTTCTTCTCTTCCACAGTCAGTTTATTCCAGTTGGCTATTCCGCGTTCATTTTTATGAGTTTCAAGCAGCATTAAGACATCGGTGGTATTCATCTGCGACAAGAATTACCTTCAACTCAAATATGCAAAAATCTACTGAGATGTTAAGGATAACATGAGCAGGTCGGAAATTAATTTTCATTCCTTTCACCAGCAGTAACTAAATTCCCACAGACAACCATCGAAAGATTGGAAATACTAGGGAAGGTATGCGTAAAGTTGCGCCGACTCTCTCTGGAATGGAAGCAATTATGTAGGCCTACTTTGATCATGCACTCGAGATCCGCACAGACCGTATTCAAAAATATCCTTCACAAATAATTGTGAAGGCTATTTGTAAGAAGGTGATCCCACTAATTTAATTATTTGCCGACACTACCTTTACTACACGGTAAATGACTTCCGTTCGACTTTCAGTAATTTCTTGCAGTTTCGCAAGGCCTTCTTGGGGAAACGTAGCACCCTCCGACCATTTTGGTGTCAATAGCTCTCCCAGGGTGGGATAAATATCAAATGACATAGAGTTAGCAGGTACATTTGGACCTCTAGGATTAATAATCTCAGCATTACTCCAACCTACTTGCGATACGCCTGATTTTGCCATTTCTGCCTTAATAAATGGAGCCCAGTGCTCTTGCTCTAAGGCCACAAACGCTGCAGGATTGGATGACTTCCAAAAATTAATTTTGACATAATTAAAATCGTCCGGGGTTGCATTTGCAGCAGCCACCATTGGATTTATTCTGACAAAAGCTTGGCTCGTCACAGTGCTCATCTCCCAGGTGCTCAATTGTGATGCAGGAACATCTGGAAAAACAGCCGCCGCATTCCACATGTCACCCATATTGGCGTTGATGTCCTTAACCGTATTGATAAAGAGAAAGTTACTTGAATTGGGTATATCATATCCTCCAACCTTCTGAAACAAGGCCCAAGTGATAAGATCTCCCTTGTCGACAGCTTTCTGCGCTACTTCAGCCCAATAAGTGGTCTCTCGGTGAATGAACTCATTCACTTTATCATTTGGAACTTGTCGAAATTGAAATACACTGATGTCCTGAGCTCCGATTTGTAAAGTAAAAAGGAGGCTAAGAACTATTGTCACTAGATGAGTAATCTGGTTCTTCATTGGTACGAATTTGAGTTAAATAATTCCATAATATAGTCAATTCTTTAACAGAATTGATTGACCAAACGATAATGCCTTATAAGTCAATTATCAATATTATCTAAAATCTCAGCAACACGGCAATAGTAGTTAAAACAGAAGTTCTAGCGCAGAACTTATATTAATCTCATGGTGAACCCGTAGTAGGTTTTAGCACGGAATCTTTATATGATATACACAGACATTTCCGGAAGAGGAAACTACGTCCATAGTTCCTTCCAAGTATTTTACTCTAGATTCAATACTTTTCAATCTTAGGCCATCCTTTAGTTTTGCTGTTGCATAATCAAATCCCTTCCCATTATCTGAAATCTCTAATATTATTGTATTGTCCTTTTCAACCATTGGAATGTACAGATTATTGGCCTTAGCATGTTTGATTGTGTTGTCGGCTACTTCTTGGATAATACGATAAAGATGGACTTTGACTTTATCCGAAATATTTTCCAATTGACTTTCCGTGTCCAAATCGATATCTAGGTCTTTATGTTCTTTAATATCATCAACAAGATCTTGTACTGCATCAGCTAATCCCAGGTCCACGAGTGAAGCAGGCATCATATCATGAGATATACGTCTGACCTCCTCACATGCCTTTATAATCATCTTTTCAGCATCACCGGCGATGTCGACTTTTACAAGAGAAGTTATCTGTTCTTGTAAAGCATGTATCTGGTGTCTGACCGAAGTGAGTATTCCTCCGAGTCCGTCATGCAAATCTCTTGCTATGCGTTCGCGTTCTTCTTCCTGTCCTTGGACTATATAATCCAGTGCCAACAGTTTTTGTTGTTTCTCGAGGATGTCGATTCGCGAACTAGACAATTTATGGCTTTGTCGATTTCGATAAACTAGAAACCACTCTAGTAATAAGAGCGCCCTTGCCCCGATCATAAAGAGATTTCGTTGCTCTGTGCGCTGCAAAATTTGTAATTGCTGAGTAGCAATTTATGAATCTTTTTTGGCCGACTTATATCGAACTTCAAGCATTTGAGCTTGCTGCAAATTTTCCAAGGCATAGATTGAATCTGTATCGTTTTGATAGAGTTTTTGATAGAACAATGCATCATCAAAGTCGCGAGATTTTTCGTAATATTTACTTAGTGTCAAGTAGAAATTTCTCCGAGTTTCTAAGTGTTAAATAGGACGCCAAACTATGGCCAGAAAAACGTGCTCAAAGGTATATTGGATTTGTCAAGGTATGAGATGAGCGCGCTAAATGATGTGATATGTCCAAACTTCTCCCTTAACCAAATATGCAAGTCTTCATCTTTTCATCTCCTCAACTTCTAAACACCCAATCCATTCAACCATCAGAACTTCTGAATCCAATTCTCTTCTTGCTAAATATGAATTCATCAGTCTCATCCCTAAAGGCCTGTACATCTTCAAGCTGGATAATCCGGGAATCTTGTTCATGACCTTTGGCCAGGTTTGACATACGTAAATTCTGACTTTTTATAGCCTGTTCTACGACATTTCTTACGGAACGGGCATTCCCAAAATACTGATCTCGAAAATTATGGAGTGAAGACAAATGCTTTTTGAGCTGCTCAAGAGCAGTATCTGTCAATTGATAGTCTTTTTCCAGAAACATATGCTGAGCAATCTCCACTAATTCTGAGACGCTATAGTCCTTAAAACGCAATATTTTATCAAATCTGGAGCGCAGCCCCGGATTGGCTTTGAGAAAGGACTCCATATTTTCCGGATAACCAGCTGCAAAAACAAAGAAAGCCCCTCGGTGATCCTCCATTCTTTTCAAGATGGTTTGTACGACTTCATTTCCATAATCGGCAGCTGAAGATGCACCGGAACTTCCTGAGGTCAGGGCATATGCTTCATCAATAAAAAGTACTCCACCCATGGCTTCATCGATCCGTTCTGCTGTCTTAATGGCTGTCTGGCCCACAAAGCCAGCTACCAGGCCTTGTCTATCTGTTTCGACCATGTGCCCTCGCTCTAGAATTCCCAGTGCCTTGTAGATCTTGGTTAGGATTCTTGCCACGGTAGTTTTTCCGGTACCTGGATTTCCAATAAAAACCGTGTGTAAATTAAAGGTGTGCATCACACTTTTACCAATGGTTCTATAGTACCTCACCAGGGTTACCAACTCATGAATTTCCTTCTTTATAGCTATCATCCCGATAAGGCCATCTAATTCTTTCAATGACTGCTCCAACAGCTTGGTGTCAATTGGAATTTTTGGTATTTGCTCTGCAGGCGCTATATCAATGCGCTGTACATCTTCGAGTCGAACTAGTTTTAGGTGATCAGAATTCAACCCATGATGATTTGCCTTTCTCATAATTCTGAGACCCAAATTAATCTTGGCTTGATCGAGGAGGTCAAATACAAATCTTGCATTACCGAAGGATCGATCTCTTCTTCTGAAGGCATCGGTTATCAAATCTTGGATGTGTTTTCTTGCTGCAGCTGTCAATTTAATTTCCTTCTTAGTGCAAGCATATTGCGCTATAGCAGCAAGCTCCTGGGGCATATAGTCAGAGAATCGATAAACCAGTTTAAATCGTGACTTTAGTCCTGGATTGGAATTCAGGAAGTGTAACATCTCTTTTGGGTAGCCAGCAGCTATCACCGCTAGATCTCCTGCCCCATTAGACATTTCTTTCATCAAAATCTCAATGACCTCCCTGCCAAAATCTTTGGTATCATCATTGGTGCGGGCCAGCGCATAGGCTTCATCAATAAACAATACCCCTCCCCTAGCCTTTTCGATTGCCTCCTTCACTTTGGGGGCTGTTTGTCCAATATACTCTCCGACCAAATCTACCCTATCCACCTGGTGTACATGCCCAGAAGATAGCAACCCCATTTTCCGATAGATCTTGCCCATCATTTGGGCAACAGTGGTTTTTCCCGTTCCAGGATTGCCAATAAAAACACTATGAATGTTTATATCCTCTTCTTCAGAAAATCCAAATTCTCGCCTGAGCTTTAAAAATTGAAGGTAATTTGCATGCTCTCTTACCTTCTTTTTAATCTCACCAAGTCCGATCAGTTGATCAAGTTTGGCTAGAACCTCGTCAAAAGACTCATGTTGATCTTCTTCAGCATTGAGCACAATGGGCAGCTTACGATATGGTATTCGAACCGCAGGTACGCCGGCGATGAAGCAATTATCCACTTCGAATGGTACGACGACTTGGAGATGATCCATGAAGACTAGTTCTAGTGTGTAATCACCTGGACGCCACGAACCCTTCACATTGCTGCCCCATCCGGCAGTTATAGTGACCATATCTTGACCTTTATCGATCTTTTGCAGCCGAACGATCTGTCCTTTTAGTTCTCTGGCTCCATTGTAAAACTTGGCAAAGAATTCACACTGCCATGGACGAGCAGTATTTAAGTTTTTGAAGGTGAACTCACCGTAGATGTACCTGGTCTCCTCATCTTCGAATACCTCATGATACACGCGTTCCTGCACGGGAACATCATCAAAAGGCCCCTCATAAACCCGTACCGACCGCAGGTCAAAGTATGGATTATGCTGAGGACCAACGACCTCATCTGCATCTTCAATGTAAAAATAC
The DNA here is from genome assembly GCA_013001595.1 of Saprospiraceae bacterium. Lineage (GTDB taxonomy): Bacteria > Bacteroidota > Bacteroidia > Chitinophagales > Saprospiraceae > JABDMH01. Next base: position 27,254 of record JABDMH010000113.1, on the reverse strand, counting down.
TTAGTGGCTTCATGCACATCATTTATCCACACTTCCCAGCAGTAGGTACCTCTTTTCCAGAAGGATCCCTCATTTCGATTACCCCACCCTTCTCTTAGATAGACGATGGGATCGTGCTTGCTCACCGTCTTCTCCAGGATGAGCTCACAGAGCTCTTTGCGCTTTCCATGTTCATTTGAGAAGGCACGCAACTTCACTGCTATGGGCCAATCCTTGCGATCAAATTGTCGATTGTAGAAGGACAACTCCGCATAGATATAGGCGACTTCATAACGATCAAAAACCTGGCGGTACTTCTTCTTATTGTCAGCAAGCCATTCTGTGGAGGCGTAAACCTTAAGCTCCTTAAACTTGTACTTCTTTTCCAGATCGATTCCTTCCTTATGCTCGCTCTGTTCCATGCCAATATATCATTTCAATATCTTAGTGATCAGCTGCTACTGAAAAGTACCTAATAATATCCATATTGGTCAGTCTATTTTCTTTCTTTGAGCATGAATTATTTAGAGAAATTTAGAAATGTAGAGCATTTTATTTTCGATATCGATGGTGTCATGACTGATGGCCAGATACTTGTTCATCCCGATGGTTTATGGCTACGTATTATGAATGTACGAGATGGATTTGCAATCCGCACAGCCACTGCCAAGGGTTATAGGGTAGCGGTTATCAGTGGAGGTACTACTCCTGGAGCTCATGAGCGACTCGCAAACCTGGGAGTGCATGATGTATATTTAGGTCAGAAGGATAAGATGGAGGCATATCTACACTATATTAATAAGTACCAATTGTCTGAAGATAGCCTCCTCTATATGGGTGACGACCTGCCAGATTATTCGGTTATGAAGCGAGCAGGACTAGCTGCCTGTCCGAGTAATTCGGTGGATGAGATACGTGATTTATCTCATTATGTATCACCGTATGCAGGCGGGCATGGGTGTGTACGAGATGTCATTGAAAAAGTGCTCAAACTTAGAAACGACTGGCCAGGATATCCGAATATTCAATTATAGACTGACAATATGCACTCAGTCAAAATATGCTTCTTGGACGGGCACTCTTCAACAAATTCAGGGCAAGCGTCAGCAGTTCTTCATTCTCACTAGGAAACCCATCATGAATAAACCGGGCTTACATCTGTTTAGTACTTCCTTACTGGTTAGCTGGAGTCGACTCATTCGATGGGAGAACATCATCATCACTGCGACAACCCAGTGGCTCTTTTATCAGTGTTTACTTAGAGACACCTTTGCAGACTTGCACGAAACTGCCCTTTTTCATGACCTATTTATGGGACAGCTCATCGCCATTTCGGCAATGGTATTGGCAGGAGGAAACATCTATAATGACATCTGCGACGTCAGATCAGACGCTTACAACAAACCCAATCGCTTAATCATCGGAAGAGGCATTTCGGCTAATTCCGCTTTAAGAGTTTGGCAATGGTTAAATCTACTCGCGATTGCCCTGTCTTTCCATCTTGCTTATCAGTCAAGAGCATGGATGCTGCCGGCGTTGGTGCTATTGTCAATTTCATTGCTGTACTTATACTCGCAAAAATGGCAGTACAGACCTTGGCTTGGTACTATATCCATTGCTACCCTATGCAGTCTAACTATCTTAATTATTGCGTCGGGAGCATGGGCAGATCTGACATTTCTCAAACAGACATATCCCGGTGTATTTCTTCGTACGATAAGCTATTTCCTGACTTTTACCCTTTTTGCTTTCCTCGCCAATTTTATTCGCGAAATTGCCAAGGATATGGAAGATGTGGTAGGTGATAGATTGGTAGGAAGTAATAATCTAGCTACTACCTGGGACACCGCTCACTTGAAAGCGCTGGTGATTTTGCCGTTCGCCCTCGTATTGGGTCTTCTACTATTGATGTACCTCAATCTAGATGACTACCTATCAAGGAATGGTTTCTACTACCTACTGGGCCTCTTGTTCTCCACAATAGCTATTTTGCTCGGCTTCATGAAAGCAAATTCAACCACTCAGTGGAAACGCATAACCCTTTGGTTAAAACTGTATATGCTGCAGGGTGTATTATTCATTATTTTTTGGCAAACCTCATAGATGTCAAAGCGAAATCACCTAAGTAAAAGTATTCTGTTGGCAAGCAATTCTCCTCGGCGACTTGCCCTCTTGAACGAAATGGGATTAGCGGTCAGGGTACAAAAAGTCGAAGTTCCCGAGGACTTTCCTCCGGCTATGCCCTTGAGGCAGGTCGCCAAGTATCTAGCTGAGAGAAAAGCCATGGCTGCTAGATCCCTCAAACTACATGGAGAGATTATTTTAGGAAGTGACACAATCGTGATGGTAGATGGAAGAATACTGGAAAAACCTCAGGACCGGGATGATGCTCAGAATATGCTTCTGCAACTTTCCGATAGGAAACACGAGGTAATTACCGGTGTTTGCCTAATATCTGACCATCATAAGTCCATTTTTCATGATGTGACCGAGGTTAGGTTCGTCCCCATTGATCTTGATGAAATCGACTATTACATTGATCACTATCGGCCATATGATAAGGCTGGATCCTATGGTATTCAGGAATGGATTGGTCATTGTAAGATATCCCAAATTCTAGGTTCATACACCAATGTAATGGGTTTGCCAACAGCCATGATTTATAATAAACTAAAAACAGAATTTTAATCATGTTTACTCGTTTTAGCTGCATTCACCCTCGTTCAAAACGATGGCATACCCAATCATTTTCTGTATAAGAATCCAACAACTTCAGATCCAGTGATGTGGCAGCACCGAGGATGGCACGGCTATCCTTCTGCAGAAATCCCGAGGTAATCAGCTGTCCTTGTGGAGAGAGCACGGCTACCATATGCTCTAAGTGGTGAAGAATCACATTTCTGGTGATGTTTACTAATAAGCAATCTATGGACGCTAGATCTATAGTGCTGAGATTATCTCCCAATCTGGCTTGAATGCCACTGCAGTCGTTTAGATCAATATTTTCCACCAGGTTGGCATAGGCTATGCGATCATGCTCAATAGCGTGGACTTGATGAGCACCCATCTTATCAGACAAGATCGCAAGAATACCTGTGCCAGAGCCAAAATCACACACACTCATTTGATGCATACCCAGATGTTGCAAGGCACGGATCACTAACCTGGTGGTTTCATGATGTCCGGTACCAAATGCCATCCTAGGTTCGATTAATATGTGATGCCTGACCATTGGGTTAAGTGCATGAAATGGAGCTCTGATTTGGCAGAAATCATCGATCAAGATTTCTTCAAAAGAGGACTCCCATATCGCATTCCAATTCTCCTGTGGCAGGTCATCGGTATGAAATGCAAAAGGAATACTTCGCTGCATTTCATCCAAATACGAAAGCAGTCTCTCATCAACCTGATTGATTTCAAGTGCGGAAATGAAGCCTTGATCGGTTTCCTCAAAGGCAGCAAAGGGTAGATCCACTATGGCAGCTAAAAAAGACTCTTTTTCATGTTCGGGTACTTGAAAAGAAAACTGTGTATACATATGACAAACATAGTTATTAGTACTTTTACCCTCCATAAGAATTGATAATATGAAGTTATTGGATGGCAAGGCTTTATCTGCCAGAATTAAAGATGAAATTGCAGAGCAAGTTGCTCAAATAAAAGCTCAAGGTGGAAATGTGCCACACTTGGCTGCCGTCCTGGTGGGAGATGATCCTGCTAGTCAGTCCTACGTCAAGAGTAAGGTAAATTCTTGCCATCGATGTGGTTTTGAATCCACCCTGATCAAAAAAGATGATGGCATATCCGAATCTGAGTTGCTTGATATTGTTGCGGACCTGAACGACAATCCTGATATCGATGGGTTTATTGTACAATTGCCGCTGCCCCAACATATTGATGAGAGCAAAATTACGCTTGCCATCGATCATCGAAAAGATGTAGACGGCTTCCACCCAATTAATGTGGGAAGAATGGCTCAGGGCCTCCCCAGCTATTTGCCGGCCACTCCGTTTGGCATCCTACAGATGCTAGAACGAGCAGAAATCGAAACCTCCGGCAAACATTGTGTAGTTGTTGGAAGGTCGAATATTGTGGGTACACCGATTAGCATCCTCCTTTCTCGCAAAGCTTCTCCTGGCAATTGCACGGTAACGTTGACCCACAGCCGTACCAAGGATATTGGTGCTGTCATCCGTGAAGGTGATATTGTCATTGCGGCTATCGGTATTCCACACTTTATTGATGCCTCAATGATCAAAGAAGGCGCTGTTGTCATTGATGTCGGCATCAATCGCGTCGAAGACGAATCACGTAAACGCGGCTATCGATTAGTGGGAGATGTGCATTTCGATGAGGTGGCCGAAAAATGCAGCTTCATAACGCCTGTTCCCGGGGGTGTCGGTCCAATGACAGTAACCTCTCTTTTAATGAATACCTTGAAAGCTTCTCAAAAGGAGATATACGCCTGAGTTCCTCTATGTATCAACATCATTACGCTCACTTAGCTACATGCTCACGAAACAGCCTGATGATTGTCCTATTTATTGGCTGCCTATTTAATGCATTCGGTCAAACTTCTTTTAGTAACGAAGGGCAATTGATGGATGAGAAATCTGACATCCGAATTATGCGCACGAAAGACAAGATCACCATCGATGGTGCACTCACGGAGGCTGCTTGGTACACCGGTGTTCCAGCGATCAACTTTTGGCAAAACTTTCCTTCAGATAGCGTACTAGCAGAACACCAGACAGAGATCTATTTTACCTATGATGATCAGCAACTGTACGTGGGTGTAAAATGCTACAGCAATGATCGTGGTTTCGTTATTCCCTCTTTGAGACGAGATTATCTTTTTAGTGGAAATGATAACATAAGTATTCTCTTTGACACGTATAATGATGAAACCAATGCCTTCTTATTCGGTATGAATCCATACGGTGTGCGTCGAGAGGCGCTTATTGCTAATGGAGGAAGAATGCGTCAAGATTTTGCGGAATCATGGGATAATAAATGGAGTGGCCAAGCAAAGATTTACAAAGACCATTGGATCGCCGAGTTTGCAATACCTTTCAAAACTTTACGCTTTCAGAAGGGAGATATACAATGGCGTTTCAACAGCTACCGCTATGATACTCAGGTCAATGAAATTTCTAGTTGGTACCGCATTCCGCAGAATCAAATCATCATGGATCTTGGTCATATGGGCAATATGATCTGGGATGAACCATTGGGGAAGCCTGGAAGTAATTTTTCAGTTATTCCCTATGCCACTGCCGGTTCATTTCGTGATTTTGAAAATCCATTGCAAGCAAATGCCCAATGGAATACTGGCATTGGGGCAGACGCCAAAATCGGGGTGACCTCTGGATTAAACCTAGACTTAACCATTAATCCCGATTTCTCACAAGTGGAAGTTGACGACCAAGTCATCAATCTCGATCGATTCGAAATACGCCTGCCGGAAAAACGACAATTCTTCCTTGAAAACGCAGACCTTTTTTCCAGTTTTGGCAATCGGAGGGTAAACCCATTCTTTTCTCGTCGTATTGGGGTGTCAATAGATTCGATGACAGGACAAAATGTGCAAAATAAAATCCTATATGGGGCACGTCTCAGCGGCAAACTAAATGATAACCTGCGAATCGGCTTCTTAAATATGCAGGCTGAAAAACAATCCCAGAGTGGATTGCCCGGATTCAATTATACCGTGACCACCCTACAGCAACAAGTCTTTAGTCGCTCCAATTTAGCTTTCATGTTTGTGAACAAACAAGCCACTAGAGCAGAGAGCTCAAGCGGTGATTTTCATAGCTTCAATAGAATGCTGGGATTTGAGTATCGACTTGCAACTCCTGACAATAAGTGGACAGGCAAGTTATTCTACCATCAACTGTTTAGTCCTGTGGAAGTCGAAGACAAATATACCTACAGTTTTCAAGTCCAATATCTTAAATATCGCTACCGCTTGGAGTTGGCACAGCTCTTTATCGGAGAAGGATTTGATGCAGAATTAGGATTTGTCCCAAGACGAGATATCATGAGCATTAGCCCAGAGGTACAGCTTTTCTTTTACCCAAAGAATCACTGGCTAAACAACCATGACATAGCCTTGGACTATCGGCACATCTATAAGGCCGGTGCCGATGGAAACACTTTATTACCAAAGTATGGATTATCCGACAGAGAATTGGAAGCCGAATGGAGTTTTGAATTTGCAGATAATAGTCGTGGATCAGCAGAGTTCAACCACACTTATGTCTTTCTATTGAATGACTTTGATCCCACCAGATCGCAAGAGGAAGTCATATACCTTCCTGCCGGATCAGCTTATACTTACAATAGCCTATCGCTGAGTTATCGGTCAGATCGCCGAAAAAAGATGTCCTTTGAAGTCACACCTACTTTCGGTCAGTTTTTCAATGGTTCCAGACTAGGTCTAGAGGGAAGTTTGACCTATCGTTATCAACCACTCGGTTTTGTGTCGATAGATTATGGAATTAATCACCTCAAACTTGCGGCTCCTTTTAGACCGGCCAACGTGTGGCTCGTAGGTCCTCGTGTAGATCTCACATTTACCAAGTCCATATTTCTCACCACTTTCGTGCAGTACAATAGTCAATTTGATAATTTAAACATTAATACTCGGTTTCAGTGGAGGTTTCAACCTGTATCAGATTTCTTCTTGGTCTATACGGACAACTATCTCACAGACCCGTTTAGCCAATTCAGCTCGCGCAACCGGTCACTCGTTGCTAAGGTTACCTACTGGCTCAACCTTTAGCTTAGCATATTGACCTCAATGAGGAATTGATGAGTAAGTTGTTTAAGTTGGAAGCTCAACTCGATATGTCAAAATGTACCATGAAGACCATATATTATTTGATTGAGACTTCAAATCATTCCAAATTCAAATCTTGAATTCATCCTTTTCCGTACCTTTTCGAAATGAAGAGAGCTGTTGTATTCCTATTTTCATTGCTAATGCTGCCTAGTCTAGCAACATCTCAAACCAAGGAGGATCTAATCGCAATTTTGGACGCCATCACCGAACTTCCTGAAGTAGATCCAGTGTTTCAAGCAGAAGTCTCTGGTGGCCCAGCTTTAGTGTTGATGAGACCCAACGATCGAAAGATTGCAGCATCGGGCGGCTTCAGTAATGAGCTGCTATATGATTTGCAAAATCATGACCTGACATTCTTGAGCAGACCTGTACAAATCATGACCGAAGGTGAAGCCAGTCAGTATGGACTACAGGGAAGGCACCTGACGATTCTGACCTATCGCTTTCTCGGTGACCAGGAGGCCAGCATTCTCATGAGTTGTATGCTGCAGGAAGGAGATCGGACATGGCAAGGATTGTTTTCCTTGGTGAATGATTTTGGAAGTTGGATCGTCAAGGGAAAAAATATTCAGACACGTTGAGTAATTAATAAAAACCAACTAATGAAAAGGAGGTCATTTCTGGAAAATAGTGCATACACGATAAGCATGACAGCACTTGCCCCCCTTTTGCCACAAGGATCTTTTAACCAGAGAAGAGATTTACCTACCATGAATGAAATAAACTTACTGGGCTCCTACGGAAATTGGGCAACAAATCTGGTTGATGAAGATTCACCAGCTCTATTCTCTTTTCGACAGGATGCCTATAATGATCTACGTACCTGGAAATCATTGGCGAGAAAGATTGCCTCAGACCGACTCGCAGCTCCAGACCTACTTGGTCTGCCAAAGGTAACCGTCGAACGTCAGTACGAGTATGACAATCTTGTGATCGAAGAGCTTTCGTGGTCTCTACCGTATGGTCCACCAACCAATGCTCTTTTTATGAAACCTAAAAATGTCGAGGGACCCCTCCCTGGTATTTTGGCACTTCATGATCATGGTGCGAATAAGTATTTCGGTCTCAGAAAAATCACTAAGTCCGCCAATGATCAGCATCCTTTGATGGAAACTCACCAAAACCAATATTACGAGGGTAAAGCTTGGGCCAATGAAATTGCTAAACGTGGGTATGCTGTATTGATTGCTGACGCTTTCTTGTTTGCGAGTCGAAGGATCCTGCTTTCTGATGTGCCGTCGGTCATTCGCAAAGGATTGACTGACGAAGATCCTGAAGACCCTGAAAATATTCAGGCCTACAATGATTGGGCCGCCGAACACGAGCACATTGTTGCTAAATCTTTGTTCTCGGCAGGAACCACTTGGCCAGGTGCATACCTGGTAGAGGACCAGATGGCATTGACTGTGCTTGCCTCAAGAAATGATGTTGATGAAGACAATTTGGGATGTGGAGGTTTGTCAGGTGGAGGTTTGCGCACGGTTATGCTGGGGGGTATGGATGATAGGATTAAATGTGCCATCTGCGTAGGATACATGACCACTTGGCGAGATATGGTCCTATATAAATCTTACACTCATACCTGGATGGGATTTGTTCCGCACCTACCACGGGAATTGGATTTCCCAGAATTGTTTGGTCTGCGCGTCCCCCTACCCATAATGGTGCTAAATAATGAAGCGGATGGACTCTTCACACTGGGAGAAATGAAGAGAGCCGATCGAATTCTGCAGGAAGTCTTTGATAAAGCCGATGCAGGAGATCAATACCGCTGTTCATTTCATCCTGGTGATCACAAATTTGATCTTGCCATGCAGAATGAAGCCTTTGACTGGTTTGACCGTTGGCTCAGGACCTGACAGGTACATGGATAAGTTCAGATCTGTGCTTCTATATCTTGATCACCGTGTCCTTTACCATACCCATGGCACAGGTAAGCTTGATGATATATACCCCTGGAGCCAGATGAGATAAATTGAGCTGGTTATCACCAAACATTTGACTATGGGCCATCACTGTTACTCCCTGCTCATTTTTGATTTCCATATGAAAATTCTCCTCCGAGGGAAGTGACAATTGTAATTTGTCGGTGAAGTACATGGGTGAAACGGCATAGTCAAAAAGCGCCACTTCTTCTTCACCATCTAGGAAGGCGGACGATATATCGAAGCTCAAAGGATTTGTTGCCTCCTCAACATTTGGTTGATGCCAAGCTTCAAGTTGGGATATATATTCGGCATGCACAAGCACTAAGGAATCGCCATATTGGGCATGGACAGAACCTGTCAACAACAGGCAGAAAAGGGTTAAGTAAGTGGTGTATTTCATGACATATTAGTAGTTTAAATTCACATATAGCATGCAGGGGAAATCTTGCGAGCCCATGCTTGCATAACGGAATTTCATTTACTAAGCTATCGGAGAAAGAAATGGATCGGATCAAGGAAGCACTCCAAGTTTGGCATCACCTCCTGATCTGTAAATGTAGCTCTTTTTGAGCTTGCTTGCAAAGATTTCTACCATTTGCAAGAATGAAAATTTTTCGAATAGGGAGGCAAATTACAGTACATGCAAAATCAGTGCCGATCGAGTTTAAGCGGTAAACTCGGAAGCAGCTGCAAACATGACATGTCATGCCTAATAAGATCTACTTAAGTCAGCTGTAGATTATGCAGAGATCCTACACCTATCCATTTGATGGTCTATGGTAAGTCACTTAGGAGAAAATCTACCAATCCGGACAAAATCCCATCTCAACAATCCTTTCAGATAAGACGTTGAGTCAATATTTCAGTATTTTGGAAGACGAGCGATATAAGATGATTAGAACTACTGATTATTCATCCATTGTCATTCTTGCCATCCTTCTGTGCTTTTTTCTGCCTGACCAGCAGCAACAGGCAGAGATTTGTGACAATGGCATTGACGACGATAATAATGGACTGGTCGATCTTCAGGATTCCGCCTGCGATTGCCCAGTCGCCGAACCCATATCGTTGATTCCCAATGCGTCTTTTGAGGAGAATGATTGTTGTCCGCAAGAACGCAGTAGTCTGCATTGTTCTAAAACCTGGATTCAGGCATCCGCAGCTACCACCGACTATCTGCATACTTGCGGCTGGATAGGATGGGATAACCTTCCTGTCCCGCTACCGCTTCCAGATGGAGCAGCATGCATTGGCTTTCGGAATGGGAGGTTTGGCCAACAACCCAATCCGAATTGGAAGGAATACACTGGCGCCTGTCTAAAATCTCCATTACGCGCAGGCAACACCTACAAACTGAGATTTCACATTGGTTTCACGAACCCGGAAAACTCCCCTCCAATTAATGTGGTGTTTTATGGCAGTCCAGATTGTAAAAATCTTCCTTTTGGTGATGGTGACGATCGTTTCGGCTGTCCTACGAATGGAGAAGGATGGAAAAAACTCAGTTCCACTTATGCTTCGGGAGCTCACAGCTGGCAGGAAAGGGAATTTGATGTAACACCCAGTGAAGATATTTACGCCATTGCCATTGGACCAGATTGCTTGCCGGCTTTAGCCACGGCAAACCCTTATTATTTTCTCGACAACCTTATTCTTGCGGATGTAAAAGAGTTTGAATTTGTCATCTCACCGACCGCTAACCCCTGCTCCAGGGATTTTGCTTTATCTCTTCCAGAGCGAGATTCCCTCGCTTACCAGTGGTATCTAAATGGAGCTGCCATCGTTGGAGCAACTAAAACCACCCATAAGCCTACAATAGAAGGCGCCTACCAGGTCCTTTTGAAAGGACCCAATTCTTGTAAGCTAACCAGAGCTTTCATACATAGCATTCCAGTTTCCACAGCCACCATTCGTGATCATATCTGTGAAGGCACGCCCTACGTCTATCGAGGAAGACAGATTGAGAGGGGCGGAGTCCACTATGACACACTGCAAACTTCTGACGGCTGTGACAGCATAATAACCCTTGACTTGAGGGAAATTCGTGACACTGTCTATCTTAAGCAAGCGAAAATTTTTGACGGACAAGAGATTAGTGTGGGTGATTTTACGTTTAATCAGCCTACCGATGAAGATGTATTGTTGACTTCTAGCTTGGGATGTGACAGCTTGATTAGATTAAAGCTGTCTCTTTATCAGGTCTATATACCCACAGCATTTTCACCAAATGGCGATGGGCTCAACGAAACCTTCGAAATCTATGGGCGTGACGATCTGAAGCGCATCCATTCCCTTACCATCTTCGATCGTTGGGGAGGTGTTTTGTTTCAGATGAATGATCAAAGTCAAGATGTCAGCAGCGTCTCATGGAATGGCCGAGATAAAAACAGTGAATTGCGGTTTGGAACCTACATCTATATAGCCCATCTTGAAATGGACGATGGAATCATTCATCCAAGGTCCGGATCTGTCACTATCCTGCGATAATCCTCCATTGCTAGTTTAATCTGTCCATCGAGAAAAATATTGCAGGTAGTGTCAGTGAAGTCTATGGATTTCAAAAGCAGTTCTTTCGACATGGATGATTTTACTAGCATAGGTGTATGGGCAGCAAGTAATTTTTCCAATTCAGATTGTAAGGGTTTTATTTTGATCGGAAATGCCTTCTTAATCTTCGATCGAATAAAGCGTCTCGTGGATCGAAGGAGTGTCTTTACCAGGAATCCGGTTTCTTCTGCGGCAGCTATCTCAACCTTCACTAACTCCAAATGCTGCAGATCTCGATTGAGCGCCAGATTCGATTTTATTTGAAATGTGCTTTCTGGTGCCGCCTTTAGCTCTATGCTACATATCAAGTACCCATCCACCGAACTCAAGACAAGTGACTGAATATCACTTGGCAATGAGAGCTGTTGATTGATGGAGGTAAGGTTGCTTGCTAGCCAATGATTTACTTCTTGATAGCTCAACTCTACATAAGTACTGGGCGTTCTATTGTTATCTATTGTGTGAAAGTGCACCTTTGGAAATATGATTTTCTGAGAAACTGTGACTTGCAGTAAGTCCAACGACAAATCCACTGGAAGCATCAATTGATGATCTGATATGAGTATTTCTTGCAGATCGATCCAAGCATGTTGAACATACCAATCACCAATGTCGGATTCACCTTTTGGCGCAAGCTGATCTGCCAATATCAATTCGATTTTTTCTCTACCAGTATGTTCTGCCAAAGCCTGAGCCATCCTCTTCTCAAGCCGGGGAAGCATAGTATCTATCAGTCGCTGAAGTCTACGCTTAGGATGACATGTTTTCCCTATGCGCAGGGAAGGATTTCCAACCCAGCAGACATCCAAAATGGAAAGAATGGTTTTATGAAAACCGCTGGGAGCTACCATGAACTGCACGTGAACAAACAGAGATAAACGTCCAGTAAGTTGTACCGTGCTACCCATTCGAGGTACGCGCACGGCAACATCTGAAGCCAACTCAATTGCCATTCCCTCATTAGCAAACTTTATCCCTTGAACCTCAGTCTGGTCAGACTTGATCTCAATTAGACCAAGAATAGGAACACTCAATTGAGACTCAATAGTTGGATTTTTCGCCAATTGATCTTCCAACATATTGTGCAGGGAAACTTCATCGATGTGAAGTAAAAGCGAAAGATTTTTGACTCTCAAGACTAATTTTTTAGAGATTTACTTGACAAACAAAGGTAAGACATCCCTCCTACTGACGGTTAGTCACTTGCACAGTTGTATCTAAACTAAATCAATATGAGCGAAGAAATCAATATCGGAATAATCAACATATCTGACCGTGCCAGCCGCGGAGAATATGAAGACATTCCAGGCAAGGCCATAAAAAGTACACTTGAAGAGTACCTCACCAATGACTTCGCAACAGTGTATCGCGTCATTCCTGATGAGCAGCCACAAATAGAAGAAACACTAATTGAGATGGCCGATCGTCATAAATGTTGCCTCATCATTACTTCTGGTGGTACTGGACCGTCTATTAGGGATGTCACTCCGGAGGCAACATCAGCAGTTTGCGAGAAGATGATGCCGGGCTTTGGTGAATTGATGCGAAGCGTTAGTCTCCAATATGTGCCTACTGCCATATTATCGCGACAGACAGCTGGCATTAGAGGTCAATCTTTGATCATTAACTTGCCGGGTAAACCTAAGGCAATAAGAGAATGTCTAGACGCAGTATTTCCGGCCGTGCCATATTGCATAGACTTGCTTGAGGGGCCCTATCTCAATGTCAACCCATCAGTCATCTCTGCATTTCGCCCCAAAGGATCATAGCACGAGTTAACTTTCCAGAATTCGAAACGAATCCAAGAACCGATCGATGTCAGGACTTAAAGCTTGAGCCTTATGTACAGCCACCTGAATAGAGTAAAAGTATTCATCTGATAAATAAGCTCTAGATTTTATGACAAGTTCATCACCGGTGGTGTGGATTCTCCAGTACTTTCCTGGGTGTAACCCCTGATAAGTAATGTCATCCTCTAAGATTACGTCTCCGCCAATGGCATGTGCAGATTGCAGTACAGTAGCCTTCAGTAAATCTGCTTCCAACGCATTGTCCATTGCCGCAATGGTTGCCTCATTCAATTTGTAGTAACTAACAATAAAGGTAAAGGTGACCGTTGAATCATCGAGACGTTGATGGAGCAGGGAATGGTAGTCTACCTTTCCGATATCAGTTTGTATTTCGCGGACAGATGATCTCATCTTACCCGGAGCTAGAATCTGAAAGTGTCCCTGTTCCGGCTTGAGGACTTGCCATCCATCGCTTTGATTTCCTGCAATTAGTATGGTACCTAGAAGAAGTAAAACATACATTACTTATAAATTGAACAAGAAGCAAATTCAGAAAATTTTCTGTAGCTGGATATTATGAAGAGGCGGTTTATGAAAGTATTAACAACGGTTGACGCAGCCTAGTGCTGCCGAAACGACATTCAAAAGCTCTTAGGAATAGAGATATGCACTATATTTGTCGGCCCGAATTAACCAGATCAAACAATTTTACATGAAATACGACATCATCATTGTGGGAAGTGGCCCGGGAGGCTACGTGGCTGCCATCCGAGCGTCACAATTAGGAAAGAAAGTAGCCATCGTAGAAAGAGAATCCTTGGGAGGAATTTGCCTCAACTGGGGATGCATTCCTACAAAGGCCCTTCTCAAAAGTGCCCAGGTATTCGATTACATAAAACATGCAGAAGACTTTGGTATCAATATAAGCAAGGCCAAGGTTGATTTCGCTGCAACCATTAAACGCAGTCGCGGAGTTGCTGATGGCATGAGCAAGGGTGTGCAGTTTCTGATGAGAAAGAACAAGATCGATGTGATCATGGGTACAGGCAAGTTAATCAAAGGGAATAAAGTGCTGGTGACTAATGACAAGGGTGAAGAGCAAGAAATTTCGTCGCCTCACATCATTATTGCCACAGGTGGACGAGCCAAGGAACTTCCCAATCTCCCAATTGACGGTAAGAAAATCATTGAATATCGAAAGGCAATGAGCTTAAGCCTTCAACCTAAGAAAATGGTAGTAGTGGGGGCGGGAGCTATTGGCGCAGAGTTTGCATACTTCTATAATACCATAGGGACCGAAGTGGTAATCGTCGAATTCTTAGAACAAGGTCTACTGCCTCGTGAGGATGCAGAAATTTCAAAAGAATTGGGGAAGGCGTTTAGGAAAGCAGGTATCGAAGTGTTAGCAAATACTGCAGTTCTATCAGTAGATGGAAGTGGTAATAAGTTGAAAGTCAAGGTGAAAAATCGTAAATCTGAAAAAGAGGATACGATTGAATGCGATATAGTACTTTCCGCTGCTGGAGTTTCAGCTAATATTGAGAACATTGGCTTAGAAGATTTAGGCATTAAAACAGACAAAGGCTTGATTCAGGTAGACGAGTTCTATCAGACGAATGTTGCTGGCATTTATGCGATTGGAGATGTGGTTCCCGGTCCTGCCCTCGCTCATGTAGCCAGTGCCGAAGGCATTGTCTGTGTCGAAAAGATATGTGGTGAAGATCCTCATCCGATCAACTACAATAATATCCCAGGATGTACATATTGTCATCCAGAGGTGGCAAGTGTTGGTTATACTGAAGCTGCTGCCAAAGAAGCCGGATATGAACTAAAGATTGGAAAGTTTCCCTTTTCGGCATCAGGTAAAGCCAGTGCTGCAGGCCACAAAGAAGGTTTTGTCAAGGTCATTTATGATGCAAAATATGGCGAATGGTTGGGTTCTCATATGATTGGTGAGAATGTAACTGAGATGATTGCGGAAGTAGTTGCTGCTAGAAAGCTTGAGACCACAGGTCACGAAATTATTAAAACCATTCATCCGCATCCCACAATGAGTGAAGCCATCATGGAGGCCTCAGCAGCTGCATACGATGAAGTAATTCATCTGTAGAAGACCGGTCCTTTTCATATCTCCGATCAGAAGCCTTTCGGGCTTGTAGAATTAATCATAGTATTACCGCACGGAACCAGCTGGAGTATTTTTAGCAACCCAATGCGAGTATTTGAATTTGGGTTGATTAAAAAGACTTGTTCCATATCCAAATTGCCATTACCCAAATGCTGCACCGAACATATGATTCGCACTTTATATATGAATAAAAAACATATTATTTAAACTCACAATTGATGATAAATTCATGTACTTTTATCTCATGCTGTAGACCAACAATCTGCTGCAAACTTGCGGATTCATGAGGTGGAGCAAGGCACCCACTAACTAATTCTCATGAGCCTATGAACATAAACCGATACTCAAGGACTTACATATTGCTGTTTTTCGTTTTAACCTTTGCGACTGGCATTTCGCAGGAGCAAGAGCTTTACCGCTCATTTGATGGAACTGGCAACAACCTCATAGATGGTGATCGAGGTGCATCTGGTGCCGAGATACGGTACCTCACTGCACGTACTTTCAGTGATGGCATTGGATCTCCGAATGGAACTGATCGTCCCAATCCAAGAACTATCAGTAATGAACTTTTTACTCAAGAAGATGCCATCTACGATGAGCATCAGTTGACTGACTATATATGGGTATTCGGGCAATTTCTAGACCATGACATTACTCTAATTCGCGTCAATCCCACAGAACCTGCTTTTATCGAAGTTCCTATTTGTGATGCAGTTTTTGATCCTAATTGCACAGGAGAGTCAAAAATTGTCATGATGCGTTCACAAATCAAAGAAGGAACAGGTCTATCGGCTGACAATGCTAGATCTTATGAGAATGCCGTCACGGCGTTTATTGATGGTTCTGCGATCTATGGTTCAGATGCTGCACGTGCATCTTGGCTCCGTTCCTACTCTAAAGGCAAACTCAAAGTATCTAAGGGTAACTATCTGCCCTTCAATACGTTGGATGGTGAAATTAATGGTCCCACTGATGGTGAGGCACCTCATATGGATAGAAATAGTCTTGCAGACGATCGCCGGTGGTTTGTTGCTGGAGATGCAAGAGCGAATGAGAACATAATGCTCACCGCGATGCATACTTTATTTGTCAGAGAACACAATCGTCTCTGTGATGAATTGGCGAGAGTGCATGTGAGCCAAGATGATGAGTTCCTCTATCACGAGTCTAGGAAACTGATGGGCGCGATGCTTCAAAAGATCGTATATGAAGAATGGCTTCCGGCAATGGGCGTAATTCTTGAGCCATATCGTCAATATCAAACACAACTTGATCCTAATGTGTCCAATGTTTTCACCGCCTCTGCTTACCGGTTTGGTCATACGCTTTTGAGTGAAGATCTGTTGAGAATGGATGATGGATGCTCGACTATTCCCAGTGGAGACATGACCCTACGCGAGGCCTTTTTTGACCCAACACTGGTTATAGAAAGTGGTATTGATCCACTATTTAAAGGCATGAGCGCACAAATTCAACAGGCACTGGATTGCAAAATGATTGATGATGTGAGAAATTTCCTATTTGGTTCTCCGAGCTCCGGTTTAGGAATGGATTTGGCAGCCATCAATATACAAAGAGGTAGGGAGCGTGGACTGCCAGATTATAATGCCATCCGTGATGAGTTAGGCATAGGCAGAGTACGCAGCTTTGAAGAAATTTGTGTCGTGCCAGAGGAAGCAGAAATATTGAGAAATCTATACCATGATGTCGACAGCGTTGATCCATGGGTAGGCATGCTTGCTGAACAACATCTGCCTGATGCCATGTTTGGTGAAAGCATTATGACTGTGATGAAAGAGCAATTTAAGGCACTCCGGGAAGGAGATCGATTTTTCTATCAAAGTGAAGGTTATCTATCTCTAGAAGAAAGGGAACTTGTCGCATCCAGTTCACTTGCCAAAATCATTCGGCGGAATACGAATTTGCAGACCATCCAGGATGATGTATTTAGGATGAATCGAATATGTAAGGTAAACGTTGTAGACGATCAGCATTTAAGTTTGGCAGTAGGGCCGAATCCCATTGTTGACAACTATCAACTTACCATTTTTGCTTTTGATCAGGGTCCGGCGGAAGTCCATATCACTGACATGCTTGGTCGGGTGGTACAGCGAGAATCTCTTCAAATAACCAGGGGTTCTAACAACATTGCTATGAGATTTTCTGAAGCTGCACCACGTGGTGTATATTCATTGTCAGTGCGCATGGGAGAATATGAGAATACCACAAAGGTTGTGCGCACCTATTAATCTCAATTGTCTTTAGGATCTGGTTCCCATCTATCATCCGGTTCATAATCATTTCCTTGTGCCAATACAACGATGATTAATCCGGCTAAAATCATGACCAACTTCATCACAAATCCGAATACTGGATTGATGTTATCCATCCAGGCTAGAAATGAAATCCGGATACCAACTAGTGCCAAGGTCAATGCAACGAAGCCAGTTATGAAAAGGATAAAACCTATCAGGGTCTGAAGATCTCTTTTCTGCATAGACACGAAATTAATACAAGTTGAGGATTGCAGCACAAGAAATTGCCGTGATCCCTTGATGTCTGTTTGAATTCAGGTAGGAGAACTCAACTTACCTTATCTTTAAGAGGCTTGAATGTCAACCATGATAAAAATCATAGAGTGTCCACGAGATGCGATGCAGGGTCTTCCAGATTTTATTCCGACTCAGCTTAAGGTTAAATACCTCAATGCTCTTCTAAAGGTTGGATTTGACACCATTGACTTTGGCAGTTTTGTTTCACCGAAAGCAATACCCCAGATGCGTGACAGCGCAGAGGTGCTTTCTCAACTGGATCTTTCGAAGAGTAGCGCTAGATTGCTTGCCATTGTGGCCAATTTGCGTGGTGCGACAGATGCAGCAAAATTTGATGATATTGACTACTTAGGTTATCCTTTCTCTGTCTCCGAGACATTTCAAATTCGTAACACCAATGCTACTATTGAAGAATCTCTGCAACGCGTTGCCCAAATACAGGAGATATGTCAATCTCATGGAAAAGGCTTAGTGCTATATCTATCCATGGCTTTTGGTAATCCATTTGGAGACGCATGGAATGTTGATATCGTACAAGGTTGGGTAGATAAACTTGCAGATATGGACATCAAGATTATGGCATTATCAGACACTGTGGGTGTATCTACTCCGCATAGCATTTCCTATCTGTATTCCAACCTCATCCCCCCCTACCCTGATGTTGAATTTGGGGCGCATCTCCATACAACACCCGACAGTTGGTATCCGAAGGTCCATGCCGCCTATGAACATGGATGCCTTCGATTTGATAGTGCTATAAGGGGTTATGGTGGTTGCCCAATGGCCAAACATGAATTGACAGGCAATATGGCAACAGAACATTTATTTGAATTTTTTGATGGAAAAAAGATACCCCTGAATCTATCCAGACCAGCGTTCGAAGCAGCTCAAGATTTGGCAAAGGAAATATTTCCTTAGCATACCAAATCTCGCTAATAGCCAAGGGCCAATACTACCTCTTTATAATGCTAGAGAATTTTCCTTTCTCTTGCATATTCAAGAAGTGCTGTTGAATGATGGTTTCGACGCTCTTATCTTCCAGCTTACTTTCCAACCAAGATATAATATCCAAGTACAAGAAAGCCCTGCGCTCATAGGGCTGCTCCCTGAGCTTGATCAGGCTGTCGTGAAGCTCTTGAAACCGATCTTTAAGTTCGTACTTTGACATCTTTGGAGTCCTTCTCAAGAACTTGAAAATCGTGTCCTGAACTTCCTGCAATTCCTTCATTTTTGCCAGATATCTATATACAGATTTGATCTGATATTCGAGAAGCGCCTGATTTCCCAGCTCATAATGAGCTATCAGATTTAGGATCCGAGCGAAAGATTGTATATCGCCACGAAAATCAGGAGTTTTGGCATTGATGATTTTGTTCAAATAGGTAATGGCAGAGCTCCAGTCACCGCTGCCAAAATACATGCAAGCTATCTTGTAGTAAAAGACAATGATTCGGTGAGTATCCCAAGCATATGGATTGCGATCAATCATTTCAGACAAGGTCTTCATAGACTGAGTGCCTTCACTAAAGGTGCCGGTCATGAAATGACGATTGATCAGATGCACATAGTAAAACAGGGTATACAACCCTTCTGTATTGAGTGTTTGAAGAAGACCCTGTTTGGGAACATCTTGCAATGCACCGAACATCTCCATAAACTTCTCGTACCGAAATGACATGAAAAGGGAAGAAAGCAGATTGTGCAGCCCCTTTAAATACAGCGCTGTAGTAGTTTCCTTCATTTCAGGGTACGACTCGAAAAGACCATACCACCGGAGCGTATATTTGTAGTAATTGGCGAAATCCTGATTCATGTAGTGAAACCAGCCAAAAGCTTGCGAGAGGTAAAGTTTTTCGTGAAAATCTAATTCCACATAGTTATAGTTTGGCAAGTTTGAGTAGAAGAAGTCGTGGAGATATTCTGCATCATGCCTATTACGCACATATCCAACCTTGAGGTATAAACCATAAAGCTGAAGTGCCAGATTGCTGAAAGCCTGAGTTTTTTCAATCTTTCTGGTCAGAGCTAATGAGTCCTTCTTTAATTCTTCAGCCCTGTTTTGAATGCTTCTCGTAATGTACTGAGACTCTATGAACTTCTCGAAGTCCAATACATTTAATGCCAACACATAATAGTTTTGACGTATAGCGATTGCTTTAGTCTTTGCCAAAATATCGAGACTTTGGCGATACAGACCTTTATCATAGAGCACTCGAGCGTAATCCAGCCTTTCCCTAATATCTATTTCCACATTATTGCTCCGAGCCAATAGCCGGAGACAGATCAACAACTGTTTATAGAGATGCGCCTTCAGGTTTGACAATTGACGCTTCTTGATACCAGGTATCTTTTCTAAAACAACTTCCTCATCATATTTCTTTGACCTGCTCAGTTCATCAAAGAGTTGCAAGAACAAAATATCTTCTGATATCTGATTTCGGGTCACAAAAAGACGAAAAGATCGTTTCTCTGCTTTTGACAGGGAATTAATGAGTTGAACTAAGTAGTCTGTCTTCGTTGTGGGCATTGTAACCTTTTTGAATGTAAATATATGTTTATCAGATACTTAGAACCATTTATAGAGTTTGTTGTTTTGTAACTATTCTCGATATAGACTTTCATCCCGTATTGATCATACCTACTTTTATAGATAGATTAGGTGAAGTTGTGTTCCTACTAATTCTTGAGATTGCAAACAAAATGGCATCTCAATTATTAACCTATAGTCAAGTTCACCTTAGAATATGGCAGTGAAGCGCTCCTTACAGTACATCATGACGCATCAACGCTATAAACATAATACAAATGGATAGAAACAGGATCCAAATATTTGATACAACCCTCCGGGATGGAGAGCAGGTCCCAGGCTGCAAGTTGAATAAGTCTCAGAAGCTCAGACTTGCGAAGCAATTGGAACTTCTCGGTGTTGATGTGATTGAGGCTGGATTTCCAATTTCTAGTCCTGGAGATTTTGATGCAGTAAGTGCGATAGCACGTGCAGCTGGTCATGTGCGGATTTGTGCACTTTCAAGAGCGGTTGAAAAAGACATTAAATGTGCTGCGGAAGCAGTGGAAGATGCTAAGTTAGCCAGGATCCATACTGGTATTGGGACCTCAGACTCTCATATTAGGTTTAAATTCAATAGTACTAGGGAAAAAGTAATCGAGCGCGCCGTTGCAGCCGTGAAGTACGCTAAGAGTTTTGTAGAAGACGTCGAGTTCTATGCCGAAGATGCTGGGCGAACTGATAATGAGTTTCTAGCACAGGTTTGTGAGGAAGTATTGAAGGTGGGTGCTACCGTTCTGAACATCCCCGATACTACGGGATATTGTCTTCCCAACGAGTATGGCAGTAAGATCAAATACTTGGTAGAGCATGTCAAAGGCATAGAAAAGGCGACCATTTCTACACATTGCCATAATGACCTGGGGCTAGCGACGGCCAATAGTATTGAAGGGGTCATAAACGGAGCTCGCCAAATAGAATGTACAATCAATGGTCTGGGCGAACGAGCTGGAAATACATCTCTTGAGGAGTGTGTGATGGTATTGAATCAACATCCTTATATGGGTTTCTCCACAGGTATCAATACCAAACTATTGTACCCGATGAGCAAACTCGTTTCGGAAGAAATGGGAATGCCGGTCCAGCCTAATAAAGCCATTGTTGGCTCCAATGCCTTTGCACATTCATCAGGTATACATCAAGATGGTGTAATTAAAAAGCGAGAAACATACGAAATTATCAATCCCAGTGATGTGGGGGTAGATAAATCATCCATTGTACTCACAGCCAGGAGTGGCAGGGCAGCTCTAGCCTATCGCTTGAAGGAAATTGGTCATGAAGTCACAAAGATTGAATTGGATAGCATTTACCAACATTTCTTAGAGATTGCTGATCGACAGAAGGAAGTAATTGACGAAGATCTCCACAGGTTGATGGCTCAAAAATCTGAAATATTATCATCTTAGCAGCTTCTTAGCACAGGCCTTAGAGCATGAATGTTCAAATCAGTCTTGAGCATCCATTCATTCTCCGAAACAACTTCAGAACAGAACAAATATAATAACACGCGAACATGGGTAAGACACTTTTTGACAAAGTATGGGAGGCACACCTGGTAGATGTCGTAGAGGGTGGTAGAGAAGTACTTTACATAGATAAGCATCTGATACACGAAGTGACTAGCCCTCAGGCTTTTCAAGGGCTACGAGACCGAGGTATTGCTGTAGCCAGACCGGAGCGAACGGTCGCTACAGCAGACCACAATGTTCCAACCAAAGATCAGCATCTCCCTATTAAGGAAGAACTTTCTCGCATTCAGGTACAAAAGCTTGTTGAGAATTGTGAAGAATTTGGCGTCACTTTGTATGGTCTGGGCCATCCTTACCAAGGCATTGTTCATGTCATTGGACCTGAGCTGGGAATAACCCAACCTGGTATGACTATGGTCTGTGGCGATAGTCACACCTCTACCCATGGTGCTTTTGGTACGATCGCTTTTGGTATAGGCACAAGTCAAGTGGAGCAAGTTTTGGCCACTCAATGCCTACTGCTAACTCGTCCTAAGCGTATGCGCATTTCGGTCGAAGGAGAATTGCAGAAAGGTGTATTGTCCAAGGATGTAATATTGTACATCATTAGTCAGCTTACGGCTGCAGGTGGAACGGGCTACTTCATTGAATATGCTGGACCTGTAATTAGATCACTAAGTATGGAAGGACGCATGACCGTCTGCAATATGAGTATTGAAATGGGAGCACGCGGAGGTATGATTGCACCTGATCAAACCACTTTTGACTACGTGAAAGGACGAGAGTTCGCTCCTCAAGGTGCCGATTATGACAAAGCACTTGCATATTGGAGGACCCTCTATAGTGATGATGACGCATTGTTCGATGAGGAGTTTACTTTTCATGCCGAAGAAATTGTACCGATGCTGACATATGGTACAAATCCAGGTATGGGCATTGCTGTCACCGACAATATTCCGACAACGGGTGGCAAACAGGGTGAAGCCTCCTTTCAAAAAGCACTGGCATATATGGGACTTGAGGCGGGCCAAAAACTGGAAGGTCATGAGATTGACTATGTGTTTATTGGTAGTTGTACCAATTCACGAATCGAAGATTTGCGACTGGTAGCCCAATATGTAAAGGGCAAACGAGTGGCCAGCCATGTCACAGCAATGGTAGTACCGGGATCACAACAGGTGAGAAAGCAAGCTGTCAAGGAGGGACTAGATCGCGTGCTCATTGAGGCAGGGTTTGACTTTCGGGAAGCCGGTTGCTCAGCCTGCCTGGGAATGAATGAAGATAAAGTGCCCGCAGGACAATACTGTGTAAGTACATCAAACCGAAATTTCGAAGGACGGCAGGGGCCCGGTGCAAGAACCATACTGGCCAGCCCCTTGATGGCCGCAGCCACCGCTTTGGAAGGAAAAATTGTAGACGTTAGACAACATTTATAGATACATGGAAAAATTAGAACATATACATTCAACCTGTATCCCACTTCCAATTGAAGATGTGGATACAGATCAAATCATACCCGCAAGATTCCTCAAGGCAACCACTAAAGCTAATTTTGGCGATAACCTTTTTCGAGATTGGCGCTATAATAGTGACGATAGCCCGAAGAAAGATTTTGTGCTCAATAACTCGATTTATAGTGGAACGATCCTCGTCGCTGGCAAGAATTTTGGCTGTGGTTCAAGCCGGGAACATGCTGCCTGGGCGCTCGAGGACTTTGGTATAAGGGTAGTCATATCCAGCTTTTTTGCAGACATCTTTAAGGGCAATGCCCTAAACAATGGCATCTTACCCATTACTGTAGATGATCAATTTTTGAACGCATTGTTTAAGGAAATCGAAAAAGACCCTAAAACGATGGTTACTGTATCTCTTCCCGATCAGACCGTAGCAGTAGATAAAGCATCCTTGAAAACTTCATTTGACATTGATCCGTATAAAAAAATGTGTCTAATAAAAGGATATGACGACATCGACTACCTACTCAATATGAGAGACAAAATCATTGCTTACGAAACAAAGCCCTCCTAATAACATTGTAAGATAGATAATATGGATTCGAAAATTGCAGTCTTACCGGGCGATGGTATCGGCCCTGAAGTAATAGGCCAAGCTCTCAAAGTACTGAACGCGATTGCTGATCGCTTTAATCATCAATTCACTTACAGCTATGGTGATGTGGGTGGTGTAGCTATCGATAAAACCGGCTCCCCACTTCCTGATGAGACATTAAATACTTTATTAAATAGTGATGCGGTCCTTTTTGGAGCCATCGGGGATCCCAAATATGACAATGACCCTACTGCCAAAGTACGACCTGAACAAGGACTGCTGGGAATGAGAAAAGCACTAGGTCTCTTTTGCAACATCAGACCTGTCACCATTTTTGAAAACCTACGACACCTTTCACCGATTAAGGAAAGTTATCTTAAAGGCGTCGATATGGTCATCTATCGCGAGTTGATCGGTGGCATTTACTTTGGTCCTAAAGGTCGCTCCGAGGACAACACCTCAGCCTATGACACATGTGTGTATAAGGTGGCGGAAATAGAACGTATTGCGCACTTGGCATTTCAACAGGCTGGCAATCGCAGAAAGAAAGTCACCTTAATTGACAAAGCAAATGTACTAGAATCCTCAAGGTTATGGAGGGAGCACGTCCAAATAATCTCCAAGGACTATCCAGAGATTGAAACCGATTACATGTTTGTCGACAATGCGGCCATGCAGATGATCATCAATCCGGCACAATTTGATGTTATTCTCACCAGCAATATGTTTGGAGACATCATCTCTGATGAATCCAGTGTTTTGGTGGGCTCCCTGGGATTATTGCCTTCTGCTTCTATAGGCAGTGCTACAAGTGTCTTCGAGCCCATCCATGGCTCCTACCCACAAGGAGCTGGTAAGGACATAGCAAATCCAGTTGCTACCGTCCTTTCTGCTGGCCTTCTTCTTGATCATCTCGGACTGGTAGAGGAAGGCAACCTGGTTCGTGGAGCAGTCTCAAGATTACTGGAAGCAGGCTTAGGGACGCCTGATTTGCAGGGACTAACAAAAATATCTTGCAGCAAAGCAGGAGACTATTTAGAGGCACTTGTATCTGATGATGACCTGGTGTTAGATGCAGAAAAACTAGGAGAAAGTTCTTCAACAATCATCTAGAAGTTAGGTGCCTCTTCTTTTTCTAATGACTTCTGACACTGTTAATCCTTCTAACTTGCCTGTGACCCAATCGCCAGCATCCAGGTATAAAAAGGCCCGCTTCTCATAAGGATCCTGCTTAAATTTGTCGAGCTGTTTCTTGGTTTTCTCTAGCAATGCAAAATCAGGAATATTGCGGCTTTTTAATTGTCTACGAATAAAGGATAACAGTTCACCCTGTACTTTATTTTTATCCTCGATTTTTTCAAAAAATCGACTCACCGACCGCTCCAGGTATTCGAGCAAGGAATAGTTTTCCAACTCATAATGAGCCAGCAGATGCAACAGTCTGGCATAGGACTGGATATCTTCACGAAGATGTCCAGCCTTAAGATTGATGATCTCATTAAGGTAATCTATAGCCTCACTAAATCGACCTTCGCCAAAATTCAACCATGCAATCCGATAATTAAAGACCAGAATGCGATGCACGTCGATATTCCGTCGATAGAGCTCTATATTCTGCTGAATTGCAGGCACCAACTCCAGACCCTCCGAAAATGTTCCTTGCAGATAATGCTTATGAATTAGCGCAGAGTAATAGTATAGAAAATAGATAATCCTACTAGTTAAATTTAAATCTGACTTGTGTGCTTCATGGAAAGATTCAAATTTCCTCACGTACTTCAGATAGGTATCTACCTTGCCCAGGCCATATAAAGAGGTTAGCAAATAATGTATACCCCGCATATATATATCAGGATCTTCATCCACCATGATCTCCTTCGATTCATAAAGAGACACCCAGTGGTGAGCATGTTCTGCACATTTCTCAAAATCTAAAAGGATATAATAGTACCAAACATAGCTCTGGTGCAAGTATACCCTTTCGAAAAAGGTCATATTACTAGATGACATATCAGGCAGGTTGGATTTAAAATAATCCCTTACAACAAATGCATCTTTTTCATCTTTCGCATGCCCTACCTTAATGTACAATCCATGTATCTTCAATTTTAAATTAGTTAATCTATTAGTATTGTTTAAAATTCTATTTCTCTCTTCAGATTCATAAATCAAATCTTCAACCTTATTCTTTATTTTTCTACTTCGCGTAATATGCTTTTCCTCTATTAGCTTCTCGAACTCCAAGATTTCGTAGTGCAGAATATCTTGATTCGATTCCTTAGCTATTCCTTTGATTCGGCTCAACAACTTTAGACTTTGCATGTAAAGCCCCTTTCCATACAAGATTCGAGCAAAATCAATTTGTTCCCGAATTTTTATGTCAATGCTCTTCTTCTTATGAATGATTCTTAAGCTTGATAATAATTCGGTATATAGGTGTCTCTTCAGATTGGACAGCTGTCCCTTGGAGACCCCTCTAAACTTTCGAAAAACTTCTTCCTCGTCATATTCTTCCATGCTGTCAATAGCGTCAAAAAGTCGAATGAATTTCGTGTCGGACGCACTCCGAGTGCGCTTGGCGTACAACTTAAAATTCCGCTTTTCACTCTTTGACAACCCCTTAATTAGGTTGAAAAGTTGATCAGTTGTAGAGATAGGCATAACAATTTGTTCTTAGTTAAAAGATTGATAATCAAGCATTTTAAAGCAGTAAATACTTGTTTTTGACATAGCAAATCTGATCTAGATACGATCCAAAAGTATGGTAAAGCCAAACTAGATTTGCACCCAGACAGAAATTTTTCTCTGTATCACCTATTTATTGATTTCTTAAATCAAAGCTATGAAGAAAATCGAAGCAATTATCAGAACGACCAAATTTGACGCTGTGCAAGATGCATTGGCTGCCATCGGAGTCAAGTTTTTTACACTGACGGATGTCCGAGGCTATGGGCTGCAAAGCGGTGAAAAACGCATTTATCGGGGGGCAGACTTAGGGGCAAATTTTATCCCCAGGCTGCAGATGAACGTCGTAACTACCGAAGAAAAGGTAGATCAAATCATCAGCACCATTGAAAAGTCAGGTAGAACTGGCGCTGTTGGAGATGGAAAAATATTCGTCTACGACATTGAAAGTGCGCTAAGAATAAGGACTGGCGAAAGGGATACAGATGCCCTTTAATTTCATTTTTTGAAAGAAGAGTTTTTTAGAAAAAATTAAGCATTACTTAAAACTTAAAGAAAATTAATCATGAATGATGCGTTATTTACTGCTAATAATTTATGGATCTTGATTGCATCCGTGCTGGTTTTTATCATGCACCTTGGTTTTGCAGCTTTAGAATCCGGATTTGTCCGAAAGAAAAATACGGTCAATATTCTATTTAAGAATAGTATGAT
>JABDMH010000100.1 GCA_013001595.1 Saprospiraceae bacterium | reverse complement strand
TGGATGTTACAATCCTCCTCGATTTTAGGTCATTTATACAGGCTTTTACTTATTGATTTACACAAATTTATGCTTGAAAAAGAAAATAGTCATGATCTGGATCATATTATTCAAGATCTGGTTTAGTTACCTTAGGAAGCGAAGCAAGGTCCAAGCCAATACAATGAAGAATTAAGTGACAAAAACGCTAACTTCTAGACGACCAAAATATCGAAATCATGCGTGTTCTAACGAATCTCGATTTCAAAACTAAGCTCCCCGACAACCTAAAAAAGGAATTTTATTCTCTTTTACATCTGGAAAGCGTCGAAAGAATTTACGTCATTTCATGGCTAGGTCTACTCTTCTTTATTCTCTTTCTGTTTTTGGATTATCAAAGATATTTGGAAGGAAAATTCGAGGAGGGCCGGATATATACTTATCTATTTTATAGTCACCTGACCTATGTCTTGTATCTAATTCCCCTTCTCGTTGTCACTTATCAGCGAAGCTTGATAGAAAAGATGTCACGCGGGCTGACCATCCTAGCATATTCCCTCCTCTTGTCAGTCACAGCTATAGGTCTAGCTGTACTTGTACTGGCGGACAGAAACAATCTAATCCTCTATATAATTTTCATTTTTGTCTCAAATTGGGCACTCCCTTTGAATCATGCTCAGCGAGCCATATTCAACCTCACTAGTTTTATTTTCATTGTTATGGCCGTACTTAGGATCGGCAATGATACCACATCCACGCTCACGATCCGTCTATACGAGGCCTTTGGATTTACCATATTTGCCTTTTTGTTCAACACATTCGATTTAAACCTGAGAAGTGGGAAATTCTTGAACGGAAAACTACTCGAAAGTGAACGTAAGCGTATTGAAGAATTAGAAAAATTTAAATCTGGTCTCTACACAAATCTGACACATGAATTCCGGACACCTTTGACTGTTATCAGGGGCATGATAGATCAGGCTCGCGAGGATCTAAGCAATAATAACCCTGAAGATTTCGACGAATCATTAGAGATCCTAAGTCGAAATAGCAATGAACTGCTTAACCTGATCAATCAAATGCTGGATCTAGCAAAATTGGAAAGTAAATCTTTGGTCATGCATCCAGAACAAATGGATCTAGTGAATTTTGTCCAATCAGTGGTCATGACATATCAGCCTTACGCTGAACGGAAAAACATTGTGTTGTCTGTACATTGTGATATTGACTACATCGAAATGGATCTTGATGAAGACAGGATGCTGTCCATCATTCAAAATCTCATTTCCAATGCTATCAAATTTACACCTGAAGGAGGTCAAGTAACTGTTAGGATTGTGAAGAGGGGACTTAAAGAAGTTTCACTCATCGTGGAGGATTCTGGTATTGGTATTTCCGGAGAACATCTTCCACTCATATTCGATCGGTTCTATCAAGTTGAATCGGTTGAGGTAAATATTGGCAGAGGAACAGGGATTGGCCTTGCATTAACCAGGGAGTTGGTTGAAATCATGGGTGGATCCATACAAGTAGACAGCCAAGTGGGGCTGGGATCCCAATTTGAAATCCTTCTTCCCATTACTCGCAATGCTCCAAAAAAAGTTGAAGAAAGGTCGAAAAAGATTTTAAAACACCCCGGTGACATAACCACAGGCTCTTCCGCTAAACCTTTACTCCTGATTGTCGAGGATCATCAAGATGTACAAAAATATCTGGCCACAATTCTCAGTGAATCATATACAATTGAACAAGCTTACGATGGTCTGGAAGGCTATCAGAAGGCACTATCGATGATACCCGATATGATCTTGAGCGACATTATGATGCCGAAAATGGATGGGACTGCGATGATTCAACGATTGAAAGAGGATCCACGGACGGATCATATACCGATCATAGCCTTGACAGCCAAAGCTGACAAAAAGGATAAGTTAGATGGGATACGTAAAGGCGCTGATGCTTATATCACAAAGCCTTTCGAAAAGGAAGAGCTACTAGTAAGGATTAAAGCTCTATTAGATATTCGTAAAAAACTACATGAAAAGTACCGTCAGTTTGCCTTGCTGGGCCACAAAGATCTCGATGGCAAAGAGGGAAATTTTATCATTAATATCAATAAAGTGATCGAAATGAACCTATTAAACCAGAATTTTGGGGTTGAAGACCTAGCCCATGGAGTACACATGAGTCGTATGCAACTGCATAGAAAATTAAAGGCAATTGCAAATCGATCGGCAAGTAATTATATAAGATCTTTTCGATTAAATAAGGCTAAAACATTGCTCAAGGATCTGGCCAACAATATTTCGGATGTTGCCTATGATGTGGGCTTTGGCGACCCCAATTACTTCAGTAAGAGTTTTCACAAGGAGTTTGGTATCACTCCCAGTGATTTTCGCCAGAATTAGGAAGCAGAACCATTGAATTTGAGATAGCACATTTGATGAAAAGTCATCATTTAATCTGTGAATCTTATTTCATAAAAATAAAATATTGTATCATGAATTTTGATAAAGGTTTGATCTATACACTGATTACCGGTGCGAGCACCGGTTTAGGAAAGGCATTAGCATACGAGTGTGCATCGAGGGCAATGAATTTAATTCTGACCTCATTACCTGGAGAGCGACTTAATGATGTCCGAAATGATATTATAAGATTCCACGATGTGGATGTGAAGACATTCGAGGGAGATTTAACAAAGAGAGAGTGTGTGTCCGCTTTAATGACAGCGTTGGAAAACCGCTCAATTAATATGGTCATAAACAATGCTGGAATAGGCGGCTCACATGAAATTGACAAGGTCCCGTTTCCAATGATCGATTCTATTATCGCATTAAACATCGGTACGACAGCATTTCTCTCGTGTGCACTTTTGCCAAAACTATCAAGACATGAACGTGCGTATATCCTGAATGTTTCTAGTATTATATCGCAGTATCCTGTTCCGTTCAAAACCGTCTACCCTGCTTCCAAAGCTTTTATATATTCATTCACCAGAGGTCTAAATGAGGAGTTGAAAGAAACAAATATCAGTGTTAGCGTTCTGCTTCCGGGTCCGATGACGACAAATGGTTCAGTTAGCCGTAGGATTCAGAAGCAGGGATTTTTGGGTGAAATACTTAATCTCGATCCGAAAGTTGTTGCGAAGATAGCTGTTACCCAAATACTCAAAGGAAAGAAAGTCATTATACCCGGCATACTAAACAATATATGCTGGGGATTAATGAAATCCATTCCAAAATTCATCGGTGTGTCATTGTTCAGCAAAATTTACAAAAGAGAAGTAGAAGAATATCAATATGGATGAATTAGTCCAGTGTCTTGAACAGAGTGGCTTTCTAATCACACAGGTTAACACGAACTGCCTGCTGAATTAAGTCGGAGCTTCTCTTTTTGATTTTACTGAAAATGCTCAATTCCGCCGACGAACACGCATTTTCGTATTGTCAGCATTCTTCTCATATGTCAGCACCCTGCAAGGCATGCCCGCATTTTCGAGCAGAGCCAGATTCGATCAATGTCTTTCTTATTTTTCTTAGAGCCTAAACGATCAATCAAGTACGCTCAATTGGTCAGTCGACCACCTATTGATAACTACCCTTTCGCTCATGCTACTAAATGTTGGAGGTACACCTTATCTTCTGAAGAAAGAAATTCAATGAGTAATCATAAAACCCTGGTGTCCTGCCTCATCCTACTTATTTCGACTTCTTGTAACCTCTGGGGGCAGCAGCAAAAAGAACTTGTACTTGGCGAACACGAACTATTCACCGTCCTAAAAACCACGACAGACCATGACCATTGATGGTGAGATAATTGAAGAAGCATGCAGTGAGACCGAAAGTCATCAGCTCGAATATTTTTATCGTGTAGCTAAACCCACTGACCAACAAGCTACCGAATTCCGCATGCGTTGGGATGCACAAAATCTTTATGCCTCCTTTGTTTGCAAAGAACAATTTATTACCGCCCGCGAGCGCAGCCGGGATGCCAGACCCTACTTTGATGCCTTACTTATCACAAAAATGACCTTATAATTATTCAACATATTCCAGTGGACAGAGTATTAATAGGAGGAAAAACATTACATCGACACTATAGTGACTTTTCAGCCGCACCTTCATAAACTGATGCTTATCATCAATCAGATTCTATCATGGAAGCAATAGTAAGAGAAATCAAAATTATACGGTGTGCGTCATCAGGATTTTAGATGTATTGGGCCTTGGTGACTATGATTTGATCTCGTCAAGCGGTTTGACGTAGAGCTAAGAACTCGAGTAATCTTTGATGACTACTCTTTTGTTTCGGCTGTCATATGTTGGAAGTACATCCTATCTTCGTATGAAAGAAATGCAATGAGCAGTGTTAAAACTTTTATACTCTTTCTGACTCTACTTATTTCAACTTCCTGCAAACTTTGGGGGCAAGAGGAAAAAGAACTGGTCTTAGGAGAACATCCATTGTTTACAGCATTGCGAACCAACCAGCCTATAACGATTGATGGTAAAATCAGCGAAGCTGTATGGAGAAAAACTGAAAGTCGAACACTCGACTATTTTTATCGCGTCGATGAACCCACTGACCAACAAGTAACAACATTTCGCATGCTTTGGGATGAGCAAAACCTATATGTATCCTTTGATTGCTCCGATCAATTCATCACTGCTAGGGAACTAGAGCGTGATGCCCAACCCTATTTCGATGATTGTGCAGAAATATTCCTTATCCCTGCTCCAGATAGCCTGCCCATGCATTATGGTTTTGAACTAAATCTTTACAAGGCTTCGAATGACTTTGTTCATCTAAACGAAATCTATCAAGGCCAGAGTGGTTCTGTGCGAGGTTTCGATCCCAATTTTGAGGTTGAAGTCACCGTACATGGTACTCTCAATGACAATAGTGATAGAGACGAAGGCTGGACTATGGAAATGGCCATCCCTTTGAAAGTTTTTCACGGTATGCATAAGTTTAGTCCAGTTCAGGAAGGAAATCGTTGGGCCTTTCTAGCAGTACGGCAAGACCGCAATGATGCGACTGGCAATCGAAGAAGTACTTCAACAATTTTTCCGATTTACGACATCAATAAGAATGTGCATCAACGCAACAGATTTGGATTATTGGAATTTGTGACGAAGTAGTGTGTCTCTTTACGAATATGAAAATTGTGATCAATGGTTGCTCACTTTGAATGGCGATCTATGCATTTCCATTTTTGTTTAATACATGGCAAAAATATCTTGATGAAATTTCTTCTTCTCCTATCCCTGCTCATTTGTCTGCAATGCAATTCTCCTGCAGATTTGACCCCTTTAGAAAAAAAGAATAAGATCGCTGCGGTGCCTGGACTTATTTCTTTCTGGGATTTTGAGCGGACACAAGCAGGTGTCTGGACCAGCTACGCAGGTAAAGATCATTTACCTATATTTCTCAGGCAAATTGGTGATGACCACAACTACTCCTTGGAAAATTGGCCCTATAACCATGCAATGTCACAGATCAAATACGACGAAACCGGGCCTTTCAAAAAGGCCATTCGGTTTCATCAAGGTCATATATACGGATCAATACCCAGAGATGAACTGGCTGGTACCTCTTTAGATATACATGGTCAGCAACCCTTCACTATACTGGCATGGATCAAGTTTTACGGAACTCGACATCTAATTGCTGGAATCTGGGATGAAGGAGGTTGGCATAAATATGCCGGTCGGAGACAATACGCATTATTCGCCGGATTATTCCAACAAAAAGGGGTCATCGGACATATTTCCGCCACCGGTGCTGCTAGCTATCCACAATCAGAGGCCAAGGGTTCGCAATATGCCAGGATCCGTGCTATAGATGCCAAGCCCTTTGATGACAATGCCTGGGTCTCCGTGGCTATGAGTTATGATACCAGCAGTCATGAGGTTAAGGCCTACCTCAATGGAAGGAGCACCTCCTATTTCCTCACAGATCCTGTAGCGCAAGATGTCTTCAAATATGATACCGCACAACTGGCCAACCCACTACCATTTACAGGACCCATAGCAGGCGAGGAGGTTTTTACCATAAAATTCAACGGATATACATTAGATCAGGATTCAGTGGCTGAACATCGCCTCTTGGTAGATCTAGAGAAATTGGCCGCGAGTTATCAGACTTCACCTAGGTTGAACTTACAGCAAAAAAGATATCAGGTCTCCTTTGACATCAAAAACAAAGGCGAGACCATTCTAAAAACTCCAATGGTTTTAACTGATCCACACAGCTCGGTGAATATCAAACTCACGAGATCCATCACCTACCAAGACACCATCTATGCAAGCATCAAGCAATACCAAGATGGTCGTTGGTCCACAATGGGGACCCAAATCACGAAAGCAATCCAAAAAGGAGCACCTTTTACCTTTGGTCGGGCCCTAGGGTTAGCTTCAGAAGAAATCGAACATGGTTCAGAAATATTCATAGACGGCGCTGCTGTCTTTGACCGTGTGCTGACAGAGGAAGAACTTGCCGACATTAGTTTTCACGTAGAGAATTAGCATGAGGCAGAGAGCAGAGGGCATAGAGCAGAGGGTATAGAGTTACCGCTCTAGGAATTCTGCAATAAGATAATTGTGGGCATAGGTTTGATTTTCTGCAGCAGCATGGAGTAGTGCCAACATATCTTCCGTCAATCTTGTAGGTTTTTCAGCCAGGAATTCAAGAAAGGTTCTCAACTGATTTTTGGTAACACCAGTTATTCCACCTGCTACATGCATCAGAGCCGAATCATCTGCCAGCGAGAGGTTTTTAATTAATAGGGTTTTACTATTGGTATCCAAATTTGAAAAACCTTCATACAACTTCAGTATATCGCCCTTTGCCCAAGCGAGATCGGGCAATTTTTTTAAGACATAAGTGCGCAGTAGTGGTTTAGAAGATTTCAATATTTCGATAATTCGAGGTAATTGATTAATATACTCCGTTTCAGAAAAGCGCTGCAATGCATAGCGCTGATAGGCAATATAGGGTGATGAGATAAAATAATTAGCCAGGTGAGCGTTGTACAACGAATCGATGTGGTTTACCATTTTCTTTACTACCGTACCATGTACTAAATGCCAGGCTGTGTAACATGAATATAAGGCTCCTTCAACGACCGATTCGCTGATTTCCTTTTTGGTAGCTCCTGACAAGGCATCTACCTCTTCCCCATTAAACTCAATGGCTTTTTCTGGCTTTTTTCCGGGATCAAATAGATCAGAGAGCTTCCTCCGCTCAAGGATGGAGTGCTTATCGAGTAGAAGGTCATGCAACTTCCTATAATCTCGTGGTTCAAAAAGGTCATGATCAAATTTCGATAATAAGTTATCCTCAACTACGCCGTATCCTACATATTCACCCACCAAGTTCCAGTATATCTGAATGTACATGGGTTTGCATACGTTGTCAATACAAACTGGAGTGACGATATTGGAATAATAAAGAAGTGGATTATGGTCTCCAGTGTATAGCAGGAACATAGCGTGTTCGCCAAGCGAATCTAGTCCTGAAAAACTAAATACCTCCTTCTGATCAGTCGCTAGCTGGTATTCCTTTTGCATGGCAAAATGCAAAGGATCGTTTCTTTCGCCATTCTCCTTGGCACCTATGATGCACAGCAGAATGCTGACTGCAATGAAACGAAACAATAAGATATTCATTCCCTTATATGGATTCTAGGTAGCGCTAGATCTACATCTACTCACTGCTTAAGACCTTTCTGAATAACTATCAAATCCCAATACTCGTTCATATGCTTTTGATAAACCTCTCTGGGGTTGATCGCATGGCGATTGCAAATGACTGCTGCCAGTCCTGCAGCAGCCCCCATTTGTCCGGTAGTGCGCATAACTCGAGGACCTCCGAGTCCTACATGTGAGCAACTAAAGCATCGCCCCGCCATAAAGAGGTTTTTAATATTGCGTGAATATAGACTACGATATGGAATATGATATCGATCTGTTTTATAAAACAATGCTTTGGAGAGAAAATCCGGCTTTGATTCATCCTGTAAGTTCTGCTGAAAATGCACATCAATTTCTCTGGTCTCAGCGACTACTGAATCTAAAAACATGACATCGTCTACAACATCATTAAGTGTAAATATATGATCACCCACAAGTCGCCTAGATTCCCGCTTGCCGAGTAGGTATGAGACCCATTGCAAGCGATAATTTAAATTAGCAGTATCGGCTTTTGCATTACTGAAGGAGCCAAAAATTGCACGCAGCATGTGATCACGGATTTCCTCCCCATCATGAATCTGATGTAAATCGTTTCTAGAAAACTCCCAGTACCATTCACCTGCTGTGGCTGCATGATCTCTAGCTACTTCCTTAGCCCATGGCACCGCAGGAAAAATTTGTGGTCTATCCGCAACTTCGGTCAGCCATAAAATGGAAGATCCCATCACAAAATTATCTGGTTCCTCTGGACTCCACAGCTCACCCCATTTTTCCCACTCTTCACCATATTGGTAAACACTCTCCCGTCCATAGGTGTATTCTGCTCCTGCCCAGTATCCAATCCATCCATCACCGGTTGCATCGAGAAACAAAGGCGCAGTGAATCGTTTTCGGGCTCCGCTGTATGTATGTCGTGCATCAACATATTGAATGGTGCTATCAACAGCGACCGCATCGTAAGCACGCCAATTCAGGTGTAAATCTATCCGATCATATTTCTTGACGTTATTATCTCGCTTTTCCTGGTCATATATTGCTTCAGGAGATCCATTGGGATAATGCTCAGTATCGATCATTTTCAGTATGCGGGAGTAATGACCATAGATCCCAAGCGTATGCACACGAATTTCACTACTGGCATTCCCTCCTAAAACGGGTCTATCATGGATTAGTGCTACATTCAGCCCTTGCTCAGCGGCAGCAATGGCCGCAGCACAACCTGCAATGCCACCACCGGTGATCACCAGGTCATATTCCTTAGTGACCTCTGGAGATGCAGGTTCTTGTAACATTTCTTTGCGAAACTTGGCCAACGCCTCTCCAGCTCTAGGAGGTTCTTTATCAGAAGTGCTCAAGTAAATGGCATCACAACGTCCATTGAAACCAGTGAGGTCTACCAATTGCATTTCTATACTTCCAGGTTTAAGCTCAATTTCACCTGCCAGTTCCCAACCCCAACCAGGTGTCACACCCAGTGTATGTGCGAGGTCCGTTCCGTTTATCTCAACCTTAAATCTTCCAGGTGGGTCCCAATTTCCTGGCACCCAATTCTTCGTTCGAGCCCATACATTATAACTGCCTGCTTTCTCTAGATCGAACGTTGTTGACGCATTCGTCACCAAATTTCCTATGCCATGCGCCATCAAGTAGGGAGAGCTCATCTGCTGGACGAATTGCGGGTCTACCACCCAGCCACCTGGGTCGAGGAAAGCCTCAGCCTCTAGAAATATGCCATCTTGGGCTGTGGCATGAAATGCAATCAAAATCAATCCCAGTAAGTACAGTATTCTCTTCATCATTTCAGAACATCAGTTTTAAATGCATCATATCGCCTTCAGGGTAATTGGCAAAAGTGCTTGGAAATCGCTTAGGAGTAGCAGCCACCACAGTACAATTTGGTTCATGCACATATGGTTCCCGGATCTCACTAAGCCAAAATTATACCACCAATTGATTTAAAGCTAAGATAATGTTTTATAGAGTCATGGACAGTAATTCGGTAGTAAATAAGGCCATGTATAAGGTAACAAAATTGACCGGTAGCCCACTAGTTGGCATCTGATATATCCTTACGCCCAACTATAAGGACAAGTATGCTAATAGTGAATAGCATGAGTTTACGAAGACTAAACCCCTGATGGTATTATAGATACTTGAGTGCATAATTCAGGAGAAAAGCATAGTGTTTGCACTGCTGGTCAGGCTACATTTCTGACATGAACCTTTTTCTTATTGTCCTATCAAAATTGGTGGCAATCCGACTCGTAATCAATCACCCATCAACACTAAAAGGGTAAATACCGCTTTGGTGTACATCAAGAATTAGATGTCACGTAAAACCTCATATCTTGGGGATCTCCCATTCTCATCTCACAGGAATTTGAAGAAATTATTTCCAAATTGTTTCGAGTCATTCTATGATAGAACAAGGCATGAATTTTTCTACCTATTGCAAGCCATCTCCCATAGACTCAGCTGATCTCCCTATCGCGACTGAATTGAAATCAAACGCCATCTTAAATACTGTTTCAAATGATTGAATACTATTGTTGGACTGAGGCTCTCTCACTGCATCACAGCACCGATAACAAGATTACAACTAGTGGTCAATCCATGACACGTTCACATGTCCTTTGAAATAGAAATAAGAAATATCGTTCACTTTACCAAGACCATGTGCCAACAGATAGGCAGAGCACATTACATACAGAGATTGTTGATCAACAACCCAACCTGCCCTATCTACAAAACTTTCCGCCTCCAAGAAAATAGTTTCACCATTTTGACCAAAAGTATGCACCCGACTCATCAATAAAATGATGACAACAATTACATTATATTTTTTTCTTTGTCCTTAGTTCTACTTCATGTACAATTAACAATTCATAATATTGAGTACTAGATCAAACGCTCTTCTGGTTACAATATATTCTCAATGTATCACATTTATTAAATTCGATAGAAGACTCTATCAAGGAATTACTATACCACTACATACATGATGTTATTGAAAATCGTGACATGTTAGAAAGTTATATTGGCCTGATGACCTAAAATGACTCTCCGCTCAAGGAAATCCTAGCAGAAGTAATAGAACCAATGCCATTGATCATACGAAATGGGGCAGCTGCACAAGTCATATTAAGCCAGTCATGCAGTCAAGGAGTCGAGCCCACAAAACTATTGTTTCGAGGATCACTCTAGCGCATTACCAAGTTTGATCATTATGCTTCTAAATGCTGCCGAAAGAATGCGATTGTTCTTTCCCATGCCAATTCTGCATCTTCTTTATCATAGCGGGCAGTAGTGTCGTTGTGAAAACCGTGGTTTGCTCCTTGATAGATAAAAGCTTGAAATGCCTTATCATGCGCTTTTAAAGCCTCCTCATAAGCCGGCCATCCCGCATTGACCCTTTTGTCCAACTCCCCGAAATGCAGGAGTAAAGGAGCATTGATTTGTGGAACCAATTCTAAAGGCGGTTGACCTCCATAAAAAGGTACAGCCGCAGCAAGATCGTCAACCTGGACAGCCATCATGTTCGAAATCCAACCCCCAAAACAAAATCCTACTACACCCACCTTGCCTGTGCAACGCTCATGATTCTTCAGATGGTGGAAGGCAGCAATAAAATCTTCGAGCATCTCATCTCGATCCCTTTCCCGCTGCATGGTCCTCCCATCGTCATCATTCCCAGGATATCCTCCCAACGGACTCAAAGCATCGGGTGCAAGTGCCACAAATCCAGCCAGAGCAGCCCTACGCGCTACATCTTCAATGTGTGGATTTAATCCTCGATTCTCATGCACTACCACAATTCCGGGCAATTGGTCCTCGATATCAATGGGCATGCATATTGAGCCTTTAATCGTACCGCCTCCTTTAGGTGACTCATAGTCTACATAAATGCAATTCAATCTTGGATCATCGGGTTGAATTTGGATCTTTTGCTGATAATCGGGCATGATTTCCCTTAAGAGCATAGGGAGTGTCAATCCACCAACGGCATACATTGCCAATTGATCTAGGAATTGTCTGCGTTCAAGTCGATTGTGCGCATAGTCATCATACAGATCGAATATTTCTTGCTTTATTTTGGACCCCATAATATCTGGTATTTACTTTTTAAAGCTTTTCTGCTGTCAAAAGATAGCACAATCTTTGAGACCAGGGAGGTCTATGCCCCAAAATGACTGCCTCGGAATATGCTAGAATTCATGTTGGGAATTGCAAATTCACCTGTTAATTAAAAATATTCCTTGGCCATTTTGACCCCTTTCAAGGGGTCCAGGTTTACTGGTTCCATTAATTGGACCAGACCGCATAGCGCCTCCGCTTTAACACCAAGGTCAGCTCCTTCTCCATCAGGAGTGCCTCCGATCGAGAAGTTGGCTTAAGATGCTGGTACAAACTGGGTCTTAAAAACATACCATATTTCAGCACAATGGATGATGATAGCTTATATCCCTTACGATTGCGGCTGCCTGTTTTGTGCTGTAATAGTCTCTCCTGTGGTGTTTTGCTGGTCATGCCCACATACAGGCATTCAAGGACGCCATTGTACTGTGGGTTAGCATTCCTGAATTTGGTGTTTTTGGTAAACACTTGACGAGATAGTTCTATGACATAGACGTGATATTTCATGTGGCAGACATGCTATTATTTCATCTTCACTTGGTTGATCTAACAATTTGAAGACCAATCAAAAATGGCTTAATCATTTAAAGACAACGCTCGCACTCAAATACCTCAAAATCTGTTCCAATATGACTGACAGCAAATGGTAGTTTATGCAGTAAAAAATAGGATCTGGCGATTGGCAGGTGGTTGCCCTTTAACTATTTGAGTGTCTCTAGTTCCGACGAGTCATATCGATTGTACAGGCTATTAGTCTTTTGAAAATACTTTTTTTAGTGATAGTTTCAGCTTTCACTCCCTAATAACCATGATAAAGATGTAACGCTCCATAAGACCAATGTGGACCCACCTGTCCTGGGAAGTTGTACCGATCCATCATGAGTGCTGCAAAACGAAATGGAAAGCCTTTGGGAAGTGAGACCACATTGGGCCACACCCGAGTACGCGAAGTTGGATCCCATGGCGGAAGATCCATATTGAGTTTACCAAGTTTTTGCAGATCTGGATACGAATAAATAAATATCTCCCTAGCACTACTTCCTGCAAAACAGAATCTCTGACCATCAATCATTTGCATGGAAGTGCCGGTGCTATTTTCTGCGACAGGACCAGCAATACGAGAATATCCACGGTCCCAAATATCTGACTCCATGATCACCGCTTTGTAGCCCCCAAGATTTTCACAAGTCAGTAGCCTCCACTTTTGTGCCAGCGTATCATAAATAATGTGGGAGTCCTCAATATCTCCCACAATCCCTGTAGCACGAGCTTTCATAATGCTAAATCCGAATCGAGGATCTTTTTGGCTTTCGATGGCCAAAATTTGTTTTTCCTCACCTTGCTTGGCATAAGCGCTAAAGCCAGTAGTAAGGCCCCTCCAAATCTCATTTTCCTGATCGTAGAAAATGTGGCTTGAAATTTCATTTCTCAGCATTCCATCACCGCGATCAAAGACAATGATCCCTTCCAGCCTAATGTCGAAAACAGAAGGATTCATACTGAACACTCCCTGCAGGTGATGTGGCAAGGCTCGTCCGCGAATTGACATGGTATACCATATTCTGTCCTGATCTAGAAACGGACTTCCATTTTTATAGGTAATGGCGCGAATGTCCGCCTGACCAATTCCTGTGGTCAGTGCCGACTCCACATGTTCAATATGCACACTTCCCCTATCAATTTTCGCATATACCCTTGACTGGAACTGCTGCATATATTCGAGTAACCTCAGGTCCATCTCCTCAGCAAAATCAGCCTGGCCAAAAGATTTGGGCAGGCCCTTGTCTTGGATAAAAACATTCAATCCACTTCCCAGCATTTGTAAAATTATCCGACCTGATGGAATGGAATCAGTAGGCAAATGGGTAAGTATGGACCGCTTTAGCAGATCGCCTGAAGGTCTTTTAACATAAAGAAAAACATCCTGCAACTGACAGCCATCTGCTACAATAGTCACCCGAAAATACTCGCTGCTAATTGGATCAGAAAACTCAAAACCAAGTTCACCGTGAACATTCAAACTGTCAAATTGAATAAAATACGTGGCAAAGGGATTAAACCCACCAAACCAAATGGATGCTTCGGAGGGTTCCTGGCTTTCTAGACGTAATATATCGTCCA
The DNA here is from genome assembly GCA_013001595.1 of Saprospiraceae bacterium. Classification (GTDB taxonomy): domain Bacteria; phylum Bacteroidota; class Bacteroidia; order Chitinophagales; family Saprospiraceae; genus JABDMH01. The sequence goes on along the minus strand of JABDMH010000100.1, from coordinate 9,534 downwards.
CTACCGAGATCTTCGGTGCACCCCCCAGCACCTTTGCAGGGTACATGGTCTTCATGCCTATGACATCTTGAGGCCTTAGTTCTGCCAGTGAGATAGACTGATCATCAGCAAAAATGAGGCGCTTTACTCCTTGCCTCACAAATTGCAAATTAGAGGGCTTTATCTGTGAGAAAACCTGTCCTGCACCAAGTAAGGCCAGCAGGATCAACTGTAAAATATATTTGGACAATCTCATTAGTTGCTATACTTTTCGGTGCTTCGCCTTTCTGCCCAGTATTGCTCAATCTCCTCCAGGCTTTTACCTTTTGTTTCTGGAACAAACTTGTAGAAAAACAATACGGCAAATAAACACATGATACTAAAAGTAAAGAATCCGGCTCCCATTCCGATTCGCTCCACGTACCAAGGAAACAGGAAGGCCGTAAGAAAATTAGTCCCCCAGTTGGCAAAGGTGGCGATTGCCATTGCTCTTCCTCGAATACGCGTGGGAAAAATCTCACCCATCAATACCCAAATTACTGCATTAATAGAGATGGCCAGGCTCGCCATGTACACACACAACATAATGACGATCCATATGCCATCAGTCTTACCTAAACTAAATTGTACGGCAATTATCACTAGGGAAATAGTTACCGCCATCATCCCTCCGATCAGAAGTGGCCGTCTGCCCCAGTGGTCAATTTTCCACAACGCAATAATGGTAAAAAGTAAATTGATCATTCCGATCGCTACTTGAAATTGGAGTGCACTTTCCAATTTAAATCCCGCACCTTCCAATATGGTCGGACCATAGTAAATGATAATATTTACACCGGAAAACTGGCCAAATACAGACAGACCGACTCCTACCAGTAGTGCAAGTCGCAATCCTGGTCTAAATAGCTCTCTAATATTCCCTTTAAGTTGTTCTACAGAGTGCTTAATTTCCACCAACTCTCTCGAGGCTGAGGCCCTCCCACTGATCTGGACCAATACCTCATATCCTTTTTTATCTTGACCATTCTTTATCATCCATCGCGGACTTTCGGGAATAAAATAGAGCAATATTAGAAATAGGCCTGATGGAATCATTTCTGAGCCAAACATAGCTCTCCACACCTCTCCGCGTAAGATCTTATCCAACCAGGTCGCTTCACCTACTGCCGACCCTAGCGGGGCATATCCCAGAATGATCCAATTGGAGAAATAGGCCAACAAGATTCCAACTACAATTGAGAATTGATATAGGGCTACGAGTCTCCCCCTTATTTTAGGTGGTGCTATTTCGGAAATGTATAGTGGAGCGAGTACTGAAGCCATACCCACCCCAAGTCCTCCAATTAGTCGTGCGAGAATTAGCAACTGAAAGTTGGGTGGGATTGTCGATCCTAGGGCCGAAAAAAAGAAAAGTGTTGCAGCTAACATGAGAATAGGCTTTCTCCCATATCGGTCGCTGAGAAATCCTGACACCGCTGCTCCTAGTATGGCACCAACCAAGGCCGAACTGGCGAACCATCCAACTTCGATTTTATCCAAAGCATACTGCGCCTCAACCAATCCAAAAGTGCCAGAAATAACGGCAGTATCGAATCCAAATAACACACCCGCCAGGGAGGCTACAAAACAGACCCATGCTAAAAAGACCTTGCTTCCCATATCTGAAATATCTGTAGCGCCATGCATGGGTGTACCTGATTTAGTTCACCGACTGCTCAATATGCGTCAGTGTCTTCCAACCCTGAAAAAGAAAACGTGGAGTATGAAAACATCCTTTCCATTTACCACCCTTTAAATCGAGCAATACCTCGCCCTCACGATTCAGATAACCATACCACTCTCCAAAAGATGGATCAGGAAAATGTGTCCAGGTGTAGTCATGAATCTTTTCAAACCATGCCCAACATTTTTGATCAAGGGTAAGTGCATATCCCTTCAACATAGCCAAAATAGCTTCTTGATGCACCCACCATAACTTCTGGTCCCAATCAAGCCGATCTAATGGCGCACCTTTATAGTCCATGAAATAATAGATCCCGCCAAACTGCTGGTCCCATCCGTATGCTAACAAGTCTAGTGCAATATCTTTTGCCTGATCTATCAATTCCTTATCATCCAGTCTGACGCCAATATCCATTAAAAACCACATTGACTCCAAACTATGACCAGGACTGACTAATCTACCGTCAAAAGTATCCAAGGGACGACCATCCAATCCCACATTTTCTAAAATCAATCCCAAATCTTGTTGATAGAATACTTGCATTACTTCTTGTCTGGCATAGTCTACCACCTCCTGCACCTGAGTATCATCAAGCAAATGCTCGATCTCAAGCACAAGATTCGACAGGATCATGGGCAATGCCAATCCCTTCATTGGCCGAGTGCCAGGATAAGATTTCTCGTACACACCTTTGGGATTCGATCTCCTTTCCATAATGCGTTTGAATGTCTGCAAGGCTATTTGATAATAACGCATATTTCCAGTCGCCTGGCCGAATTGAGCAAAAGCCATTGCCGCAAAGCAATCCGAAAATATGTTGTAAGGTTGAACTAGTGGTTTTCCTTCCCTATTCAGGGCAAAGTACCAATTGCCTGTACTGTCTCTGCCATACTTTTCCAGAAAACTTGCCCCTAATTCAGCAATCCTAAGCCACTCTCTATTCCTTTCTACCTGGTTGTATAGCATGCTGAAAAGCCAAACCTGCCGACATTGTAGCCAAATGAATTTGTCGGTATCATATACCGTTCCACTGCGATCCAGACAGGTAAAATATCCACCATGATCAAAATCTGGTGAATGGACCATCCAAAAGGGCACCACATCTGTCAGTAGGGTCTGTCGATATTGATGCTTAAGGTCAGTGAGCTTTGTCTGGTCTTGCATGGTTCTAAAGGTTCATACGCAGGAGATCATTCACGATCGATTACCAAGTCATTAAGTTTCACATTGGTTTTTGTTCTATATACCCAGATTCTATAATTGGAAAGTACAACAATCAATCGGCGTAGACATCTCCTTTCCAGAAGATCAAAATTGAACATGATAGACGACGGGAAATTGCTCAGGAATTGCTTCGGCCGACTCTCCCAAATTTTGCCTTAAATCGATTTCAATACCACGTGCAATAGTGGATATCGGCACATCATTGGAGGTCCCCTCAAAGGGATTTTCTCCGGTTCTACCAATACGCTCCATGGTATGAAAAATCCAGGCTACAATCACATAGAATGGAATGGAAAGCCAAATAAAGACATCTCCGAGCAGCGGATGCTTGTCCACAATTTCACTGCCAATTTCTGCAAATTGAGGGACCAATGACAGTGGGAGAAGTAGAACAAATAGCCACATGAAATAGTGGTTTAAAGTGGCAAATTGTCGTGGATAGGGAAAGTTTTTAATGCGTTCACTTTTCCCCTGCAATGTGAATAACTCCTGAAGGATACCCTCCAATTCCAGAAATGAAAACTCCCAGATCAAACCTTTTTCCTTTAAAGCGCGGAGATGATGTGATTGCAGATAAAGAATAGCTGTCTGTTTATTTCCTTTGTCCGACAAATATGACAGATCCTTATCGGATAGATATGGCTGAAGATCTTCTTGAAGATCAATTTCTCTTTCTGGTGGTCGCAAATCCCATTCTTGGTTTGTCCTATGGCTGAAAGTTGTCTCCCATGGCTTTACCGCCCGCATGGCATGACGAAGGGCAGTCATCCAGGCAATGTGTCGATGAGTTAGGGTTCTAATTTCTTCAAATAATTCATTTTTGGTCACCATAGACTCAGCATATTCTCCAGTTACCATATCTTGGATTTGCATCCCAAAGGTTCGAGAGGTATTCACAATTCCACCCCAAATTTTTCTTGCTTCCCAAATTCTGCCATATGCCGAATTGTTCTGAAAACCGATCACGAAAGCAACGGCGGTACCAATTAGTGCCAGGGGCGTCCAGGGAATTTTGAGCCACTCCAGACCGAGAAAGTAATAAGCCGCCACCCAGCCAATTATAATTGCAAAAAACACAAATGTTTCGTAGCGCGTCCACTTGGCCATATCCAAGGCCTTATAACGTTGTCCAGTGTACATGATATAGCGTTTAGATGATGATACAGTCAAGTTTCGGATAAGAACAAAGCCTGTCTCGGATACTGTTCACCTATGTCCATTTTCCAATGCAGGCTCCGTAACTGAAACAGAGGTCCTTCCCTCCAGTTAAAAATTTTATTGGGGAAGATAGCATATTCCCTAAGCTAATTGAAGATCACGTATAGACCACACATACAAATTGCTAAGTCCGGTAGTGCCTGACTACAATGAAGTGCTTGGTAAAAAGCAGATATCTGCCATCAATCGTGGATGTCATAGGTCAGGATCTGCAATCCATCGGTAAAAGAGTCAATACCAATGCACTTGCAATGCAGCGTGGTTTTCGAATTACCAAATAGTGGTATCCCTACCCCTAGGACAATTGGATTCAGTTTCATCTTTAGCTGGTCTATCAGCCCATTATCTAAGAGCCATCCCGCAAACTGACCTCCTCCGCATAGATAAACATCGGTTGAAGCCGAATCTCGAATGACTTTCACTCGATCAACTGATAATTGCTCTACTTGTACCTTTTCATATAGATTATCAAGCTGCAATGAATTTGAAAAAACATGGTGCTGCATATGCGGGTATGCCGGTTGCCCCGGCAACAGTCCAAAGTGATAACCAAATTCATAGGTTTTTCTACCCATGATGACCGTGCCAAAACCCGCCAGATCGGAGAGGTATTTATCTACACCTTCTCCACCAGTAGCAAACATACTTATATCCCCATCTTGCCCAGAAATGTAACCATCGAGCGAGGTAGCGACGTAATAGACTATTTTCGGCATCTAAGATTTTATTTGTCAGTTGCTTCCTTTTTTGTGATACCCGGATTACTGATAAATGCTACATACCTACCATCTGGGGACCAGCTCGGCACATTGATCGTACCCTGTCCACCATATAAATGGGCTATCACTCTCGGTGCTCCACCTGAAGTGGGCATCATACGCAACATCACACGTTGATAGAAGGGGTGGTCGGTGACTTCAACATCATCTTCAAAGGAAATGAAAACAACATTGCTCCCATCGGGTGAAATATGGGGAAACCAGTCATTGTATTGATCAAAGGTTAATTGCTCCGGCATTGTTCCATCCGTCGCCATACGCCAAATCTGCATGGTGCCAGACTGAGTCCCATTGTAATAAATGTACTTCCCTTCAGGATCATACTCAGGACCATCGACATGGGAACCAACGTAGTCGGTGAGCTGCTCCTCGACCTCGGTGGCAACGTTGGCTCGATAGATGTGGTAAGTGCCTTCCCCTCGCTCGGCAACATATACAATGTGTGCTCCATCGGGAGACCATCCATGCCAGTAGGATGGGCTTTCCTCTGTTATTTGTTGCGGAATTCCACCTTCAATAGGCATGGTATAGATGGTAGATCCTCCACCAGGAGCTCCATCACGATGATGACTAATGGCCAAAGTGGTTCCATCGGGCGAGATGCCATGATCATTATTAATTCTATCCGCGAATCCACTTTCAATCTTCTCCAACTGCCCTCCATCAATGGAGATCCTATACAGTAGTCCATCCATGTTGACGATCAGATACTTCCCATCGATATTCCAATTGGGTGCCTCAATACCATGCAGGCTTTCATGAATGATCTTCCGTTTGCCAGTCTCTACGTCCAATAGCTCGATCCTGCTACCATAGCGTCCCTGACTATAGGCATTATAGCCCTGCGGTACTGGACGAGTCATTCGTACATTCCAGGCCATTCCCTCTTCGACTACATCTGGATTATGTGAGCATAAAAACAAGCCAGCCAGCACTTGATCGGGCATTTCTGGCATTTGATGTGCTCCAATAAGCTGTAGCGGCTCACCTTCATGGGCGGCTCGCATAATAAATTCATCACCCCGACGCTCTAGCTGTACAATGTTGTAATGAGCCTTGGGGCTAAATAGCTCATCTTCGGGATCTCTCATATAGGCCCCACGTAATGCTCTCCATTGCAAAACCGTAAGGCCGTCTCCATGTAGTGTAGCACTGATGTGCGCAGCTTGCTCATCCTTCGAAGCACGAACCATCCATCCGATCTTTCGGTGCGGGTCAACTCCCTCATCCAAAAATCCCAAATGAGCAGTTAAGATAAAATCTCCTGACATAGAGTCATAACGATAATGAAACTCATCGCGGTCAAACCAAATATTGTAGCCAGCCCCCTTTAGGCGATAAGTCTGGTTAGTCGAATCGTAATTGGAGGAGCCCTTCATTGCAGGATTGCCAATGTCATCGGCATAAGGCAATAATCCGGTCTGCGACTGACCAGCAAGATGTGAGGAAAGCAGAACTATGGGAAGAAAGACGGAAGCAAACTTAATCATGGGAACTGAAATCTATGAAGAACGAAACTAGCAATATTTAATATATCCAACCATGCCGAAGAGCTCCAATGTCCTCTGCTGCCATTGACAGTTCTCGAGGAAATACGATTCCATTTTCACAGATCTGACACTAATAGAAACAACAGCAAATTGCCATCAGCAACAAGTCGAGTCTCAACTTTTGATCATTATTTGGATCCAATCCACTTATACTGGTTGCTGTTAAGCTCTTACCAGTATTGCACCTAAGAAACCTTTACCACGATTTTGCCTTTGTGTTTTCCCAATCCAAAATACTCAACCAGGTCCGGGACCTCATCCAGTGTATAGGGTCCGTCTATCAAACATTTAATGTCGCCACCAACATAATGATTGACAATTTCCTCAAGTCCATCATTAGGTTTCAAGGCAAGAATACGCATACCTTTCTCTGAAAAAAGCCTCGATAATCTACCAAAAAAGAGCACCCCCAATAGGCTCGACAATTTACCACCAACGGTAATATATGTTCCAGTTTTTTTAAGGGATCTAAGGTATGCCCAAGGAGGTCTGTTGGTTTTACAGTCAAGTATCACATCATAAGTCTTGCCATTCTTGGTAAAATCTTGCTGCCGATAATCGATGACATGATCATACCCCATCTGACGTAAACCGGCCAATTTATCTGCTGAGTCCACTCCGGTTACTACGCAATCTTGCATCGTGGCCAAATAAAGAGCAGTTACTCCGACACCACCACCCGCGCCGTTAATTAGTACTTGCTGTCCGGCTTGCAGGTTACCCACAATCTTAAAAGATTGAAGTGCTAGTAATGCTGCATGGGGTATAGAGGCCGCTTCCTCAAAACTCAATGCCAGCGGCTTATGTCTCAAGACATTTTCATCAACACAAACATATTCGGCAAAAGTGCCGAATCCATGGTCCGAGATGTCTCCAAACACTTCATCACCAATAACAAATTTTTTTGCGCTGATACCAGTTTCCTCAACTATACCTGACAACTCCATACCAAAAATGGTATATTTTGGCCTCAGCAGACCAAACATAAGGCGATACAAATAGGGTTTGCCGCGTGCTAAACTCCAGTCATAGTCGTTTACCGTCGTAGCCTGAACTCGAATTAACACCTCATTTTCTTTAGGGACCGGTTCTTCCACTACCTGCATGTGCATCACATGTTTAGGCGATCCATATATTTTTGATACAATTGCTCTCATACTTATCGATTTTTATGATCCTTCTGGCAAGGTCCGGAGCATTAGAAAAGGTAGCATTGATTATTCTTATCGGATTGAATTGGTTAATAGACCATTTGCGGCTGTTCGGTTGGTCAGTTTCATGATCTGGTCATGTAGAGCCACACACACGCAAATGATACGACGAAATCTGATGCTCAGGGCCATTTTTAGACCAGTCCATGGAATGTAGGGACCAAATCAAAAATAAATGATTTAAAAGGCTGGCACCCGTCAGCACATTCTATTCTCTATAGTCCATTCGGATGCAGAAACTCGATCAAAAAAGACACCCAAAATCAGTGATATGCCTACTTTCGCACAGACACCCAAATCAAGTGCCACCATACATTAGATCTGCCAGTAGATGATCACTTGGGGTCTTGATCGGTATCAATAAGAATTTATGGCTCAGCTATTCGGTCTTTTGGAGGAAAGCAACCTAAAAAATGCAAACAACTGATCAGTAATATTTAATACTCAATACAATGGGAAAAAGAAAAATCTTGATAGTCTTATTGGGTGCTCTTGTCCTTATCGCATTTCAAGTAGCTTCTGATATCGATTTACATCTGCTACAATCCCCTGCAGCAGAAGTCGAAAACTACATCGAACCAGATTATGGATTAGGCGCTGGGCACGTCGACTCCCTAAAACCTTATCCACTGATCTCAAAAGGAGCAAGAACTCCATTTGATTTGTGGAAATATGCTGGAAAGAGTGGGTCTTCCTTTATGAATCCGGCACTTCCTATGGGTTGGGAAGATTGGGTGGAATTTCATAAGAAGCAAAAGCCGGAATTAATGAAGGATGTAGATGCATATATGAATGCACGATTTGACTTTCGTGGTGAGGTTCACCAAGGAAAATACATGTCCGGTGGAAGAAAAGAAGTAATGCAGGGACCTATTAGTAGACTGCCTGAGGGTATAGCATCATATGAAGAGTTATCACTCCTTTCGTCAGAAGAGATCAAAAAAAGGGATTTGTTTCCCTTCAAACCACTGGCGCATCCCTTGGCTTCAACTGCACATATGGTATTTCCTGACAATTGGAACAAGGTACATCCTGAGCACATAAGAATCGATGTTGATCATGACTATCCAGATGCATACTTACCAGAATTTCCGCCACCAATGTTTCTGACAAATCACAAGGAGTTGGGTGATGTTACCAAAGGCAAGGAAGTTACCCTCAGCAATTATTATGAGATTTTTGATGGCTTGCTGACACCTGAACAGATGGAAGGATTAAAAGAATTGGTCAGACCCACCCCTACGACCTGGTTTAATCATACGACGCATAGGGTAACGCTCGAGGCTAGTGCCGGTGTATCCTGTTTTTCTTGCCATGTCAACGGTCATACCAACGGGGCTTTCGAATTGGCTCCAGACAGCAGACCACATTTAGCTAGATTGCGAGTTGGGACACCCTCGATGAGGGGTAATTACAATTTGATGCAATTGGCTTCCAAGCGCTCAATTCGAAGTATGGATCATTTTGCAGAAATTGAAGAATACTTTGATGGAGATCCCGGAATGATGCAACATATCGGACCTAGGTCTCACCAAAAACAAGTAGCCAATCGCATGGGTGATTTCAATGCCATGCTGGATTTTCCACCAGCACCCAAATTAGGCCCCTTAGGCAAATTAATTCGGGGAAAAGCCACCTCACAAGAATTACATGGCGAAAAACTTTTTTGGGGGAAAGCAAAATGTGCTAGTTGTCACTATGGGCCTGCTTTTGTGGACGATCAGATGTACGACTTGCAGGTGGAAAGGTTTTATGTCGGACGCCCTGAAGGACCCATTAAGAACTTTCCCTTACGTGGAATAAAAGATTCACCGCCATATTTGCATGACGATAGATTGCCTACCCTGGAG
>JABDMH010000079.1 GCA_013001595.1 Saprospiraceae bacterium | reverse complement strand
AAAAGAAGCATCATGAGAAAGCATCAATCTATTTTTTTAATCGGTTTATTCACCTTGCTTATGCTGGGTTGCAGTACGGAAGACTATGAGCTACAGCAAATGAAACAAAGTGACCTGAATCCAATATAGGCACAAGCTGGCCCGCACGAAATGAAAGGAGCGACCCAGATATCCGGTGTGGGTGAGGCCATTTTTGTTTCTGACCTCGCTACTTGTAATTTCGCTGACCAGGGAGCTGATTTTGCTATACAACTAGACGGAGATCTTGTAGGCTGTTTGTTGGTTTTTGTAGAAAGTGCTGAATGTTCACCGAGCGGCACCTATATAGAACAAGGAGAAGAATATTTTATGGGTACGTTCAACGGAGAGGAAGGAACATTCAGGACATCTTATAGATTTGAAGCCAAGTGGGAAGATTGCCCTGCCCTATCAGGTGAAATATTTGGGCGCTGTCAACATCCCATTCAACGCGAAAGCGGTACCGGCGTTTTTGCAGGTGTAAGTGGCCGACTGGACTTTAAGGACAATGTTGAGACAGGCGCATTGCCATATAGAGGACATTTAAGGTATTAAGGTCGACTACGGTGGGATCCCCTTGATGGTCTTTGGATTCTTCTAACCTACCCAAGATAAATTTCCAAATCGGGCTTCAAATGTGACTGGGTTCAAGCCAAGGCCATCAATGAGCAGCTAAATGTGGAATCCAACGCTGAAATTGTGTTTAGTGATCGAATCCAGGAGCTTCCTAATTTGAATGCCGCTGAATCGATTGCCCGTTAAGCACTTGATTTGATGTACTTGGCTCTTTTGCTACGAATTGCAATACTTCTTCGAGGTAAATCATATTTGCACGGGTTCCATTTTTATTGTTTTGTTAGTAACAATATTGAGGGAACCCGCCTTCTCTTAAATAATCCTTCAGCTAGTGATGTCACTTTGCCTTTTGCTGACCTCCTGTCGATTCTTTTCGTCTGCAGCCACGATTTCCACTGACAACTGGAGTAAAAACCGCTGGCACTTGAAGGCCTTTTCTTCAAACCAATTCTATCATGACCTAGTCGCATAAAGAGGTCGAAGGCTCAAAACAATCAATTAACCACCAGAGAGACTACAGTTGGTGTTAGATTGCAAGAAACTTGCGCGTAATCGCTGGTGATATAATGGAGGCTTGGATGATGCTGCTATTACGGCATCATAGTCTCGGCGATGATTCTACTAGAAGGCGATCCGATGGCTATACCTAGGCGGGCAGCCACCCAATCGTAACTAAGCTTCCTTTTATCGATTATACCCATAAAGCCCCCGGTAGATTTTTTCATAAGGTAGTTGCTGTTGAGCAGGGGTCCAGCCCTATAATAATAGCGCTCACCTTTCACCGCTACAACCACATATATTTGATGGTTCTGTGTTTCCGTATGGTTCAGCCATGCCCATCCGGATATGCGGTAGTATTCGGGAGCGTCCTCCACCTTATCCAGGACATAGTGCATAGGCTGCAACTGAGCCATTCTTCCCCGGTTCTTAGTAACCGATATAGCAGTCTGTACTTCGTGGAAACTATAGACACCGGCGGTGGCCGCTGCTTTGAGTATGTCCACACCAGCAACAGGAGCTCGATAAGACAATTGACTTGGATCTCCCGTGACTTGCAGATTATGTAACCCAGCGTTCAGCTGCCAATTCCGTTCCTGCATTCGCTCAATGTTGTATACATATCGAAACCCGAGAAAGACCATGCCCAGCAAACAAATTACCCAAAGATATTGACCCAATATTCTTCTATAATGAATAGCCAGGGCTATATAAATAAATATAAGCGGTAATGATTGATATAGTCGATATCGATAGGAAGTTGTGGCACCCAGTCCATACCGCGAACGCATGAGGGTGATCAGTAATGCCAATAAGAAACTAAATATAAATCCCGCTAGGACCATTGCATGCACCTTCCCTTTCCTATGCTGAACAGCCACCATCCACAGAAATATTGAGCAAATGCCCAACCCAAAGATTCCTGCCCAAACATGCATGTCTTGATAGATCGGCTTAAAGAGTGCTCCGAAAAAAACCACAAAATTCATTGCATATACAGATAGTGGTCGTTGGCTATGGGTCGTATCCGTTAGCTCTTGTCCTGGAGGCCAGATGATTACCAAGTATAGGACGATGGTAAACAAAAAGAATCCGATCCAAATAGCAGTGTGCCTGCTTTTTAGGCCAATAAACGGCAAGACGGCCATAAAGGCGAGGATGCCGACCGGTGAGCTTAGGATAGCTAGCAGTGCTGCCAAAGCTGTCAAGGGTAAATATCTTGTCGACTTTGAGCAGAAATAAATGGTTGCCGTGGTGAAGAAAACGGCCAGCACATGAGACAAATAACTTGGCCAGGTGTGCGTCATAAAATTAGGTACTGCCAAAATGAGCACTACAGGTAAAAAGTAGGGCAACGAGATTTCATGCTTTTTCCAAATGAGATAAAACAAATAGATAATCCCCAAGTGCACCATATTATTGACAAATACGATATGGGTAAAATCCACTGCACCGAAAAGCCAAACATCTATCAAGACCCACACTCTAAAGGTCACAAAGAGGTAATTACTACTGCTTGAAAACAGCACCTGCAGCTTACTTCCCAGCGTATCTGCAGCAACATAGTCATTCAAGAAGCTTAAGACGAATCCATAGTCATCGAGAAGCGGAATGTTGACCACATGGTACATGGAAACGCCCACCATAAGCAGGGGGAGCCCGAGAATCAGGCATAGCGAAGCCCCATCTAGGAAGTCATTTCGCCGTATCATCTCTGTGAACTTCATATTACATCTAGTCTTACTATGAAGATACACAAACCCCATGAGGGACCAGCCTCCGTCGCCGACTTGCATAAACTGCCCATTTATCTCTTCAAAAAAGCTGCTTTTGCAAAGCTATGCCCAGTCGCTAAATCGGTGAGGCTTGTAAAACAAAACAGCCTTCATAACTCATTTTGCCGTATTTACATACCTTTGGCGCCGCTTAAAAGATGTCACTATGATCAGGGTAAACAACCTAAGTCTTCAGTTTGGAAAAAGAATTCTGTTTGACGAAGCAGATGTCCTCTTTGCCCCTGGCAACTGCTATGGGGTGATCGGAGCAAATGGTGCAGGAAAATCCACTTTTCTCAAGATTCTAGCAGGTCAAAAAGATGCCAATAAGGGGACAGTTCATATCGAACCAGGAAAAAGGATGGCCGTCTTAAAACAAGATCATTTTAAATATGATGAAGTACCTGTCCTCAATACCGTCCTTATGGGTCATCAAAAACTGTGGTCCCTAATGCAGGAAAAAGATGCCATCTATGCAAAGCCTGATTTTTCAGAAGCAGATGGAATTAGGGCATCAGAACTTGAAGGAGTATTTGCCGAAATGGACGGATGGAATGCGGAACCTGAGGCGGCATCGCTGCTGAGTGGAATCGGAATAAAAGAAGCAGATCACTACAAACTTGTGAAGGACCTAAATGGAAATCAAAAGGTGCGTGTTTTACTTGCACAGGCTTTGTTTGGAGATCCCGACATCCTCATTCTCGATGAGCCTACTAACGACATCGATATCGAGACCATCACTTGGCTCGAAGATTTTCTAATCGACTTTAAAAATACTGTTATTGTCGTATCTCACGACCGGCACTTTCTTGATGCAGTATGTACGCATACGGTAGACATTGATTTCGGAAAAATAAACACCTTCACAGGAAACTACTCTTTCTGGTACGAATCATCTCAACTTGCCCTACAGCAAAAACTATCCGCCAACAAGAAAACTGAAGACAAACGAAAAGAGATGCAGGCTTTTATCGATCGGTTTAGCGCAAACGCCTCTAAGTCAAAGCAAGCCACATCGAGAAGAAAGATGCTGGAAAAACTAAACCTAGAAGAAATAAAACCCTCTTCAAGAAAATATCCTGGTATCATTCTAAGTCAGTTACGAGAAGCAGGAGATCAGATACTTGATATCAGAGATTTGGGTCTTACACTACAAGGCCAGTCCTTATTTAGGTCGATTGATTTCACGGTAAATAAAGGGGACAAAATTGCCATCTTGTCTAAGAACAGTTTGGCAACGACTCAATTTTTCGAAATACTCAACGGTTCAACACAAGCTAGCGAAGGAACTTTTAAATTTGGGCAAACGATCACATCCGCCTATTTACCAATAGATAATGAACGCTTTTTTAGTGATGAACCCATGCCTTTGTTGGATTGGCTAAGACAATATTCCACAGAAAAGGATGAACAATTCATAAGAGGTTTCTTAGGTAAGATGCTCTTTTCTGGTGAAGAGGTCCATAAGCTGTCCAATGTGCTTTCGGGTGGTGAAAAGGTACGCTGCATGATTTCCCGCATGATGATGGCAGAGGCCAATTTAATTATGCTGGACGAACCAACCAATCACCTAGACTTGGAGAGTATTACTGCATTTAACAATGCCCTAATTAATTATCAGGGTACACTCTTGTTCTCATCGCACGATCATCAATTTATTCAGACAGTCGCTAATCGTATCATAGAATTGACTCCCAATGGAATCATAGACCAGTTAAAAACACTCGATGAATATCTAGCTGATCAGCAAATTCAAGAGCTCAGGACCGAAATGTATGAAGGTGAGTTTGCTCACAGCATACCATGATCTGCTAGCGAATGCCATCGAATATTTCGCCGACATATGTATTACTTCTCGTATCGGAGCTAAGGGCCACTATGAGCTTCCAAGGGAATCCAATCTTCCAATTCAAGTTCTTTCGCCTCAATCACATTTGAAATGCTAAATCCATCGGAAAACCCTAGCCGATCACTAGGGGATTGCTGATTTCCGGGTACCTTTTACAACAGCACTACTCTTTGTGCCTATCTACCCTTCTCAGGGGTCAGGATGCTCAGGCAGATTCCGCCGCCTACTGCCGAGGATGAAGCCCTGCGTGCCAAACGGGTCCCGATGAATAAACAAAAGCGCCGTCCTTTCTTCTGGGCTTTTGCCCTAGCATTATCATGATAGTCGAAATCTACACAGCACTAACGATATTCAGGGATGTACGGAACAGTTTTGTCAATGAACGCTGGATCGCTCTCCTACGCTACAAGATTAATATCGGCTATCTCACATATGTGGCCTACGCCTTCGGCTATCTGGGAGTGTGGCGATCCTCTTTCTTTAAGAACTTTGGTGCTCATAATCTGAACTGGTTATCTTTTTTCACGGTTTGCGCCTATGTCGTGGGGTTTTGGCACCATCCTTTTGGTGGTGTCCGCTACGGTCTATTTCCTGCGAAAGGAGCGAAAAAGCCTGGAGCCCGCATTTAATTTGATTGTGAACTACTCATTCAATTCTCAAAATCAATTATTGGTAGCTCGGATGTGTCTTTTGTTGAAACTAAGACCTGCACTAATTTGTTTTAGCGTATAGATGATGTCGAAAGAAAAAATTGAAAAGTAAAACCATAAACGTATGTATATCAAATTATTCGCTTTATTATCAATGTGATAATCAAGGTTTACAATGTTCTTTGCAAGATTTTTATTTATTCACTAAAGGAGCGTCATCATGTTGAAACGATTAGCTTTTCTGGTATTAGCCTTACTATTTGTGGGCCATATGGAGGGACGGGATATAGAAAATTCAACTCTCCTTCCTACCTCTTACTCCGTATTGAATGAAGACACTGTACCACCTTTACAAGTGATATCGTTACGTAACGAACGAGCTGATCTACATCAAATCATTATTCCAAAACAAACTGCATCCTTACAAAACACTGGAACCACTATTGATCCTGATATTATGGGCCCGGCTTACCTGAATGTTTTTGAAATGATCCAGGGCAGAGTAGCCGGGGTCTGGGTAACTGGAAGCAACAATAATTACCAGATGAGAATCCGTGGATCACTACAACCCCCTATGGTTGTAATAGATGGCATGACTTTTAGGAGTTTTGACGATCAGAGCCTTAATAATTTATTGAATTCCATACCCCCGGCGGATGTAGATTACATTGAGGTATTAAAAGGTATTGCGCAAACCGCGATCTATGGTCCAGGGTCTGGAAATGGGGTCATTATTGTTCATACAAAGCATGTAGAATTGGAAAATGACCTAGACTGACAAATGTGAGTTGTGGGTTTGCTAGTTCACAACGAACAACTCATCAACAATTTACCTGGAGTGACTAAATAATCCTGTCAACTCACATCCAACATCTGACTATCATTCAGCTCAAGGTACAAGCCAGCAACCACCAATGGCGGGGTGCGCGTACCACTTTCCACTATTTGGCCCTGATCAAGCACGATTATCCTATCGACATTGCGCAAAGTGGAGAGTCGGTGCGCAATGATAATACCCGTCCGGTATCTTGTCCGTATTTCTCTCCTCCAAACTGCTGCGGTCCTTCCGATGTTTCCCAACCGAACTTAGACATATCAGCGGTGTAACTGGTCTGCATGCAGGTGGTGGGTCCTGGTTCGTCTTTTCACCTGGTCAAAATGCAGGTGAAATGATAGAAGGATGGAATAATCCATAATCTCTTGTTACATCCGCGATTCCGGGAAAATCAACGTCAAACCAGGCATGAGGCCTGAACAATCCCAACTCCTCTCCTGCCCGAAGGAAGAAGTTTATCGTTACGCCAAACCCATAATGTTTACTTGAGTACGTCTGCAAGCGATGGATCATTATCAAATACACTCTTGGCATAGGGGCACAAGGGTAATATCTTAACATCCTGCAAACGAGCTCTGGAAACGACCGTATCTAACAATATTCTGCCTGCACCCTTGCCCTTTAAAGACGACTGAACTTCTGTGTGGTCAATAATTAATAGATGCTCTCCCGCTTTGGAAAAAGTCATCTCTGCCCGCGGATTATCAGGCTCACCAATGTAGGCTTTTCCCTTCGTAGGTGCGTCTTCAAATAATACTTGCATGAAATCAAGCTAAGGTTGTGCGCAATAATACCAATAATAACTGCCTTGGCGCCTATATACTGTCTTGTCAGTAAAAAGTGCACTAGCAAACGACATTAATCGCGATACAATATGGTCGATGGTCCATTTTTCCCTTTCGCGAATATGGACTGGCGGTAGTGATCGTATGGTATTACATCACCTTTTGCCAAGAGCATTCTGGAGCTTAATTTTTGACTCCTTTTAAAAAGGACACCCTTTGGGTGTGTGCACTCAAGATTGAATTTGAAACAAGGTCAAAAGGTCGGACTCCCTCCATATTATGTTGCAGACGTCCGACTGCTTTATCTACCTGTATCCGAAGTTTCTTAAGTCCAAAGCTCTTCACCATAGGACCAACCTTCACGAACCGGTTCTTTGATGTATTGGTCCATATCTTTGTGATTGGTCACCTTCATTTGTACAGCATCATATTCAATCCTGGTATTGAATCGCTGCGACAATACGCCTACCAGTGCCATTTCAGTTAAATCTGCACCATAGCTGAATGGTGCACCATTCTTAGGTCCTTCTCCCGTTATGGCCCGGATCCATTCGCCCTGTGGATCCTCTTCTGCCACCCTAGGTATGGTCATCGGAGGCATATTGCGTTGAAAGTCTGATACTTTTTCAAATGAACCCAAAAGTTGAGGTTTATTGGGTCTACCACCTGTCATGATCGCAGCATCATCTCCGACCATAATCATACCCGAGGGTGGCAATTTATCTAAAAACCATTCTGGCCTATTGGATGGACGAATGCCACCTTCAAACCAGCTCAACGTGACGGGAGCCTTATTGCCTCTGGCTGGAAAGTTGAACTGTAGCTGAGAGTAATCGGAGATGAAATCTCTACCTGCAGGTTCTGGGAAGCGAAAAATGGAATCCACTGAAGTTGGCATTCCCAGGTCCAATGCCCAAAATGGGGCATCTAAAGTATGACATGCCCAATCTCCCAGTTCAGCATTTCCAAATTCATGCCACCCACGCCACCATTTAGGGAAGTAGTAGTGACTGTAAGGTCTATCTAACTTAGGTCCTAACCAAGCATCCCAGTCTACCCCTTCTGGTATTGACTCACCTTTGGGAGGATACTGGTCAGGCTTATTGAAGTAGCCTTTCTCGCTAAAACGAGGTCCATTAAACCAAGCAATGACTTCACGAACTTGGCCTAAAATCCCAGCTTCATACCACTCTTTAACCTTACGAATTCCATCAGTCGTATGACCTTGGTTGCCAAGTTGTGCGACCACTCCATATTTTTCTTCTGCCTTCTTGAGCGTGCGCAACTCCCAAATATTGTGTGCCAAGGGTTTCTCCACGTAAACATGCTTCCCTAGTTGCATGGCCACCATAGTAGCGGGGAAATGGGTATGATCAGGTGTGGAAATGACCACCCCATCAATTTCGTTGGCCATTTTATCAAACATCTTTCGGAAATCCGAAAACCTAGGTACATCAGGATACATTTCATATACTGCAGCAGCCCTACGCTCATCGGCGTCACAGAACGCAACTAGGTTATTACGAGCCGTACCAGTGTCATCAATCATCGCACATGACTTGATATTCCGGGCACCACGCCCTCCGACACCAATAAAAGCTAGATTCAATTTTTTACTCGGTGCATGCTTTCGCAATCCCGGAACAAAGAGTAATCCGGTGGATAAAGTGGCTGCGTTTTGCATAAACGTACGTCTAGTGCATTCAGTAGGTTGTTTCATAATTTCACAATTTCATTGCACTTCGCTTATGTGCGTCGCGCCGCACCAGCAAGATAATATCTGGCATTGATATCTCAAAGCTTTGGCCTTCCGAACGAAGTAGCAGCATGCTCCAGCGAGTAACACCTCATACATTGTCTAAATAGACTTTTATTTAATAAATTACCATAAGATCCACTGCAATGCACCGTTTGTCAGCACTAAGAGGTTTCTAGCTCTAAGATACCATCCAGAATAAAAATAAAACCCAAACGATTGCCAATATGGGACCGAGTATTCCTATGATGACCCCTCCCAAGCGAAAATCAACCTGCTTGAGGTGCCCTGTACTAAAGGCGATGGCATTAGGTGGCGTGGATACCGGGAGAAGCAATGCGCATGATGCACACAAACCGATAATTACTGCCATAGAGACCGGTTCAACACCGGGTATGATGCTGGCAATCGGTATCAGAATAGTGGCCGTGGCCGTATTGCTCATGACGTTGGAAAACAATACGGTTGCGACGGCGAAAATTGCCATCAGTAAATACTGATTAATTGAAAAATATTGGATCTTTTCCACAAAGAATTCTGCCAATCCACTCTCCTTGATGGCTAGGCCCAGAGATAGTCCTCCAGCCACCAGCATCAGCGTATCCCATGGCAATTCTCTGACGTCATCGCCTGTAATGACACTCACCATCGGCAGTATGATGATGGGAATACCAGATACTGCCGCAGCTGGAACGCCGTGCAAGTTTCCTGTGAGCCATAGGAGTACGGTGACCAACAAAACACCCAACACGAATCTCCGTTGAAACCTTCTAACTGGAGATGATGGCTTCGGTGCCGGATCCAAATTCAGGTCAATGCGCTCCAAAATTATTTCATAGCGGTTAACCAGCACTTTCCAGAAGATCACTACTAATATCATCGCGACTGGAACACCCAAGATCATCCATTCCAAGAAGCCAACTTCATAATCAAGCTGGTCATTATTTTGCAGAAAATTATTGATGGCATCCACGGCAATGACATTTGGTGGAGAACCAATAATCGTTCCCATTCCACCTACCGCGGCTGCTGCAGGAATACCGATAAGTAGCACTTTAGCAATATTTCTATCTGGTCCTTCCCGATTAATAAAGGGCATAACCGAAGCCAACATCATGGCAGTGGTGGCCGTATTAGACATGATCATCGAAAGGACTGCAGTCATTAACATGATGCCCAGGAGCACTGTCCTTGGGTCGTGGCCAAATCTACGCACGCTGATGCGGAAGAGCTCAACATCGAGTCCAGTCTTTTTGAGTGCACCGGCAATAAAAAATCCACTCAGCATGAGCCAAATGACACTATTGGTCCATGTGTCTACAAACCTCTGCACATTGATGTAGTTGGGATCAGATGCATCATGATCTCCCATTTGACTGAGCAGAAAAATCAAAAGCCCAACTATAAGGAGTCCCGTAGCAAATGGGGGTATCGCTTCAGTAACCCACAGAGATACGGCAAACAGCAGGATGAATAGAACGTATTGTTGATTTTGGGTGAAGTCGGGTTCATTATTGGAAACAAAGAAAGTTAGTAGAAAGGCCACCACCAAACTTGCCAGAAAGTAAATTATCCTTTGCTGGGCATGCATTACATGCTCTAGCCGATGTGCCAATCTTTCTGCTGCTAATCTTGAATCTGCCATGTGCTACACACTTAAGTTCACCACTGAGGGAAACTCGAATTTGATAAAGAAGGCAAAAGTATAATTCTGGTTTTCACTAGAGAGCCTAGATGATATAAATCATCTACCACACCAGATACAACAGCATCCTCAAATTGATACAGATCTCAAGCTATGAGCCTAGTGCCGCCAGTTCGGCATGGTGCTGATCTACTCGGATTCAATTCTATGGGTGCTGAAAATCACCAGAAAAGCGGAGCTAAGATCCATCTGATGCTGAAAGTGCCTTCTGGACCAATCTTCTAGATTCATCCGACATGGACAGTGAATCTAGTTGCCCTTTGGCTCTATCTGATATCTTTTGCCAAGTCTTTTGAAGGATATCAATGATCTTTTCTTCGCTCTTCGTCGTTGCAAAATCATCTAAATAATACTCTAAGAACACAAAACAAATGACATCCTCTAGCATTTGTGTGTCTGCATCTTTCTTCAGCTTTTTCTTCTCCACCAAAAACTTGACCCGATCAATCGAAGACTCCTTGTATCCAACAGCTTGCATGATTTCTGCAACTTGCCCGGCATGAAAGGACTTCAATGTATTTCTCCATTTATGATATCCAGCCTTATCCATTGCAAAATCTTCCCTAGGTATTTCCCATCTTTTAATATGCTGAGCCCTTGCAGCAATCTGCAATTCCTCAGATGCATTGGGTGCATATAGATTTAGTCTATTGGTCATGCGTTGAGCATAAAGCAATTCCTTGGGATAGGACTTTCCCTGCCACTGCTCGGCATTGGGATCCTTGGCATTTTCTTCATCTATTTTCTGAAAGGTCTGCTGCAGCAAATTCGTCATCATTCAAGAATCAATTCCAAAATTAATGTACAAAAATAAACACCGAATAGCTTGATACTTATCCGGTAGGTCTGCCACAGCATTGGACTACTCCAAACTGATCAACCGCCAAGACTAAAGGAAAGACTTGCCATAATCCAACGGCCGGGCATAACCGCTCCAAGAATATTCTGATAGCGTTCGTCAAAAATATTTTGAACCTGTGCCTGAATGCCTAATTGCTCAGATATTTGGAGTCCTAGACGAAGATGAACTAAAAAATAGTTAGGCGACAAAGTCTCATTAATGGCCATGGCCTGCCTGGACTGCCGCTCCTTAAATAATGTAGTTACTGCGGCATTCCATTTCTTATACTTAAGAGCAGCAGTGCTATTCCATAAATGTCTGGCGTGATTGGCCAAGTAAACAGAGATAATACCATCGTCATTCTCTGTTCGCACCGTCGTGTATCCCACCAATAAAGAAAACTCGGCAGCGTCATTCAAACGCATCCTTATGTCTGATGTGAGCTCTAGTCCTCTTGTTTGCACACTGGAAATATTTTGAGCGAAGAAGTAGGCTGCATCTTCTTGTAAATCTCCCACGCCGACAATCTGGTCACTAGGAGTAGATACATAGTCAATTAATCGTTCAGATTGCCTTAGAAATCCAGTGGCACTAACTTTCCACGCCCTGGTCAGGTAGCAGTCAAAACCCAATTCTTCGGACCAACTACTTTCCGCAAGAAGGTCTGGATTGCCCAGGCTCCTGCCGGGCGTTAGGTTCATTAGATTGTTGGAGACATATCTCTCTGTATAGTCGGCAGCACGTATGCTCCGACCGATGGCAGCCCTTCCGATAAAGTTGCCATTGATAAACGAGGTATTGATCTGCGGTGATATTTCGAAATCATAGTTCTCATCATAATCCATGCGTACACTTGCAGAAAAATTCCATGGACCTTTCCTGTAAGCTCCCATGGCATATGTTCCAAAATGCCAATCTTCATGATTTCCCCGGTCATTGGATTCTACAGCCCTATTATCGACTTGCACCCCATATTTTAAAGTTAACTGGTCATTCAGCACAACCATACGATTAGCCAAAATATTGAAAAAGTCTGTTGTGTGGTTATTGGTCGATGGAAAATCTGGGCTAAAAACAAACTCATCGGTTCCCCTTTTGTAAGCAAAGGAAACATCTGTATTGCTACGGTCGGAAGTCTTTTCCAATCTGATGTGATTAAACCAATTGGTGACCGTCTCAGTGGACTTATCAAAAGTGCTTGTCGTATAGAAGTATCGTGCATTAAAATCGCGGTAGTCGTATCCACTTCTTGCATTCAGGGTATAGCCATTCTTCATTCGATATCCCAAAGAAAGGCTTCCTGTTTTGACATTAAAAAAGTTTCGATAGTCTTCCAATGCTCCGGAACTTGTCTGTTGGCCCTGAATTAGTTCTCCATCCGCCTGATTCAATTGTAAACTACCAGCCACACGCAGGCGATTGCCGACATACTGAGCTGATGCATTTCCATTCTTCTGACCATGGGATCCCAGACCAATTTCTGCATACAACGTCGATTGGTCTCTACTATTCGGTGCAAAATTCTTGGTGATTATGTTGATTACTCCTCCGACCGCATCTGGCCCATACATGGCAGCCGCAGGACCTCGCAGCACCTCGATCCTCCGGATCTCCTGATTGGTTACCGGGATATTACTATTAAAATGTGCAGTCAGCGGATCATTCATTTTCATACCATCTATCAGGACCAGCACCTGTGTAAAAGTTGATCCGCGCATAACGATATCTCCCTGAACACCAAACCCACCGCGAGACTGAATCTCAATACCGGGGATCGTTTGAAGAACCTCATCAAGTGAGCTCGATGGAATAGATCTCAAGTGACGGCCCTCATAGACGGTTATGTGACGACCAGTTTCATTCAGCTTCAACGGTATCTGAGTCGATGCCACCCGGATGGTATCTAGCTGTTGCCTGTCTCCCTGACCAATGCAGCACAACGCACTGAAAATGAATGCTATACAGAGTACAAATCGCAATTGATTGCCGTTTTATGGCCCCTAAGATGAGTAAATATGCAGACTTGGCCCAAACGTAAGCATACCGAATGCTAGCAAATCATCTTAGCATCTCTTGGATGAAGCTCAGAAAACAAAATCGAATTACATTGATAAACTAAGCTGTCGCCACAGATTTACTAGAAGAAGTTAAACCAATAGTTCACAAAATGGTCCAGTACTGTCGGCAAATTGCGGCACATCAATGTCCATGGCGTAAAGCATGGTATGATGTAAATTGGCGAGTGGCGCATCGGCTTCATACCTCATATATTGACCTGTTTTGAGCTTTCCACCCCCACTTCCTGCTAAAACAATGGGCAAATCATAGGGTGAATGACGGTTTCCGTCTCTGAGTCCAGAGCCCAGCAAAATCATGCTGTTGTCAAGTAATGTGCCGTCCTCCTCTTTGATGGCATCAAGGCGTTGTAACATGTAGGCATATTGCTCGGTATGCCAGATGTTGATCTTTTCATATTGATCCATTTGTCTTGGATCATTTTTATGGTGGGAAATGGAGTGGTGATTCCCAGAAACACCCTCTAAGAATGAAAAATTACGACCACTGACAGAATTGCCAAACATAAACGTGGCAATGCGAGAAGCATCGCTCCAAAAAGCCAATACCATTATATCGATCATCAGGCGAGTCTTTTCAGTGATGTCTATTCCTTCCGCATACTCTACCCACTCATCGATGCGCACATCCATTTGTTTGAGTTCTTTTTTTATATCTGGAGTGATTTGTGACTCAAAATCTTTGAGGTTAGCCCGATTTTCTAATCGCTTCTCCACCGATCTGATTGCTTCCAAATATTCGCCTAACTTATTCTGGTCTTCAATACCCAGTTGCTTCTCAAGTGCTCGAGCATCATCTTTCACTAAATCAAGAACACTCTTCTTGTAGGGGTCCGGGGGTAGTGGCTTTTTCCCCGGCACATATGGTCGAAACAGGCGATCAAAGGCCATTCTCGGATCAATCTCCCGACTGCATGGTTGTTTGGCACTTCTCCACGAGATGGTGCCACCATAGAGCCTGGTAAAACCTACCGCCTTGTCCACTCCACTGCGGATTCGATCAAGTCCGTATTGCAAGGAGGGATAGAGTGTCTCCTGACCCACACGTTGAGCCATTAGTTGGTCGACAGAAATTCCACCACTGTCGACACGTGCATCAACCGTTCGCGCAATGCGCATTGAGGTTAAGAAATTGGCCGTCTTGGTATAGTGACCATCCTTGTTGCTGATCGAGTTCTTGTTCATCAAACCTCCGTAAATCGAGATCTTGTCTCGGACCGCGGCTAACGGTTGCAAAATCGGTGAGAGCTTAAAACCATCCCTTGTCTGCTTGGGATTCCACTTATTTGGATTTACTCCGTTCGGAAAAAATAAACAGGCGAAACGTTGGGGGCTCTGATTTGAGGATACATATCTAGAAGCGCTAGAAATAGCCGGCAATGAATACATGAAAGGTAATGCAATGCTTGCCCCCAGCCCTTTCAAAAATCTTCTTCTCGGATGTGTTTTTTTCATCTTTATATGTCTTTATAGCGATCACGCTGATCACTTCGCCGATGTCTAAAAGGATAGCTCATGACCAGATCGAGCATCCATTGTCTACTGTCAAAATTACTGGCCATCAAACCTTCAGAAAGTTCACGCACGGTGGGAGAATCAGTGAATTCAATGCCTCTTCCTAGCGCATAGGACAGCAGTTTTCTGGATAATGTTTTGGCAAATTTTTCTTTTTCATCCAACAATAGTGACCTTAACTCTTTCGCAGATGCAAAGGTACGTCCATCTTCTAGCACACCCTGGGGATTAATTGCCACTACCCCATAAAAATTTCGCCATCGACCAATGGCATCAAAATTTTCCAACCCGAGACCAATCGGATCCATCTTTTTATGGCAACCCATGCATCCAGGTGCCGTACGGTGTTTTTCCAATAGGGTACGAAGATCTAGCTCATCGTGGATGCCCGCTCTTTCCTCAGTGAGTTCTGGCACATCCGGCGGCGGAGGTGGAACACCATCTCCAAGAAGTTGCTCAAGTACCCATTGACCTCGAAGTACGGGGCTGGTCCTAAGGGGTAGGGAGGTCCCCATCAAGACAGCGCCCATACCCAACACACCTCCTCTCCGGTGATCTGCAAAAGCTACCTTGCGCACATAATCGCCTTCAACAGGAGGTAAATCATAATGCGCGGCAAGCTGCTGATTTAGAAAGCCATAATCACTATCCAATAGGTCTAGGAGATTCCGCTCCTCAGTAAATACATAGTGAAAGAAATCTACAACCTCGGAGTGCATGGATTGGCTCAAGGACGGGGTCAGCTCTGGAAATTTGTCAGGATCTGCCTTGGGTGATAAGAGAGACTCTTCCACACCCAGCCATTGCACAGAAAAAGATGAGGTAAAGCGCCTGAATTTCAGGCTGCGCATCATTCGATCTACCTCACGTTGCAGAATGACGGAATCGTGTAAATCTTCTCGATAAGCGACCTGCATGAGCGTGTCGTCTGGCATAGAGGACCACAGCAAATAGGACAATCGGGTGGCCAATTCGAAATTACTGACCGGGTAGGGCCGGACGGTTGGAAGATTGGCCTCATAGCGAAAGAGAAAATGGGGTGAAACAAGAATTCTCTTCAAAACGGTGGTAAGGGAAGATTCATATGCATTTTCAGCATGCCAGTCTGCAAAGTATACTTCACTAAAAAACCCCAGAAGTTTTGCTTCCTCATCTGCAGATAGAAAACGACGGTAGGCTTTCTGAGCAAATGGTAGTAATACTTTTTCGGCTGCTTCTACTGGAGCGCGCCACTTCATATTGCTCACTCCAAATACTCCACCGATCCATGCTACAGCCTTGCGAAAGATACTAGGTTTATAAGGCTCCGACACCAACATATTCCAACTTGAATTGTCCTTCTTGAGTTTCCTCATAATAGAGTCGGCTGCAGCGTAATAGCGTTCCATCATGAGTGGGGTTACATAAAGAACACGAGATTGATTATCAAAACCTTCGCCACCTGATCCCTCAGAAGGGAAAAACGAGCGTGCATCGAAGTCTATGCCAACCAGATCTTTAATGGTATACTGATATTCTCGATGACTCAATCTTCGCATTATGGCTTCGCCAGGATCAGGCTCCAGCAGGGCATTGTTCAAGATTCTTCGTAACCCTAGCACAAGGCTATCCCGATCTTGCGTGGACATTGCTCGACGATTGCTGGGAGGCATGGCTCCCATTTCCACGGTTTCAATGACCTTTTGAAAAAGATCACCTCGTCGTACAACATGTACCACAAAATCAAAAACATCTAGATTTACGCCCCCCTTTTTTTCAGCTTCATTATGACAAGAAGTGCAATGCTTACGAAGTACACTCCTGATATTATTTCGAAACCTTCTATCTTCCTTTTCATCTGCAGAAACTTCGACAAGGTTCAGGCCGAGAAGGCAACATGCTACACCTAGAAATTTAAGTAAAGATAGATTCACCAAGAAAAATTTTCCGCCAGCCGTAAGTTACTGATTTAAGACGTTTTAGACAAGGTTTCCAATATTTACTGTTTGGCAGTCAAGTTGTTGGGTAGTTGGGCCTATCATGCCTAATGCACAAAACTTGTTTTACACTAAGAAGTAGGGCCTGAGAAGTTGATTAAGAGCACCTTCCACAAACTATACATCTCACCTCCCCACGGCTCAATAATATGGTCCTTCTTCGAAGGTGACTTTAGTTTGATCCAGACTTTGATCTATAGCGGCCCTCACATTTTCGTCAACTTCCGCATTAAATAGATATACATTCTTTAGTGAGGGTAGAGACATGATCTGCAAAATATGCTCATTGGTTAGGTCCGTATGCGATAAATTCAGGAGTTCCAATTTGGATAAGCCTTTGAGATAAGCCAAGCCACTGCCCGTGATGCAACTCTTGATCAGAATCAATTCCTTCAGGTTATTCATTCTTCCCAAATAATAAAGCCCCTCATCTGTAATGTCTGCAGAAACCAGGGATACTCTAGAAAACACATCTCGATAAGACATTACTTTCGACAACGTTTCATCCGTGATAATTCGAGGAGGGATGCGCATTGATAACACAAAATAGGCCGAATCAGACTTCAAATCTGGCTCCACATCAAGCCCTAAATCGAAACAAAGTCTACGTAGTTTTGGTGCAATTTTTAGACGTGCTGCTCGAGCTTCAGAAGCTAAGTATTGTTGCATTGCCAGGGAAGGAATATAGTCTTCGATCTGCTGCTGCCAAGCCATATCAGGATGTCCTTCACCCAAGGTATCAGCGGCTGTTCCACCTTCCTCGATCCACCAACGAATAAGTTCTACCACGACTTCACTCAACGGTGACTTCCCCTCTGGGGGCATGTAGTCATCGTGATCAGCAGGCAGGGTGATTCGCTGATAGAGTACACTTTCATCCGGCTCTCCAGAGACCAGCATGGGATCTCCACTCTTTCCCCCTTTCAATAATTGATCGTAACTGCTCATATCTAGTCCTCCCTTGGTCTTCTGTTCGTTGTGGCAGCTAATGCATTTATCTTGAAAAGCGGGAAGAATCATGTCTTTAAACAAGAGCATCGAGGCGGGGTTCTTTAATGCTTTAGTATTGGCAAGGTCCTTTCGAGCAGCAAATTCTGCAAGTGGTTTAGTCACAAAATCTGCCCCATGAGTGACTGAGCCACCGTGATGTCCCGTAAAAACGACAAGTATTAGCGCACTATAAAGAAGTGATCTAAACCATGTCCGATATTTTATCTGACGCTCCCGTAGATAACGCGAACGATAGAAATCTGCCCAGATCAAAACAATGGCTAGCGCACATCCGCCGATAAAATGGAGGCGCATAGATCGTCCGGCATAGTCGCCATTAATATACAGCAGATAGCCTGCAGCGACAGAAATCAAGGCCGTAATTAAACCCAGGCGAAAGGTGATCGAAACAATCTGACGTACGCGATTATCCTTATAGCGGCCAAATAGACTTTCAAATAGCGTTGCCAAGCCGATAATCACTATGGGAAAATGCAGCACGAGCGGGTGAAAACGTCCTACAAAATTAAAAAGCTCATGTCGAAAAAATTCCGATTCTAGCCATGGCAGCCAGGCTAAACCTAACGTGGCCAACACACGTATCCACCAACTTCCTCTTCCCATCATACTGTCTTGAGTGCCTCGCTCTTTTTGGGCTATTTGCTCTAAATATAATCAACGTTACCTATTCCGACCACACCAATCTTGACCATCCCAGTCAGTATTTCAAAAAACAATATCCCTATCTTGCTAAGATGACCTAAAATCAAGATATGAGCAAAAGATATCGTGCTCCTGGCAGGATCAATTTGATCGGAGAGCACACAGATTATAATGAGGGATTTGTGCTGCCCGCTGCCATCGATAAAGAGATGGTCTTTACCATTGCAGAAAATCAATCAGATACATGCATTGTTCATGCACAGGACCTAAATGAGGTGCACACGTTTGCCTTAAAGCACCTTGTACCGCTCAACTCCGGCTGGCAGAACTATGTAATGGGGGTGGTACATGAATTACAAGTTCTGGTGCCAAATGCCATCAAGGGATGTCAGATACATTTTTCTGGAAATGTGCCTTTAGGTTCGGGAGTGAGTTCTTCTGCTGCCTTAGAATGTGGCCTGGCCTTTGGCCTCAACGATTTTTTTGACTTGAGATTGGACCGCTGGCAGATCGCCAAGGCCTGTCAGAAGGCTGAGCATCATTTTGTGGGTATGAAATGTGGCATCATGGACCAATTCTCAAGCATGATGGGTAAAACCGATCACGCCATGCTGCTAGATTGCAGGTCGCTGGATTTTGAGTACGTTCCCTTAGATTTGGGCAATGTACAACTGATTCTTCTCAATACTAAGATCCAGCATGAGTTGGCCTCTTCTGCATACAACGATCGACGTGCATCGTGTGAACAAGGTGTAAAAATTTTGCAGAGATCGTTTCCACAAATCTCTTCCTTGAGAGATGTGAACAAGGAGATGTTGGCACAAAGCCATCAAGCCCTAGGTGAAGAAATTTACCAACGATGTCGACACGTGATAGATGAAAATAGTCGTGTGATAGCGGCTAAGGAAGCTTTACAGAATGGTGATCTGGAAAAATTAGGTTCCCTCATG
Source organism: Saprospiraceae bacterium (assembly GCA_013001595.1). Classification (GTDB taxonomy): domain Bacteria; phylum Bacteroidota; class Bacteroidia; order Chitinophagales; family Saprospiraceae; genus JABDMH01. Next base: position 21,506 of record JABDMH010000079.1, on the reverse strand, counting down.
TTTGCTTCACATCGCAGCTTGTCGGAAGATTATGAAGTAAGCTGTCCTGAACTGGATTTTCTGGTGAACGAGGCCAGCAAGCACAACAAGGTGCTCGGCGCACGTATGATGGGAGGAGGTTTTGGTGGTTGTACGATTAATTTGATTCATAATTCCGTTGCATCCGCATTTGTAGAAACGGTGGAACGTGCTTATCGGGATAGATTCGGCATAGATCTGGAAATGCATGAGGTCAAGACTGCTGATGGAGCAAGCAAGTGCTGAGCGGTTTTTCTGGTAATTCATCTATGATGTGTTTAGCGTAGCTGAGCTACCTGGAGTCTTAAGGTCATTACAATAGCACTTTGTGCAGTAGCTCAGAAAGGTTATAGTCACGGTTATGAAGCTTAGTGGGTCAGCACAAAAGTTTTCAAGTGCACAGCAAGTGCATAAATCCTTGCGGATTTCAGAACTGGGAGTGAACAAGCAATTGCATAAGCATGTTGTCGGTTCGTTATTTTTCTATGGCCAATTGAGTTCCAATTGACCACACATTTCCTGTAAAGTCCTTAAAACTCCCTCTACGGTCTGGGTCGCCTTCCTACACCACTGGTTTTCGAAAGGTTCACATCCTAAATCAATGGCTTTTTAAAAAATGCTGTTAACGTTCGGAACGTAAATGTGGGTCAAAAATTTTATTGGGAGGGAATTGGTCCGATGAACTTCCAAACATAAGTACTGAATCGTCAATTTTAGTTTCAGTGTGAATGATTGTGCCGTCTGGCATGTCATACTTCCTCAATTCCTCCGCATCAAAGATTTCAAGTAAAAGGTCGATAAGTTTTTTTGCTCCGTCCACTATAAAATATATTGAGACAGAATTGTATCCATTGGGTTTTAAGCTCTGTTTCAAAATTCCAACGTTTTATATAATGTTCCGACCTTATTCTCATAACCGATAAATCTAAAATAGATTTCTACCAGAATAGATAATACAATAGGACAAGCACTGCAATAATAACCGTGGCAGCTACATTAAATACCTTGTCGGTCTTAAATAATGCCCTCGATAAAGTAATGCCCTTCGCATGGTCCTTTCCATCTGATCCAGAAAGGCTAATCACAACCATGATGATCATCGTTAGGATACATGTCCAGAACATCTGATCCATAAAAGGAATGTCGATGAACAAGTCATCCTCAGCCCAACCTTTAGGGGCTACTTTAAAGTACAAGGCTATAGGTATGGATACGATTGCTCCCCAGATGGCTGCGCGATTGGTGGTGCGCTTCCAGAACAAACCTAAAATGAAGACCGCCAGGATACCTGGACTCACAATACCCGTGTATTCTTGAATGTATTGAAATACTTGACCCAGATCTGCCAGTTGGGGTGCTATACTGACAGCTACAATCAAGGCCAAACCTGCCGTGATTCGACCTACATTGACTAGTTGACCTTCAGTAGCCTTAGGATTCATGTAGGGCTGATATATATCCATCGTAAAGATGGTAGCTGTGGAATTTAGCATGGAGGCAAGTGAAGATACAATCGCTGCTGCCAGAGCCGCCAAGACCAGGCCTTTTAGACCAGTCGGAATGAAATTGCTAATCAGCCATGGAGCAGCATTATCATTTATAATATTTCCTTCCACTCCCAGAAAACTTGGATCAAGACTTGCTGCAGATATTGCACCCTGGGCATCCGCATTCATCACATATGCGACAATACCGGGAACTACTACAATTAACGGAATAAGTAATTTAAGAAAGGCGGCGAAGGCAATTCCCTTTTGGGCTTCTCCCAAATTTTTAGCGGCCAAGGTGCGCTGAATTATATACTGATTAAAACCCCAATAGTAAATATTGGCCACCCATAAACCACCGAATATTACGGCAAGTCCCGGCAGGTCCAAATAGGCATCTTTACCATTGGGTGTAATGATCTCTCCCTCTGATAGTATCATGGAAAATTTTTCTGGGACAGCTTCATAGATCTTACGAAAACCGCCCACAATGCCACCATCCGGACTGACATGGGTCAATGCAATGTACGTAGTAACCAAACCTCCAGCTATGAGCAAAACAACTTGAATCACATCTGTCCAAGCCACCGCAGCCAAACCTCCCCATAAGGAATAAAGGGCAGCAAAAGCGGCTAGGCCGATGATAAAAACCATGAGGGAGCCCGAACCTCCACCCATGATTGTATCCAATGCTGTAGCACCCAAGTACAAAACCGAAGTAAGGTTTACAAAGACATAGAGTCCAATCCAAAAAACGGCAAGTATGGTTTTGAGGTTTTCGTTATATCTTTTCTCAATGAATTCTGGGATGGTATACAATTGCTTTTCAATGAAAATGGGCAAGAAAAACTTACCTACAATGAGTAGGGTCAACGCTGCCATCCACTCGTAAGATGCTATTGCCAAACCAATCGCAAATCCAGATCCGGACATGCCAATGAACTGCTCAGCCGATATGTTGGCGGCAATCAGTGAAGCTCCAATGGCCCACCAAGGTAAGCTCTTACCTGCCAAAAAATAATCTTCAGAAGTCTTATCACTCTTTCTCGTCACCCAGAAGGCAATGCTTACAATCACAACAGCATAGAGAAAGAATATGATATAGTCAATCGTAGCAAATCCCATTTTCGTTTTGTGTTTGGCTAACTTTTGAAAGGCAAATACATCAATGCCGACGCAAAATAGGGAATTGATAGAATTCTAGTAAGGATCTAGCGGGAGTGCTTTAATTACAAAGGATGGTCCGATGCACGCTACATAACATTAGCAATCATTTAACTTTACCTCGTTTCTTTGATTTCCTGACTTTTCGGGTGGGCTTGAGAATGTAACAATCTTCTTCAGTGATTGGTGTAAAATGCTCGACCTCATCAATTAATATTTGAGCGGTAGATGCCTCTATTGCCGCTACTTCTACTCGGACTCCCTCGCCCTTCAGATGCCTCACCAGTTCGACATAGTCTGAGTCTCCAGACATGATGATGATGGTATCCACCTTCGTTGCGATCTGAGTAGCTCTAATAGTAAGGGGGATGTCTGCCGATTTATAACAAGGCACAACAGAGCCGTGGAATTTAGTAAGTAGTCTTTCGGCAAGGCGACTGGATATATGAGTGCCTTCTCTGAAATAAATAAGTCGTTTCAATCCTCGCCCATCCAGCAATTTGGGGATCAAGGAATCGAAGTCTATTAATGCATTCTTATCTCCCACCAATGTCTTTAATCCCAACTCAATGTTATTGCCATCGATGAGGATGGCGACCGTTTGACTAATAACGACATCGTAGATTGGTTCTTCCATAAGAGCTAAGATGGGAAAATCCCTGACTGCTACAAAAAGAAAGAGCCTACCGCTTGTGCGATAGACTCATATTTCTTATGGTATAAGGCTTAGATTTTCTCAGTTGCTTGAGAAGAGTCCTTCTGAACGCTTAGCTCTGCCACGCATCTTACGCAATCCCTTATCTCTAATTTGGCGGACTCTTTCTCTGGTCATCCCGAGATGATCTCCAATACTTTCCAATGTCATGGCTTCAGATCCACCAAGTCCAAAATAAAGACTTATTACGACTGCCTGACGTTCTGGAAGACTATCAAGTAACTCTTTTACTTGTAACTTGCGAGACTCTTCCTCAGACAAATTGTAGTCTGGTGACTGCATAGAATCGTCCTGCAACAATTCCACCATAGAAACCTCTCCATCATCGGTGACGGGAGCATCCAATGACCGACATTTTCGGTAGTGGTCGAGACTTCGTTGTACAACTTCTTCTTTCAGGTCCAGCGCATCGGCCAACTCTTCGATTGAGGGATGCCTCTCCTCATGCTGCACAATTTCATCAATTTTCTTCTGCACCTTGGTCTGCACCGCATTCAAATTAAGTGGAATCCTAATTTTTCGGCCTTTGTCATTAATGGCTTGCAGGATGGATTGTCTGATCCACCATACCGCATATGATATAAATTTGAATCCTTTGCTCACATCAAACCGGTGAGCTGCCTTAATCAGCCCCACGTTTCCTTCATTAATTAGGTCTCCTAAACTAAGCCCCAAATGCTGATATTTTTTAGCTACTGATACCACAAACCTCAGATTATGGAAAACAATCTTAACAAAGGCATCTTCATCTCCAGCATGAAATGTCTCAAACAAGCGTACTTCCTCTTCAGGGGTCAGTACGTCGTATTTTGAGATATCATTCAGGTACTGATCTAGAGACTTTTGATCTCTAGGTGTGATGGTCGTTGTTATCTTAAGTGCGCGCATATAAATTTTTCAGTTTAAAAATCCTTCTAATAAAATCACCAGTTCAGAAGGTCTCGTTCAATAACGACAAAGCAAACTCTTAAACATGTTCACCTTTACAGATGCTTATGAAAACACCCACTAACTCAAAAAGTTTCAATTTAGGGTAAACCAAAGCTTATCATACAATGCCCTTTCATCACACTTTATTATGTCGGAGATGAAAAATGCTGCGAAAATGACCTTGAAACAGCCAAATTCTCCATATGGTCTTAACGTTGGTACAAGACAAAATGCTGTGAAGGCCTTAGTCGAGGCCCACAATTATCCCTTCTCGTCGATTCTCTTTATGGTCGCGTAATCAATATCAGAACGAGCGATTCCGGTAAAAAGTTCCTTGGAGTCGAATCCGACTGTACGTTCCTTTTTCAATTTCCACTTTGGGACTTGATGGCTGTCAAGTATTTTGCCAATTCCTCTTTCACTTTTGGTGCTAGGATAACTAGCCCAATCATATTGGGGAACAACATGGCAAAAATCATGGCATCAGAAAAGTCAAACACAGACTGTAGCGAAGATGCAGCCCCAATGATCACAAACAAACAAAAGATGGACTTGTAAATGTATTCAGTCCTCTGGTCTCGACCCAACAAAAAGGCCCATGCTTGATAGCCATAATAAGACCAAGAGATCATGGTTGAAAAGGCAAACAACGTAACTGCCAAAGCGAGGATAATATTGAACCACGGAATCACTTTGGTAAAAGCGTTCAGTGTTGCAGTGACCCCTTCTGCTTCTTGGCCATAAATCATGATGCTGCCGTCCATATTGCCGATGATCACTACCAAGGCAGTCATTGTGCAGACCACTACGGTGTCAATAAAAGGTTCTAACAACGCAACTAAACCTTCACTAGCTGGGTAGTTGGTCTTTACAGCCGAATGGGCTATCGAAGCGCTGCCAATACCTGCTTCATTGGAAAATGCTGCCCTACGGAAACCTTGAATCAACACCCCAATTGCACCTCCTGTGATGGCTTCACCCGAAAACGCTCCGGTAAATATTTGGGAGAATGCCTCAGGTACTGTACCAAGATTACTAAATATGATGAATAAGGCAGCCAATACATAAACGACTACCATAAACGGTACTATCTTATCGGTAACTCTTGCTATACTCTTAATGCCTCCAATAATGACGACAGCAACTAGAACAGCCATGATCAAGCCAAACAGCCAACCATAGCCGTGTACGAAGCTACTTTCTCCTCCCGTAATCTGCTCTATTATGGCAAAAGACTGATTGGCTTGAAACATATTTCCACCTCCAAAGGAGCCTCCGATACACATTATGGCAAAGAAGATGGCAAAACCTTTACCAACTCCAGCCCATCCGCGTTCCGCAAACCCCTTACTTAGATAGTACATAGGGCCACCAAACACAGTTCCATCTTCGTTGATCTCTCGATATTTAACACCCAATGTACACTCTGTGAATTTCGATGCCATTCCAATAAGTCCAGCAATAATTAACCAAAAAGTGGCGCCGGGTCCGCCTAAAGAAATGGCTATGGCGACGCCTGCAATGTTGCCGAGTCCAACAGTTGCTGAGAGTGCTGCGGTCAAAGCTTGAAAATGACTGACCTCTCCATGGTGCCCCTCCACTTTTATCGTATCCGGATTATCTCCATCCACAGTCGACACGGTATTGGACACCTCAGGCGGTGGAATCTCTAAGTCATCATACTTGCCCCTCACCACATTTACAGCCGTTCCAAAATTCCTGAAATTGACAAATCCAAAGTAGAACGTGAAGTACAACGCTCCCAAGACCAAGATGATCAAGACGACCGGAACACCAACACCAGCAATGGGCACAGCGCTGAACACGAACTGGACAATAGGTCCAGTGATCCGGCCAAAGAACTCGTTGATTTGATCATCAAGTCCAGCAGATTCTGATTGAGCCGCAAGTAGGATCGGCAATCCCAGGCATGTAAGAAGAGTGAGAACGACCTTTTTCATGTATTTCTATTCGGTGAAGTTGTGGCGAAAAGCATAGGAAAGGTATCGACTATTCTACTATTATCAAAGTCTATTCTTGTTAGAGTCTGCATTGGTACGGCTTTCACATGGCGAACATTCAGCACGTAGTCCTACTGCACTTTCCTATTGCGAAAGCCATTGATCCCAGGCACAAACATTCGTGACAAATCGCTCGGTAAGCACGAATAATGCAACTACCGCTTAATGATCTTCTTGGTGACAACACTGCCACCATTGATGGCGTGGACCAGATAGAGACCTGGCGGTAGTGCAGATAGAGACAATGACGAATCGTTACTATTGATGGAAGCAACGTGCATCAACTTTCCCACGGCATCATAGAACTGGAGTTCAAGGGTATTTGTAATGGTAGATCTAACATAAACGAGATCTTCGACGGGGTTAGGTACTATGTCAAAAGTGAATGCTTGAGTGTTGGAAAAATTTGCCGTGGAAAGTTGAACTTGGGCCGTATCTAAATTGGTTACCACAATCTGATCTAGTTGGAGGTCATTACTTTCAATAGCACCAAATTCAGTAGACACCTCAAATCTATCTATGGATCTCCAATCAAAGAGACCTTGGGGTTCAAACCACTCATTGTCCCATGCCCCATGTTCGGTGAAGTCTGATAAAGGAATGAAGAGATGCTGCCAAGTGCCGTCCCAACTCACCTGATCAGGGCCGATGGTATACCGCATTCGCCAGGGCAAGTCTTCTCCCTCCAAATTAGTATCCACAAACCTCACATCAAACATCAAATCTGATTCCTCACTTTTCACAAATAGATCTAGTGCATAACCATCTACCACCAGTTGGCTCATATCCTTATTTGGCAGAAAATCAAATCCCAGGGTATTATACTGATCTACCTCAGACCAAGACAGGTTGTACTCACCATAATTGGGATTTTCGTCTACGTAATAATTTGTACGTCCACCAAAGCCAATATCAAATATTTGAGATTCGATAAGATCCCTATATATGGGAAATCCTTCGCTTACGGGTTTCATCTCGAATTCTGTCTGTTCCGGAATGTTTAGATCCAACGCTTCCAATAATTCGACATTGAGGTCGTGCTCAAAGAGACCATTTCCATCTTCACGGAAGACTCCGAAGCCGCCATGGTAATCCCAAATGGTCCAGCTAATGCCATTTTCTTCCAGGTGAGAGCGCACCAACTCGTAATATGCTACACGATCCGGTTCCGCACTATTGGGCTGAAAGACCCCAAATTCGCCGCAGTACACAGGCACATTTCGCTCATTACGAAAGCGCACTGCCACATCAATCAATGCCTTTACTCGCTCTTCGGTCCCTTCGTTGAAGTAATTGGCATATGAAAAAGCCACCCACGAATTATTGAGGGAACTCGGCAACGGGGGCATAGAAGAGGCATCGTAAGGAAAGGGAACGTCGACTAAATCGATCGCTGGCGAGACCCAGGTTGCTCCTTGATGTGTGAAAATAAATGGGTCGTAAAAATGAAAGGTATAGATAAGGTTGTTATCTCCAAAATCAGGTATTGCTTGAAGATTTAGGTAACTGTTAAATTGTGGACCTCCGACCACAATGGTGTGTTTTTCATCCACAGAACGAATGCCCTTGATGACATTTGCCTGGATGGCATTCCAAACCGCATCCGAAATGCCGTGTGGTTCGTTCAATACTTCATATAGTAGAAATTCAGAACGGTCACTGTACCTCGCTGCCATATTCGTCCAAACTGGCACTAGCGTATTTTCTATTGATGGGTCGGTACTTACGTTTGGATCAAACGAATGATTATCCAAGATGAGGTACAGCTCAAGGTCTTCTGCCCATGATATTGCTTGATCCAAGAATCTGGTGAATAGTGGATCGAGGACATGGTCAGGAGCACCTGAGGTCATAGCATGCAGATTGATTGGAAGACGGACTACATCACATCCAAGTTGTTTGATCTGCTCAAAGTCTTTCTGATCATAGCGTGAAAAATGAATCGCTCCAGGACTCCCTACCTGAAACCATTCTGTAAGATTGACCCCTCTATTAAAGGGGGTTTGCTGCGCAAATACGATTTCAACCATCAGAAGCATAAAAAAAAGCAGGTTACATCTCCTCACCATGACATTTGCATTGACCATGTACAAAATAAACCATTTATAGCATCTGTAGGAGCCAGATGTTACTACTTGCCTCAATGCCGGTAGTGACCGATGATGACTGCTCAGAAACAGGCCTTGGGGAAATTAATGTGAATGGCGTACATTTAGGGCCAAATAACAAGTGACTCGTATACTAGGTGGGATGCCTTTCTCTTCGGCCTTCTTGCTTCCAGTCGTATGTAGTAATGCTTGCCAAAGTTTTAAAGTATGGATGATCAGAGATTGAAAAAAATCGCTGCCTTTTATGATCAGAAAAAGGTTCAATCCTTTCTCGAATCGGTATTAGAAACACATTTTCTTCACATCGGATTATATGGTGATGAAGAGCTCTCCGTAGACGATGCTTCCAAGGCCATCTTGGCAAAGATGTTGAAATTATTACCTAAGGTCAATAAAAGCACCAAATTCTTAGAATTGGGAGCGGGAAAAGGAGCAGGAGCAAGATTTATCGTGGATCAATATGGCTCCAAAGTCGATTGTGTAAACATCTCAAAGGTTGAGAATAAGTTGCACACCAAATTAAATAGTGCAGAAGAAATATACGAACAGTCCATCAAAATCTTGGAAGGGGATTTTCAAGATATGCTATTCGAAAATGCCAATTATGACTTTGTCTTGGCGCAAGAAAGTTTGCTTCATTCAGCGGAAAAAGAGCATGTCTTTCGTCAGATTACAAGAGCCCTCAAACCGGAGGGTCGACTGGTGTTGACTGAAATCATGAAAACCGACAACGCGGAGGAAAATAATGCCTTTCTATTGGAAAAGCAAGGTCTAATTGAGTTGGCTACTTTGGCGACCTATAAAAGATTGGCGAGAACGAACAACTTATACACTGCATACATTCGAGAAATGCCCGAGGAATTGAAAAATCATGCCCTCGCGGTCCTAAATGCGTTAGGTACTACTAAGAAAAAAGTGACTTCTGCCGATCAGAAGTTTGTTTCAGAAATATGCCAGGACACCATTGATGCCGTCGACAAAGAACAATTGACATGGGGAATTCTGATATTTCAAAAAATAAACACCTGAAACATCAGCTTTGGTAGTATTTGAACAGTGCCACTCAACCAGTGCACAAGTTGATAGCTAGGCCAAAATTTCTGCATTGATGGCCCGAATACCTTCGCTGGATTTTTCTATGTCAAACTTCACCTTCTTCCCTTTCGATGCCTTACCTTTCAATTGGGATACATGCAAAAAGATCCTGTCTTCTTCATGTGGTGACTTAACGAAACCATAGCCCTTGCGATGGTTGAAGTAGATGATCACACCTTCATAAGCCTGAGACCCTACTTTACCTGATTGACTGGTACGTCTTATGGCTGGTCTCGACGGTGTAAAAAAATCACGGATTTTACCGATTACCGATTGAAACATTTTCTTGTCTTATAAAAATAGGCTGCAGCCCTAGAATCAAATTCTATATTTCTCATACCCAAGAGCTGGACGGTTAAACCGCTACAAGATTCTGGTAAATTGAGTAGCATTCGGGATCAAGAAACACACCCTAGTGGCGGCGTGCACTATTAAGTGATTGTAATATGATTTATGCAGCTGAGGACTGGCCGACTAATTTATCAAAGTTATCTTCAGTAAACTTCTTGCCATCCCATTTACCCAACCACTCACATTGCTCTTTGTAAGATTTTAAATATGATGCAAAGGCATCAATTGCCTTTTGCTTCTCCTTTCGCTTTATTGTTATATTAGAATTGTATCCCTTCTTAATATTAAAATAATATACACCCTTGGCAAAATCAAATTTCTTTGTGCTTTTTCTAGGCATGACTATGAATTATAGTGAATATAAAATTTAGTGTTTAGTTAGATCCATATTTCTCTTGTCGGTACGCGGCATCTAAAATTTCATTCCGACGCTGTACGGACTTCTTCGTGAAAAATTTTCGATTTCTAAGTTCTTTCATCAAACCTATCCTCCGATGCTTTCTTTTGTATCTTTTTAGGGCCCGATCAATGGATTCTGAATCTTTTACATCAATTATTAGCATATACTGTTTTAATAAATTAAATATTATAAATTTCTAAATTCAACTGCACGCCAATCAGTGTGCCGGACAGCCTTGTAGGGGCAATAGTATACTCACTCCAAAACGGCAGCAAAACGCGGATGATACAAAAAATCACCTGAATTACCTAGTGTCATACCTGCAAAGAGTTTCCCCTGTTGCTAACTAAACCATTATCAGCGACTTATAGTTCCAACTTTGTTGGTTTTTGTCAAACATCACATGCATATACAGGAGCTCTAGAGCCAACTTCGGTGCTGATCTAGATGGAATCTTCAAGTAGGTTTATCCAATTCTTGTAGAAGATTTGTTCCATGTGTGCTTCAGTGTAGCCCCTCTTTTGCAGCAATCCTACAAACTTCTGTAGGTCTGCAATTGTATCCAGGTCATAGGGCGACTGCTCCGTTCCAAATAGTCCATCCAAATCACTCCCAATTCCGATATGGTTACAATTGCCAGCCAATTGACATATGTAGTCGAAATGGTCCACCAGTTTGTCCAAATTTATACCCAATCCTCTTGGGCTATCCTGTTTCATCTTATAGTCAGGAAACAGCATCCAAGCATCAAGTGCCCCCCCAATAACCCCCTGACGTTCAATGATGACCTTCAGTTGATCATCTGCAAATTGTCGTTCACCAGGGATGAGGGCTCGACAATTTTGGTGGCTGGCAATTACAGGACCGGAGAAAGTTTCTATGGCTTGATAAAATCCTTTGTCCGTTAGGTGCGTCAGATCCAACAGGATATTCAACTGATTCATCTCCCTCAGTAATTCAAAGCCAAGTGATGTCAGTCCACTTCCATCCGAATGGGTACCGGCAGCGTATCTACCTGGACCATAGTGAGATATACCGATCGACCGTAAGCCCTGGGCATGATATCGATGGATATATTCCGGTGTGACTAAAGAATCCGCTCCTTCGAGCGCAAGTATGTATCCAACCGGAAGATTTTCGACCGAATCCGCTTTAAGCCATTGCTGTGTGTGACTAACTAACGACTCAACATCGCTGATCTGTACCATTTCACCGGCTTCTTCCATTTGTCTATACCAGGCCAGTTGACATTGTGCATAGGCGTAGGCTTGATCTGGAGAATGCCATCCTGGTAGACTCATAGTGGCGAGTGGAGAACCATGCTCGGAATAGCGAGAGATCATCGTCGCAAAGACCAGTCCCACCCTACCGGATCGCAACTCTGGCAGTGCCACTGTGCCATTTCCCCGATCCTGGAAATCATCCCACCCTAATTTCTTCTCTTTATCCCTAATGTGCTGCACAGATTGGGTGAGGTCTCTATTCAGAGTCATCGCATTGGTTGCCAGATCCAAATGCACATCTATGATCAATTTAGCTTCTTTCATTATTATCTTTTTGAACTTTACCTAAGTCAATGTATTGCTCAGTCAGTTTATACAATTCGAGAGAGAAATTACGAAAGGCTTCGTCCCATTCACGAGCTTCATCGGGAGTATAGGTATAAAAACCTCTTCCATTGGAAGTGCCATTCCCCCCCTGTTCTGCTATGCGGCTTATCAACTTTGGAACTTTTGTTTCATTGCTTAATGTGGGAAACAAATCTTTCATTACGGTATGATAGGCCTGTAACCCTGTCAAATCCATGTACCGAAATAAGCCACAGAAACTCATCCAGGTGCCCCCATCATTTTTACAGGCACTGTCCACGTCTTCGATGGTGGCATATCCATTTTCTACCAAATAAAATGCTTCCCGATACATGGCATACATAATCCGATTGGTGATAAAACCACGAATATCTTTACGCACGATGGTAGGTTCTTTACCCCAAGCTACGGTAACCCTACGGAGTTTTTCAACCAGCAGTGAACTGCTCTCACTTCCAGAGATGAGCTCTAGAAATCTAGATGCATAAGCGGGTTCAGCCCAATGCATACCATAAAAGCGATGTGGTTTATGAAGGAACTTTTGCAATGTACTGATCGGTATGGCAGATGTATTGCTAGTGATAATGGCATCATCAGCTACGACACTTTCGACCTTTTCTAAAACGGACTTCTTTATAGCAAGGTCCTCAATAACGGTCTCGATCACTATCGTACATGGGGCTAATGCCGAATAGTCTTCTGTAATCTCAAGATTCTCCATTAAGACTTTCGGGTCTTGATCGGTGAAGCCATTATTAAGGCACTGTAGCAATGCCTGCTCTATTTCACCCGGCCCTTCCTTAAGGTCTGTGGACAACGGGGCCACTGCTACAACCTGCTGGTCTTTAAGTAGTAGTGCCGCCACTATGCTACACCCCATAAACCCTAATCCTATTACGCCAACCACTTCTACACCTTTGTTACCCATTGTTCATAACTTTTTTTTTACTTGAAAAAGCTTATCAGCAGCACATTGCATTGAAATCCATGTTCGTCTGATCAAAAACCTACACAGAAATAATCCGGTCCCTTGCAATAATTTTCCAACTGCCTGAGGACACTCCATCTTCAATGGTTACAAAGTGTTGATATAAATTGACCGTAGGGCATATGTGGATAGGCACAGCCAGCCAAGCATCTCCTACACGATACTTGGAGGTTTGGTCTACCCTCACAATCATATGTTCCTCATAATGTCCCTCTACTTGTACACCGGATACTTCAGGAAAGACAGCCCGTGGCAATGGAGGATCTGGAGCCACAGCCTTGCTACCCATATCTAAGCACAAGATATGCTCGTCCACAATAGACAACACTCTGGTTAACACTAGGGCAGCAGGAACAAAAGGCAGATCTGGATATTGAGCGCCATATCCGGCATCCCATAGGAAAAAAGTGCCGGGGCTGCAATGCACATTTTCGAGATCCGCATAGAGATGAAAGGTCGGAGAACCTCCAATGACAAGAAGCAACGATTGATCATCTATTTGCTTTCTCACACGACTAACTAGGTCTGTCACAGCAGCTGCTTTGTCCTTGCGTTCTTCTAGATCTTGGTCATGAATATGTCCGTCATAAGCATGTAAACCTACGATCCTGATGCCTGGTAGATCTCTAATATCCGAGTAAAGTAAGGACACATCTTCGGCCCTTATACCTGTACGACCCATACCGCAGTTTACATCAATCATGACATCAATCGGATCATCAGCAAATAGCTCGGATGTCAATGCAGCACTCAGCTTATTATCCACTAGACAAGAGAATGTTGTAGCTGGATATAGCTCACGCAGGGATCGCAGGCGCAAGCCCCGAGGATGAGAGAGCTGATAGCACAATAGCACATCTGGTGCACCTGCAAGTGCGACCAACTCTGCTTCGGCAATGGTACTGCACTTAAATTGATTAATGCCGGCTGCCATTGCCATTTGAATCGGTTCGATGGATTTCACTGTTTTGACGTGCGGTCTAAGCTTATCAGCAGACCCGAGCAACTCGATGGCTTGCCGTATGTTTTCCTCCACAATATTTGGGAAAACCAAAAGAGCGGGAGAATCCAGTCCTGCTCGATTCTTGATCTGGTACGTTGGAAACTTACTCACAATTAGCCATTGGGTAGCTTAATGATGGCATCTATTTCTACCTTGATATTCTCTGCCAGGCCTGATTGTACAGTCGTCCGTGCAGGTTTAACCCCCTCAAAAAAGGTGTCGTAAACAGCATTGAACCTTGCGAAATCATTTATATCAGCTAAGTGTGCACTGCACTTAAGTACATTGTCCATGGTACCACCGGCAGCTTCTACGATCGCCTTGATATTTTCTAGTGTTCTTGTCGTTTCTTCCTCAATCGTACCCAGAACAAATTTCGAGGTAGCAAAATCAACCGATGCCTGACCACTTACGAATAAAAGTCCATCGCAAATCACACCATCCGAATAAGCACCTGTCACAAAACCTTCTTCACGATTGGGGTGTACTACTTTAATTTTTTCCATATTCTATAAAATTTTTAATTGCAAATAAATAAAGGGCTTTGTCGTGTAAGGGTACCTTCGAAAACTATGCACCGGCGGCGAAAAGCAAATGGCCAAATACAACTATTAGAGGTCATTCAAAAGATCTAAGGCAAATGCCACCATACGTTCACCTTCTCCCGGTACAACTTTAGCAACGACAGCCTCATAGTGTCCATCATCAAAGATGCGACGATTGGGAATATATCCAAACCAATCGTTGGACAATTGTACGATCATCGTATTGGAAAATGGTGATCGCTCTTTAAGATCTATTACCAGTTCTACCGACACCTCACTTGGCAGACCGACAATGGCAGTCTCTTTGCTAAGTCGTAACACTTGAATTAATGACCGTACTGGACTACCACGATGCCGATCATATATACCTGTCACCTTCCCCGCGTGCACTACCTATAAAAATGGAAATTCCTCACGACTTGTATCGTGCCATATTTGGCATTGATTTGCCATGTCAACTGCCGAAAACTCCTGCAGAACCAGATCGATCCATCCAGATGCAACACCTCGGCATGGAGACACATCTACCGCTTCTTCAACAATTTGGCTTGCCTGAATTCCTAATTTGCTACCAACGACTTGTGCATATTCAAATCCAGTTTGAGCATTAGCAGTGGACACATCAATATGGTTTACCTCACAGCATGGTGCTTGCAAAAAGTAGGAAAAAACATCTTGCTCATAAATGGAGTCTATGCATTGGCCAACAAAGTAAAGATAATCGGCTCCATATGCTTACTCTTGTTCGATTATTGCTAAGTGCAAAGCATAGTTTGACAGGATTGCCGAAGGAATCTCAGATCCCTGCTGGAAAATGGAAAGGGCGGGAAGCTTGGGGTCAGTAGGGCCTAGTTGTTCAAGAATATCGGGATTGAGTTTACCTGGATTCCAGCCTACCTTACCATCTTTCATTGTGAACCGACGATTAAATGCAATGTCATGACAATGCCCCCGTCCATATCGCAGCTCCGCCGATGCCAGATTATGGTATGCCTACTCCACAGCCATCACCATTTGAGCGACCAATAGCGAATCATAATCTATTGGCTCGGCTGGATCATAGCGATAAGTATTTAGGGCTCGCTGATGAAAAACAGCACGGAACTCAGCAAAATAATCGGGACCATTATGTGTCTCACTGGCATGAACTAGGATATGATTGTTCGGAAAACCTAAATGTTTGACTCCTCATCCTAAGCATTCTCCAATAGTAGGATGCACCTTGGCCAGATCGCAACCCACCATCGCCATCATTATCGAATCTTGACGAAAGACGATGGCCCTGACATACAGCGAATCATGTAATCCCCTATTGATCTTTTCTTCAAAAGTGCCGCAAAGCCGACAGCCTTCTGGAGGAGTGATGTTAGCTCGAGCGTAACCAACTTGCAAGGTTGATGATGCATTCGAAGATTCAATACGATCACACGCCAACATTGAAAGTAATCCTAACAGGCAGCACATTCTGGCAATCAACATCAAGCAGTTTTCAAATACTGCTAGAAAGAAAAAAGAATGATCTATCCCATCTCTAGTCCCAGCTTTGAAAATGCTGCAATGCTCACAAACTCTGAAACGAAGGGATCGATAAAAAATAACTTCCCCATTTATACTGGTTCTTTTGAATTTCTACTGCGTTATAAAAAATTCACGTAGCTCCGCTATGCTTATTCTTTCTGCCTTTCTTCGGCTCCGCTCAGAACAGGTGGTCTAAATTCAAAGTAACTTCGTCTAAATCGGGAACTTATTGTCTAACAATCCATAAGGGCTTGGATAGCTTTTGGGCCCTCATCTCGTGCCTTAGTGATCTTAGGATCATTCAACATAATGCAACTGTCATTGTAGCGTGGATGAGGATCATTGTATAATCTTTAATTCATCACCGACCTTAATTGTACCCTCACCCTCGTGAACAAGGTTCATCCCTAGATTTACTTTTCCATTCTCCAGGCGATAACTGGCCAATGTCTTTATCGTTTCCTTATTTGGATCCATCTGTGCGGTCTCCGGATCTACATTGGGTACATTGCAGCGGGCGCACTTCTCCAATCCGGTAAATTGGATTCCATTTATCTCAAATCGCTCCATCTCATCTTCTTGGTAGGGGATGCCACCCTGAAAAACAATATTAGGACGAAATCTGGCAAAACTCATATGTAATTTAGTTCGGCGATCGATATCGGCTAGAGAAGCACGGCTCATCATCATGAATGGATAAGCATCGGCAAAGGAGGTGAATTTTCCTTTAGGTTTAAAGCCAGATGTAGTATCTACTGGCCGCCAGGAATGATCAGGCATAAACACCAGCTTGCAAGGTGTACCGATTACGGTGCCAAACCACTGGTTGACCTTATCTGAATAAACCTGCGCCAGACAGGTAGCATTCCAAATCGTCACTTCTTCTTCTAACTCTTGATCTACCAGAAAAGGCACAAATAAATCCTCTTGATCTTTGGCTTTGGTAGATATCGTCATGCCATCCTCCTGGAGTGATGGCTGGATAAGAGACATGGAAGGATACTTCCTAAGTGTCAAAAAACTATTATTAGAATCAACCAATAGCCACCGGCGGTCGTACTCAAAACCTCGCTCGGTAACTTTTCCTGCCTGCACGGATATACCTGCCAAGGACTTAATCGGATAAATAAATAGATCACTTACACAAAGCATATTCTTCAAGGCTATTTTCGCTACAATTTCTGCAACAAGGTTACTAATTCTTGACGTATTTTTTCTTCGGCATGCTTTTCCAAGAAACTGCTTCTCGCCCTCCATGTTTCATAACCACCCCGCTCATGCTCATGAGCTGGAGGCACATAACCATCATAAGTGTTGGCTAAGCAAATGGTGAAATACTGCTTTTGAGGAAATTGTTCTTTTAGCCAGAGTCCCGTTTCCGCAAATATCTCTCCCCCCAGCACACCAATTCTTAGATCTCCAATCCGAATCCCTTGTAGGGCTGTTTGGTGTAAATCCGGATACTCTTTGAGTAAGAGTTGCTCACGCGCATAGATCATAGCCAAGCCATGATCATCATGTATGAGATCATCAAATCGGTTTTTACGAAGTAGTCTTTCGGATCTTGAAAGGGATTCCCTCGAAGGTTTTCGCACAGCCAAGTCTAGCTCTGAATGTTCCATCGTTAAATCTACTTGATCATAATAGACCACCTTTTCTATGTCTAATAGTACTGCTATAGCCAAATCCTCGCCAATGAGTTCTGTCGTGGCATGCGAAGTTGTCGGATAACGATTCGGATCTAAGAAATCCCAAATATTGACATTGCCTGCCGTACCATGGGTCATAATTCCCACAAAATGGGTCGATGTATGTAGCCTCGACTGAATCTTTTCAGCAAAAGCACCATAGTAATCCGCGGTAATGGTATCCACATCCCAATCACCCACATAATGCAATCCGTAGTTGGCCAGGATTGAAACAAGTTCATCTTTATCGTTCTTTATGGCTAAGTAGCAGACTTCTGGGTCAACAAGACCACAGCGTTCCAAAATTAAGTCCTCTTCTCCTAGCGGATTCATTTTCACATGTTCCACCAATCCAGAAACTGGATTCTGCGCTTTGCACTCCGGCCTCATCACATACCTCCGAGAAACCACATGCTGAGGAACAGACACGGCACCATAACCGATCGCTGCGGTTTCAAGTCTGGACATCGCTTTTTCTACGGAACTGACTATCCATGCCGGCAATCTCTTGCGATAGGCAATGTCAACCGCACCGCCCAATAAACCGGCAACATCGCCGGCGCCATGGGTATGTGTACAGGATAGCATGATCCGCCTCAAAGGGATACCTGATGCACCTGTAATTGATTGCTTGATCTCCAACATCAGGTCACTGGGCATGATGCAAATATCCACGACCACAAAGGCAATCATCACATCGCCTTTCGACAAAAGCAAGGTCTTTGCGTACAACTTGTCATGTATAAAGCGGGCATAATGAGGAAAGAGATCTACACCTATTCTCGTACCCAGTGGAGGAGTAATCTCAGTCTGTGCTGCTCCAGCCTTTAATATATCTGCTTCACGATTCATGTCGGTCCTATGATTGTATGTAAAAGTCGAAAAAGAAAGGAAAAGATCGGTTTCCGAGATATGCTTTCTGCATAGGTGCCATATAAATCCTTATCTAATCACATGAGCTACTGTTCTGGCATTCCCAACATTATCTGATTGATATCAGCTGGGGTCTTGATCCATATCATTTGGTAAATGTGCAGTTCTTTTAAACTTCTCCTATTGCGTTTAATGACTTTGTAATGGTATCGAAGGTGGAAGCAGAAAGAAAAAAACGAATAAAAAAGACTGCCCGCATAACCTTTTGGTTTGTTGTGATCGGTTTACTTTCTGGCACCACTGGGTGGTACTATTGGCAGATGAAGCAGGAACTCATGACTAAGTCAGCCCAAATACGCCAACTGGAGCTTGAAATCGAACAAGAGAAAAATGAATCTTCAGTTCGTGCGGATAGTTTTATGTTTGAGCTCATCATGGAACCTTTTGGATGGACCATTCGTGATGAATTGCTTTCTGACAATCTAGAAAAAGTACATCAGTATCTCACCCAATATGTCAAGCATCCATCAATCGAGCTTCTTGCCGTAATTGACGATGAGGGAACGATCCTCTCTTCCACCGATAAAAAAATTGAAAAAAGGAAATTCGACGACGTCTTCCCGAAATACACCTTGCATGAAACCAAGTTGGTGATCAACAAAAGTGTAGGTCAGATTCATGTATCACAGCCTCTAATGGGATTTGATACTCCCTTGGGAAGTATATATATGATCTTCAATCCCTCAAATGCAAATCAGTAACCCTCAGATACTCGACACATGGAAAAGAAATCATTTCAGAAGCTACATCATCAGCTAAGTTGGAACACGAAGATCTATACCTTACTTGCGATTTCTGTAGCATTTTTCGCAAAATTTTCCAATGCGCTGCAGAGTGATTTTGCACTAACCATTATTTTAGCATTGCTAGTGATTTTATTCGTAGAATCCTTTGTGATGATTTCTGTAGCACATCCTAATAAGTGGAGGGTGGCTAAATGGATCGCACTGTTGGTCGCTCTGGCGATACTGCTCAGTGGCACCGTATTTGGCTAGTTCAAGGATAATAAAACTGAAATTCTATGATGCTTTCCGCCATAGTCAAGATAAAAGGGACCGCTGAAATCACTTCATTGGCCCCTAAAGACTCACCTTTATCCGGCCATTTCCTTTGCCTCTCTGCTTTCTAAGAATTTAGCAAGCAGCTCAGGCACTTTCTCGAATGTGGAAGCTAGCCCTTTATTGTTCCTGGTGCTGACAAACGAAATTTCATCGCCTCTAGCCACCAGAAAACCAATGGGATCAATACCCATACCAGCTCCAGCTCCCATACCTGTACCATGTCGATCTTTCTCATCATCACCTTCGCCTCCTCCAGTGCCAAATCCAAGACCAACCCGAATCACCGGAATACATTCGTATTCACCCAGCGTAAAACTATCTCCCACGACAGTTTCCGTCCTAGCCTCATCCTTGATGAAGGAAGCGATTCGATCAATCAATTGTTCAAAACTTTGTTCTTGCATGATATATTAGATTTTAATGAATTAGCGCCCATAAAATATTGACCAAGCGATTGCGCACTTCCAATTGTACACACTGTCTGCCTTGGAAATTAAAATACACAGGCATACCCCACCTACGAGCAAAAAAGGCAAATGGATATAATTTTGCATTCAGTACAGGATCATCTGTGTCAATATTCATAAAGAAGTGTCTGACTTTAAATGATTTCAACAATGGGATGATCCGCTTTCTCAATTTTCGAGAAAGAAAATAACCAGCCTTTTTCTTTTTTTTATCTTTTTGAGGTGCAGCAGGCTTCTTCTTAGGCGTCACTCCTCTTTCGAGCATGAGCCTCTCTAAGTCGATGCGTTTTTGAAAAAAAGGAAGCGTGATTCGCAGATGTAAAATTCGATCTTCAGATGTGATGCTCACTGTACAAACACCAAAAGCTTTCAAGGAGTAATGTTGGCGGTCAGTATCGATGGTGAGTATTACCCATCCAAACAGTATCCAGGTCAAAATGAGCAATAACAAGACAACAATTATAGTCACAATCACCATAGCTTGATAGTTTAGAATTGATAGCAACTGCGAAACCTTTGGAGCCCACAACATAGTTGCTCCGCGATATCCAATGTGTTAAATTACGCTCATTCTATCAATGACCGACCACAAGTGACACTATGACGATGATCAAATTTCTTCGACCCTTTCCTTTGTAGATGTGAGTGCTGATCCTATCAAGCCTACCACCATAGGATCCTAGTACAGTTATTCTCCAGCCTGAGAATTCATTCAAGAAATCTTAATCGATACTAATCCCTAGCATTCTATGTATGTTATAAATCGTAAGGCCAACGGTTAGACGCCTGATGCAATTATTCCCCTGCCACGGAAAATTCTGTACTCCCCATACAGATTTCACCAGCAGTGGTGATGCCCTGTATGATAATTTTATATCGGCCCTGTAGATCACTTGAAAAAAATGTCGGTACCGATTGATCACCACCGATGATGAATCTAGGGTTCCAATAGAGGGTGTAACGTAGATCAGGAATTTCCTGATCAATATTATCACTGGAGTACTTTGGTGAATAAAAAGTACGATAGCGTGAAAATCCCTTAATCCTTTCCACCATGCCACCCAGCAAATCGATGTTATTTGGCAACGCATTGGACCCTGACTTGGTGGTCAATAAAACTGCTCCGGCAGGAGCACGATAAAAGTTTGAAGCTGGAGGAGTTAGTATTTCTATTGTGGCAAACATTTCAGCTGCATAGCCGCGGGCTTCATCTACGGTCAAGCGAGGTCCTCCATCTATATAGATCAAGGGTTCTGAATCAATGCCACCACCCAGTGAGGCACCACCGATTAGTGAAATACCACCATTGGGGGATTGAGCTACCCCTGGTGCATTGAATTGG
Organism: Saprospiraceae bacterium; assembly: GCA_013001595.1. Taxonomy (GTDB): domain Bacteria; phylum Bacteroidota; class Bacteroidia; order Chitinophagales; family Saprospiraceae; genus JABDMH01. The sequence goes on along the minus strand of JABDMH010000079.1, from coordinate 83 downwards.
ATATACTCTATGATGTTGGCCATACCTACTGTATTTTGGGGGTCGATCTGGTAAGGCCCATCGTTTTTATGTACCGATCCCGT
>JABDMH010000074.1 GCA_013001595.1 Saprospiraceae bacterium | reverse complement strand
CCCCTAGTGATGCTATTATTTTTAAAGAATTCCCCCCCATGTCTGCAGATTCAAATATCAGTATGATTTGGCATCCGATCCAACTCACCTACTTTTTCTCAACGAAAAAGATCAAGTAATGAGTAGGGAAATGTCAAATTGTAAACTAATATAACGATATCTACATCGTGAAGTAGAAGCGAAAATTCTAGAACCTGGACAGCAGATTCTTGGCATTTTTTGAAATGAACCTATAAGTCCCCGATCCCACCTCCAGCCTAACTTTACCTTCAATAAAATCGGCATCTTGTATCGACTCAACAATGGCTAAGTCTTTTCCATTCTGTGTAACGCTAGAGGGTGCATTCGCTGGAATCCATACTTCAGCAGTGGCATTTGCAGGAATGGTCACCTCCATAATCAAGTTCTCTCCAGCTATAGACCAGCCAGATTTTATTTCTCCCATCACTGAATAGTAAGATGCTGTCAAAGGGGACAATTGCTCATTAGGGGTGGGGCAGATTTTAATTTTTCGATACCCAACTTCAGCCATATCTATGCCTGCCAAGTAACGAAACATCCACTCTGATACCGCTCCGAATGCATAGTGACTAAAGGAGTTCATCCCCGTATTCTGAACACCACCAAATCCATCCTCTATGGTATAGCTGTCCCACCGTTCCCATATGGAAGTTGCTCCATTAACCACCTCATATAACCATGAAGGGAATCCCTTGTTGGTGAACAGTTTCAGCGCAACTTGATCATGTCCCGTTTTGGATAGGGCCTCCAATAAGTGTTTGGTTCCTATGAAACCAGTCTGTAAATACCCGCTGTTTGCCTCAATTAATTGCACCAATTGCTCACCAACCGTTGCGCGGTATTCCGATGGTAAAAGATCCAGGCTAAGAGCTGTGGCACATGCAGTTTGGGTGGGTTCAACCATCTTACCATCTTGAAGGTATCTACCCACAAAAGCATTGCGGACACTGCGATGAATAGTGGCATATTCCAATGCATCTTCTTCTTTACCCAGTGCGGTAGCTATTTCCTGCATGAGGTGTAAATCATAGAGCCAGTATGAGTTGGCCAAGTACTCCTTCGACGTCGCAATGTTATCTTGGTTCAACCAATCTCCATATCCACCCGCCGGTTGAACTTCATCAAATGCTCCCTCAGGCAGAAGGTTATCTTGACTTTTACTTTGATAAAGCCTTATTAGTTCCTTCATATTGGGGTAAAACCGTTTGAGAATCCTTATATCTCCGTAAACTCTGTAGACCACATAGGGACAGATGATGCCGGCGTCCATCCAAGCTGGTGAAAAGACTGTATTCGGTCGATGAAAAGGAAAGGGCGCAAAATTTGGATAAGCGCCATTGCCGATTTGGTCATCGTTTAGCGCTTGAATCCATTTTTGATGAAAGGCAGCTACATCATGATTAAATGAAGCGGCACGAATGTAAACTTGGGCATCACCGGTCCATCCCATACGTTCATCGCGTTGAGGACAGTCGGTGGGTATGTCAAAATAGTTGGCGAGTTGCGTTCGTACGATGTTCTGATAAAGCTGATTCACCATATCGTTTCCGGTCGAAATTTGACCAGTCCTCGGTGTTGCAGAGCTGATTACCAAACCTGTCAGAATGCCTGGACCTGGTCGTTCTTTTAGACCGGATACTTCAACAAACTGAAAACCATGATAGGTGAATTTTGGCGTCCAGATTTCTCCCGCTTCATCACCTTTGAGTATATAGGAATCTGTGGCTCGCGCCTTGCGTAGATTTTCCGTCATAATGCGACCATCCGGATGGAGCATTTCTCCATAGCGAAATGTAAGTTTGGTGCCCCTTGTGCCTTTCGTCTTTAGTCGAATAACTCCAGCGAAATTGGTACCAAAGTCAAAGATGTATTTACTGTCCTCAGGTTCCGTTACCTCTACCGGTGTCAGCTCCTCGATCACTCGTAGGGGCACTCCTGGCGAAGATTCCACCACTCCCATTGCACCCACCATACGTCGAGCAATCTTCCATTCTCGATCATCGAACCCTGGTTGATCCCAACTGCCAAACTCTGCCCTAGCATCATACGTTTCGCCCATTAGAATATCGGCTTCAAGCATAGGGCCTGTATTCGCTTTCCAATCGCTATCAGTGCCAAATACTTCACTACTTCCATCAGCGTATTCCACCTCAAGTTGAGATCGAATCACAGGGATTTCGCCATAAAAGGCATATTCTTTGGGATGTCTCACCAGGACGGAGTATCCCAGGTACCCAGCATACCACCCACTCGCCACTACCATTCCCAAGGTATTCTGACCTTGCTGTAACATTGCGGTGACGTCATTGGTCTGATAGTACACGCGCTCCTGGTAATTCGTCCAGCCTGGAGCAAGAAAATCTTCACCTACCTTCTGACCGTTGATACTGGCCTCATAGACACCGAGGGCTGTGGTGTAGAGTGTAGCCCTCTCAACCAGCTTCTTCACTTCGACATCCTTTCTAAAATAGGGACTAGGCGGCAAGAATAGGTCTTGGTTCTTATTTAATGCTCTATTGTCAAACCCAATCCAATGCGCTTCCCAGTCGCTATCAAGTAATAGTCCCATCCGCCAAGTGGCCACCTCGCTCCACTCGGAGCTTTTGCCGTCGGAATCCCAAACACGGACTTTCCAATAGCATTCTTGTCTTGACCCCAGGGGTCTTCCTCGATAAGCCACCTGACTGTTCTGATATCCCGGTACCTCCTGAGAATCCCAAAGATCTCCCATGTCCTGGTCAAGCAATTCTGCGGAACTTGACACCAGGATTTGAAACGCCTCCTGCTTGACACTTTGACCATCTGAAGTGACGATCCAACTGAGCCTTGGTGCAGGTTCATGAACGGCCAGTGGCTCAACCAGGTATTCACACCTCAAATATTCCACAGACAAGGATGCACAGAATACATCTGCTGCTAAAAGAAAAGAAACCAATAGCAGGAAACAATCACTATATCGCCGCATAAGTATTTTCAAGTAGTTGGATCAGATAATTATGACCTTCAAATCTATCAAAACCTGGCACCTAGTACTCTATGATGGTTCAATTTTGATGAATTGCAGAACAGCACAACAATAAAGCTATTCAAATCTGCCAGGACACTTCGCACAAATGTTGCTTTTCACTCCGACCCATGTTGTCCCTTAGTGAGCCCGCTCCAGAAAGTGCAATTTTCACAAAATGTGACTATTTTGGTCACCCTGAATGATGCAGTCGGGTAGGTAAGATTTGCACTTTTTTGAGATTTGGTGATGCCTGAGCATCAGCACATGTAAAGTCTGACGGGTATGTATCCAGCGGTGACGCAGTTATTTTGTGCTAGGATAAGGCGCAGGTTCCGTTGTATAGCAGAGCTATTCAAGAGGTTCGGCAAGGCAATTCTGGTGCGGAAGTACAAGTCAAACTTGATAGATATTTATCAGACATTGCATTAACTTATAAAAATGAAGGAGCGCCAAAAAAGCCATTTTTGATTGGCGATTTTTCGGAGTGGGCTCACTAGTCACTGGTACATCAGGATCTGAGACCATGCAACATATTGTTTTTTAAAAACATCATCTATGCATCATTATGAAAGTTTAATCACTTAGACTTATGCTTCAAGAGCGAAATATGGGAATCATCGCGATGAAAACGCTGGCTACTGGTGGCTTCTTCAGAGGGAAGAACTATGAAGCGGTGACAACCCCAAACTTGCGCCCGGAACCGTCAGTATTGAAGAAGCCTTGCATTTTGTGTGGTCACTGCCTATATTACTCTTGGTCACAGCAGCAAGTTCTGTTCCTATGCTGCAAGAAAAGATAGAACTATGTCATTCCTTCAGCGATTTAGAAGCTGGAACATTGGTTGAGAATTTCAAAATCTAATCCAGGATCATATGAAACGTCGTGATTTCCTTACGAAAGGAGCAGCAGTTCCCATGATGGGATTGCCATTAGAGGCACTAGTTGAAGCATCCAATGAGGAGTCGAAAATCGAACTTCCTCCTTTGGCATTTGAAGATCTTGCCAGTGGGCTTAAGATTACCGAAGTCAACATGGTATCACCGAAGCGAACTAAGCCTTGGCCTGAGTATGAACCTGCCAAGGGCTCTTGGTCTACTGGCGGGGTGGAGGTTGCAAACCCTATGTCTATTTATCCAAAATACAAAGCCACAAGATCTCTATTTATGAGTGGAGCGATGGGGCCAACCGCAGTGCAAATCATTACCGACAAGGGCGTTTCGGGTATTGGATATGGTGGCCCTGGAGCAAGCTTTGTCATCGAAAAACACCTTACAAAACTGCTCCTCGAGGAAGATCCATTTCAAGTAGAACGGCTTTGGGACATTATGTGGCGTTCTACCCTCTACTATGGCCGAAAAGGAATGGTGGTACATGCCATAAGTGCAGTGGACAATGCGCTTTGGGACATCATTGGTAAAGCGCTAAATACTCCAGTGTATCAATTACTTGGAGGCAAAACCAAAGACCGAATCCCCGCTTATTGTACAGGTAACGACTTGGAACAACACGTCGAGTTTGGATATACAAAGTTAAAGCTAGCCATACCCTATGGACCTGCTGATGGACGAGAAGGGCTAAAGAAGAATGTACAGCTTGTAGAAAGAGCCCGTGATCTCCTAGGGCCAGATGGGGAAATCATGTTGGATTGCTGGATGGCATTTACCGAAGATTACACGATTCAGTTTGCGGAGGCTATTGAACCCTATCGTGTATATTGGATGGAAGAATGTTTGCCACCAGATAACTACGCTGGATTTGGCAGGCTTAATGAACGCATCACCTCAACCCGAATCGTAACTGGAGAACATGAATATACACGATATGGATTCCAGCTACTCCAATACTTTAATGCGGCAAAAATCTGGCAACCAGATATGAATTGGTGTGGTGGGTTAACTGAGTTGAGGCGGATCGGCGCCATGGCCGCGGCTGAAGATATTCCCGTCATTTTGCATGGAGGCTGGAGAGGAGGTGGACCACAGTACATCATGGCTACGCCAAACAGTCCTTGGTGTGAAATGTTTATGCCTGCCCCTGGTGGTCCCAAGAAAGTATATGAGATGTACGAAGCGGAAAATAAGATAACACGTGGACCTGAAGGCATTTATATGGAACCATCCGATCGGCCCGGCTTCGGCTGGGAATTGGAGGTTTAAGATGTTTCACTGATCCTTAGGGATCGTTAGATAATAGTTCCTGCTTCAGACGACGTCACTTTGAATTTAGACAACCTGCTCAGAGCGGAGTCCAAGAAAGGCATAAAAAATAAGCATAAGGGGGCTAGGTGAATTTATTATTTCTCAGCATAAATTCAAAAGAACCAGTATAAATGGGGAAGTGACTTTTTTATCTATCCCTTAATAAAAACTTACTTTTTTATATCCTTAAAGAGTGCAACCATTTTCATACCTAACCATTCTCGTAATTCTACTTATCACAGGATGTAACACATGAAACGCTTTCTTTCAAAAAAAATCATCTCACGTACCTTGAACTCATGTACTCCTCTGTCAAGCTAGGAACCCCTCAAGAGGTCGACTGCTTCGGGTGATTCAATTATAGCATAGAACTCCTCGATGTATCGTATCATTTCGACCTTTGCCTGTTTATCATGTAGGGAGCAATTTTCCAAGAGGTCAAATATCCTCGATTTGTTTTCAATAAAAATAGTAATGGGCTCGACTAGGGTTTTGCCGTCATTACCTCTCCATTGAAACAGCCTCTCTCGAACGTTGGCTATAGGCAAGTCCGGGTGAGCATGAGCGTAGGGTGCGTTTACTAAGCCACTGTAGTCAAAATCATATGGAATTGCTATTGGTGCAGAACTTGAATCGGTGACTACCAATTCTATATTGTGACGTTTAGATAAATTCCAATCCGTATTGCCAATCATATATTGGAAAAGAACCATCAAATTATAAGACTGAGCATCTATTATCGAAATACTAGTCACCGCTTTATCAAGTCTCTTGCCACCTAGGCGTTTAGCCATTTCTTTATCATTCTCGATCAAGAATGCTTCCTTGTAGACTGTGTCCACGAGCTCATCATCGTTTACTAGAAATACACGAGCAGGTTGAACTCGAAAACTATGGTTTGTAAGCGTCTGAAAAAGCTTATAACATAACATTTCCTTTTTCAATAGGTCTGAATAATCTAGACCATCCATACAGGGAAGGACTAATTTCAATGTTTTATACTTGGCAAGTCTACTCGCTTTAAGCATTGCTTTAGGAAACCTTAATCGAATCGGTAGTACTTCGCAATAAGCTTTACGGGTATTACCTCGAGCGGAGATTTTTATTTCCTCTGTCATTGCCTCAGCTGCCATCGAACCAACAGAAGAGATCAGTGCTGGAACGTACTTTTCATCCACCTTATGAAATTCAACTGAATCCCAATTGGCTGTCAGCTGAAATTCTAATACAGCTTCAGAACTCAGTTTATCAAATATGCTGGGTTTGATAGATTTTGAACCCCCATCTTCCGATGCCACCGAAATACAACCTACCAAAACATGTGCACCGACCATGATCAGGACGAAATATATCAGAGCCCTAGAGGTCTTAGCAAGAAAGGTGTTTCTATATTTTGTAGGCATGTATGACTTATTACCGTAATAATAGATGGCTAGCACTTGCTGGGAGAATTGCATATCAACTAAGTATACTCCCCTATCATTACCATATTTCGAACGCTGCCATCAAAGGGCATGTATCCAATTATTAAAACTATTTTATAAAACAACTCAAGTGACTTATGGATCAAAAACTATGTGAAGATAGTGTAATGTAAATTCGTGCCCGCTAATTAGCCCAGTGCTAAGGAAAATAATATGATCCCAAAGCATCAAATCAGTGTCTACCAACCCAAGGCCGGATCATTCTTGAACTTGATAAAGCTCTGAATCCTCATACTCAGAGGATCTGATCATAGGATTTGATTGTACCTAGATGAAAAAGGTTTTGCAACCAACGCTATGTAATCGACTTTGGACGCAATTGGCATGAAAAATCACTCTAATTCGCATCAAGTTTATCGTGGGATATCCTTATGATTTCATTTACTCATATATTCGACCAATGAAATCAGCCAGACTCAATAGATTATTCAATGCAATATCAGGTAAGTGCTTTGATGTTGCAATCGACCATGGATTTTTCAATGAAGGTAGTTTCCTAACGGGCATTGAAGACATTCAAGCCTCCGTGAATATTCTCGTGCATGCCGCACCTGATGCCATTCAACTCACCATTGGTCAGGCCCATCACCTGCAGTCCATCCCGGGAAAATCGAAGCCTGCCCTTGTGCTACGTACTGATGTGGCGAATGTGTATGGACGTGATCTTCCCGGTGTACTATTTAGCAGAATGATTGATCAACCTGTGCTGCAGGCTGTTCGTCTCGATGCTTCATGTGTGGTGGTCAATCTGTTTCATATACCCGGACAGCCGTCGTTGACTGAGCAATGCATAGAAAACATCCTTCGTCTAAAGCCCGAATGTGATCAATATGCCATGCCCCTGATGATTGAGCCACTGGTATTCAAACCGAACAATGAGGCCGGCGGATATATGGTGGATGGCAATATAGACCTGATCACTCCACTTGTGCGGCAAGCCGTTGAACTTGGTGCAGATTTAATCAAAGCCGATCCTATTTCAGATGTAAGCCAATATCATAAAGTTGTACAGACAGCAGGTTCTATACCAATTCTTGCCCGGGGAGGTGGTCGGGCACCAGACGCCGAAGTCCTAGAACGCACCTATCAATTGATGCAGCAAGGAGCACGGGGAATCGTGTACGGTAGAAATGTCGTACAACATGCCAATTCACAAGGAATGACCAAAGCACTTATGGCCATCGTCCATGACGATGCCCTCCCCGCTGATGTGGCAGAAATGATCTAGTTCACCTAGCTCTTTGGATTCAGTAGCCGGATGATTTTGGAAACTATATAGACCCCGAATGGATCTAATATCATTTACCCTGAGCACAGCCCAGGGTTTGATGAGATTGACTTTAGGATTGATGGGATTTTTGACTAAAAATCATGACAATTCCCTTGCTGATTCTAATCCACAATCTATCATTTCACTCCAATGAATGAAAAATATTTATTTCAACTTATTGCTGATGCTTTAAATCGTTCTTCTGCTCAGAAAAAGAAAGTTAGTGCAAGCTGAAGCTATTTCCCCCATTCCCCTGCTAGGAGATTATCTGCATATCTTGACAGGACGCTCAGGAGATGGTCTACATGGCTCTGCTCCAGATAGGTCTGGCCAAATACTACACGAATCACGTACGTTTCGTTTGCAACTGTGTGGCTCAGAAATGCCTCACCACTTTGATTCAATAGATGTAGAAATTGCTGGTTGAGTGTATTCAGACTTCGAGCCGAATGACTATGGTTACCCGGGTGCAGTCGAAAAGCAGCAAAGTTCAAGATGGGGCCAAACAAGATCTCAAAATCATCAAGTTGACTCAGCTCTTCGGCAAAGTAATGGTTTAGTTGGATGTGCTTGCGCAATTTACTCTGCAATCCGGTCAGACCATAACTGCGCATCACAAACCACAGTTTTAGTGCTCTGAATCTACGTCCCAATGCAATGCCCCAATCCCTGTAATCATTAACTAGTCCACGTGTGCTTGTCCTTAGATATTCTGGTAGGATTTCGAATGTTCTGAGCAGTACATCCACATCTCTAATGTAATAGGCCGTACAATCAAAGTTAGTGAACATCCATTTGTGCGGATTAAAGACAAAACTATCTGCCGCAGCCATTCCTTCGCTCATCCAGCGATACTCAGGTAGCAAAAGAGCGGTACCTGTATATGCCGCATCTACATGCAACCATACATCCTCTTCTAGACACACCTTACCGACTTGCTTTAAGTCATCAAATGCCATAATTCCGGTGGTACCCAGTGTCGCGACCACACAACAGGGCCGAAGACCCTGCTGCCGATCCCGCTTTATCTTTGCTGCTAGATCCGAAGCATCCATTCCATACTGATCATTCGTAGTAATCTCAACAACGTTTCTTCTGCCTATTCCAGCTATGCCCGCAGACTTCACGATTGAAGAATGCGTCTGGTCCGTACAGTAAACTCGTAGATTCTGTGGTACCCCCAGGTCATTCGCCGTGTGACCAGTGACTACTTCCCTCGCCGTAATCATGGCTACTAAAGTAGCTGAAGAAGCAGTATCCTGAAGGACCCCTTGCCAATCCTTAGGCAGTCCCATGGCATCGCGCAGCCACTCCAGCATGCGCTGTTCCAATTCCGTAGCTGCTGGTGAAGTCTCCCACACCATACATTGTGCACCCATTGCGGCAGTGATCTGCTCTGCCAAAACCGACTCTACCGAACTATTTGCTGGAAAATAGGCGTGAAAATTTGGATGCTGCCAATGGGTCATCCCTGGCATAATAATCTCTTCCAAATCATGAATGATGGTCTCCATCGCCTCGCCACTGTCAGGAATCTTACCCGAAATCGCATCATAGATTTCGCCTGGCTGAACCCTTGACTTTACCGGTCTTTCCTCTAGCGTATTGAAGTATCGTTCAATCCAATTGCTAATGATCGTACTCAGATGTCCGTAATCATTTCTCTCAAGCATGCACAAACCCTACTGATGAGTCAACAAATATATGGACAAGCATGACTACTAGTGGACTGTAACATTCAGATAAGTAGTATAAATGGGATGTATTTTGTGCCAAATCGAAGAAACAATACCACGCATGGCCGAAGCCATGTAAGGATATTGAGGATGATGAGTTGCTGCAAAAGAAGTCAATTGATATGATTGATTTGGGTGTTACAATCCACAAGGCCCTAATCAAGCAGAACACCCAGACTTAGATGTGAAGACCTGCTAAGAATTTAAGACCTAGCCATCGCATGATTCTCTCCCTCATTGCTAACTTGAGCCCAAAGTTGCAATCGACCATTGTTTGGACAAAACCTTTCTCATGAATTTACCTCATTTACATTGATTTCCGTCCCATTATGAAAATCCGGCAAGCTAACAGGAGATTATGACTGGATGTAAGGTGACTTCCTCGCTGATCTAAGTGTAAATTCCTTTACCTTGCGTTTCTCAACCCAACTTCTATTGAGAAGACGCACAAAAAGGCTTTGGTGGCTAGCAGCATCCATAATGGGCCTGGTACTATTATATATTAGTGGTCCTCGTTATCCGGAAATGATTATCAATCCCATCATGGCTGCAAGTCCATATACGATTGATAATGTTGATTCACTAGTGAAGGCAAAGGAAAGTCAAATCACCAATCTAAGACCAGGTAACGAAGCAAAGCTGTTCTGGATGGACGGCTTACGCGAAAAGACGTCATATGCTTTGGTGTATCTGCATGGATTCTCAGCCAGCCGTGGTGAAGGAGATCCCATACATCTCGAGATCGCCAAGCGCTATGGTATGAATGCATATTTGGCCAGGTTAGATCAACATGGCCTGGAGGATCCAGATGCCCTACTTCACATCACGGCTGCATCATTGTTGGCCTCCGCCAAGGAAGCCATTCAAATTGGCAAAACCATTGGGCACAAAGTGGTTGTGCTTTCTTGCAGCACGGGCAGCACACTTGCACTCTACCTAGCGGCGCACCAACCAGAAATGATTGATGCCCTAATTTGCTATTCTCCAAATATTGATCTTGACAACCCTGCCACACATCTCCTGGATAAACCATGGGGACTGCAGCTAATTAGACTAATCGAGGGAGGCAAATACCATAGCTGGGATGCACCCGAATCAGCTCAAATGTTTTGGAATACTACCTACCGTAATGAGGCAATTGTCGCCTTAAGACAATTACTTGATCAAACCATGATGTCAGAGACTTTTACCAAAATCACTCAACCACTACTGGTACTGTATTACTACAAATCAGATGAGGAGAGGGACGAAACGGTATCCATCCCTGCCATGCAAGAGATGTTTGACAATGTGTCCACAGCTGAATCTGAGAAGGCGATGTACCCCATTCCGAATGCAGGCTTTCACGTAATTGGATCGAAACATTATCCCAATGACCTAGCCACTGTATGGCAATACACCACCGAATTTCTGGAAGAGCAACTTCGATTTAAGTCCTTAGAATAGTCTAATACTTTCAACCTTTGCAAGGGACACTCTGGTAGCTAACTTCGTGGCAATGGGTGGGCTCGTAACTGCCGCCTGGCGATTCTCTTAAAAAACCTAGCTTTTTTCTTATCCAGTCCTTCTGGAAAATAGGTGATTTTTCTAGTCGTCTCTTGAAAGAGTTGGGTAAACCAGACACAACCAGCTAAATAACAACCGTTTTCATTGGCATGATATCCATCACTGCTCCATAGTTTATAATTACTTCTCTTATTGAATGAATGGAAAAAAGCACTTCCAGAAGGGAGCATTCCCAAGTCATATTTCTGAGATAAAACTGTATAATTATGGACCAATGAATCGTGCATAGATTGGCGAGAGAGATTCCATTCTAGGAGTCGCTCGGCGTCAGGACTATAAGCCCAGGTTTGATGCACTAGAACCTGAGCACCGGGGGCATATTTAGAAATATAATTAATTAATTTATTGGCATGTGGCTCAAAAGTATGTGCCATAAAACTTTGACTACTCACCTGTTGAATTGTTATGTAATCATACTTGTCCTGTAGTAGTAAATCCTTTAAAGAATGTGTATTTCCGTACGGTTTTAATCCAGGATCTTGCTCACATGCTTCGATAAGGTTCGCATGCTTTTCCAGTGAACACCCACCGATGTTTGCCTTAGTAATAAGAATATGACAGTGGGTAACGGATTGGACAATTTCTTCCAAATATTTGCAGGCATTATTGGCAAAACTATTACCAATGGTCAACACATGAATGCTCCTTGTCGAATCATGGTCGACTTGCTGTGCATGTAGACCTTCAAAAATCAGCAAAAAGAGAAAGACACAACGCATATATTTCTGGCTGGCACCAATTCGCGCTAGAATAACTTCGTTCATTTTAGAAAATAACTGTCCGGTTCTTGTAAGGTAAAATATTATGTCGCTGATGATTCCAAACTGCCTTGGCAAGAACGAGTTTTTCAAGATCTTTTCCTTTTCTCACTAAATCCTGGACACTATCTTTATGGGTGATGTGTTCTACGTCTTGAGCTATGATGGGACCTGCATCAAGCTCAGTCGTTACATAATGACTGGTCGCACCTATGACTTTTACTCCTCGCTCGAAGGCTTGGTGGTAGGGTCTTGCTCCAATGAAAGCAGGCAGGAAAGAATGATGAATATTTATAATCCTGTGGACATAGGCATTGACAAATTTTGGTGATAATATCTGCATGTACCTGGCCAATACTACTAGATCAATCTTTTCTCGATCTAAAATCGCCAAGGTCTTTTCCTCCTGTTTGTGCTTATTTTCTTTGGATATTGCAATGACTTTGAAAGGGATGTCAAATCGCTCAGCAATAGGTCTCAAGTTCTCATGATTGGATATGATAATCGGAATGTCAACATTCCATTCTTTTGACTTGTAGCGCTGTACAAGATCGTATAGGCAGTGTGACATTTTAGATACAAAGACCGCAATACGGAGCGGAACATCTCCAAAGTGGAGCTGCCATTTCATTTGATATTTCTCGGCAATATTGCTTGAAAAATCTGTTGCGATGGCATCACGATCTAACTTAAACCCGTCTAGCTCCCATTCAACACGCATAAAAAATTGCTGCGATGAGCGGTCAACATGCTGGTCTAAATCCACAATGTTGGCCTGATACTGGAACAAATAATCTGTCACCGCAGCGACCAATCCTTTTTGATCCGGACAGTGCATGAGGATGATCGCAGTTTTCTCTGATAACTTACCCATATTATCTTCAGTCGATCTGATAAAAATCACAAATATAGCAATAGCCATCGTGCTCTTATGATCTCAACACTTATGTGCGGGAGACGATGGCGGAAACGAATACATCATCAAGGACGTTATATCCTCATCGAACACTTGTCCAACCTCATTTCATTTGCAATATCTGTGGGGCAGATCTCCAAACTAAGTAAATGTTTAGCTAAAAACGACCATGAGCAAAAACATACAACTACTCCCTTACTTGATGCTGATAGCGGTCTTGGTAGAGGCACAAAATACGGTGGGACTACTATCCTACGATGAAGATCTTTCTGCCAATGGATACACGCTTATTTATCCATTTAATCAGCCCAATGTCTACTTACTAAATAATTGCGGAGAAATAGCTCATCAATGGACAGACGATGTAGCCTTCGTGCCTGGCAATACTGCCTACCTGTTGGAAAGCAGCAATCTGTTGAAGACAAAAAAGACGCGTATTGACCCTTCTTTTAAAATATCCGATGGTGGTGAAGGTGAAACTGTAGAGTTGCGCAATTGGGACAACGATCTACTTTGGTCCTTCACGCTCAATAACGACACGCTACGGTTATATCATGATGTGGAACCAATGCCCAATGGCAACATTTTGATGATTGCCTGGGAAGCCAAATCCCGTGATGATGCCATCGCCGCAGGAAGAGATAGTAGTAAGCTCGGTGAAACCTTTTGGCCGGATGTTATCCTTGAAGTTGACCCGCTACAAGATTCAGTAGTATGGCAGTGGCATGCTTGGGACCATCTCATCCAAGATCATAATAGCCTCAAGGCGAACTTTGGATCTGTCAATGCTCACCCAGAGCTCATTGACATCAACTTTGACACCGACATGGACCCCGATTGGATGCATACAAACGCCATCGATTACCATCCCGAGCTGGATCAGATCATGCTTTGTGTGTCATTTTTTGACGAAATCTGGATCATCGACCATTCAATGACCACAGAAGAAGCCCGTAGTCATAGTGGTGGTCGATCTAATAGGGGTGGAGACCTATTATATCGCTGGGGAAATCCGCAGAGCTATGACAATGGGGTACCCGAAGATCAACTATTGTTTTTCCCACATAACGCACAATGGATTGGAGATCTGCTAGATGATACACATCCTCAGTTTGATAAGATCGCTGTGTTCAACAATCGCATCGGTAGCAACTTCTCTGCTGCCAATGTGATAGACCCGCCCTGGAACCCAGCTAATCAACGGTATGACATAAGCGGAGTAACTTGGGGGCCCAGTACATATGCTCAAACCACTACTCATCCTAATCCCAGTTCTTTTTTCTCAAATGGCCTATCCAGTGTGCAGTTTCTTCGCAATGAAAACATCTTGCTCACTTCCGGTAGACAGGGCTATCTGGTCGAGCTAACTAAAGAAAATCAGATCGTTTGGGAATACAAAATCCCCTTGAGAAATGGATTTCCCGTCTCTCAAGGAGACACCTTAAGAAATACTGAGAATCTAATCTTTCATGCCATCAAATATCCATTGGACTATCCCGCCTTCATCAGAAAACCCATTGGTGGCCGGCTCTGGCTTGAATTGAATCCCGACACCTTAGCATGTGCAGTGACCACCTATACTGAGGATGAGAACCTCTCCAATATGCAGATTTACCCCAATCCTGCAACTGACTTTTTTACCGTACAGATAGATGCCGGTATCAAACGACACATTGTTTTTTCATGGCTGGGAAAAATCATGACACAAGGACTAACTGACCTCAATGGGGAAACTACCATTCGTACTGAACATTGGCCCCCAGGGATATATTTTGTCCACATTGAAGATCATCAACCGGCAAAAATAATCGTGCCTAAATAAGCATAGTCAGCATCTCCTTGGTTAGTATGCTGCCCACTGAAATAGAAGTGATAATCTTGCCTTCTTTTATTCATATCCTACGTTTCAATCGATAACTACCGGCACCCCATAGCAGCGCCTATGGCTGTATTCTGACACTCATGTATGTTACAGGGCAGTCTTTGCTTAGCACCAAAACAGTCTTAGAATTATGCACTATCTCCCACATACAAACAAACATGCATGTTGGTTCTGTGATACGGGTTACGAATTACTTGGAAAAACCATCTTAATTTGCCCTTTGAAGGAAATCACCTTTAACAGGTAAAATAAACGAGTTATGAAAAAGCATATAAAGTATTCTTTTGCGATCATCGCACTACTTCTCACTAGCCTGCTTTTTACGCAGTGTCAAAAAGACGATGATAATGAAGACACGTCAGTCTTGACCGTAGATGGACAAGGAAATTCCAGATTCAATCATGGTAATTTATCAGGCTCATTAGGGGCGCTTCCTCTAGAGGCACTTTCGAATGAAGAAAAATCCAGCCTTGCGTTTATGCGTGAAGAGGAAAAATTGGCACACGATGTGTACGTGAAAATGTATGACCAATGGAATATCCCCATTTTTAATAACATCGCACAAAGTGAACAAACGCACACCGATGCAGTGCTGGCTCTAATTGATCGATACGATCTTGAAGATCCCGTGGGTGCGAATGGTGTAGGAATTTTCGTCGATACTGCACTGGACAATCTTTACCAGATCTTAGTGCCTCAGGGAGAGGCCAACATTATTGAGGGGCTTACAGTAGGTGCCGTGATCGAGGAAATTGACATTTTGGATCTAGTAAATTTACTTGACACCGTTGTAGACAACCAAGATATCAGATTCGTCTATGAAAATCTTTTGAAAGGATCACGAAATCATCTAAGAGCATTTGTGAAAAATCTAGAAAATCAAAATAGCACCTACACCCCTTCCTATCTCCCAACAGAGCTATACCAAAGCATCATTGAGGGGCAAATGGAGCAAGGGAAACCTTAGCTGAATTCTTTCTCGCTCATGTGATTACATATATCAACCATCAACACTGTATCATGAAAAAATCAATCATATTCCTTCTACTGGTCCTTTCGGCCCAAGGTATCAATACGACTTTCGCTCAGAACTGTGATTTGAGTAAGACGGAACGTAGGCAGATAAAAACCATGTTGGAAGAAGAAAAATTGGCAAGGGAAGTATATTTGGATTTTCATGCCAAATGGAACAAACCCATCTTCAAAAACATTGCGGAAGCAGAGCAGAGACACCTAACGACGCTGCTAGTATTGGCAAGAAATTGCTCCATAGATATTCCCGGGACGGTCAAAAATAAAAAGACAGGCAGGTTCAATAAGAAGGAATTACAGCATTTCTATGACAAAGCAATCATTGATGGAAGCCATTCACTCGCCCAAGCTCTAAAAACAAGTGCGAAACTCGAAGAAATGGACATTCATGATCTTGTCAAGGCAAGGGAGACGACAGAAAACACAATGCTTATTCAGCAATATGACCACCTGCTTGCAGCATCGGGAAATCACCTGCGCGCCTTCACGAAACACCTGCGAGAATCTGGCCTCCAATACGAGCCAACTGTTCTACCAAAAAACAAATATGAGGAAATCATAAATGAGGGTAACGAAAAGCCGAAATGCGGAGAAAAGAAAGGTGTCAGCTGTAAAGAATCCAAATCCAAAGAAGGCTGTTGTCAATCCAAAAGTGCTCAAACAAAGGGTGGTAAGAAGGCGTGCTGCAAAGCTACTACTGGCTCCTAACCAAAACTCTATCTACATATGCGTACATTGGGACTAATCGGAGGTACTTCCTGGCACTCAACAGTAGTGTATTACAGACTCATTAATGAGCTCGTAGCTGAAGAACTCGGAACCAGCGGTAATCCTCCTATGGTTATCCATAGTCTTAACATAGAATTGATGCGCCGTGGCAATCGCAGTGAAATCCAGAAGCGCTACCTTGAAGTAGGACAAGATCTAAACCGGTCTGGAGCAGAAGCCATCATCATCTGCGCAAATACTCCTCACTTGGTCTACCCATACTTGAGGGATAAAATCTCCATTCCCATACTCCACATTGCAGACGCCACTGCTCAGGAAGCCAATCGGCTAGGCATTAAACATCTCGGGCTTATAGGAAATAAACCGACTATGACTGGAGATTCGATCAGGCCCCACCTCTTGGATAGACATGACATTTCTACCATTATTCCCGATAACTTTGCCATTGATCGGGCACATTATTTCGTCTCAAATGAACTCACGCAGGGACGATTCACAGAAGAAGCGAAGGCATTCTTTCTAGAACAGATTGAAAATCTCACTGCAAGAGGTGCTGAAGGGATCATTCTAGGATGCACAGAGCTTCCCATGTTACTTGATTCAATTAATTTTTCTGGCAACCTCCTACCCACCACCTCATTGCATGCAAAGCTGGCTGCCGATTTCATTATTAACAACAATTAAGATGCAAACACAGGGACACCTAGCATTGTCAATAATATATGAAGAGAAAGCCAGATGGATATGATCAGTGCCCACCAATATACCCTGCAAAAAATGCAATAAGAAATTTCAATAACCGATTTTTTAACAACAATAATCAATCTTTTTATGCAATACTTTTTCAATAAGACTATTTCGGAGAAAAACTTTGAGCAGGCCGTAGAGCAAGTTACTGCTCGTCTTAAAGATCAGGGTTTCGGTGTCCTAACCGAGATCGATATATCGGCCACTTTGAAGAAAAAAATTGATGTAGATTTTAAGCCGTACACAATTCTTGGAGCATGCCATCCACACTATGCTCACCAAGCACTACTCAAGGAAGATAAGATCGGTGTATTTCTACCTTGCAATGTAATTGTAGAACAGCACAAGAATGGAGAGATAGAAGTTTCCGCAGTTGATCCCATCGCTTCTATGATGTCTGTCGAAAATGAAGCACTGGGGGAAGTGGCCAATGAGATTCAAGGAAAGCTTAAGGCGGCCATCTCGCAGTTGCAGTAGTTTGGTGAAGTTACTTCGGGCAATGGCCAAAGTGGGCCAAAGTCTGAGCTAAGATTCTGATAGGCATGTCTCATTTTGAGGACCATCGCCGTGACTGGTCAATATTTCATAATTTCGTAGTGGAATAGTGAAGCGGCGTCAAATGAAAGAGAAAATCATTCATCTCCTTAGAAACCATGAACTACGTATTACACAGACACGACAGGACGTTCTTGCTATTTTCATCCGTGCTGGTAAACATGCACTCACCAGCGGAGATATCGAGCTAGAGCTCGAAGATATCGACCGCATCACTTTATATCGTACCCTCAAAACCTTCGAGGAGTCTGGTCTGGTACATGCGGCCATTGACCACACAGGCAAGCAAAAGTATGCCCTATGTGCAGACTGTGATACTCATCACCATAGTGATGATCATCCGCATTTTCATTGCACCAAATGCGATCAAACGACATGCTTGGAATCTGTCACGATACCGCAAATTGAAGTGCCACAGGGATATCACCTTAAAGATCTGCAAGTCATCTTATCTGGTATTTGCAGCTCTTGCTCCAACTGATGACTTCCTCTCCCGATAGGTTGCCACTAGTTGACTTCACGGACAAAACTCGGTGGCATCCAAATTGTGATAAAACAGAATCAATAGAAGGAAATCAACTCAGGTGGGCCAAAAGCCACACCTCAAAATCCAATATGTCTTGATACCATTTGAAATCAACCTGATCCACAGGATTTCTGAGTTCACACCATAGTGTCATAAAGTCATGGGCCAACTTCCTTAAGAAGGTGGATATAGACCAATGGCTTGATTAAGCCGATAAACGCTGAAACAATACCTGGACTGATGCGTTTTGACAATGATCAACCTTTAGGTTCATGACTAAAGTAGTACCATTGATACTCTTTTGCCTGCTATGTGCCAGCTCACTTTTGGGGCAAGAGAAGGTTACTTTAAGTGGTTATGTCAAGGATGCCAGCAATGGGGAAACATTAATTGGAGCAACAGTCTTTGTGGTGGAGACGCAGCAGGGAGCCACGAGCAATGATTATGGTTATTATTCCCTTTCTGTAGACCCTGGAAATTACACAATTGAATTTGCCTACCTCGGTTTTAAATCCATACGCGAGAGCATTGTATTGGATAAAAACACCATTAGAAACATTGAACTTGGGGAGTCGACTGAACAGTTGACTGAAGTGATTGTGACCGGAGAGGCAGCAGACAAAAACGTTACGGATATTGAAATGAGCGTAAGCAAGCTCGACATCAAAACTATAAAAGGTGTTCCTGCTTTACTTGGGGAAGTCGAGGTCATCAGAAGTTTGCAATTGCTTCCAGGTGTTACGAGTGTGGGAGAAGGTGCCTCAGGTTTCAACGTTAGGGGAGGTAGTATTGATCAAAATCTTGTACTACTAGATGAAGCCCCTGTATTTAATTCCTCACATCTGTTCGGTTTCTTTTCTGTGTTTAATCCTGACGCCATCAAAGATGTTAAATTATATAAGGGAGGAATACCAGCAAGATATGGTGGTCGCATTTCTTCGATTTTGGATGTGCGGATGAAGGAAGGAAATAGTAAAAACCTCGCCATAGATGGGGGGATAGGTTTTATTTTTAGCCGACTGTCTGTTGAGGCTCCCATTGTTAAAGATAAAGCCTCTTTCATAGTCGCAGGCCGACGCTCCTATATTGATGTCCTGGCTAAACCATTTCTCAATGACGGTCTGGAAGGGTCAATCTTGAATTTTTATGACCTCACCCTAAAAACTAACTATAACATCAATGAAAACAACAGGGTATTTTTGTCAGGGTACTTTGGCCGAGATAACTTCGGTTTTGGAAATGCTGCTGGATTTAATTGGGGTAACAGCACGGGGACACTACGGTGGAATCACCTCTTCAATGAAAGACTCTTCAGCAATTTCACAGTCTATTTTAGCGACTACGACTATAGAATAAACTTTGGCGAAGATGCTGTCAATAGTTTCACATGGAAAGCGAATATTGAGAACTACAGCGTCAAGCCCGAATTCACCTACTTCATTAATCCAAAAAACATCTTGCGTTTTGGTGGTCAGGCCATCGTTTACACTTTCACTCCGGGAAATGCAGTCGGCGTAAGTGAAGGAGAAATCAGTGATGTCAGCCTGGATGATAGATATGCCATTGAAAGTGCCGCTTATGCGGAGGTTGAACAAGATATTGGAGACCGATTTTCATTGAATTATGGTCTGCGACTTTCACATTTTAATTATACAGGAAAAGGCAATGCATACACCTACGGCGAATTCACACCGGGAGCTAGAAGACCTGTAATTGGAGTCCAAGAATACGGTCAATGGGAATCCATCCAAACGTATTTGAATCTAGAACCACGGCTGTCGGTCAAATATCAGCTAAATGATTTCTCTTCTTTAAAAGCTAGCTACAATCGCACTTCACAGTACATTCACCTTATCTCAAATACGACAGCATCTACTCCGGTAGACGTGTGGACACCTAGTACAAATAATATTAAGCCACAAATTGGTGATCAAGTAGCCATTGGTTATTTCCGAAATTTCCAAAACAACACTTACGAATTTAGCTCTGAGTTTTACTATAAAAAGATGCAAAATATTGTGGACTACATCGACGGAGCTGATCTATTATTAAATGAATTTTTAGAGGGTGATCTATTGGCTGGAGAGGGTAGAGCGTACGGCTGGGAACTACAAGCAAAAAAATCCAAAGGCACCTTTACCGGATGGGTTAGTTATACACTCGCCAGGACGGAGCGACAGGTGCAAGGCATCAATCAAAACAACTGGTATCCATCTAGATTCGATCAATTACACAATCTAAGTATAAATGGATTTTATGACATAAACGACCGTTGGTCAGTAAGTGGCACCTTCGTCTTTAATTCTGGCACACCCACCACATTTGCAACATCTCGCTATGAGCAGCAGGGTTATGTCGTACCGCATAATGCAATCGACACTAGGAATAATGTACGCATCCCCAATTACCATCGATTGGACATTGGTGCTACCTTGAAGGGCAGAAAGAAATCACCTGATGACAAATGGGTTGGAGATTGGGTATTTTCGATCTATAATATTTACAATCGCAGAAATCCTTTCTCCATTTATTTTCGACAAGACGGAGATCGCGTTCTACCTGATGCTCCTACGACGACTGAAGCAATTCAATTGTCTGTGGTAGGTAGTTTTATTCCATCTATTTCTTACAATTTTAAATTCCAATAAGCATATACCATGAAGTATAGAATGTTTTGGATGAATAAGTTCCGAGGAGTAAGTGGACCTTCCCTTTTGTATGTTATGGGTCTAGTTGCATTCATTTTCATAACAAGCTGTGAGGATGTCGTAGATATTGAAACAGCGGATGCCCCATCTCAATTGGTGGTTGATGCGTGGCTCACAGATGAAGATAAACCACAGACCATCAGACTCACCCGAAGTCAGCCCTATTTCAATAGTGAATTTGCACAAGCTATGGAGGGTGCAACCGTAGAGGTTCTTCGAAACAATAATACTACCATAATATTTGCAGATCAGGGGGCCGGGAATTATACCTGGACTCCTACTGAAGAGGAACGTATTGGAAACATTGGTGACAGATATATCCTTCAAATTAGCACGGCAGACATTCCCATTATTTCTGCTGAAGCAACTATGAATCCTTCGCCGAAGATTGACAGCATCAAAGTTATCTTCAGAGAAAACGATCTGCGAGGACCTGATGGATTGTATGCAGAATTTTTTGCCAGGGATCTTCCCGGATTTGGAAACACCTATTGGATAAAAGCATTCAAGAATTATGAATACCTCAACAAACCTGATGAAATAAATCTTGCCTACGATGCGGGTTTTGATGCGGGAGCTGAAATTGACAACTTGATTTTCATACCACCGATTAGAGAACAGGTAAACCCCGTCCCTGACAGTGCAGATGCTGATCTTCCGCCATTTGTCGAAGGCGACTTATTGCGGGTAGAGATACACTCATTGACCCTAGAAGCATTTGAATTCATGAGTACGGTACGTGATGAAATTCTCAATGGAACAAATACGATTTTTGCTACTCCGATCGCAAATGCGCAGGGAAATATTCAGTCCACCAGTGGCGAAAAAATATTGGGCGTTTTCAATGTGGCCAATGTAACCAGACTGGACAAAAGGATCGAATGACTCTGAATTTGGGCTAGGGTTTATTGAATTTTCCATAGCATGGTACAATCGCTTCGTAGCTACATCTAGCCAGATATTTCTTTGTCCAGGATATACATATTAGGCGTTCCATGGGATCCACCATACATAGTTCTTGCAATTCATTATAGTAGAAGGGAAGAGATCAACAAGACCGGACCCAATCGTCAGGTTACCGATTAAATCATTTTAATAGGCTTATGTGCACAGGCTAGGTTCAGCATTGCGATGTTTGCCAATGGTTGCGTCTCATGGCAATCACTCCACTATACTGAAAATGGTAATCTGATTCCCTGTATCTTTGAGATAACAATATGGTTATATGAAGAAGCTCATTCTCCTATGTTTCTCAGTCGCCACTTTAGTCGGCTGCAACAAGTCATCCTTAGACAAACCGGCAGAAGAACACACATTAGTAGAGCACCCAACGATATTGATGCATGCTGATGAAGAAGCGATCATTTCCGATTTAATTGAAAAAGACGCGACCTGGTACTCGCTGCATGCATCCATTTTGAAGGAGTGCAATAGGATTCTGGGCAAAGAGGTATTAAAGCGGAAAATGGTAGGTCGTCGACTACTAGCTACTTCTCGCGAATTGCTAAGTCGGGTCTTTCAACTTTCTTACGGATTCAGAATGACCGGAGATGAGCGCTTTTCGCTAAAGGCAATTGAAGAAATGCTGGCCGCCGCAGCATTCACAGATTGGAATCCATCACACTTTCTTGATGTGGCAGAGATGACCATGGGCATGGCTATTGGATACGATTGGTTGTACAAGGAGCTATCTGAAGAGGACCGCAAGGTGATCAGTGGCTCCATTGCACATAAAGGGCTGAGACCATCCTATGACAGCGACTACAACTGGTTTCTGCGTTCATCCAACAACTGGAATCAAGTGTGTAATGCGGGAATGGTCCTGGGAGCATTAGCCATTCAAAATGTAGAGCCAGAGCTGGCCAAAGCAACCATCGAACGAGCCATAGAAACGGTGGGGCTGGCCATGGAAGAGTACAAACCAGATGGTGCCTATCCTGAAGGGTATGGATATTGGGGCTACGGCACTTCGTTTAACGTAGTGCTGATCAGTGCTCTTGAGAAAGCGGGCTATGACGAAATCAATCCCAGCAGCGTACCAGGTTATTTAGAAACAGGTGAATTCATGAAGCATATGATTGCGCCGTCGGGTTTATGCTACAATTGGGGCGACTGCTCACTTCGAGGATCATTAAGTCCGGCCATGTTTTGGTTTGCGGAAAGAAATGGTGACCCCTCGGTCTTGTGGTCTGAAAAAAAGTTTTTAACCCAGCAGAACTTCAGACGAAATAGACTCATGCCGGCAGCACTAATCTGGGGTAAGGAAGTACCCCTATCGGCGATTTCGGAACCTGGCTCAAAGATGTGGGTCGCTCAGGGAAAAAATCCAGTAGCCCTCATGCGTACATCCTGGAGTGATCCCAACGCCATCTTTTTAGGATTTAAGGCAGGATCACCTTCTGTAAACCATGGGCATATGGACATCGGTTCCTTCATCATGGAAGCAGATGGCGTTAGATGGGCCATTGACCTAGGGCTACAAGGTTATGAATCACTGGAATCAAAGGGCATCAAGGTGTTTGGTAAGGGACAGGATGCACAGCGTTGGTCAATATTTAGGCTAAATAATTATGCACATTCTACACTTACCATCAACGATGCATTGCAACGAGTAGCTGGATACGCCAAAATTGATCGACATGGGTCAGACCCAAATTTCATGTTCGCCATTTCAGACATCAGTACGGTCTACCATGGACAGGCTAAAAAGGCTACACGAGGAGTCGCCATCCGCAATGATAATCATGTAGTCATTCAGGATGAGATCGAAGCTGGGGCTGATCCGACGAAGATCCGCTGGAACCTGGTTACCTCTGCCACTGTCGAATTGGCTGAAAAAATGATCACGTTGACAAAAGATGGAAAAAAACTATTCATTCAAATTGATGGCCCTGATGACATGGTGACGAGTACTTGGAGCACGGTTCCGACCACTGACTACGATGCAGATAATCCCAACACCATCATGGTGGGTTTTGAGTACCAAATGAAGCCAAATGAGCAATCCACTTTTGAAGTTCGACTATTGCCGCAAGATGCACTAGGGGAAGCAGCACTGCAAAAAGCCCTCGCTAAATGGTAGTTTTGATAAAAAATAATTGGCAATAAAGGCATCTGCAGCAACGCATACCTCAAAGTATCATGAAAGAAAATTGGATAGTCCCCATCTTTAGTAGCGTCCTGTTATTATTAGCCATCGCATGTGACAAGGACGTTAAAGGTCCTATTTCAAATGATATACCTGAATCCAATGGCTCCCACCATCCATTCTTAATAGTACAGAAAGATGAATTTCCAGCACTAAGAGATAGATCAGACCGGGAACCGTGGAAATCGATGCAGGAAGATGCCATAGTAAGATCTAAGCGCGGCAGCAAAACCAGACATTACGACTTACAAAATTATGTAGGTGCTGCTGCGCTCGCTTATATTTTGGATGTTGAGCATTCGGCCGAACATGCAGACCGGGTAAAAAATGCGATTGTCGACCAATATGCTCAGCTAACGGTTGGCGAGAACAATGGTTGGGGAGGCGTTGTGCCCAACATGGGTTCTTTCTACATGGCAATCTTGGCACTCGATATCGTATATGATGCATTAGATTCTTTGGAAGTCCGGCAATGTGAAAAGGTCATCGAGGATCAAATCTTTAAAATTAAACGTGAAGGCTCTTGGGTAGATGTTAGATACGGTACCCATGGCACCTGGGACATCTACAAAGGAATACGCACGACACCAGACGACAAATATTACGATGGCATCATGCTGCAGATCACCGATGATGGTGTGAGTCCAGTCACCATTCACTATGCCTGGGAGCGTGTGGGTGGAGGAAATAGTCGATTAAGTAAGGCAGGCTACATGGATGTTCTTGAATATACTGGTATTGACAATCGATATTATGATAATGAACGCCTGAAGAAATTTCACCGTTGGCTATTTGGATCTAGTATTAACTGCGCCAAGGAGATGGCAATCATCGGAGATATGCTACCCACCCAAACCATTGGAAATTATATGTTGCAACGCAGGGTTGTGAACTTTGATGCAGAAGCTGCCGGATATGCTGCTTGGTATTATAAAGGTGTCAAAGCGCAAGGTAGTATTCTTACCTATATTCTACCAAAGACTCCCCTACCCGATCCAGTTGTTCCCTCCAGCAAATTATATATAAATGGAGGTGCTTTTTTCAGGGAAAAGGCGGATGATCCACATGGTTTGCACCTAGTTTTATACAACATCAAGTCACAAGACGAGTGGCATACACATGAGGAGGTCAATGGACTTGCCCTCTCTGGATATGGCAATCGACTTCTTGTCAACGGCGGTCGATTGGGTGCCCCTACCAGACCGGCTCCACTAAATAATACATTGACGATGTTTGGAAATAACCATACCTCGCGATTAGGTGGAGGTATAGTGGAAGGATTCGTAACCGAACACCTCGACTATGCCTCAGGATCTTCGGGGGGAGCCATTGCAGGAAGAAAACATATGCGAAATGCTCTATTGGTTCATAGAATAAACGGCGCGCAACCATATGTGATTTTGTATGACGAAGTTGCCGCCACTCCTGGAAATCAAGTGATCACTTATTTACATCCGGCCAACGAAACAAACATTACCGTTGAATCTGCAGATGAAGAATATGTTGCCGACATCAATCACCAGCAGAGTGTATCTGGGAGTCAATTGACCATCTACTACGCTACACCTCCTGAAGCCGTTGACATCGAAAAAGTGCCCTCGGCAGTCATGGATCGTTATCCAGACTATCCCGACCACAATAGGCTCGGGGCAGCATACAGTATTGGAACCAATGGCAGCATACAGATTGCTACGTTGCTGTTTCCCCACAATAGCTTGCATCCAAAGCCACCCATTTCGCGTATTGTTGGCGACCATTATTCGGGTTGCACAGTCACACACCCTTCTGGGGTAACCGATCTTATCTTATGTGGTGCAGGAGACTCCTTAGTGGTCACAGAAACCGTGACTTTCAAAGGCAAAGCTGTCTTGTCTCGCAGTACCGGAGATATAATACATTACTTTGTACGTCACGGCACCGAGTTTGTGCAATCCTCTTCAGGATTTACAGCCCAAGATCCCATTACCATTTACAATGAAGACGGCAATGGCACAATTACATCCAACGGCACTTCGATCATGATTAATGGTGATAATCTGGATGGATTAACATTCGATCCATCAGTTGACATCGTAAGTAACGATGGCAAAACACTGCAAGCTAACATTCCACCTGGGACCATACAGTTCTGGAAACAGTAAGTTTCCAAGACATCGGCATGGAAATATTGCCATCTCGACTTTGCAAAAAAACTTAACTTCGACCCACATAAAAAATTTTGAATAAGACTATGAAACGTATATCAAAAGCAGTTTGGAAAGGCACAGGTAAAGAAGGATCTGGAGTATTAAATTCACAAAGTGGTGCCCTCGAAGATCTACCCTATTCATTTAAAATGCGATTTGAAAATGAGGATGGCACAAAAGGTACCAACCCTGAGGAACTAATAGCAGCAGCTCACGCGGGATGTTTCGCCATGGCTTTGGCTGTGCAGCTGCAAGGTGCAGGATATACAGCAGATTCCATTGATGTGAGTGCTACATTGAAAATGATCAAAGACGACAAAGGATGGGTGGCTGACACGATGAACTTAGTGCTCGATGCTCAGGTACCAGATATCAGCCAAGAAAAATTTGACGAATTGGCAGGTAATGCCAAAACTGGGTGCCCCATTTCAAGATCATTGAACTGCGAGATCGTCTTAGAGGCTACTCTGTCATCCTAGAATGGATTCATTAGCCCCTTCTTTGACAGGAAAGACCCTAGTGAGGTCTTGGTAGAAGACATTTGAGCAAAATCGGGATATAGATTCGAGAGCCACCAAAAGGTTTACACTCTACCGGACTTCTTCTTAGCGGGGGTAGGTGGATTTTTCATGACAAAGCGATGATCTTCTACCAAACTAAGGAGGTCAAAAGAGCTTAATACACCAACTACTTTTTTATCATCAGTGACAACCAGGTGGTGAATATGATGATTGCGCATAATTCTGGCTGCTATATACACATCGCTATAAAGAGGGACCGTATAAACAGACTTGGTCATGATTTGACTGACTGGAGTTTCCTGGCTGTGATCTTCGAGAAAATCCTGGCTGGTTACTATGCCTTCCACTTCGTTGTTTGGACTGACAATGGGAAGAGAGTGTATGCCTTGGTCATTCATGATCTGGCGAATGTGTCCAACTGACTTGTGTTTAACGCTCGTCACAACATTCTGTATCATTATGTCGCTAACCTTCACATTCATTTTTCGTCATTTAGAACCTTCAACAGCGGAAATAAAGCCAGCACCTAATCTCTCTTTCTATTAAAAACTTCTGAAAACAGCGGTCCAAATATAGCTATATTTATGGCAGTCCAACAAGCAATAATAGCCGCTAGCTTTCTAGTCGTTTTGAAAAAGAAACCCGCCATCCTCAAGGTACTTAGTGTACTTCTCCTCTTCACACAGACGGGCTTGATATATCCGCAATCTGTTGATAACAGGTCTTCTGAATCAATATCAAAGACCGATGTTTGCATCTTGGGTGGCAGTGAAGCTGCCTTTACTGCTGCCATTCAGTCCGCCAGAATGGGAAAGCAAGTAGTATTGATAGCGCCAACGGGCCATCCCGGGGGCATGATGGTGGAAGGTATTGTCAAAGACATTCGCTTTGGTAGCTCAGTGGTGATCGGAGGCATAACTAGAGAGCTGTATCGTGCCATCGAAGCTTATTATGGCAGAACACCAGATTTTTCTTCAACAAACTGGTACAGTAAATACGAACCTAGCGTTGCAGAACAGATTATCGAATCCTTTCTGGCAAGGGAAAAAAATATTCGGATAATTCGACACACCCGCATTCTGGAACATTCCGGTGTACATATATCCGATAGAAAGATTAAATCCATCAACCTGGAAAATGGTGAAACTATTTCTGCCAGCGTATTTATTGACGCCTCTATCGAGGGACATTTAATTCATTTTGCTGGAATTTCCACGGAAACCTTCCGTGAGGGCATTGGCAAGTATGGAGAATCAAAAAATGGCATACAAACTACCAATAACTATAGGCAATTTCAAGTACAGGTAGATCCATATGTGGTGCCAGGAGATTCCAGCAGTGGTTTGATCGCCACTATACAATCTGGTGAACTGGGCAAGCAAGGTAGTCCTGACAAACACATCATGGGTTTTTGCTTCCGTCTCTGTTTAACTAGACGCTCAGAAAATATAATTCCTATTGAAAAACCTGAGCACTATAATCCTGAAACGTATGAAATATATCGCCGCTATATTGCTGCCGGTGGTCAGCTGTTTTCTCCGCGTGTAAATCGTGAAAACGGGAAGACAGACCTGGGAAGTTGGCATGATTTATCGGCAAATCTATATGGCGAAAATTGGGAATATCCGGATGGAGATTATGCTACCCAAGCACGCATAGTCCAACACCACCGAGATTTTACCCAAGGGCTTATTTGGTTTCTACAAAATGATGATGCAGTCGATGACATCACTAGAAAAAATTGGGTTGGGTGGGGCCTTTGCAAAGATGAATTTACAGATAATGGTGGCTGGCCGCGCCGGCTCTACATCCGGAGTGCACGACGATTGGTATCTGCCTGCATCATTACTCAACATCACACAGAAAGAAGTCGTCAAGTACGTACGGAAGATCCCGTTGCCATCGCATTTTGGCCACCAGACACCCACCATGCCCGACGCATTGTAAGAGATGGATATGCTTACAACGAAGGATTCGTTTTTGGAGGTGACGATTGGAGACCTTTTGGCATTTCTTGGCGCGCTTGCATCCCAAAGAAAACAGCGTGTACCAATCTCCTCACCCCAACATGCGTATCGTCAAGCTATGTAGCCTATGGTGCGATTCGAATTTTACCCACCTTTATGATTTTAGGACAAAGCATTGGATGTGCTGCTGCGCTAGCGGTCGATGAGAATGTAGCTGTTCAAGATCTGTCCTACACCACCCTTCGGACAAAATTAATCGATGCCGAACAGATCCTAACCATCCCTGGTGATTGGGAGATGCGGGTAGAGAGTGAGAAGTGAAAGGGAAAAAGGTGGAACTGGGTGAAGGGGGGAAGAGGTAGAAACGGTGGAAGTCTAATTTAGTGTCCAATACGCCAATACGCCAATACGCCAGCATAAAAAAAAGGGGAACAGCATTCTGTTCTCCCTTTAAAAATGGTAAAAAAGACTGTAATCATTGAGGGACCACATTTAGTCCCTCCTTAGTTTCATTGGTTATGTTATGATCCACATGCTTCGCAGCTCGGATCATCCAAGCTACATGCCATTGCTTCTTCCTCTGCCACCTCAGAACTTACAACTGTACCTTGCTCTGCACCAAATTTCCTTTGATGTTTCTGGCTCAGGGTAAACTTAATTGGATCTACGGCAGCTTTCGAACGAAGATAATACATGCCGGTCTTCAGCCCCGCCTTCCATGCATAAAAATGCATGGATGTTAGTTTACTGAAATTCGCATCTTCAACAAATAAATTCAGGCTTTGGCTTTGGCAGATGTATGCACCGCGATCTGCTGACATATCTATCAACACTTTTTGACTCAGTTCATAGGCGGTTTTGTACAACGATTTTAAGTCGTCCGGGATGGCCTCAATGTCTTGTACAGAACCGTTTGCAGCCATCAGCTGCTCCTTCATTTCAGTGTTCCAAAGATCTCGCTCGATTAAATCATTTAGCAGGTGTTTATTTACTACAATATATTCACCACTCAAAGTTCGTCTAGTATAAATATTAGACGTGTACGGTTCAAAACATTCGTTGTTACCCAGTATTTGTGAAGTAGAAGCTGTAGGCATCGGAGCCAACAGTAAACTATTGCGAATACCACTTTCTTTAATCTCTGCCTTCAGCGATGCCCAATCCCATCGTTCCGAGGGTGTTACACCCCAAAGATCAAACTGTAATTGTCCTTTACTGGCTGGTGAACCAGGGAAGCTTTCGTAAGCGCCATCTCTTTCTGCGATGGCGGCACTTTCAGTCAGCGCTGCAAAATAAATCGTCTCAAAAATATCTTTGTTAAGTTGTTTTGCTTCTGGACTATCAAATGGAAATTTCATTTTAATAAAAGCATCCGCAAGGCCTTGCACGCCGATACCAATGGGTCGATGTCGCATATTCGAATTGCGCGCTTCAGGAACCGGATAATAATTCACATCAATAACCTTATTGAGGTTGCGTGTGACTACACGGGCAATTTCATACAGGCGATCGAAATCAAATGCACCATCCTTCACAAATTTGACAAGACTGATTGATGCCAGATTACATACAGCAACTTCATCTGGGGCCGTATATTCGATGATTTCAGTGCAGAGGTTACTCGATCTTATCGTGCCTAAATTCTGCTGGTTAGATTTTCTATTCGCAGCGTCTTTGTACAAAATATACGGTGTTCCGGTCTCTATTTGTGATTCCAAGATGGCAAACCATAGATCCTGCGCTTTAATGGTTTTTCGAGCCTTACCCTCCTCTTCATATTGGGTATACTTTTGATTAAACTCTTCACCATAACTATCATAAAGCCCAGGGCATTCATTGGGACAGAAGAGCGACCATTGACCTCCCTCTTTAACCCGCTCCATAAATAGATCTGGAATCCATAAAGAATAAAATAAATCTCTGGCACGCATTTCCTCTTTACCGTGATTCTTTTTCAACTCCAAAAATTCCAACACATCAGCATGCCAAGGTTCCAGATAAATCGCAAATGCTCCCTTTCGTTTTCCACCCCCTTGATCCACGTAACGCGCAGTATCGTTATATACTTTAAGCATAGGGATAATTCCATTGCTTGTTCCTCCAGTCCCCTTGATGTAACTTCCTTTTGCTCGAATATTGTGAATGCTCAGACCAATGCCACCGGCGGATTGCGAGATCTTTGCACATCTTGTTAGGGTCTCGAAAATGCCAGGAATACTATCGTCGGTTGCACTCAACAAGAAGCAAGACGACAGTTGTGGCTTGGGTGTCCCTGCATTAAATAAGGTGGGTGTAGCATGGACAAACCACTTCTCAGACATCAAATTATAGGTCTCAATAGCCGAATCAACATCTTCACCATGGATACCTACAGCTGCACGCATCAACAAATGCTGAGGACGCTCAACCGGCCTACCGTTCATCCTTAATAGATAGGATCGTTCCAGGGTTTTGAATCCAAAAAAATCAAAGGCATAATCCCGATCATAAATGATGGCTGAATCTAGTTCGTCCGCATGTTGACGAATGATCTTCATCGTCTTATCCCCAATCAGTCCTGCCTTCTGTCCCGTCTTAGGATCAATATAATCATAGAGGGCTTGCATGGTCCGAGAAAACGATTTCTTAGTCTCCTTATGTAAGTTGGAAACAGCGATGCGCGCTGCCAGTAGTGCATAGTCGGGATGTACTGCCGCCATTGATGCAGCGGTTTCAGCGGCTAGATTATCCAGTTCCACAGTGCTAACACCATCGTACAAACCCTGTATGACGCGTTTGGCAATCTCAATGGGATCAATAAAAGCCGAATTCAATCCATAACATAATTTCTTGACCCTTGCCGTTATCTTGTCAAAACTGACATTCTCCTGCTTGCCACTTCTTTTGATTACTTGCATATATGAGTGATTTCTGGTAAAGTATTGTGTGAAGTCTTTAGGGACCGATAAAAAATACCTTCCCTGTTTATACTGGTTCTTTTGAATTTATACCGCGTTATCAAAAATTCACGTAGCCCCACTATGCTTATTTTTTATGCCTTGTCTAAATTCAAAATAACATCGTCTAAATCGGGAACTTATTATTGAACAATCCCTTAGGAAAAAAATGTAGTGTACTTGAGACCGGCCGAAGAATATTTTGAAATTAAATACAAATACCTATTTCGAGGAAAATGCTGTCAGAGCTAGAAATCCTCATCTAGCTTAAATACTTGCTTTTCCTTATCAGCCATAATTCCTGCCTTTTGGTAATCACCCACTCGTTTTTCGAAAAAGTTGGTCTTACCCTGCAGAGAGATCATGTCCATCCATGGAAATGGGTTTTCTACATGAAACTGCTTTGCGCATCCGAGGGAGGCAAGTAGTCGATCCGCTACGAATTCGATGTATTGACACATCATTTCGGAATTCATACCGATGAGGCTTACAGGTAATGCATCAGAAACAAATTCTTTTTCAATCGTTACTGCATCCACAATAATTTGTTCCACTGTGGATGTCGGCATTTTATTGACCACATGATCATTATAGAGTAGACATGCGAAATCACAATGCATGCCTTCATCTCTTGAAATCAGCTCGTTGCTAAAGGACAACCCTGGCATTAAACCACGTTTCTTCAACCAGAAAACAGAACAGAATGATCCTGAAAAGAAGATACCCTCGACTGCAGCAAAAGCGATCAGCCTTTCTTGAAATGAACCACCCTCTATCCACCGCATGGCCCAGTCTGCCTTCTTCTTAACACAGGGCATGGTGTCAATCGCATTCAAGCAAAAATCCTTTTCCTTCGGATCTTTAATGTAGGTATCAATGAGCAGAGAATAAGTTTCGGAGTGAATATTCTCCATCATGATCTGAAAGCCATAAAAGAATTTCGCTTCTGTATACTGCACCTCAGAAACAAAGTTCTCCGCGAGGTTCTCATTGACGATTCCGTCACTCGCTGCAAAAAAGGCGAGTACATGTTTAATAAAATGGCGTTCGTTGTCATTTAGCTTTTCATGCCAATCGGTCAAATCTTGACTTAAATCAATTTCTTCAGCCGTCCAAAAACAAGCTTCCATCTTTTTATACCAGGCCCAGATGTCGTTATGCTCAATGGGAAACAAAACAAATCTTCCGGGATTCTCTGTTAAGATTGGTTCGGTGTTAGTGCTCATGTTGATTCTCTTTTATAATCTTTTAATACCCCCTGATCAATTAACTTAGGGCATAATCTTGCCAGGCCATCTACGGTCACTTGGCTACAATTCTTAATATGTTTAATGTAAATACCGTTCTCCTTAGGGGGGAAGAGATTGTGTATTCGTTTGCGATTCAGCACCTCTCTAGTATCACCATGAAATGCCTGATTGAATCGATAGCTAAATTATACAAAAGGGACCTTGTCCTTGTCAATAGTTATTAACAACATGTTAGTAAAAGATCTAATCTATTGACAATCATTATATAACAAAAAAACGTAATGTGTGTAGTTTGACCTAAAGTCAATTTTGAAAGCGGTTCAATCTCAAACTTACGGTGGCGTGCCTACAAAGTAATTATTAGAATGTGATGTCGCATCAAAACATGCGGCGCCTTCGAAAGAACCAAGCCAGCACGAGGCTCAGCACGATGGAAATGCTGATGATGTAGTAAAACCCTGCTTCTTTATCAGCCAATGGTAGGTTTTTGATATTCATTCCATAGTAAGAAGCGATCAAAGTAGGCACCATGAGGATGAGTGTGATGAGGGTCAACCGCTGAATTACGAAATTCAAATTATTGGAAATGATGCTTGCATAGGCCTCCATGGTTCCATTGAGGATATTGGTATGCACATTAGACATCTCCAGAGCCTGGCTATTGTCGATGATTACGTCCTCAAACAAATCCATCATGGTCTCATCGTCCCTGATGTTGAGAAAATTCGTTCGCTTCATTTTCATTTTGAGCAGCTCATTGGAGCTCAATGAGTTGACAAAGTATACCAGGCTCTTCTCAATGCGCAACAGCTGTTTCAGCTCTGAACTCTTGCTGCTATTATAGAGTTCTTGCTCAATAAAATTTCGCTTGTGATTGAGCTTTTTAAGACAAGCCAAAAATCTAAAGACCACTTGTTCGAAGAGCTGCAGGACAAATCGTTCTTGGTCTGCAGGATCAAAATGTTTGACCCTACCCTCCTGAAAAATCTTCAGGACTGGATTATCGACCGCTGAAATGGTGACCACATGATCTGCGGTCAGTACTATGCCAATCGGCACCGTTATGTAGTACGCTTCATTGTCTTTTGAGTCTTCATTCAATAGCGGCGTATTGAGCAATATCAGTCTTCCCTCCTCTTCCTTCTCGTAGCGAGAACGCTCGTCAATATCTAGTGAATCTGTAAGAAAGTCAGCCGGAACCTCTAGTTCATCCGCCATTCGACTAAGCTCGTCTTGCGCAAATGGCGGACTTAAATTGATCCAGCACCCAGGTGCCGATGCCTCTAGTTCTTGTAGCTTCCCGTCAATCTTGTTAAAATATCTAATCATAGCATACGTACTCAGGAATGAGACAGTGATCATACCCGACAATGCCGCAAACTTAGACATTTTGAGTGGTTCCTTTGGAAATCGATTTCGCCTTGGAATCTGTAGGTAAAAGATCTTTCCCAAGATCAATTTCACTTCCAGCCAGTTGAAACTGAAACGTTTGAACGGCCAGTGTGCAAAAAGTTTATATTACGTGATGTGTGGAATGCTAGGCAGCTAGATCGCGCTCTTCTGACTTGCGCAAGTCAGACATGAGCTTTTCATATACCCAGATGTCATCTATACTACCTAGACCCCATCGAGTGTGCGATCCATTGAGCAAGCGATGATAGTCAGCAATAATGTCACCTTGTTGTTCAAGATTAAAATCGGCTAATCCTCTACCTGTCTCGACAGCACGAACCAGATTGGATAGACCACCATAATCGTATCCATCTTGAGAAAACTGTGCCCTCAGGGCACGAGGTATATAGACAGAACCCAATTGATGGTACTGCCATACATGGGTGAGTTCATGCACAAAGATGGATTCCTGCATTGGTCCCCAGCTATTGATGGTATAGAAGCTCACATAGGCAAAATGATGCGACCTTGGACCAATGAAAGAGTGCTCATCGATCCGTAGACGACTGGCATTAAGTGATGATGGAAAGAAGGTCTGCACAATCTTCAATTCCTCTGGAGTCAAGGGGCGAGAATTGAACTTAACAATATCAGCGAGCGTTTCATAAATCTCTCCTAGACCCAAGATATCTCCAATATAGAAGAGCAATTCAAACCACCAATAGAGATGTGAAGGAATGTTAAAAAGCTCCCTAGGCTCCTTTATGAAAAGTTGTATCCGGTCTCTGAAGTGTATGAATATTCGGTAGGCACGTATGGGCAATAGCCTAATGACATCAAAAGCACGTACAAAGATGCCACTGAATTTTGCCAGACAGAGCCTGACAATACTATTGTCAATAAGTGTGTTCATTCGCTAACTAAACCTGATCGCTTTCGTCGGAGAAATCCTGCTAACGAAATACGATGGGAACACTAAAAATACAACAGAAATCAATAGGGTACCAGTATTTATGGCCAGAATGAGCCAAAAATTTAAGTCTATTGGGGCCACTGCCAGGTAATAGTCTTCCTCTCTGAGCTTTATAAATTCAAATTTTTTCTGTAGTAAACAGAGAGAAATTCCCAGTGCATTGCCAATCAAAAGGCCTTTGAGCATGATTTGCGCTGCCTGCTCAATGAAAATCTTCCTAATCTGCCAATTATCAGATCCAAGCGCTTTGAGTACGCCAATCATATGTACACGCTCTAAAATCAAAATCAGCAATGCAGTGATCATATTGATGATGCACACGATGAGCATTAGCGTCAGAATGAGTGCTTCATTTGTATTCTGTAGGTCCAGCCAATCGAAAATGCTGGTCGCCCGCTGCCGAATGGTCTGGGTATATTGATCGGGCGGTAGGATTTCCTGGTAGATGTAAGCGTCCAATATATCCAGATCCTCGATGTCATCAAGTACCACTTCAATACCGCCGATTTGGTCTGGTTCCCAGCCCAAGACTTGCTGCAATTGGTCCATGTTGACAAAGGCTACCTTCTGATCATATTCAGATAGTCCTGTCTTGTAAATGCCCGTGATGGCAAATCTCCTTGGCACCGGTTTTCCATCTGTGATAAAATGAATGCGTACAGCATCACCCAGCGACAATTTCATCCTTCGAGCAGTCATTCTCGATATCACCAGTGGTCTATCCTTGTCCGCCTTTTTTCCGTCAATGGGCCTGCCTTCCTCAAGGTACCGTTCAAAGAAATCGATGGGAAGGTCCTCTGCCAATCCCTTGAGTAAGAGTCCTTCCATGTCTTCATTGGTGCTCAGGATACCTGGATACTGTATATATGGATAAGCGTGCTTCACTCCTCCTGAAGTCTGCCTGGTTGTAGACTCTGCCACTTGTAGCCCGAAAATCTTCAATGGCAAGTCATAATAGATGGATGCGATCTCCAGTAAAGAATCTATCAATGCGGGATCATTGAGAATCGGCGTCGATTCCAGGGCATGACTTGTAAATGCATCCGTGATCTGAATGTGCCCCCAGAAATCGAAAATCTTTTGGCTGATCTCCTTCTTAAAGCCATTGATCATAGATGATGCGACGATCATTACAGCAACACTCAAGGCTACAGAGGCCGTAGCAATGCGCATGATCATATGGGAGAATGACCGCTTGTTGGTGGATCCATGAAGGCGTGTAGCAATAAAATGGGATAGAGACATAAGGAAGATCAGCCACGAAAATTAAGAAAAAACAGCTTGCCAGCTATACGTGACACTAACGATCTATCCTAATAACTACCTAGAAATAGATAGGAAATCTAATCGGGTAAAGAGTGATTACAGATTTTCTGAATGATGAACCTTCTGGCATCCCAGCTAGTTAGGGGAGAATCTTGCGAGGGTTGTTCCTTAATTAACCCCGATCTTACCCGGGGCAAGAAATATTAGTACCCAAATGGGGTCTTGAGATCCTCATTCAGGAAGAATTCCAGGCTTGCAAGACGGGAATCATGTCAATTACCGATATTCAACCTGAATAAATATAACTTATGAGGTCTGTAATAGGTAGCGAAACAACGTGAAATCGAAGGGCAGCTTGATACTTACTGGGCTTAGATTGTGTTGTACTCCCCTCGGCATGACTTTATCTAATTTTAGAAAAGCTGCATATGATACGTACCCATAAACCTACTCGTCACCCTGACTGAAACAGTGTGAAATCGAAGGGTAGCTCATACATAGGAGGCTTCGGCTACGCTACACTACCTTTACTTTTATAATGTTAGCACGAAGAGGCGAAGGGAACGTAAAGATTTGTTAGAATTAGCTAGAGAAGCAGTATCCCTTTGCTTCGACATTCATAGGGTTTGCTTATCAAAATTTTACTTCCATCCACCCTTTGCGAACTTCGCACCTTTGGGTGAAATTCATATATAAAACTTCATACTGAGAACCTAGAGGCTTGGCTGGTCCTTTTTTCGATCGATGTTCGATAACGAGATCACTCAATGCTACAGTTTAGATTTTAATCGCTGGTTCCTACAAGTGATCGATCGAATATGATGCTGTTAGCTCCACCACCCCTTGAGCTTAGTCTTTCTTTCGATTTAGCCTTCAAAAAAACCAACATTTACTTAACCACCAATGTGGGTATATCTTCATTAAGATCTAGCAGTCTTTCCGTTGTGCTACCGAGAAGTAATCTCGCCAGCTTTGAATGCCCTTTTGCACCAATGACAAAAAGATCTGCATCCAGTCCTTTGGCCTGCTGGAGTATTTCTCCCGAGACTCGTGGGTAATCGCTTTGCACGAGAATCGGCTGAAGAAAGTCTTTCTCATCAGGAAAATGCTTGTCCACAAAACGTTGAAAGCCTTCTTTATGATTGGCTTCAATGTTCTTTTCGAACCTTTCGATAGACATCTCCAGACGTGACGCCATTAGATTTGGTCGCTGATAGATATTGATTACATAGAGTTCTGCGTCGAGGGCTTTCGCCAAGACAACAGCCGATTTAAGTGCTGAGATGCTGTTTTTGGAAAAATCTATAGGTGCGCAAATCTTCTTGAAGGTCCCGCTGCCATTCTGTGGTAAAACCAGGAGATCAGCTGACGACTGACGCAATAGGTTCTTCGATTTTATGGCGTGAAGGTTGCCCTTATTCTTTCCTACCACCATCAAATCAGCTTGTTTCTCAATGGAAAAGACCACCAATTCGCTCAATATAGAACCATGACCAATGAAATAGTCCATAGACTCAAACATGTCCGGGGCGATGAGTTTCTCCACCCGCGACTTTATGGCTGCAGCTATTTGCTCCAGCTTTTCTCTATCCACCTGTAGAGGGGCACCCTCATAGACGACCGCAAACGGATCTACACGCTCCGTCTTTGGTAAAACATGCAGGAAATCTACATTTTTCATCTCACATACGGGGGCCAATTTTTTCAATAAGGTCATCATTCGTTCATCGGGCTCAGCGAGCTCCATGCCCACCAACACATTTGCATAACTGGGAGAACCGAGTGTCTTGGTATCATCTTCTTTCATATCAATCATTTTTGCTTAAAATCAAGAGACGTTCGCACTTTGGCGCAGTCTCGAGACCTGATCGTTACAGTAAGATAAGATAGTCAGGATTATACCATAAGGCTCTGACTATAGTCATATTTACTTATGATACCTATCAAAGCTAGGTGCTAAGTCCTATCTTTATCATTATGAAGTATTTACAGCGTTTCCTCAGGGATTATTCTGCCTTAGTTGTTCTCCACATAGTGTTGCTCTCCAACTACGGGATATTGGCCCAAGAAAGGCCAGAATTGGCCTTTAGAGAAGACTTCATGGAGACACCCGCGGAAATTCCGATCAACCAGTCTCATTTGGCCAACCAGTCTTTGACTCTAGCATTGCATGGACCGGGTAAGGATGTGATCAAGAAGAGTCATCATGACAAACCTACAGATGATCCATATTATGTCTGGTCCGGATTGTGTGACGGAAATTGGGCAGTGAGTTTGGGTCCCGAGAAACCAATAGATCTCCGTGGCCTTTCCAAAATAATCTGGCGATCTAAGCAAGCTGGATTTCGTCAATTACGAGTCATCCTCAAACTAGCCGATGGTACCTGGCTAGTCAGTAGTGACTGTGATGGTCCCTCTGTAGACTGGCGCATTCATGCATTTAATATCGGAGATATGAAGTGGCGTTCACTTGATATTGATAAAGTTGTAGAGGGCAATTGGGTAGAGACCCCAGACCTTAGCCAGGTAGTTGAGGTTGGTTGGACAGACCTCATGCCTGGAGGAGGGTCGAACGCATGTTCCAGACTTGATTGGATTGAAGTGTATGCCCATGCTAATGAATAATGCTGGCCCAACTACAATGTAGCAAACAAGTTGGAGCACTATCCAGAAACTGCCTAAAAAACATCCTGGCCGCATAGAACCGGGTTGAAATCACCATTAAGCATCATTTTCCTTGACAGACAATTTTCCATACCGTGCCAATCATCAACTAAGAATTCTCA
This sequence comes from Saprospiraceae bacterium, assembly GCA_013001595.1. Lineage (GTDB taxonomy): Bacteria > Bacteroidota > Bacteroidia > Chitinophagales > Saprospiraceae > JABDMH01. The sequence goes on along the minus strand of JABDMH010000074.1, from coordinate 4,406 downwards.
CCGCTGGATCTTTATTTGACGGCCATGATGTAGCCATCAACGTGATCAGGAGAATACTCGTCCAATATGGCGTTGAGGTCATTCATCTGGGTCATAATCGCTCTGCTCGTGAAATCGTACAGGCTGCAATCCAAGAAGATGTCCAGGCAATTGCTATCACCTCCTATCAGGGTGGTCACATGGAGTTCTTTGGCTACTTGCTGACCCTGCTGGAAGAGCGTGGTGCTGCACACATTCGCATATTTGGAGGCGGTGGTGGCACCATTTTGCCACAAGAAATTGAAACCCTGCATGCACAAGGCATCACCCGCATTTATAGTCCCGATGATGGACGTCGAATGGGTCTACAGCCCATGGTCTGTGACCTAATGAATAGGTGTGATTTTCCCAATGGTAGAGAGATCAGTAGCGACACGGCTTACCCAACTGCCAACATGCACCTCGACATTGCGCAAATCCTATCGGAAACGGAGCGAGAGCCCTTGTCGCATCAGGAATGGATGCAGAAAATGCATCAGGTTGCTGAGGAGATTGCGACGCCAATACTGGGTATCACCGGTACCGGTGGTGCTGGCAAATCCAGTCTCATCGATGAGTGGGTGCTAAGGTACTTGCACCATTATCCAAACCGCACGATCGCCATTATATCAGTGGATCCCACGAAAAGAAAAACCGGAGGAGCCCTCTTAGGAGATCGCATTCGCATGAATGCAATTAATGATCCTCGTGTATACATGAGATCCATGGCGACAAGGAGTACCAATCGAACTCTCGGCCGTCATATTGACCGCGCACTGGACCTGCTCAAATTGGCTGGCTTTGATCTGATTTTGTTAGAAACATCAGGTATCGGGCAAGGTGACTCTCTCGTCACTATCTATGCAGACGTATCGATCTATGTGATGACACCAGAATTTGGTGCTGCTACGCAATTGGAAAAAATCGATATGTTAGACTTTACGGATGTCGTAGCCATCAACAAATTTGACAAACTCGGATCCGAAGATGCATTGGCGCAAGTGCGAAAGCAAATGCAACGAAACAGAAACGATTGGAATTCATCACCAGCATCCATGCCGGTTTATGCGACGGTGGCATCCAGATTTCAAGATCCTGGAATCAATGATCTATTTGTAGCGAGCCTAGCATTACTATTTCCAAATTCAACAACGACCGCGCAGGTGGTAGACAGACACAACGACCAACATTCCTTCATCCCCAACAATAGGACCCATTATCTCTCAGAAATAGTGACCACCATTCAGACCTACAATCGAGAAGCGAAGGAGCAGAGCAAACTGGCCGGGGAGATCTATGCGTTGAAGAAGTCTTTAGGAATATTGGAGAATGGCGATCAAGCTAACAAGTCAGCACTGATAGCACTTGAAGATTCAATCAAAACACATACTAAAGAACTTGCCGCATCAAATCGGGCATTGTTGAAAAATTGGCCAGATCTCCATGTACGCTATCGTGCTGAAATACAGACTTATCGTGTCCGCAACAAAGACATCACGGCAACGAATTGGCATAAGACACTATCAGGTACTGTTTTCCCGAAAATCAGCCTCCCAACCTATGCTGATGAAGGTGAGATTTTGCATTGGTGTCTACAGGAAAATCTGCCTGGGCATTTCCCCTTCACAGCCGGCGTTTTTCCTTTTAAAAGAAAGGCTGAAGATCCTACCCGCATGTTTGCCGGTGAAGGCAGTCCAGAAAGAACCAACCAACGATTTCATTATCTTTCCGAAGGTCTACCTGCGAGCAGGCTGTCCACTGCTTTTGATTCTGTCACGCTATATGGTGAGGATCCTGCCGATCGCATGGACATCTATGGAAAAGTGGGCAATTCTGGAGTGAGTGTTGCTAGTCTAGACGATGCGAAGAAACTGTATTCTGGTTTTGATCTTTGTGATCCAACTACATCGGTCTCCTTGACTATAAATGGTCCTGCGGCCATTATCGCTGCTTTTTTTCTTAATGCCGCCATCGATCAAAAATGTGAAGAGTACATCAAGTTACATGGACTACAAGAGGCAGTGGAGGCAAAATTGAAGGAGAAGTTCAAAGATGTTGGCGACCGGCCACGATATCACGGTGATCTTCCAACGGGGCACAATGGACTTGGATTGATGCTTTTAGGCGTCGCAGGAGATGAAGTCCTGGACAAGGATAAGTACGATGAGATCAGAAATGAGGCACTGCAACAGATTCGTGGAACGGTACAGGCAGATATTTTAAAAGAAGATCAGGCACAAAATACCTGCATTTTTTCCATACCCTTTTCCCTAAGACTAATGGGCGACATGCAGGCCTATTTCATTGCTAAAAACATCAAGAACTTTTATTCCGTATCCATCTCCGGATATCACATTGCAGAGGCAGGAGCAAACCCAATCACTCAATTGGCCTTTACCCTTGCCAATGGCTTCACCTATGTAGAGTATTATCTGGCACGTGGCATGGACATCGATGACTTTGCACCGAACCTCTCTTTTTTCTTCTCCAATGGCATCGATGCAGAGTATGCAGTCATCGGCAGGGTAGCAAGACGAATTTGGGCAAAAGCCATTAAATTAAAATATGGAGGTAACGAGCGCTCACAAAAATTAAAATACCATATCCAGACTTCAGGCCGGTCATTGCATGCCCAAGAGATCGCTTTTAACGACATTCGAACCACCCTGCAAGCCCTGTATGCCATTTATGATCGATGCAATTCTCTCCATACCAATGCCTATGATGAAGCCATAACCACACCTACGGAAGAAAGTGTGCGCAGAGCAATGGCCATCCAGTTAATCATCAACCATGAGCTTGGCCTTGCTAAGAACGAAAATCCATTGCAAGGTTCATTTATCATCGAAGAACTGACCGACCTGGTCGAAAAAGCAGTCTTAGAAGAATTTGAACGCATCTCGCGTCGTGGAGGCGTCTTGGGGGCGATGGAGTCTATGTATCAACGCACAAAAATTCAGGAAGAGAGTATGCTTTACGAAGAACTAAAGCACAGTGGTAAGTTACCCATAATGGGTGTCAACACTTTTCTTTCCAACGAAGGTTCTCCTATTGTGCAACCGGAGGCTGTAGTTCGTGCAACAAGCGAAGAAAAAGCGCAACAAATCAATAATACTCGAGTCATGAAAGTGGTCAATGCGGCCGTTACTTCGAAAGCCTTAGAAAATCTTCAAGAAACAGCCACTTCTAGACAAAACACCTTTAAAGCATTAATGGACGTGACCAAATTCTGTACGCTGGGACAAATCACACAAGCCCTTTTCGAGGTCGGGGGTAAATACCGAAGGAATATGTAGCAGAACCTCGCACCGTTCATAAAGCATCTTTCTCCAAATTTTCGTGGATACAAGTACTCCAGCTTAAGATGCGGTTTTACTCATGGCCATGACATTAATCCAATACCTGCGCCCTAGCGTCGGCCGCCGTATATTGAGGAATTTTCTGTGCCATACGGATGAATCAATTTTCTCCAGCTGCAATATTGATCCGACCACTCTCCAACTTTTTCGCTGTCTTTCGTAGTGAAGATTTGCCTGTAGCAATGCTTTCCTGGGATTCAACAACTAAAAAAGGATCCATCGCTAGAGAGGAAGATTAAACAGGCCGAGAAATTACCATCCCTGTATCAGCAACTCATTTTGGGAAAAGTGACAAGTCCTAAAAGTCCTCTACCCCATCATCTTGATAATTCTTTGGTCCTACGATTCCATCTACATTTCCAGATTCGAAATCAGGCATATGCCTTCTGATCTGTTGCTCGATTTCAGAGAGTTCAGATCTGAGTGACACCACCTTGACTCAGCTACTTCCAATTTCCGCAGTGCTGCCTCAGCAACTTGTGGCAGATCTTTTATCTGCTCCAGCTTGGCTACCTGACTCCCTTGATTGGACAATCTGTCGATCACAGTAAGATACTGATCAAGCAGGTTTATGAATTCTTCACTATGTACTTTGTCACTTCCCATAGCAGGCTGGATACTGTACATAAATGACATAAGTCACGTTTATGTTCACAACTAGATGAAATTCAAGAGCTTGGGAAGGGCTCCGAATGGTTTTTACTCTACTGTCCTGCAGAACTGCGTAATGTGGTGATCTGTGCAGTAGTATCTTTGTAGGTGACGGCCAAAAGCCAACAGGCTTGTGTCCTGGGCTCTTTTATTTGAAGAAATCTTTGACATCTAGGGATTGCCTTACGGCTATCCCCAACCCGGATTATGGATTAGAACTTCGTGATTAGGGTTTAATTGGCGACAAAAGATAAGTTTTCGCGATTGAATCATAGCACCGCTATGATCATTGAGAGAAGGCTAGTGCAATGCTATATTTTGAAGCAATTGCAAGCCGTTATCGATTTTCTAATCTATAATCTGGATTTAATACCTCGA
>JABDMH010000055.1 GCA_013001595.1 Saprospiraceae bacterium | reverse complement strand
TCAGATACGGCCTTCCAAAAGATGCGCAATGATGGTATTAAAATGATGCGATCCCTTGGAAATTTTGCCGGAGGTTGTAATGTGCAGTTTGCCATTAACCCAGAGAATGAAGACATCATCGCCATAGAAATCAACCCAAGGGTGTCTCGATCATCCGCCCTCGCCAGTAAGGCCACTGGATACCCCATTGCCAAAATTGCTGCCAAGTTGGCCATCGGATACACCTTGGATGAGCTAAAAAATCAAATTACCAAGACCACTTCTGCTTATTTCGAACCCACCCTAGACTATGTCATTGTCAAGATGCCACGTTGGAACTTCGATAAGTTTTATGGCTCCAGTCACATCTTAGGTCTGCAGATGAAATCCGTAGGCGAGGTCATGGCTATCGGTCGCACATTCCTGGAGGCCCTACAGAAGGCATGTCAGTCACAAGAAAATAATCGCATGGGATTGGGAGCCGATAAGAAAGAATGGATTCGAACCGAAGACATTCTCAATCGACTAGAAGAAGCCAGCGATGATCGCATCTATCGTGTAAAAGATGCACTTCGTTTAGGTGTACCTAACAAATCGGTACAAAAACTCACCAACATTGACCCTTGGTATATCAAGCAGATTAGGCTCCTTGTGGATATGGAGAAGCACCTCATGATGTATAATGTACCAGAAGACATCCCTACTGAGTTTATGATGGACCTGAAAAAGGCTGGATATTCAGATGCACAAATTGCTTGGCTAATGCGCATCGAGGAGGAAGACGTAACTAAGTATCGCAAGAAATTAGGTATGCGTCGTGTCTACAAGATGGTAGATACCTGCGCCGCTGAATTTGCAGCAGAAACACCCTATTTCTATTCCACCTTTGATAGCGAGAACGAAAGCATTCCTTCTAAGCGGAAGAAGGTAGTAGTGCTGGGCTCGGGGCCAAATCGCATTGGTCAGGGCATTGAATTTGACTATTGTTGTGTCCATGGGATTATGGCCATCAAAGAAGCTGGCTATGAAGCCATTATGGTCAATTGTAATCCCGAGACGGTCTCTACTGACTTTGATGTAGCCGACAAGCTCTATTTCGAACCCATCTTTTGGGAACATCTGGTCGAAATACTGGATCATGAACAACCCGAAGGAGTAATCGTGCAGCTAGGTGGTCAAACCGCACTAAAACTAGCTGAGAAGCTAGAAGCCGCAGGATTCAAGATTATGGGCACCAGCTACAAATCCCTGGACTTAGCGGAAGATCGTGGTAGTTTCTCCGATCTACTGAAAGAACTGGATATACCATACCCACGATATGGTGTAGCCGATGATGCGGATGAGGCATTGAGAATCGCTGCCGAAGTATCTTATCCAGTACTAGTGCGGCCATCGTATGTCTTAGGAGGCCAGCGCATGCGCATCGTAATTAATGACCAAGAACTTGAACGCACTGTTCTGAGCATATTTAAGCATCTGCCGGGTAATAAAGTATTGATCGATCAGTTCCTGGAGAGAGCGAAGGAAGCCGAAGTAGATGCCATATGTGATGGAGATGAGGTGCACATCATGGGCATTATGGAGCACATCGAGCCAGCAGGTGTACACTCGGGTGACAGCTCTGCTGTACTGCCCACATACAGCCTCTCGGAGGCAGTGGTTGACAAGATGGTGGAGATCACCAATAAACTTGCTCCCGCACTTAATACACTGGGCTTAATTAATATCCAATTTGCCATCAAAGACGAACAGGTGTATGTCATTGAGGCCAACCCAAGGGCATCTCGAACGACCCCCTTTATTGCCAAGGCATATGGAGTGCCTTATCTCAATATTGCCACTCAGGTGATGCTGGGGCATAAAAAGCTAAAGGATTTCACTATTGAAAAGAACCTAGAAGGTTTTGCGATCAAGGAACCGATATTCTCTTTCGATAAATTTCCTAATGTCGATAAGCAACTCGGGCCTGAGATGAAAAGTTCTGGAGAAGCCATCCGATTTATCAAAGACTTAACAGATCCATTTTTTAGAGATTTGGATAAGAGAAGGAGTATGTACTTGGCCCGATAAGACTATCAAAACCTGGGAGCAAGGTTTAGCCCATGCATTTATCAGATATCTTGTTTCTTATCCAATTTCAAAGCAATGGCCCTGATGCCTGGTAATGGATCAATCCGCATGAATTGTATTATACGCAATTGGTGCCTGCCGATCTGATCAAAGTGTGCACCCTCTTGCAACATGACTCTTAGATTGCACATAGTTGACCCACATTTGCCGTACCAAGCACCTTTGCTGTCTGCAAAATCTATAGGTACCTCCTGTTGCAAACGTGTACCATCAGGGAAGGTTGTAAAAATCTTGACATAAATATTTTGGTACGCATATGAGGTGCTGTGATCAACATCCAGCATCAGATCGTAAGTCGCTATGGTATCCGCAATATCGAAATTGAATTCAATGGTGTCTGCATATACCCACTTGGCATCATCGATGGTAAATTGCTCGTCATAAAAATAATAAGGGCCACATGCAGAGCCAGCTAATATCATGGCAAAAAGCAACATCGCTAAAAACCTCATTAAGCGTTGAAGTAGTCCTTCATTTTCTCAAAAAAGCCTTTATCGGATTTGCCCGGTTGTGGATTAAAGTTGGGCATATCTCTTAGTTTTTCTAAAAGCTGCTTCTCCTTGGCAGTAAGTTTCTTTGGTGTCCAAACACTCACATGAATCAGTTGATCTCCTTGCTGATAGCTCTGCACAACGGGCAGACCTTTTCCTTTTAGTCGAAATATTTTTCCAGACTGTGTTCCAGCTGGTATCTTGATCTTAACCTTCCCTTCAATGGTTGGAACTTCGACTGTAGTGCCAATGGCCGCATCTGCAAAATTCAGATATAGGTCATAGATGACGTTTGCCCCATCGCGTTTCAGGGTGTCATGGGGCTTTTCTTGGATGTTGATCAATAAGTCTCCTGCTGGACCACCATTTTGACCAGCATTTCCATTGCCGCGCATAGATAGCTGCATGCCCTCCTCAACCCCAGCGGGTATCTCTATTTCGATCAGTTTCTCTTCGTAATTCGTGCCGTCACCCTTACAGGTCGTACATTTGGCGGTGACCACCTGACCGTTGCCGCCACAGGTTGGGCAAGCTGTGGTCGTTTGCATCTGACCTAAAAAAGTGCTGCGCACTTGGCGCACATAGCCGGAGCCACTGCAGGTTCCACAAGTAGATACGGAGCCACTATCTTTAGCTCCACTACCTCCACAGGTGGAGCACTTCACTTGCTTTTTGACCTTTATTTTCTTGGTTGTTCCCTTAGCTATTTCTTCAAGAGACAGACTTACCTTGATGCGTAGGTTGGTCCCCCTGGTTCCACCACCACCTCTTCTGCGACGTCCTCCAGAGCCACCGAAAAAGGTGTCGAAGGCTCCACCACCAAACATATCTCCGAACTGCTCCATAATATCTTCCATCGAAGCACCTCCTGCACCACCAAAGCCATTGCCAGAGACACCGGCATGACCAAAACGATCGTAGCGTGCACGCTTGTCTTGGTCGCTTAAGACCTCATACGCTTCAGCAGCTTCCTTAAACTTCTCTTCTGCCCCCTTGTCATCTGGATTCTTATCTGGATGATATTTGATGGCTGTTTTTCGGTAGGCTTTCTTAATGGTCGCTGCATCGGCACCCTTGTCCACCCCCAATATTTCGTAATAGTCTCGCTTAGCCATTGTGCCTAATGCTTTCGATTTATTGACCAATCACCACCTTGGCATGGCGAATGATTTTGTCATTTAAATAGTATCCCTTCTCGATGTGGTCCAGAATTTTGCCACTGAGCTCCTCACTAGGTGCTGGAATTCGAGTGATGGCCTCATGGAGTTCGGGATCAAAATCCACTTCATCTGTGTCCATTTCCTGCAGCCCTTTGCGCTCTAAAATCTGTCTAAGCTTTTGGTAAACCAGACGTACACCTTCTCTAAATGAGTCCTCATCAGCGTCCTCATTCTGCCGAATGCGATCGAAATCGTCCAAAACGGGCAGTAGGTCAACCACCATATCTTCTGCGGCATTGCGCAGCAACTCTAAGCGCTCTCGAGAAGTGCGTTTCTTATAGTTGTCAAATTCAGCAAATAGCCTGAGGTACTTATCTTTCATTTCAGACAACTCGGAGGCATCGGTTTGCTCCTCCACAGCTACATCAGCTTGCTGATCTATTGTATCCTGCACAACTTCAGGTTGCTCCTTTTCATTTTTCTTCTTAGCTCCCATGCCAAATAGGTTGAATTTTTTACACCTAAACATTGATCAATTTACTTGCCATTCCATATTCCAAGCCAATTTGGCAGAAAAAAGTAGGATGGCCTGACAAAAGCTTACACTTTCAGCCATATTTACGTCATCAGCTCCGCCCCTGTCAAAGGACGAAAGTACCATTACTATGGAACATTAGTATGTCAAAACAGGTATCGAATTCATTCAATGACCGATGTGCACCAGCAGATGCATTCACTAATTGTGTGTTAGACACACATGGCAGCCACTCGGATGCAATAGACTCCCTAGCAATGGCGAGTCGTAGTTTCACAAAGAATTTCTTAGAATCAGCTGAAATGGATTGGCAATCTGTTCTCTTCTATTTTCTAAGATCATTTGTCCCACACTTTTGCCAAGTGCCTTAAAGTCTGTGGAGATGACAGTGATGCCATTCAATAAGACTTCCTTCAGTGGTGTCTCATTATAAGAAACAATGCCCACATCTTTTCCAACTTCCATATCCTGCACTTTAATACGCTTAATCAGCGTGACCAGATCATCCTCCATCACGTTAATGAAGCCATCTCCCTGCTTGATTTCACAAGCTGAAATGTCCTCTACCACTTCATGATCAAAGGCATATTCTGTACAAAAGTCTTTAAACCCAATAATGATGTCATAAGGATGATAGCTGTTTGAAGGTAAGATGATCTTCAGTTTAGTGTATTTCTTAAGTGGTTCGAGTGCTTGCGTTAAGGCATTGTAAATATCCTTGGCAAACGCCTGATAAACGGCACCAAAATTACCAACTACTCCATCTACCTTCTTATCCAGTAGGATCAATTTGTTCTTTGGGATCATATTGATGATATCAACCGCATTTTGCCCACCTTCTAAAAAGTGTGTTATGATGACAAAATGACTGAAATTGTTCGCCAAGTTAGCTGTGATGTAGTTCTTGAATAATCTAAAGTCATTGTTATAAATGTAGAAATCAATAGATGCTTGATCTCCTAAGGTCTGATATAGTGAATCATAAATGATCTTCTTATGAGTACTGAGTTTATTGAAAAGGAGAAAAACTCGCGCTTTTCGCTTTGTATCTTCACTCTTGACAAAATATCCCTTTCCTTGTACCGACTGAACAACACCGATCTTTTGTAGTCGATCATATGCTTTCACTATCGTGTCCCGCGAAATATCAAAATCAATCAACAACCGATTGACCGATGGCAATTTGCTGTCCAACTCAATCTCTCCCCTCTCTATCCCAGACAAAATCGAGTCAATGATTTGCTGGTATTTGGGCGTTTTGGAATACTCATTTATCCTGATAAGCTTGTCCATCGAATGACCATGATGTGATGGGAACAGTCAATCTGCCTCCAAATTGTCATGTTAAGATAATCAAACTTGTCAAGTGCTGGTGACACTCAAAACCATGGATAAGCTGCTCCTTTGTAGATATTATTTCAACTTGTAATGTCATTCACCAACTAGTACTCTGTCCATTGGTAGATTGTCTTTAATTAATGGCCAATTTCTGCGAAAGCCTTCATTGTAACCAGATATCCCATCGGGGCAAAAGGGCTATAGCTATAATTCCGTTTTGAGGCATGTCCGAATGGCATAGCCGAGCTGGCCTTGTAATTAACTAAAAGGACCTCAGAATTCTTCAACATATTCCACTGGACAAAGTACTAGGGTGACAATAACGGAGGTTCCAGACGAAGTCTCAATCAGACATTACAATCTGATCAGAAGCCCATTTAACTGCAGATTCGAAAGGAGTTGTTTGCCAGGCAAACCAGAACAGTATAGTACACTTTAATGTCAATAACAGAACGCACCAGAACACTTAAGCCTGGTGGGTTATCTAATTTCAAGGTGACATGGAGATTTAAGCTTCTCACATGGATCACTACTGAAATACTGCGAAGTTCACGATAGGTCTAAACAATTTGATTTTCATGCCCAAGGAACAGTCACGGGCTGCCAATGTGACCACGTTTCGACAGCATACAGCTTGACACATTATTGAAATTCTAATATTTAAAGCCGTGATCAGGGTGTTTTATCAGCGGCTAATATTTATGAATAAAGAAAGCCGGAGTAGATCCCCACGATCTACCCCAGCCTCAAATTATTGACTAAAAAACATACAAATTTATGAAACTGAATGCAGGAATTCGACCACCTCTTCTCATCTTTCTATTGCTTATCGACATACTATGTCTCAGTGCTATGTCCGAGATAGAAAAGCTCAACCAACTTTCTAACATTGCTGATCAGCCTATTCTTGAAAGAATCATTACTGGTACCATTGTTGACGAAGAAGGGGAGCCCCTCATTGGTGCAACTGTGCAAGTAGTGGGAACTTCTATTGGCACCACCACTGATCTGGATGGCACGTTTTCCCTTGAGGTTCCAGACGACGCAAAATCTCTGAACATTTCCTACACCGGATATGAATCCACCGTGGTTGGTATTGAAGGGCTCTCAACGGTCCAAGTAACGCTCGCCACCATGGTTTCACAATTGGACGAAGTGGTCATAGTAGGCTACGGAAAACTAAAAAAATCAGACCTAACTGGTTCAGTGTCTTCTGTAAGCGCTGAAGATGTTGCAGCTGTACCTGTTTCGAGAATTGATCAAGCTTTACAAGGTAGGGCTGCAGGTGTACAAGTTACACAAACTAGTGGTGCACCAGGTGCTGGTACATCCATAAGAGTTAGAGGTGGCAACTCCATTACAGGAAGTAACGAACCACTTTGGGTTATTGATGGAATTATTGTTGGTACGAATTTCAACCTAAATAATATCAATGCCAATGATGTCGAATCTATTGAGATATTAAAAGATGCATCCTCAATTGCCATTTATGGCTCTCGGGGTGCAAATGGGGTGGTATTGGTAACCACTAAAAGTGGCACCCGTGTAGGGGCAGGTAAACCTCAAGTAAATATAGGTTTATATGCTAGTACGCAGATGGTACCTGAGCGACCAGCCTATTTAAATCAAGCACAACAAATAGATTACACGAATCAAGATGCAATACTTAGAGGTGTAGCCGCACCATTTCCAGGAAATCCATCGGACTATCCGGATAACGACTATTTTGACCTTTTGCTAAACCCATCACCGATATATAATGCGGATATTTCTATAGCTGGTTCTTCAGAAAATGGAAATGTTAATTATTATAACTCGCTAAATTTTTTCGATCAAGATGGTCTCATTGAGAATTCTGGAATTCAAAAATATATTTTTAGATCAAACTTGGATTTTAAATTAAGTGATAAATTGAATGCAGGGCTCCGTATGAATTATTCAAGAATTAAGCAGGATAATGGTGTTGTTGGCTATAGCGGTCTTTTAGGTATTTTGCCAACCCAGCCCATATTTAATGATGACGGTTCTTTTAATGGAGTTAATGAAGTAGTTGGAAACCCCTTTAACAATCCCGTTGCCCCGTCGCAATTGGATATAGATGAGACCACCATAGGCAATTTGCTAGGAACGGTATATTTAGAGTATAGTCCTATTGATAATTTAATTATTCGCTCTACTTTTAATCCCGACATTACCAGTTTAAAAAGAAATGAGTTTACGTCTAGCCAAAGACCAGATTTACCTACTACGGATAGTAATGCCAAGATATCAACTATCTCATCTTTTGGATGGAA
>JABDMH010000043.1 GCA_013001595.1 Saprospiraceae bacterium | reverse complement strand
GAAAGGATGAAGTGGAATTTTTTCTAGTTCTTCAATTTGATTGTCTTGATTCTGTAAAAGCCTTTGCAGGATAAAATTATGAAATTGCATACATTCCAGAAAACGCTCAGCGCGTATTACTTAGATTTTATAGAACGGAAAATCACTATGATTTTAAAAAGGAGCTAAGCCATTAATTAGAAATGGAAATGAAGATAAAATGATAGATTATGTAGAGTTTATATCACAAGCCGTTATTCTAAGAGGGCTAATCTACTTAGTCGATAAGAAAAAGAGTCCAGTTGTTGTAATGGCACATGGATTTACCACAACAATTAATGGGATGGCTAACCTCTGGTTGTTATTAGCAAAATTATCAATACAGAGAGGTGAGACCTTTCCTTTGTGTGATCAGGTTCGTTTCGCATAGGTCCAAATGGCTAAGGTGTTAAGTAGTACGCCGGTGAATCCAATCGCAACTAAGTGAAAAGTCATGTCACTTAATACACTGCCTTTTAGCATGACCATGCGACAGACGTCCACCAAATAGGTGACTGGATTGATCCAGGCTACGATTTGAGCCCATTTGGGCATACTCTCAATGGGAGTGTACAAACCACTGAGCAGGATAAAAATGAGCATGAAGAAAAATGCGACCATTAGTGCCTGCTGCTGTGTATCCGTAAAATTGGACACCAATAATCCAAAGCCTAATATGGCAAGTAGGTAAATGCCAGAAAATAGATATAGGGTGCCGAGGTTGGGTCCTGGAATGATGCCATGGATCACGTAGCTTATCATCAGGCCAATGGTCAAGACAACAAATCCCAGCAACCAGAATGGAATCAATTTTCCTAGAATAAACTGATGTTTTTTAATTGGAGAAACATTCAATTGTTCAATGGTGCCGATCTCCTTCTCACGCACAATATTAAGTGCAGAAAGGAATCCGCCAACCATAGTAAGTAGTACCGCCAAAATACCAGGGACCATAAATACTTGGTAATTACTGGTAGGATTGTACCAATGGCTCGCAACGACCTCTATTTGTGGTTCAGGGTTCATGCGAGGCCATTGAATCCATTCACTACGAATGTCTTGATTGTAAGAGCGAATGATGTTGCTGGCATATGCGGCACCTAAATTTCCTTTGGGTCCGTTGACTGCATTGACTGCCAAGAAAAGTGTAGCTTCAGATTCTCTTACTAAGTTTTTTTCAAAATTGGTAGGTATTTCAATAATGAGATCTGCTGTTTCACTTTCGATCCATTGTAGCCCCATTTGGTAAGAGTCGGAATATTCAGTTAAGTTAAAATAACTAGAGAACTCGATCTTTTGGATTAATCCTCGAGAATAAGTGCTGTGGTCATGGTCGACAATGCCGACATTGATGTTTTTTATCTCATAGTCTGCAGCAAAAGGTAGAATCAGCAACTGGATGGCCGGCATCAAGAAGATTAAACGCAAAATGGCCGGATCGCGAAAAATCTGTTTGAATTCTTTTCGCAGAATATATTTCATCTTATTCATGCCAGTCGAATTTGGAATTTTTTTACACTTAATCCTATGAAGAATATGGCAAAAAAAGTCAGAATGGCAATTTCTTTAATAATGGCTCCAATACCCAACCCCTTTATCATAATCCCTTGGATGCTGTAGAAATACCATTTTGCTGGAATAAGGTTTGATATCAGTTGCAATGGCCAAGGCATACTCTCTATGGGAAACATAAAACCACTAAACATTACGGTGGGCAACAAGAGTCCCATAAGGGAGATCATCATGGCCATTTGTTGCGAGTTTGTGAAAGAAGAAATGAGCAGCCCTAATGCTAGTGCTGAAAAAATGAAAATTAAGCTTACTACGTACAACAAGAGTAGGCTGCCATGAATAGGTACGTGTAGAATCGTCACGCTTAGTACCAAAATAATCGTGAGGATGAGTAGGCCCATAAAAATGTATGGGATGGCCTTTGATACTACGATCGTCAGTGGATTCATGGGCGACACCAGTAGGATCTCCATGTTGCCCAATTCTTTTTCTTTGACAATCGAAACCGAGGTCATCATCGTGCAGATCAACATGAGCACCAGTGCGATCACACCAGGGACAAAGTTATATTCACCTTTCATTTGGGGATTGTATAGCATTCGGGTCGACACTTTGATAGTATATGGCAGCTCTGTAGCTGACATTAAGGTCTGCTGGAAATCTCGTGTAATATTAGCAGTGTAGTTCTCAAGGGTGGTGGCTACATTGGGATTGGTGCCGTCGGTCACTACCTGTACTTGGGTTTGGCGACTGTGTGCTAGGTCCTCGCTGAATGTACTAGGGATGGCGAGTACCATTTGTACTTTTCCGGCTCGTAGCAATTGATCAATTTCCTTGGTGGTAGATAGTTCGTGTGTTGTTTCAAAATATTCGCTTTCTTCAATCTGTTGGATGTAGCGGGCACTCTGCTCATCCCTCGCCATATCCAGTATGCCTATCCGAGTGTTTTTCACCTCATTCGAAAGGGCAAAGCCGAAGATGAGTATTTGGGCTATGGGCATGCCAAAGATAACCAGCAGGGTACGCCGGTCACGTAAAATATGCAGCATCTCTTTTCTAACAAATGCAATAAATTGTTTCATAAGTCTGTGCTATGCACTTGCCCTAGTGGCCGTGCGTGCCAGTCGGTAAAAGACTTCGTTCATATCTTCGGCTTTCATTTGTTCCTTCATCTGTTGCGGACTGTCCAAGGCTTCGATTTTGCCATCAACCATGATGGCTACACGATCGCAATATTCTGCCTCGTCCATATAATGGGTGGTGACAAAAATGGTAATCCCGTGATCAGCAGCTTCGTAGATCATCTGCCAAAACTGTCTGCGAGTGACAGGGTCGACCCCTCCGGTGGGCTCATCTAGAAAGACAATGCTGGGTTGGTGCATAATGGCGATCGAAAAGGATAGCTTTTGTTTCCAACCCAAGGGCAACGCTCGAACCAAGGTTCTGGCGTCTTTCTCTAGGTGTAGCCTATGCAGAAGTTCCTTAGCACTTTGGGCCAGCTTTTGTTTGCCAAGCCCATAAATACCTCCGTAGAATTCGATGTTTTCGCTCACTGTCAAATCTTGATAGAGAGAAAATTTTTGGCTCATATAGCCAATACGTTGCTTTATGCTCTCTGATTCTTTGTCAATATTGAAACCGGCCACGACAGCACTGCCAGATGTGGGTTTACTGAGTCCACACAACATGCGCATGGCCGTAGTTTTTCCAGCTCCGTTGGCACCAAGAAATCCAAAGATTTCTCCAGCCGACACGTTGAAGCTAATGGAATCTACTGCGGTAAACGAGCCGAAAGTTTTAGTTAGTGATTCAGCTATGATGGAATAGGATTTACTCATTTGGTACAGGTTCTCTTTCATCTGCTTGCATCAGTTGCATAAAGCAATCTTCGATGGTTGGTTTTATTTTTTCTACCCTAATGTTTTTATGATACTTGCGGTCCAAATAGTTGTGCAATTCCGCAGGCATTTGTAGGCCGCTAACTTGTGCATGGTGCATGGCACCAAATGTGTAGCATTCGGTTACCGATGGAAAATTGTTGAGATCCTGCAAGGCTTTATACATGTGTTCCGTACGTATACCCCACAGGTCTCCTTGATATTTATTTAGCAGATTTTCAGGTGTGTCTACGGACATTATGCTGCCTTTTTGAATAAGGGCAATGCGATCGCAAAGTGTCGCTTCATCCATATAGGGAGTGGAGACAAAAATCGTCATACCTTGTTTTTTTAATTGCTGAAGCATCGCCCAGAACTCCTTGCGCGATACCACATCTACACCCGTAGTTGGCTCGTCCAAAAAGAGCACTTTAGGTCGGTGGATCAATGCACAACACAAGGCAAGTTTCTGTTTCATACCTCCAGATAGATCGCCAGCTCGACGTTTTTTAAATGGCTCGATTTGTACGTATATGTCTTTGATCAATTCGTAGTTCTCTTCAATGGTGGTATGAAAAATGGTAGCAAAGAATCGCAGATTTTCTTCCACACTTAGATCTTGGTAGAGAGAAAACCTGCCAGGCATATATCCCACCATGGTGCGTATATCCCTGAAGTCGTCGCGTACATCTTTACCTTCGACGGTGGCCGAACCACGGTCAGGCAAAACCAGGGTGGTCAGAATTCTGAATAGGGTTGTTTTACCAGCACCGTCGGGACCAATCAATCCAAATAGTTCTCCGGTATGTACCGACAGGCTTATTTCGCGCAGTGCGTGCACATCCTTGTGCTCACCATATGACTTTGATATGCGATCTATTGAAATGGCCATTATTCCTTGATTTCATCAGCTTTTGGCAGCGCAACCTCGGCATACATTCCGATTTTCAAGTAGCCATCATTTGGTACTTGTATTTTAATGGCGTAGACCAGGTTGGCACGTTCGTCCTTGGTTTGGATGGTTTTTGGCGTAAATTCTGCCCGATCGGAGACCCAGGTGATTTTGCCTTGGTATGCTTTATGGTCATTACCTTGGTCTATGTATACATCGACTTCCTCTCCCAACTTGATTTGATTGAGCTGTGTACCATCGACATATGCCCTAAGTGCCATAATTCGCAAATCTGCAATCTTGTATAAAGGTTTACCGATAGAAACAAACTCACCTTGGTAGGCATATTTGGTAAGTAGTGTGCCATTGATCGGATTGATTACCACAGACTTGGCAAGTTGATCGTCAAGTAGATTAATTTTTTTCTCTAGTGGCTTGATTTCACTGGTGATGCCGCGGTTTTGAATGGCCACTGACCTTTTTGCCGCATCCATCTGCGCATCAATTACCTGTACTTGATTCTTGGACGCTGCAATTTGTTGCCTCAGGACGTCAACTTGTCCCTTAGTCCGATCATATTGCTGTTCGGTTGCCGCTTCCGCTCGATACATTTTTTCAATCCGCTTCAGTTCTTTGAGTTGAGTTTCTAACTGTGTTTCTAAAGTTTGGACCTGACTGTTGGCTGCCATCATTTTTTCTTGAAGCACATCTATTTGTGGACCTGCATCACCCTGTTTGTCCCTGACAGCTTCGATGCTGGCAACCAGTTGTCCTTTTTGTAGGGAAAGCTGGGTTGCATCTATTTTGATGAGACTATCACCCGCTTGAAGATGATCGCCTTCATTTGCGGTGAATGAAGAAATGGCACCGGTGGCTTGGGCACTTACGATAATCTCAGTGGCTTCAAATGTACCAGAGGCATCAAATTCTCTAATCTCAGAAGTGCAAGCCATGCCACTCAGCATAAGAAGCACCAATACATGTTTTATTACAGCCTTACTCATTCTCTAATATTTAATTCGCTAAATAATTTCCAGTTACATGTTGCAGTAAGTAGGAGGTCTTTATGAGTTCCAATTCATGCAATATTTTCTGAATCTGGGCTTCATGTTCAGCATTGATTTTTTCTAGGAGTGTTGCCGATGTTATTGCTCCATTGGCCATTTGTATTTCTGCAGTTTTTCGAATGTCTTGATAGAGACCTATCAGTTGGTCATCACTACTAAGGTTATCCCTTAGAGCTTGGATGGTGGTTTCAAATTGGGCAATTTGCACTTGGCTTTGTTCGTGAAATGATGCCTGGCGAGCGGCCAGTTTTTTTCTTTGCAACATATTGATTTGATACTCATTTTTCCGAGTATAAATAGATCCCAGGTTCCACTGAGCTCGTACACCCATGATGTAATAAGTGTCAAATTCATTCCTTAGGAAGTTTAGACCTGGTTTCCCGTAGCCTCCTTGCAGGAACAGGTTCAATTTTGGACGCTGTGCCGCTAGTTGTAGGTCATGTTGCTGCTCGAGAACGGTGCCTTGCAGCTCAAATAGCCTATCTGTGTAGGTGTTGGTTTGGAGGTTGAAAGAAAAGGTTTGTGTCTGAGGTAACTCAAGAGCATTGAGCTGTGATACTGGAATCTTCGTGAGCAGTGATAATGCTTGCACTACCGCTGTTTTTTGTTGCAGAAGCAATTGTTGCTGTTGTTGAAGTTTAAGTTCTGCGGCTGCAATGGTCTTCACTTCCGAGGCCAAGACTGCCCCCTGCTCATAAGCATGCTGCAGCACACTTAAATTGGCAAGCAGGTTTTCTTGCTTAAGCTCTAGTAATTCATATTTTCTTTCGATGGCCAGGATGGAGAAATACCATTGAATGATTTGCCGTCGCATTTTTTCCAACTCCACGTCCACCTGGATTTGTTCAATTTGACCGGCCGTCCGTTGCAACAGTCCTTTTTGCTTGACTAGACCTCCGTCGTAGATGACCTGATTGACTTCAGCCAGCAGCTTGTATTGGTCTAAGGATAGTGGATCAATTTCTGCACCCGGAATGGGTATATTGACTTGAGTAACATCGGATTGATAGGTCGCTTGTCCACTTAAGGACAGCTGCGGTAAGAATTGAGATCTAATATTTTTCTGAGTCAGTTCATTTTCAGGTTCTACCAGGCCCTTGATACTGGAGATGGGTGAGTTCTTGAGTCCAGCTTCTATCAATTGATCCAAAGTGACCTGAGCAGTAGCATGTGAGGCTCCCCAAGTGACTAGTACCAGCGTGATATTTTTGAAAATTCTCATAATTATGAATCCAGTTTAATGCTCTGCAACAGCAGTTTCGTCACTTGTTGTTTGCGTTCGCTTAGGATTTGATCGAACTGATGATCATCCACTTCGATCATACTTTTGAATATTGGACGGGCCATAAAGGGATAGATGATTAGTGACATCATATTCAATAGAAATTGCTCAAAGGGCAATTGCTCACGAGCTTCATCGGTTAGCGCTTCATCGTAGGCTGATCGAAATTTTTCTCGAATCAGATGTAAAGGTTTGTCTTTCAACTTTTCCTCAGCTAGTGTTGGATTTTGCCAGAGTTCATTCAGTACAAATAGCGGGAGGGAAGGAAAATCGGCGATCATATCACTTTGCTTTTCTACGAATAATTTGATTTTCTCATCCAATGGAGATGCATCCAAGAATAGGCCACCCAGGGTCGAAAAAAGTTGTACGATTTTTTCCTCGAAAATGAGGTCAAACAATTGCTGTTTGCTGCGAAAGTAATAGTGTAGCATGGCCTTATTTATCTCAGCTTCATCAGCAATGTCTTGCATGCGAGCACCTGCTAGTCCTTTCTGCATGAAGATCTTCTTGGCTGCCTGCTTGATCTTTTCTTCGGTTGATAGGTCTTTAGCCATTGAGTCAACTAAATAGTTTAAACATACGGTTTAACCAATTGGTTAATGCGAATGTATGAAATTTTCCTTTAGTAAGTCAACTAATTTCTGATGAGGCTGATTTCAGAGGGTATTTATTTCGCATTGCTTGGCTTTGATAGCCGCCCGTCATCTAATTTATTCGACTTTGATCCAGAAAAATTAACATCACCGTACATCTAGTCCGGACGAGGCCAATTACAAACGTTATTTGCATCTCTGCGTATAACATCTTAACTTATGTATAAATTCTAGCTGTATGAAACGTCGTCATTTTCTTACGCAATCCATATCCTATGCTGGTGCAGTATCGCTCACTCCTTTTCCTTACCACAAATTCATCAGCGACAAAAAGAAATTTGCCAACGATGTTGTTGAGTTGGGAAATACCGGGATTAAGCTCACCCGTTTGGCTATGGGTACAGGTACTCGTGGGGTAAATGGGGCATCAAATCAAACGCGCCGAATGGGCATAAAAGGACTCGGTGATTTTTTACACTTTGCCTATGACGAAGGTGTTTTGTTTTGGGATTCTGCCGATCAGTATGGTACCCATCCGCATCTGAAGGAGGCCCTCAAGCGGGTGCCCAGGGAAGACGTGACCATTCTCACGAAAACACATGCGACGACTGAAAAAGAAATGAAAGCAGATTTGGATCGGTTTCGGAAAGAAATCGGTACCGACTATTTAGATATGGTGCTATTGCATGCCATAAAGGATAGAAATTGGCCCAAAAGGAAAGCTCCTGCAATGGATGTGATGAGCCGTGCCAGGGAGGACGGCATTATTCGTGCTCATGGCATTTCATGTCATTCTCTGGCTGCCCTTGAGACTGCGGCTGAGACCGAATGGGTGCAAGTTGATCTAGCACGTTTCAATCCTACCGGTGCACGTATGGATGCCGAAATGCCAGTTGTTCGTAAGGTTTTACAAAAAATGAAAGCCGCTGGAAAGGGCATCATAGGCATGAAGGTACTTGGCGCCGGTTCGCTTGCCGACCGCATTGATGAATGTCTGCAATTTCAACTTGCCCATGAATTTATCGATTGCTTTACGATCGGGCAGGAGACCGTTGAAGAATTTTACGATCTACAAGAAAGGATACCCAAAGCCAGTGTAAGAGGGTAGGGGAAACGCACGAATTGAGTAGTGTATCTCTCTCCTTGAAAGTTGATTTTATTCTTTTTCGAATGTGTTCGGCAACGGCCTATTCTGCTGCCAGTAGAGCTGCGCAATGGTAATTTGACCCAAAGAATGCTTATGCCCAGTGCATTGATTTCAGCGTTATAATTGGAGGAAAGATGATTTTTATCGGAGATATCTCCAAGTAAAATATTATATTTGGAGATATCTTATGAAAATGACATGATTACTCCAAGTAGGGGGAGCACATCCATTATTGGTCGGGCCAAGGAGATCAAGAAGCTAAGACAGATAATGGCATCTCATGTGCCGGAATTCCTGGTAGTATATGGCCGTAGAAGGGTGGGCAAGACCTATCTAATCAGAGAGCATTTCGCCTCAGAATTGGTGTTTGATTTTACGGGATCTTACAATGCCGACATGCAAAGCCAGTTAGCTAATTTCTTTCACGAATACCTCACCCGAACCAAGGGGCAGAAAGAAACGACACCGCCCGAAAGTTGGACTCAAGCCTTTCAATATTTAGTGGATTACATCAAGTCATTGGAGCCAGGAAGGCAGAAAAAGGTCGTATTCATTGATGAACTTCCTTGGCTGGATACACCTAGAGCCGGATTTGTTTCTGCCCTCGAATACTTTTGGAATCAGCACCTCTCAAAAATGAGACACGTCATCTTAATTGGATGTGGCTCAGCCACTTCCTGGATTCGAAAGAAATTATTGCGGGCCAAAGGTGGGCTGTATAATCGGGTAACTCAACGCATGAAACTAGAACCCTTCACCTTGGCAGAAACAGAGGATTATTGCCGATTCCGAAGATTGAAACTGAGTCGGTATCAACTCCTGCAGTTATACATGTCCATGGGAGGGATACCTCATTATCTCAAAGAGTTGGTGCCAGGTAAAAGCGCAGACCAACTCATTGATGAAATTTGCTTTGATGGGAATGGACTTCTGAATGAGGAGTATTTCTCCTTGTACCACTCCCTTTTCAAAAACCCGGAAAATCATTTGACCATCATAGAAACGCTGGGTGCCAGACCCAACGGGTTAACACGAAAGGATATTGTAAGCTATTCAAAGCTGGCGGATGGAGGAACCATCAATCGTACTTTGGAAGATTTGGCTGAGAGTGGATTTATCACGCGCTTTAAGCCATACCTCAAGAAGACAAAAGATTCCATTTATAAATTAACCGATCTCTACTCTTTGTTTTATATCAAGTTTATCAAACCTGCGAATTTTGTAGGTGAGGGTGCTTGGAAGGCATTAGCAACTAGTCCATCCTACAATGCATGGGCTGGATACGCGTATGAAACCATCTGCATGATGCACATCGATCAGATAAAAAAATCACTGGGCATCGATGGAGTATATACGGAAATGTCGGCCTGGAAATTCTATGGAAATGAAGAATTCCCTGGTGCGCAAATCGATTTATTGATTGATCGAAGAGATCAAATCATTAACCTTTGCGAGGCAAAATTCACCAATAAGGAGTTTGCCCTGACAAAATCTTATGTCGCCGATCTTCGCAGAAAAAGATCAGTTTTCGAACAGGTCACAGGCACCAAAAAATCAGTTTTCACTACACTCATCACTACCTATCCAGCCATGCAAAATCGATACTATTTAGAGGAGGTTCAATCAGAAGTGACCATGGATGCCCTGTTTGTCAGCGCATCTTAAAATAGACAAAGAACATCCTGAAGTCTACAATTACAGATGGGCATTCATTAGTAAATCTCTCGATGCTCGAGGGAGATCTATCAGGTACGCTCATTTATTATCTCTACCTCTTCTGGATGTGCCCGTGAGGTTCAACGAATCGCAAGAGCACTACAGGGATTTCCAAGAATTCTCCAGGTTTAATCCGTAGCAACCTCACTTGCGTCCTTCACATAAGCATCATCGTGCACATTGGCTACAGCTCGACCACTGGGATCATTCATATTTTTGAAAGCCTCATCCCATTCCAATGCAACCTTAGTGCTACATGCGACGCTGGCTTCCTGGGGTACAGAAAGCGCTGCTGTATCGCTGGGAAAGTGCTCGGCAAAAATGGATCGATAATAGTACTCTTCTTTATTCGTGGGTGTCTGTATTGGGAATTTATCACTGGCATTGGCCAATTGCTCATCCGTCACTTCTTTGTCAACGACCTCCTTTAAGGTGTCGATCCAACTGTAGCCCACACCATCGCTAAACTGTTCTTTTTGTCTCCAGGCGACACTTGCAGGTAGCATGCCTTCAAAAGCTTTTCGCACCACCCACTTCTCCATGCGGTCTTTGGTGATCATTTTGTCTTTAGGATTGATGCGCATCGCCACATCCATAAACTCCTTGTCCAGAAACGGAACGCGACCTTCAATACCCCAAGCGGCGAGGCTTTTATTGGCACGCAAACAATCATACATGTGCAGTTTGCTCAATTTTCTGACCGTCTCTTCATGAAATTCTTTGGCATTTGGAGCTTTATGGAAATAGAGATAACCTCCAAACAGCTCGTCGGCTCCTTCACCAGACAGTACCATTTTTATTCCCATCGACTTGATCACTCGGGCCATCAAATACATCGGCGTGCTCGCCCGGATAGTGGTAATATCATAGGTTTCCAGCTTATAGATTACATCTCGAATGGCATCTAAGCCTTCTTGAATGGTAAATTTAATCTCATGATGTACCGTACCAATATGGTCTGCTACTTTCTGGGCTGCAGCGAGGTCTGGCGATCCTTCAAGTCCTACGGAGAAAGAGTGTAGTTGTGGCCACCAGGCGGTTTGTGTGTCATCAGATTCTACGCGCAGTTTCGCATATTTTTTAGCTACGGCAGATGTCACTGATGAGTCCAGGCCACCTGATAACAGTACTCCGTAAGGTACATCACTCATGAGTTGCCTATGCACTGCAGCCTCCAGACTCTCCTTCAGCTCTTGAATACTGGTCTCATTATCCTTTACTGCCTCGTAATCTGTCCAGTCCCGCTTATACCATTGCACCAATTTACCGTCCTTACTAGAAAGATAGTGTCCAGGTGGGAATAATTCGATTTTAGTGCAAACACCTTCCAAAGCTTTAAGTTCGGAAGCTACATAGAACGTTCCATTTTCATCCCAGCCCATATACAAGGGCATAACACCCATATGGTCGCGCGTGACGAAATACTCATCTTTCTCTACATCATAGATGGCAAAAGCAAAAATGCCATTCATTTCGTCCACGAAGTCTGGTCCTTTCTCCTGGTACAGCGCTAAAATAACTTCACAGTCGCTTTCGGTTCTGAAGTTGTAGCGTCCCTTAAATTGCTCACGCAATTGGCGATGATTGTAGATTTCACCGTTCGCTGCCAGTATGAGATTTTTGTCTTCACTCAGCAGTGGTTGTTTGCCAGAGACTGGATCTACAATCGCTAATCGCTCATGGGCTAAGATCGCTTTGTCGTTATCAAATATGCCGCTCCAATCAGGTCCGCGATGACGAATGGTCTTCGACATTTCTAATATCTGGGGTCGCAAGTCTTCTGCCTTTTCTTTTAGTTCAAAGGCGCACACGATTCCACACATAGCACAAATTCTTAGTTAATGGATAAAAGTTATGTGAAAATTAGTTTCGAACACAGTTCAATGAAGTTGTATTCCGTTGATATACAACCTATTGTAGTTAGTCTTACATGGTTACCGTGCCATCGAATTGAAGGATGACAAATTGCTCCCTCTTTTCCGATCCGGTAAATGGAGGCGAATATAAGCCTAATTGCCCAGCCATCATACCTTATTACCACCTCATTGAGCCACTGAGCATCTGTTGCTTGATGTTCCTTTTAATCACGATCGCGATCGATTTCCTACCAAAAAGAGGTCCATCTTGAACAGCTTTGATTCTGTCTTGATCTTTTCTTGTGCAATTTTACCTTTAATCAAGGAGTGCCAAAGAAATCTACAATAATTGCCACAGATCTGCTGGTTGCGGATTGACCAACTTAATCTTTGTTTATTAAAGTTTCAGTCTTTCATCGATGACTTAATCTTTCCTAACCAGAAAGGAGGCGATGATGCCTTGTTTGGGATAGTTGTCGCATTAGGTGATCGTTGCAGGAAGGATTGGCTATGGCAGAAGTGAACTAAGGCATATGGCGGGACTTGTTTTGGACTTTCTCACCCTCTCTATAGTGCAAGATCACTTCCAATGCGCCACCTGCGTGAATGTCATGGATCTGAAATACTTCTGCTTTTAACGATAAAAGATGCCGTACGTTGGTTTTTAGTACACCAGCACCTTTACCGTGAATGATGACAATCGATGTCAGTCGTTGCTCAATGGCTGAGTCTACAAAATGTGCGCACTGCCTCATTTGAAAATCCAGCGCTGGGATTCCGCTGGAGGGTTTGTATGAAGGCCATTTATCAAGATGAAGATCAATCACATTGGCTGGAGCAGCAACTGGGGTTTGCGTGTCGCTGGGATCTTCGATGTCGTCCAGGTCGCCCTCGTTTTCACTCTGTGCATTGCTATGCAAACGAAGATCCGTCGGATGTGCAAAAATGATTCGCCCATCCACATTAATCTTTGCCAGGCCATCTTGCTCTCCTTCAAATGTCCCTATTGTTCCGTTGGAATGGAGGGTGACTAAGTCCCCGATCCAAAGCGAATTGATGTCTACTTTTTCCATCTTCTGGCAAATATTTGTTATTAACACGATATTGAATGTCCATGTTGCAAATACCTGGTCTATATGTGGCGCAAACTCTAACACGAGGAAGGGGTGTATTTACAGGCAGGTCAATTGAGCCAGGAAGCGTAATTGAGATTTGTGAAGTAATCTTTATCCCTGAAGAGCAGCTGCCATTGTTAGATCAAACCATTTTATACGAATACTATTTCCTTTGGCCAGATGATTCAAAGGCAGCTTGCATTGCGCTTGGGCTCGGGTCCTTATACAATCATGCTCCTACACCAAATGCCGAAGTGGTTTTTGACTTGGACGAGACCACGCTGACCATTAAAAGCATTCAGCCCATTGCTGCCGGTTCAGAAATCTGCATTGATTATCAAGGAGGCCTGAGAAATGCTCCAGAATTATGGTTTTAGCTCAGTCATAAATCAGTCAAGGGTGGGACTGTCAGTTCGTCAATATCCCAACTGGCAAGGGCCGCCCCGGCTTGGTAGCTGGATTCGAGAAAGTCCAATAAGGTGGATCTGGGATCGTTTGCTTGCACAAGATCCATATAGCTCAGAAATGCCATTGGGCTGCCGTTGCTATCGACCCATTTGGCTTCCTTTGGCATCAGTTTTTTCTGATCTATCCCAGCTGGAGATGGATAGGTATAGGAATAGAAAGCGGGTTCTTGGACTTGAGGATCTCCTGGCCAAAATCCAAAACTGATGCATTCATGCGAATAAGCATCCTTGTCAGATATTCGAGCCTCGGAGGGCATGGGAGGTGCTTTTTTACCGGAAAATCGGGTGACAGCCAAGTCCATGGAATGCCAGTACAAATGAACAGGGCAAGTTTTACTATACGAGCGCCCACTAAACTCCTTGAAGACCCCATCGATCCATCGCATTACCCTCCACAATGTGCTTGCATACTCTTCATCATAGTGATGAATCTGATCAATTTCACTAAAAGGGATATCCATATTTAAGTCAAAAGGCCGATCTAAAAGTGCCACATCAATACCCAACTGGGAAATCAATTGCATAATCTCCTCAAAGTATGTAGCAATAGTAATCCCTGACTTCAGCGCTATTGTTTGCTTTAATCCAGTGCTACTTTCTACTACGATCTGATGCTCAAGCACATCCATGGTGATCTGACAGGTATGTAGACCATTTCCATAATGAATTGGGCCTGTGGTAAATCCTTGAGTACCCACGTAGTGGGTGATGTACCACCAGTGGTTTTTTCTGGGAGTCATCTTCAGGCGTATTTTTCCTATGATTTGCAGTAGGAGATGCAAAGTCATTTTGCCATTCTCATTTCCTTGATAGGTGAGGGGTGGCAGGCTGGATGCTTCTTTCATTTGATATTGATTTTAGCTAAAAGTATGCTTTTGCCTGTGACAAGTTGAAGGACTAGCAGAACAAAGCCGATCATCCCCCAAAATGGCGCTCTTGAAATACATTAGCATTCAGGCTGGCAATTTCCAACTCAACTTCTAATTAAGGATATTCCTAGACCATTTTGACCCTTCCAAAGGGGTCTTAGATTACGTTTTCATGGTAGCATTTTATGGGAGTCGAAAGGCCCGGATGATTTGATTGACCTAGCAGGCGGATGTTCCTGGGACCGGCCTTATTTCTTTTGGAGAGCCTGCGAGCATGAATAAGGAAATCCAGCCTTGACTTTTGAACACTCTGTACAAATGCTGACAGGCATAGCTCTTTCAGTACCCAATACTGCCAACCGCTACGTTCGTCAGTAGTCTCAAGACAAAGTATGAAAATAAATATTTGATCTGTGAAGGAGGGTGTCTTTATCGTAATCTGGTCAAATGTCAAACGTACAGGAAGTTTTACATTCCAGATTTAGAAACAGAGCAACTCCGATCATCCCCCAAAATGGCGCTCCTGAAATGCACTAGCCTTCAGGCTGGAAATTTTCAACACAACTGCTAATTAAGGATATTCCTAGACCATTTTTGACCCCTTCCAAAGGGGTCTAGATCCGAATCTAAAAAGCCCTCTTTGAAGAGGGCAAGCATGGTCAGAATCTTTCAATACTGGAAGGCGACAGCCTGACAGTATGATTCTGATACCATGCTGGGAGATGATTTGTCAAATGTATAAATAGGCAGGGGCTTTATATTCCAGATGTAGCAGCAGAGCAAATCCGATCATCCCCCAAAATGGCGCTCCTGAAATGCACCAGCATTCAGGCTGGGACTGTCCAACTCAACTGCTAAATCGGGATATTCCTTGGCCATTTTGACCCCTTCCAAAGGGGTCTGAGATTACGTTTTTATGTCAGCTCTTAGGCGAGACTAAGGCCCGGATGATGTGATTGACCTAGCAGGCGGTTGTTCCTGGGACCGGCCTTATTTCTTTTAGGGAGTAGACGCGACGCTTCATATCCGTGAAGAAAATCTAACCTGTCTGAGCTGATGGACATCTATGTAATCCTGAAATCTAGAACGATTAATTAGCTATAGGTTATAGGAGCTTTAAGTGCGAGTTTTTAGATTTTTAGGATATGGAGTGACTGTGAACGTTAAGAAAGAAATACAGCCTCGACTTTTGGATACTTTGTGTCAAGACAAAGTATCAGAATAAAATATAATCTGTGAAGGAAGACGCCTTTACGGCTGGCCGAGAATGACTCAGCTTGGTCATCCCCCAAAATGGCGCTTCTGCAAATACGCTGTAGTTCATGCCGGAAATTTCCAACTCGCCTACTAATTAAAGGATGTTCCTAGGCCATTTTGACCCCTTCTGAAGGGGTTTGGAACTGTCCATCTATTATGGCCTTTTGTAGAATCCTACAAATCCACAGATCCAATAAATCCAATAAATCCGAATTCAGACAAATGTGTAAATGTCGCATGTCTATAACCTACGCCATAATCCCCAAAGAAAGAAATACAGCCTTGACTTTTGGATACCTTGTGTCAAGACAAAGTATCAGCATAAAATATAATCTGTGAAGCAAGATGCCTTTACGGCTGGCCGAGAATGACTCAGCTTGATCATCCCCCAAAATGGCTATGGCACTTCTTATCTATCCAGTTGCCCTTTGAAACTCATGCAGAACCATTTTCAAGATATGACTTCCATTGGCCATTTTGACCCCTTCGAAGGGGTCTTAGATTACGTTTTTGTGTTAGTTTTTAGGCTAGACTAAGGGCACTTCTACTGCTGTTCCTGACAGGCATAAGCCTCGTCAGCTAGGATTACCTTTTCCTGGTTACATTTAATCGAACCCAAAGGCCACATCCATTACTGTTGCTGACAAGCCTAAGTTTCGTTCAGTACACGGTGC
This sequence comes from Saprospiraceae bacterium, assembly GCA_013001595.1. GTDB lineage: Bacteria > Bacteroidota > Bacteroidia > Chitinophagales > Saprospiraceae > JABDMH01. The sequence continues at coordinate 86,758 of JABDMH010000043.1, read as the reverse complement.
TGACAAACGTCAGCTTCGTCAGTAATTGTTTATACTTTCGTGAATTCAGCAGCTTTGATTGTGAAAATCCTTGCCACACCTTGCCGGATCTCAGCCTCATCGGTCTCTGTATGCCTGCTCATGGGCCTTCTTTCCCTCCAGATGAATGCAGAAGATGGGTCGCGCTTATGGTTGCGATATGATGCGCTTGATTCTGAATTGATGGCCAATTATCGCAATCAATTGCAGCACGTCATAATAGACGGAAAGAGTGCAACCATGAAAGGAGTGGCCAAAGAGTTGCGACTGGGATTGGAGGGCATGCTATCCATGACTTTTACTGAAGAGATTGACATGCAAGATCGTAGTCTAGTGGTTGGGAGGCATGGACCTACTGGTTCGTTAGCTATGCTCCTGGCCCCAAATGAAATGCAAGGGATGGAAGACGAAGGTTTTATTATACTCACAAAAAGTGTACATGGTAAAAGGCTGACCATCATATCAGGTGTACAAGATGTTGGTGTGTTATATGGTACGTTTCATTTTTTGCGACTATTGCAAACTGGCCAAGATATAAGGAATTTGAACATTCGCAGCAGTCCATCGAGATCATTGCGTATGATCCACCATTGGGATTTATTGGACAGATCAGTTGTTGCAGGTAGGGGTGGGCCATCACTTTGGGATTGGCAGCTCCTTCCGGCACTGGTGGATAAGCGCATTAGAGATTATGCCCGGGCAAATGCTTCCATAGGCATCAATGCCGTGATGCTGAATTATCCGGAGCAGGGACTGGCCATCTTGGGAGTTGACTATTTGCCTCGTATTACGGCGTTGGCTGATGCCTTTCGTCCCTACGGCATTCGTATTTTTATTGCCGGAAGACTGGAAGAATGGATGGGTGATCAAAGTATGCCGTTCGCAATTGATTCTTTGATGCAGCAGCTGTATCATCTTATTCCAAATTTTGGTGGAGTGCAATTGGTAGTGGATGATGGCATGGCGGCATCGTCATCTTCAACCTTAGTAAAGCTGATCCATCAATGCACGAAAGTAGTTCGGTCCTTTGGCGGAAAGGTATTGGTTCGCCTGCAAAATCCCGGCGGAGAGCTGTCTGTAGATGCTGGTAAGGAGGCTATGGAATTTTTGAGGAAGATCAAGCGGGGGGCTTTAATACAGGTACCCATCGGCTTAGGACCTCATGGTTTTCTGTCACCGATCAATCCCATCATAGATGCGGTTAACAGCATCAAGGTCGTACCCGAGTTTCAGTTAGATGACCGGATAGGTCCCAATCAGTTCTTCTATATAGGTACGGTCTTGAAGAAGTTTTTGGATCAGCAACTGGTTGACTCTGAGAAATTGCCAGGAATGGTGGGCATAGCCAATATGGGGATGGAATCAAATTGGACTGGACATCCATTGGGACAGGCCAATTGGTATATATATGGTCGCATGTTATGGGGAGCGCGTATTGATGAAGCCATCTTGCGAAAGGAGTGGGTCAAAATGACCTGGCCTCAACAGGAAGAAGTCTATGACGTAGTGGATCAAATACTAGATTCAAGTTATCAAGCTGTCCGAGATGTGAGTTGGGCGCAAAGGTCACTCGCAGCCACTAATTCATTAACCTATGCTTATATCAGATCATTGAATGAACCAACTGAATTTCCATCTGACAGCGTCGGCTTAGGATTTGATGCGGTACAATACAATTTCGTTTCGCTATATCCAGCAGTGCAAGCAAAAGTGTCCAAAGACATAAAGTCATGTCCAATAGAGCTCTTGCATTGGTTTCATCATGTACCTTGGCATCATCCGTTGTCTTCGGGCTTAACCTGGGGAGCGGCGGTTCTTGAGGCTAAGCAGAGGGGAGTAAATCAATTGGAGCGCATGCTTGAGAAATGGCGTTACCTGGAGCATTTCATTGACGAGAATCGGTTCACCAAGGTGGCATATCTTTTCCAGCAGCAGATTGACGAAGCTCTTTTCAATGTAGAGGAATGGTCAGATCGATTGCCATCCTCGACAGACATGGAAGCAGGCAATGAATAAGCTTCGGGTATTGTAGGGGTTTGCCAAGGAGTGCCCTAAGTGTAGGGAAAATGGTAATTGGTCGATTTGCAATCCAAAAGCATTCGACCATGCGGCAATCTTTCGGGATGAGGATCAGTTTTATGTATTGGCCGGGTTAAATAAGGTTCGAGCATTTACATATAATACCTGCCATCTATACAATCTGGTGTAAAATTTGTCTTGCTAAACCATATGTCCCAATCAGCTAATTTTGGCACAGCTCCCATAGGTACCTTATTGCGTCAGCAATCGGTGCCTGCCTCCATAGGAATACTTGTGATGTCGATCTACGGCATCGTAGATACGATTTTTGTTGGCCGCTGGGTAGGTTCCATGGGTATTGCAGCCATCACCGTCGTGATGCCCATCACTTTTCTCATAGGTGCCTTGGGCATGTCAATTGGCGTTGGTGGGGCTTCGATGATTTCGCGTGCACTCGGAAGAGGTGATCGATCCTCAGCTTACCAGGTTTTCGGAAACCAAATGGTGATGACGGTGATCCTGGGTATCGTCTTTTCCAGTTTGGGGGCCTATTTCGCAGATGATATACTTAAGCTCTTTGGGGGTAGAGGGGACATCCTAGCGCCTGCCAGAACCTATTTTCTTATTACATTGATCGGCATTCCCTTCTTGGCTTGGGCCATGATGTCCAATAATGTGATCCGCGCAGAGGGATTTCCCAAAGTGGGCATGTACACACTGGTCGTTCCGGCGGTTGCCAACCTCATCCTTGACCCGATCCTGATTGTTTGGTTAGATTGGGGGATGAAAGGTGCAGCTTGGGCAACCACGCTAGGTTACATGGCTAGTGCCTTTTATACCTTCCATTACTTCCTTTTTGGAAAGTCTGAAATGAAGATTTCGAGGCAAGATCTGATGCTGAAAAAGGCCGTGGTTAGTGAGATTTCAGCTATTGGTGCAGTCACCTTGGCCCGGCAAGGCACCATCAGCGTCTTATATATCGTGCTAAATAATACGCTATTTCGCTATGGTGGTGAACTTAGCATTTCGATGTGGGGTATCATCAACCGGGTGATGTCTTTTGCTAACTTTCCAGTGCTAGGAATAACCCAAGGTTTCGTTCCAATCGCCGGATATAATTATGGTGCTAAACTCTGGGGTCGTGTACTAAAGGTGATTGAATCAGCTGTCAGATATGGCACAGCGATCTCTTTGGGTTTGTTCTTGATCATCATGATTTTTGCACCTTCGTTTGTTAAATTATTTACCCTTGAAGAACAACTGCTTGTTGAAACGCCCGGCACACTCAGAATTGTATTTATTGCCACACCATTGATAGCGATGCAACTGATCGGATCGGCTTATTTACAAGCCATTGGCAAGGCGATGCCGGCACTTTTTTTAGCGCTGACTAAACAAGGGATATTTCTTATTCCGCTGATTCTCATCTTGCCACTATTCTTTGGATTAAATGGAGTCTGGATTTCCTTTCCGATCGCTGATGTAGCAGCTGCCATCATCAGTATTTGGTATCTGAAGAAATCTACCAGAAGTTTTGGAAAGCTAGGTTTCGTATAGCGTCGGAGCTATGCTGGTGAATTAGAACTAGAACAGAAATAGGCTGGACAAACTACTTGGGCCAATTATTTTTGGACTGCCGACTCGACACAAAAGGCTGAAAGACTGCAACCTTGACTAGTAACCCTTTGATTTCAACTTACAACTCCACGGTTTTTCCAGTCTTAAATGATTCATCAGCAGCCAGTACGATGCGTAGACTATTGACCGCATCGTTGAGGTGATCACTGAGGTCTTTGTCATGCTTGATGGCGTCCAATAAAAACTCTTGTTCTAGATGGCATAATTCGTCATGATCGGGCTCATCGGAGGTAACGATAAAATCATCTTTACTGGCAAAGTTTCCTTCTGCATTCAAGGCACTATGATGCAATAGAATGCCTCCTGTCTTAGTATGTCCTTCAATATCTTGCGAATCATCTGAACGCTCTCCTCCTTCTGCATCCTTTATACTTACTGAACCCTTTGGTCCTATCACATCCTTCACAAAAAAAGCGGTTTCGCTCATCATTGGTCCCCACCCTGCTTCATACCATCCTACAGAACCGTCATCAAAAGTGACTTGCAACTGGCCATAATTATACATCCCTGGAATTAGCTCGTCGCTCAATCGAGCACCGATTGCACTTACACGTATCGGCTTAGCACCAGTCATCAAGCACATAACATCCACATAATGCACACCGCAATCTACGATCGGAGACATGGAGTCCATTAGTGCTTTGTGAAAAGTCCACATCTCTCCTTCGCTCTGTTGATTAAGATTCATACGCATCACCAGTGGCTTACCTAGATTCTTGGCTAATTCAATAAATTTGGTCCAGGCAGGATGTACCCTCAATATATAGCCTACCACCATTTTGAGATTCTTACCTTGGGCTAAGGTTACTGCTTCCTGCGCTTGTTCGACCGTCATGGCCAATGGTTTTTCAATAAATACATGTGCCCCCGCCTCCAGGCTCATCATGGCATAAGGTGCATGGGTTTCTGGGTAAGTATTTATAGATACTACATCCGGATTGGTGGTTTCCAAAGCTTCTTTGAAGTCTCCAAAAGTCGCCATTCCACCCAATTCTTCAGAAAGCTTTTCCCTGCTCTTTGGACCTCTACTCACGAGCCCAACGATTTCAAAGTCTGGAATTTTATGATATGCACGGGCATGAGATATTCCCATGTGACCACATCCTACTACAAGTACGCGCAACGGTGTATTCATTATTTCGACATTTTATTTAGCGATCTCAAGATAAACATATGTGCCTTATGATCTGAAAATTTGTCAATGTAGATTCGCCAATTTCTGTCTTTTTTTCACCTGTTTAAGTTGTATGGCATTACCACACTGTCACTTTGTCATAAAATTGGCAATGGCACAAGATTTGACGTTAGTAGGTTGTAGATCAGTAATCTACAAACGGAAATAAATCTATTTATTAACCATAAAACAGTTTTAGTTATGACATCTTTAGTGAAATTTAATAATGGATCAAGGACCATGCCTGCTTTGTCTAGCTGGATTGAAGATTGGTTTGGTAAAGACATGCCTGGATCCGTATTTAATGACTTTACGGGTGTAAGTATGCCTGCAGTAAATATCAGGGAAACTGCTGACAACTACGAAGTTGAAGTAGCTGCTCCCGGCATGCAGAAAGGTGATTTTGACATCAACCTAGATAATAACCTACTGACGATTTCTAGTGAACGGCAGCATGATGAGCGGAATTCGGAGGAGGAGAGATTTACCAGACGAGAGTTTAGCTACAGCTCATTTCGCCGGACATTTACACTGCCCGAAACAGTGAATGCTGAAAAAATCTCAGCGAAGTACAAGGATGGTATTTTAGTCATCGATCTTCCTAAAAAGGATCATGCTAAGAAAAAACCTGCAAGGACAATCAAGATTTCTTAGCATTTTTTTGACAAGTTATTACGAGGCATCATTTCGTTGATGCCTCTCTCTTGTTTGGTTCATCCTTACAGGTGGATGTCATCATACTTAAAAAATAAAAAGAGATGAAGAGGACATATCTATATACTGCGCTCATTGCTTTTGCCATTAGCCTCATGACTGTGGTGGGATTTAGCTACTTGTTAGAGGTGCCGCGTAAGGTGCAGATTGAGCACGTTTCTAAACCACTTACGAAAGAAGTCACCTATTCTGATGGTGAAGAACGAAATTTGGCACCCCTTGACTTTACGGAAACAGCCAGGAAAGTAATAGATGCGGTGGTACATGTGAAATCAACCCAGTCGGCCAGTCAGCGTAGTGGTGAGCAGCCTTTCCAATATAGACGATTGCCGGATCCATTTCGAGATTTTTTTGGTGATCGATTTTCAGAACCTTGGGACAATCAATCCCCCATGCAACCACAACCCCGTATAGGCACAGGATCGGGTGTGATCATCAGTAGAGATGGTTATGTGGTGACGAATAATCACGTAATTGACAATGCCGACGATGTGGAAGTCACCCTGCATGATAATCGCACTTATAAAGCAACTGTAGTTGGGACTGATCCGACCACGGATATAGCACTACTTCAGGTAAGAGCATCAGAGCTCCCTAGTCTGGCATTCATTAATTCAGATGATGTACAGGTTGGAGAATGGGTGCTGGCTGTTGGCAATCCATTTAGTTTAAACTCAACGGTGACTGCGGGAATTGTCAGTGCAAAGGGAAGAAATATTAACATCAATCGATCCAGGTTCGCTGTGGAAAGCTTCATTCAGACAGACGCAGCCATTAATCCGGGTAATAGTGGTGGTGCGTTGGTCAATGTTAGGGGAGACCTAATTGGGATTAATACAGCCATTGCCAGCCCAACGGGTGCATATAGCGGTTATGGATTTGCAGTACCCAGCAATATTGTGCAAAAGGTGGTTGAAGATCTGATCAATTTCGGCGCCGTGCAAAGAGGCGTCCTGGGTATTATGATCAGGTCTATCGATGGAAATTTTGCCAAGGAAAAGGATTTGGATGTAAATCAAGGAGTATATGTGGATAGTCTACTTGCAAATAGTGCTGCAGGTGAAGCTGGTGTACAACCAGGAGACATTATCACTTCAGTGGATGAGCAGCCCATTAAGACTGCTGCGGATCTTCAAGAGATCGTGGCGAGACATCGGCCAGGTGATGCGTTATCATTGTCGGTCGATCGAAATGGTAATAGGAATATGATCGAGGTTGTGTTGAGTACACCAGAGGGTCGCACCACGTTGGCCAATAGAGAACACAAAGAATTGCTCAACTATTTGGGGGCAAATTTGGAAACCATCAATGATGATTTGGCTAATGAGCTGAATATTCATGGTGGTGTAAAAGTAACGGAGCTCTATGCAGGGACCTTGCGCCGCTCTACCCAAATGAAAGAAGGCTTTATTATTACGCATGTTGATGGAAAACGTATCAGCAGTGTGGATGAACTAGCCGAATATCTAGATGATAAATCTGGTGGCGTCATGCTGGAAGGTATCTATCAAGATACTGGAGAAAAGCACTACTATGCCGTTGGCATGGACAAGAGGTCTATGTAGCTTGGAGTTCAATTAGTCGAAAGCAGACAAAGGGGGGAGGTTATTGCCTCCCCTTTTTCTTTCCGCTAAGATTGTACCTTTATTTGCTTAAGCAAATTATCCGTATGAAAGATCTGCTTCACTGGTTAACCTTGGTCTTGCTCTTTGCGGCCTCTGAATCGTCTGCTCAGCAGCCCAATGTGCTCTTTATTTGCATCGACGACCTTCGACCAGATCTGGGTTGTTACGGACATGATCTAGTACAGTCTCCTAATATAGATGGCGTGGCTGAAACTGGAACCATCTTCAAAAACCACTATGTGACGGTGCCTACCTGTGGTGCTTCGCGATATGGATTGCTGACGGGAATGCTACCAAGAAGGGCAGCGGAGCTATCTAACCACATCATGGCGAAGGAACTATCGATCAGACCGGAAGGGGATCGACCAGAGACCTTCGTGCACCACCTCAGAAGAAACGGATATTATACTGTTGGGATTGGTAAGATCAGCCATTCAGCGGATGGGTTGGTGTATGGTTATGAAGAAGAGCCATCAACGCAATGGGAGTTGCCACACAGTTGGGATGAGAGACTCTTTAACACCGGCAAGTGGGGCAATGGCTGGAATGCATTCTTTGGCTATGCCGATGGCAGCAATCGGCAGAGTAGAAAGAAGCAAGTGAAGCCCTACGAATCCGCATCAGTAGAGGACGATGGATATCCGGATGGACTGACAGCAGACCTAGCGATTGAAAAGATTGACGAATTAGCTGCCAAAGGACAGCCGTTCTTTCTCGGCGTGGGTTTTTTCAAACCACATCTACCATTTACGGCACCCAAAAAGTATTGGGACTTGTACGATAGAAAATCGATAAGAGTGACACCCACTCCTGGTATTCCAGAGAATGTACATCGTGCCAGCTTAAATAAAAATGGTGAGTTTAATAACTATCAGCTGGGTGAAGAGCGGGCTACCTTGGATAAGGACCTCTCTGACAACTATGCACGTAAGTTGCGACATGGTTACTATGCATGCATCAGTTACACCGATGCTCAGGTGGGAAGAATTTTGCAGGCACTAGAAAAGAAGGGTTTGGCCGACAATACCATTATCGTAATTTGGGGCGATCATGGATGGCACTTGGGCGACCACCGTGTTTGGGGTAAACATACGGTGTTCGAACGCGCTGTCAAAAGCGCTCTAATAATGAAAGTTCCGGGACTGGCACCTCAGCAGATTGAAGAGGTAATGAGTACCATTGATATCTATCCTACGATAATGTCGCTATGCAATCTGGATATGCCCTATGAGGGTAATGGGAGTAGCCTTGAAAAATTAATGGTTACGGGAGAGGATTCAGATTGGCGGAATTTGGCATTCAGCTATTTTCGCAAGGGGATCAGTATGCGGACACCTTCGTATCGACTGACCAAATATTATCGTGATGAAGAACCCAAAGTGGAGCTGTATGACCATGTGTCTCAACAATATGAGCGAGCTAACATCGCCCCAAGTAATGCCAAGATAGTGGAATCGCTCACATCCGCATTCGATACGGGAAGGACGGGAATATATGAGCAGTAGTTTCATAATCAAAGTAGCACATGATAAATAGTGAGCCCAAAGGCAATGAACTGTATCCCATTTTTCTAAAGCTTCACCAGTTACACACGTTGATCGTTGGTGGTGGAAATGTCGGTTTAGAAAAACTTGAATCACTACTGAAGAGCAGTCCAAGGGCAAAGATTACCATGGTGGCTAGTGAAGTACGGAGAAGCGAGATCTGGGACCTGGAGAAGCAGTTTGGCAGTTTTACAGTAATCGCAAAACCTTTCGAGAATGTGGACCTTGTTGGCAAAGACCTGGTGATTTGCGCCTCCGATGACCGCAATCTACATGAACATATTCGCAAGCTGGCTCGAGATATGAATATGGTGATAAATGTGGCGGATACTCCTGACCTATGCGATTTCTACTTAGGGTCCATAGTGAAGAAGGGAGATATGAAGATTGCCATTTCGACGAACGGAAAATCACCCACGTTGGCAAAGCGCATGCGCGAATATCTGACGGAAGCCCTCCCTGAAGCAGACGATGTCCAGCAACTGCTGGATAGCTTGAAGGATGTGCGGGATCAGCTAGGTGGTGATTTTGAGTATAAGGTGAAGAAGTTGAATGAGATCACGAGCAGCTGGCTGGAAGATGCTGCGGGCAAGGAATGATGGATCAAGAAAACTGTATATTTCCGCCTCCAGAATTGGACATGTTGCGCATCCCAACAATTCCACGATTAAACCTTCAACAATTGAACATTTAATTCAATATTCCCAAGATACTAAAACTCGGCCTCCGCCAACAACCAGTGTTCACTCACCAATATCCCATCGGCATCGGCATAGACAAAGTGCCCGGGCTCAAATACAATGCCTGCAAATCTTACGGAAATATTTGTTTCACCTATGCCCCGCTTTATGCTTTTAACTGGACAAGTATTTAATGCACGCACTCCGATATTCATCTCGTCAATGGCAACACGGTCACGAATACATCCATAGATGATGATGCCTTGCCAACCATTATTTATGGCCAATGAAGCTAGACGGTCACCCAGCAAAGCACATCGTAAAGAGCCGCCTCCATCGACAACTAGTACCTTACCAGTACCAGCCGTCTCTAGAGTTTTTCTTACTAGCGAGTTGTCTTCAAATACTTTGACCGTGACAATTTCTCCTGCAAATCCCGTCTTCATTCCGAAAGGGTAAAAGATGGGATCAGCACAACGCAGTTGTTGATGGTGCTGATCCCACAAGTCGGCCGTGCTAATATGATTCATCGGTGGTGAATACTCATAGCAAGATTAGACATCGGCCAATTCGGCAAAGAGGGATTCTTTGCGAATTAATTCCTGTATTGCATTTTCCTCTTTCATAAACTTAAGCAAGGCATCTGCTACAATGTCCCCCACAATAATTTGGCTTTCTTCTCCGCTGCATTCTCCATAGATGCCCATCTTTTGCATTCCCTCACACTGCTTAATGTTATCTGGGCTAGGCGTTAAATAATGGACCTTTTCAAATCGATAGCGGTTGAATAGAAAGACATGCATGAGCGTCATCAGCCGTTTTTGCCGGTAGGATTTACGAAATAGGTTTTGATCCCTGATGGATAGAATCCGTCGATCCTTGCGATCCAAGGTTGGAGTGTATATGATGTTGGCTAAGCGTTTATTACCGCTAGTAAGCGATAGCTCCATGACCGATGAACCGGGCAAATGCGGCTTCAAATCAACGGCGATTTCTTCAGCAACGTCATAGTGCGCACGCCATAAATCAATCCATTCTTGCAGCATCGTAGGTGGTAATTCCGTCTGTTTAAGGTGTTGAAATTGTGTGGAGCCTTTACCCATCGATTTAGTGGTAGCTGTTCTGCCAGAGGCTGCCGCTAATGCGCTGTCAAGTCTTGGACCACCCACAAGTGTTTGAGGAGTCCTATATGGAGATTCTAGCAACCGCAGTTGACGCTGTATCCGTGCCAATGCCAGCATTCCTTCGGTCTGTATGGCATTCGCAAATTCATCGCTGGCCAGGCCATCAATTTGATGACCACCGTAGGTTACAAAGTTGAATACAAATCCCATTTTCCCCAAGCCAGCAGGAAACTCCTTCATTTCCTCATCAGTCATGCCGGTGGTGTCCCAATTGAAGGAAGGGGACAAGTTATATGCCAGCATTTTATCAGGATACTGAGCGTGGATGGCATCAGCAAACTGCTTTGCATCGGCCAGGTTGGCCGTCTTGGTTTCCATCCATAAAATGTCAGCGTATGGTGCAACGGCTAGTGATTTGGCGATTGCGTAAGGGATGCCACCCTTAATCTGATAATATCCCTCGGGGGTACGAGCCAATTCACAATCCCAATCAGCATTAGCGCCTAGTTCGGCAGCTTTCATTTGTGCCTGTCGCATCGAGGCATTCGAAGCAAATTGCAACCATTCTTCTTTCCGTTGTGTCAATTCATTGTCATCACGGATGGTTTTCGCCATTTGATTAGCGACGGCATCTTGATAAGTCATAACGCCTGCAGCTGACTCCCAGGTTTTTACAAATGCATTGGAGATTTTGTCGTAGGCAGATTCAGAGATGGAAGGATCTGAGCTATTTAGTTTCTGGCGGAGATCATCGGCCTTTTGCAAAATACCGGCATCGTCGAGCCATCGATTAGCATGCTGGCTTTCTTCCGCGCCAAGGTCATATAACAGATGCCCTTTGATATGGGTGGCACCCGCTTCATGAAGGTATTGTTGCAAGACTAAAAAGGCATGCTTGTACGATGGGATGGCCAGGTTGGTGGCTCCCAATAAGAAGGGTTGGTCGCGTTCATCAGCCATATTTTCGATCAGCGAAGCCGCCTCTGCGTCAGTTCGTGCCACAATAATACCCGGTACCTTCATGATGTCCAGTTGCAGCCTGGCCGTATTCAGTCTCTTTATTTGTTCGTCCACTGATACCAGTACTTTACCTCCCTGGTGTCCACATTTTTTCGTTCCCGGCTTCTGGTCTTCTATGTGATATCCAGTAACGCCAACTTCCACAAATCGGCGAATTAAATTACGTACATGGGCATCGCCACCATGGCCGGTATCGGCGTCGGCGATAATGAAGGGACGGTAGTCGTATTTCTTGTGCGCTTTTCGCTCTTCTTCACTCATGCGCATGCGCTCGAAATGTTGATTTTTGTCGGCAGCTAGGAGAGCTCTAACAATACTGGCTGCTTCCTTAGGCACCTGACTAAGGGGATAGCTGGCCAGATCCGAACCGGGATCTTCCTCAGCAGAACCTTTGGCAGATGTTGCCCAGCCACCTATGTAGATGCCTTCGATACCCGCACGTTTCATCATCACTGCCTGTCCCGGTGTATAAGGTCCAAAGGTGGTAATCGGTTTTCTCTGATTGAAAAGCTGACGCAGTCGTTTAGAGAATCCCTTCGCCGCCTCCTTGGCAATTGGATATTCATGGCGAATGGTACCTTGTTGCTCTACGACCTGCCGGGCTGAATAGAGCCTTTTTATGCCTTTGAAGCGAGGTTGGTTAAAGTAGGCCTCCATCTGCTCGATGGCATCGTTCACTATTTCTTGTTCCGTTTTCATGGATAATTATTATTAATGTATTTAGTGATTAGATCATTTCTCTAGTCAACTGCAAATCGAGATTCTTGACGATGCGTTTACCGGAATCGGTAAATACTTCATAGTATTGGCGAATGCGTTTTTGTGCTACATCAAGATCTTCGTTGTTTAGATTCAAGTTCAATAGGTCGATGTACCAAGGAGCTTTGTCAGGAGTCAACACATATGCCCGTGCAATTTCTCTGGCAATGGGTAAGGTCGTTCGCTTAGAATCAGCATGCACATCGTTGTCATCTGCATGCAGCAGCTTCTGGTATTCTTCTTCAAGTATTTTTTCGAATACTTCCTTACTAAAGATGGCACCCTTGGAGAGGCCCAAAACAGGATCGTCCTCTGTCAACTTGCCACCCTTATGCAACCATTCCCACAGTACACTGAGGCGTATTTCACCGGTGGCCATATCTTCCATCAGATAGAGCACATCGTCATTACCGAAATAATCGGCCGGTTTCAGGGCTGCCGCCTGGAATCCCTGTAGAAAAGCATTGCCATATTGCAGGGCGACACTGACCAGGTTGCGGCCGCCACGGATCGTTCTGGGTGCAGGTGCCAGTGACACCAGTGCTATGCGATCTTCTCCTCGATAGGTTAAGGGTGGAAACTTCCGACCCATTTGGTTCACCTCGCCGACCTCTTCCCACACCGGTCTGATGATATGAACCATTTTCCAATGCGCCACCCACTTTCCGGAGGCTCCAGCAGCCTGTTCTCTCCTGGCCCCGGCCAAGGCTTTCTTCATGCTTGCTTCGATTCCAGCCTTAGACCCTACCGGAATATTGGGTTCCATGCCCCCTTGCCACAGACTATAGTCTCCATTTTGATCGGGTGTGTTTACGGCCCTGCGCACCCGGTCTTCATAAGCTGCCATGTAGGCATACGTCATACCTACAGCTTCAATATTGGGATTGATAAAATCATCGATACCACATAGTGCATCGGCTACGCTATTTATATAATCCCACCTACCGGTATTGAATCCGACAAAGTGGACACCTAAGGCAGCTCTGATCTCCAGAAGCTGATAGGTGGCCTCGAGTTGCTCTACTAAGACATAGGTTTTTATTGTGCCAATGGGCAGTGCCAAATGATTCTCCAGGCTCGACAAAATGGTATGCCAAAAAGCTGCCTCTTCGGCCGTTTGAATCTTAGGCAAATAAAGCACGATCGAACGCCCATTGTTCATGAGGGCTCGATAATTATTGACTACAAATAGCACAACATCGGTTATGGAAGCTGAAAAGGAATGCCCAGTGCTGGTAATGATATGGCGATCAGCAAGGTGCAAACCCCTGGCTCGGAAAATCAGGGTGGTGAAATCCAATTGTTGTTTCCAGTCATCAATAATTGGCTTGCCAAAAAAATCATTGGCCCAGTTATTCATTTCAGTAGCGACTTTTTCCGCCACCTGCATGAACACGTTATCTTTTCGAATGGCCAGCTTGAGGTTGCGTTGGTTATCGAGGGACATGTGATCGATCTGTCCGAGTGCATCCTCGCCATCGAACATCCAGCCATCGGCACCAGACAAGAGTGCATATGCTACATTGCGTATACTTGATTCCAATGCAGCTCTAGGTTTGGCCGCTGGACCAGTACCCTGAATCCATTGCCTTTGTAGATCTTTTGGTATGGTTGCACATGCGAATTTTCCAGCTCGAATGTCGGAAACACGCAGTTTTTGTGAACCGATTTCGGCATTTTCCGGTAGAAAGTCAGGGAAGGATTTGGCAACAATCCTGGTCGCTCTGCGCTGATTGCGCGCTTCCATGAGCTTCTTTTGCTCCAGACTTAAGGGAGCCAAAGCCTCCAAGGCATCCAGCACTTCCCTTCCGTAAATGTCTTGGTAGGAGGTCAGCTGATCTGGTTGGATATGAAGTTGTCTCATTAGTAACATTTACACCAAAAATACATATTTATTCTAATAGCGGAATTTTCGCCAACACTTTTTTTCTAAGTTTTTGGCGTACTTTGGACTTTCATTAGTGCATAGACCTATGATCAGCGATAGCGATGTTGTAAAACTAATACTTGGCTTTAAAATCAGGCACCTTAGACTCAGCAATAAGATTTCCTATCAGGAAATGTCAAAGGCGACCGGTATGTCCGTATCCTACCTTAATGACATTGAGAAGGGGAAGAAATATCCCAAACCAGACAAGATCGCCTCCTTGGCGAAAGTCTTTGATCTGGAATACGATGCCTTAGTCAGCACACGCACAGACAAGCGGCTCAAGCCGGTCATCGAACTTTTGAAATCAGGGTTTATCAAATTCTTCCCGCTCGATGAATTTGGTATAAGTCTGGAAAAGCTGATCGACGTATTTAGCAATGCTCCAGATCGATTCAGTGCATTTATCAGCACCATTCTCAAGATGATCCGCAGCTATCAGATCGAAAAAGAGCACTTCTACCGGATTGCCCTGCGGTCGTACCAGGATATGCACGACAATAATTTTCCGGAGCTGGAAGCCGCTGCCAAGGCTTTTCGCAAAGAGAAAAAATTAGTGAAGAAGATTCCTTACACCTACGACCAACTTGCCGATATACTGCAGCAAGATTATGATATAACCATTGACCGCGTCAGTCTGACTAAGAATAATAAACTGAGTCTCTTCCGCTCGTACTTTCAGCCAGATAAGAAAGTGCTCTACCTAAATCAGGGACTTTCTGAAGGGCAAGAACTGTTCATCCTTGGCAAAGAGCTGGGATTCCAATATATGCAGATTGCCGAACGACCGCTAGAGACCAAATTGTCCAAGGAGGCATCTTTTGAGAAATTACTGAACAACTTCAAAGCCTCCTATTTCGCAGCTGCACTCATGATGGATAGTAAAGAAGTCATCAAAGACATCAAGCTCATAGCACGAGCCCGCGATTGGTCACCCAGTTTGATCAGCAAGTTATTAAAGAAATATCAGGTGACTCCAGAAACCCTGTTGCAGCGGTTTACTAACATTTTACCCAAACATTTTAACATCAAGGACCTGTTCTTTATTCGTTTGAGAAGCACACCTGATCTGATCCGCTACAGCATCAATAAAGAACTTCATCTATCACAGTTACATCAACCCTACCACACGGAATTGGCAGAGCACCTTTGCCACCGCTGGGTATCCATAAGTGCCATCAAAAAAATCAGCAGCTCCAAAGCAGACTTTCTGATCGATGCCCAAATTTCGCAGTATTGGCAAACCAACAAAGCGTATTTTTGCATAACCATTGCTCAGTCCCAAGGGTTTGACAATGAAGGTGCCAGCAGTATTACGCTCGGACTACTTATGACTGAAAACCTGAGGGGGGCATTCAATTTTATTAAGGATCCACAGATTAAACGACGTACCGTGCACACTACTTGTGAACGTTGTTCTATGTCAGACTGTGATAACCGAGTAGCCCTACCCAAATACATCGACCACCTAAGACACGAAGAAGAATTGGAGGCAGAACTGGAGAAACTATGAGGCTGCTTAGATCTTTATAGATACACAACTATGTAGTTCTACCTTTAACGACATCACCATCAATAGTTAAGCGTTTCAAAAACTACTCACCATTTGCCTTGGAGGTAATTGCCTTGGCATATCGATGATTTGTGCTTCGGGCCCACTCGATGATCTGCCGCCGCATGGCCATTGAAATGGAATCATATTCCGACCTGTGGATAAGATTATGCAGTTCACCGGGATCATGTTGCAGATCATAGAGTTCATCTGGCTCTTCGCTACTCCAGTGATAGACATATTTGATCGAACCTTGGCGGCACATGATGATCTTGTCCGCTCCCATCGGATGTATTTCAGCAAAAACTTTGTCACGATGTTCCCTGGACTTGCCTGATAACATAGGTACCAGGCTTTTGCCATCCACTCCAGATGGGATGTTAATTTTGGCTGCATCCAATAGCGTGGGGAGCAGATCAATGGAAGAAGTCAGACCTTCGATGCGACTTCCTGTATGGTGCAGGGAAGGAATCCTAATAATGGCTGGTACGTGAAAGAGCTCCTCATAGGCATTACTGCCCAATTTATAGATCATTCCATGACTGCCCACCATATCGCCATGGTCGGTGGTGAAAACAATAATGGTATTGCCCCATTGTCCAGAAGATTCAAGCAGCTCAAAAACACGCCCAATTTGTTGGTCAATAAAGGAGCTGTAGCCCCAATAGCGTCGAATGTAGTCTTTGTATTGAGATTCATCCCATTGTCCAAGCACGTATTGGAGATTGGTGAGCTTTTGAGTTGTGGGCTTGCCCTCTAAATAGTCATATAGATTTTGGGGCAGCTCAATCTGATCAAGACGGTACATGGTGTCCCAAGGTTGTGGTGGGGCGACCGGTAAGTGTGGACCAAAATACGACAACACTGCAGCCCACGGTTTATTAGCTTCCGTGTTTCTACGTATGAAGCCCGTGGTCTCATCTGTGAAAAAGGTGGCCATATGCAGGTCCTCACCCAGCAGGGAGTACATGTGATTTCCCTCTTCAGCAGATTGAATGACATCATGATTTCCAGCATAGTAGGCAAAATCTGTTCGACCGTTCTCTATCAGCCAGTCTTTATACTGTCGCCATCCACCTTGCCATACATCAAATCCCATCTGGCTGGAGTCTTCTCCGAGTCCACCACTTAATTTTTCTGGAATCCATCCTTTAGCGGTCTCTCGACGCTCGAAATACCAATAGTCTTTGATGTCGTCTCCGATCGCATCCTTGGGTGATCCAGGAGGATGCATGTAGTCCGTACCTGCATACACCGATCTTCCTACGTACATATTTCCACTCAAATGTGCTTTTCCGAAGTAGCCCGTCTCGTAACCTTCATCCTTCAGGATGTTCCCCATTACAGGGATGCTGGGATCCAACAACACATTGTTGCTAAATACATTGTGATGGTGTAAGTAGCGACCAGTCAAGATACTCGCCCGAGATGGACTACAGGCAAACGCTGCAATATAAAAGTTCTCTAATAGATGACCCGATGCAGCGAGTTTGTCGAGATTGGGTGTTTGAATGACCGGGTTGCCATAAGCACCCACACAACTCAATGGATGTTGATCCGTAATGATCAGCAAGATGTTGGGTTTTTCCGCCTGCTGCTCTTCGGTACATCCTATTGCCATGATGGCGATCACCAAACTTACCAGAACCAGTGCCTTCTTTATCACTTTCACATCATCCCTAAACCATCTAGATCGTTTATTCATACATAGAATTTTGTAAACATACGTAAGACGAAGATCTCTTCAACGCAACCATCTGCCGATTAGCAGCGTCTTTATGTCAATTCATCGAATTTTTCTGCATTACAGGTTACGAAACCATTTATTTGCACCATGAATTTACTTAAGATAAGACTTTCACTAGTATCGCTGGCATTGCTGCTCTTCAAGATGAGTGCTGCTCAAACAGGCACCATCAGTGGTAAGTTGTTGGATGATACGGAAGAACCAGTCATATATGCCAATGTATCCCTTCACCTGATATCCGATAGTACACTGGTTAAGGTAGAACCATCAAATGAAGAGGGGGTATTTACTTTCCATGAAATTAATCCCGGGTCGTATTTTCTTAGGGCTAGTTTTGTAGGATTTGCTGAATTGGAAGTGAGAGATTTGATATTGGAAGGAGATCAAAAACTGGAACTCCAAGCATTAACATTTGAGTCGTCAAGTGTTCAGCTTGAGACGGCAACTATCACTGCTCAGAGATCCATCCTGGAAGTCAGGTCAGATCGTACGGTTTTCAATGTGCAAGGTACCATCAATAGCGCTGGTGAAAATGCGATCGAACTTTTACGAAAAGCTCCAGGCGTCCTGGTCGATAACAATGACAACATTAGTGTGTTAAGCCGATCAGGCGTACTTGTCTACATTGATGGTAAGAGATTGCCGCTCTCCGGACAGGACCTAAGTAATTACTTGCAGAATTTGACGGCAGAACAGATCGATCGCATCGATATTATTTCAAATCCTGGTGCAAAGTATGAGGCGGAGGGGAATGCGGGCATCATCGATATTAGACTCAAAAAGGATAAAAACACGGGTGCCAATGGTACGGTGAGTTCAAATATTAGTCAAGGTTTTTACAACAGAGGCAATGTGAATGTGAGTGGAAACTATCGAAACAAGAATTTGAACATCTTCGGTAATGCGGGTTACAACGGAGGGTCAGGTTTTAATACCATCATTTTTGATAGCTATCAAAATAATCTAATTCTGGATGAGTACAACAGATTTAAGCGGAATTGGAACACCTATGATTATCGTGTAGGTGCCGACTTTTTTATTAATAAAAACCACACCCTCGGTTTTATCATGGGTGGTCAAATATCGGAACGGGATAACAATTCAGCCAATAGAATTGAAATCTCTCCGGTGACCAACCGAGAGCAAATTGATAGTATCCTGGTGGCGAATAATACTTCAACAGGTGAAAACGATCAGAATACTTTTAATATCAATTATCGATTCGAAAAAGACCAAAAAACCCTGAACATAGATGCAGACTACGGTCGGTTTCGCAATACGAATTTGCGCTATCAGCCCAATCAATATTTTGACCAAACGGAAAAATTGGTACTGACGGAGGTCGTCAATTCATTTGATACGCCACGAGATATTGACATCTATACATTTAAGGTAGACTATGAGGTGCCGCTAGGTAAGGGTAAATTTGGAGTAGGCACCAAACTGAGCAAGGTGACCACCGACAATACTTTCCTGCTATTTGACGTATTGGGAGGCGAAGACCTACTAAATAATCAGCGGTCTAATCGATTCAAGTATGATGAATCCGTCTATGCCGCCTATGTGACATACACTACTCCTTTGGGTGAGAAATGGAACCTTACCACTGGCCTCAGGGCTGAGGAAACAGACGCCACGGGAGACCTCCAGGCTTTTTTACCGGAGCTGCAAGAAGATCCCGTAGATTTTGATTATTTGAGCTGGTTTCCGTCTGCTGGTCTAACCTATCAGTTGTCACAACAGAACATGTTGTCCCTTAATTATGGCAGGCGAATTAATCGACCCGATTATAATGTACTTAACCCCTTCAGAAATCAGCTTAGTGAGCTATCTTTTGAAAAAGGCAATGCCTTTCTTCAGCCGGAGATTGTAAATAACCTCGAGTTGGGTTATACATTGAAGTATATGTACAATTTCAAATTGGCTTATAGCCGAACTGTTGACCAAATTACCAGATTGATTGGTCCCAGTGAAGAGGATGTGCGTGCAAGTTTTATTACATGGGATAATTTAGCTAGTCAAACCATATTTAGTGCTAATGTCAGTGCGCCCATACAGTTCTCAGAGATCTGGAATGCATACATTAATCTTTCGGGCTCCCATATTAATAATCAAGCAGATTATGGAAATGGAGCCATCGTAGATGTTCAGGCTTGGAGCTATAATATGTTTCAGCAACATACGATCAAACTACCGAAAGGATTCACTGGCGAAGTATCTGGCTGGTATTCTGGACCAGGTGTATGGGGAGGTGTATTTCTCTACCAGCACAGTTGGAGCCTAAACTTGGGCTTACAGAAGAAATTCTTTAAAAATAATATGAATGTCAAGTTGAGCGCCCAGGATATATTTTATGAAAGTGGCTGGGAAGGGGTTTCCGAATTCAACGGATTAATGTCAGAAGGATTTGGGAATTGGGACAGCCGGCGTGTCAGCCTCAGTGTCAGTTATAATTTCGGCAATCAAAATATCAAATCTAGAAACCGCAAGACGGGTATGGAGGATGAGTCGAAAAGAGTAGGCGGGGAGTAGGTTTTTGGCTAATTGGCGTGTTGGCTGGTTAGCATCTTGGCTTTTTGGCGAATTGGCAGGTTAGCGTGTTGGTTTATTGGTGGATTTGCTTTTTAGGAAAAT
This sequence comes from Saprospiraceae bacterium, assembly GCA_013001595.1. GTDB lineage: Bacteria > Bacteroidota > Bacteroidia > Chitinophagales > Saprospiraceae > JABDMH01. Next base: position 66,583 of record JABDMH010000043.1, on the reverse strand, counting down.
TCGATAACTCCGTCCTAAACCCTAACTAATCCACCAACACGTTCAGTACCAGTCTCCGATAGCTGGTCAATCTCGGTGCTCCATTGTCTTCCAAGGTCAGCATACAGTGAATCGTCTTACCGTTTGCATCTGTCGGCACTTGGATTTTGGCAATTTCGCTTTCCGAATTTGCTATGGATACTTCATGGTCGTAGGTGCCAGCTTCGGAATACACCCACCAGGTATAGATCAGATCATCTCCATCTGGACCATGGGATCCACCCGCATCTAGGGTTACGACAGTTCCTCCTCTGACATCATTGTAGAGCACCTTCTTCGATTGATCTCCATTGAGCGCAGCCACAGGATTGTGATTTACTTCTGTATAGGATTTTATACAGCGATCCATTCTGGCTGCAAAGTCATGCTGAAATGCTGTTCGCCAGCGGAAGATGGGTGCCCATTTGTTCTCGTATGTTTTACCCTCATATTCCCACCTGTCTATGGCGTCGGCATATAGATAATAATCGAGATAGGGAAGTTCATTAACCCAGGCTCCGCCCTTGTGGTTATAGGCGCCCGCATATTGTTCAGCCTTGATGTTGACGTTTTTCTCTTTCTCGCGGGAAAATCTGCCACCCCAGCTGCCTTGCCATTGTTGCTCTGGATTATTTAATCCATTGGGCATTAAATAGAAGTAGGTAGCGGAATCCCCTTCCCAGATATGTAGAGCCTCTGGATATACTTTTCCCAGCGGCCCGTGACCCTCCTGTATGTGCTCTTTTACCCAAGCTTTAGTGACTACCGACTCACTACCGCCCCGAGTATGATCCCATTCGGAGGCACTGAATCGATTTGACATGCCCTTGTAAGCCAGCACATTTCTGATGATGTATAGATCTGGAAAAGTCTTGGCCATCCAGGCACCGGCATCATCTTGAGCTGCCAGGTCATATATGCGCAACTTAGAGAGGAATGTTGCAGGGCTTCATCATCTCTCTCATGTCTCACCGTCCAAATAGCTTGGGCTACGGTATTGGCCCCACCCCAAACAAGGCACCAGACGGGTCTATGATCTGGTTTATCCACGGCATCAATAATTAATCGTGCACCTCTGGAGGGTCGAAAACCCACCGCACTCATGCCATATCCATTATTGCCAGTCACTTTACCCCATGAAGATATTCGGCACCTGGATAATGTGCATCATGAAGCAACGCTCGAATTAGCGGGATTTTTGAATAAAATCATGACAATCCCTAGTAAAAAATTTCCATCGATAATCTGTCACTACACTCTTTCATTTTAGTAAAAAAAGATGTGTGGAGTGCAACGCAGTCACCCTTCGGTTGCACCTCGTTCCGCTACCTATGACAGAACTTCACAATACTCCGTTTTACAGGTTGTACTAATATCCAGATACCATCATGAGAGCCCTCTTTGAGCAAGCCCCCTGTCATCTCACTCCCTTCATTTTTGAAAAAAAATGTGTGAACTGAGGATGACTTTAAGGTTGTTATTTACAGGTCATTTACTACCGAGAGAAGCACGACCTACCCTTCGATTGCCCTTGTTTCACTATCTATGACAGACCTTGATAAAACGCTGTTTTTCAGAGAGTATTAATATCATGGAAACCGTTGAGAAACCTATGAGCATGCCCCCCTGTCATTTTCGCTCCCTTCATTCTTTTGGAAAAAATGTTTGCACTCAGGGTGACGCTTAGCTTATTATGGAGACTTCAGTCGACCCCAAAAGGGTTAAAAACAAATTGGCCCCGGGTGAAACCCGGGATTGGTCATGTTTTATCCTCATGAAAATGGCATCTACCCATCGATGCTAATTTACTATCTGTCTTCAAAGATAAATTGTTATCATCACAGTACGAACTGAAACTTCTTGGATGCCCTAGTCCTGGCATTTTTTCGCAGTGCTAAAAATCAAATAATGTGGACTTGCCCTGAATGCAATCGAAATTTTGCAACAACAAATCAGTCTCATATCTGCACTAGTGTGACCCTGGATGATCTTTTCATGGGCAGATCAGAGGAGTTGATTCTGGCCTTCGATAAATTATTAGTCAGTGTAATAGATTGGGAGCCATGCAGTGTTGGCACTAGTACAAAGTCTGTGGTGTTTACTAAGCGGAAGGCGTGGCTTATTGTCAAGCCAATGTCCAAAGAGTTGGATGTCAAATTTTACCATCCTGAGGTCATACAAAGTCCATTGATTAAAAAAATTACATCCTACCCAAACAAGCATGCACACCACTGTAGGGTTTCAGATGAATCTCAGGTGACCATTGAACTGATTAATTTGTTAAGGAAAGGATGGGAAGCATATGATTAGATGATGCCTTTTTTCATTTTTACAAGGTAAGCGATCAAGTTGCTAGTGATGGCCAATATGTTCGCAACCAAGTATGTGTAGCCCGACATTCATAGTAAAGAGTGAGGTCTTTGTATCACCCAATGTTCGATCGTATTTTGTCAATTCGTATGAGTGGATGTTATCAACAGCGGTCGATAATTTCTAGTTAATTACTTCGTTTACTTGGTGGAACCTCTCCATTATAACGACCACGGACATCTCACGATTGACATACCAGAAATTGAGATATGAAGTCTAGATTTGTCTACCTCCTTTTTCTAACATCATGCACATCTAGCTTATTCAGTACAATTATTTTGTATCAACTTCTGGCAGCAACTCCAGCAATGGCTTGACTTTAGCGACTGCTTTCGCCACCATTCAATATCCGATCGATGAGGAGATGTTAACCGCCGGAGATACGGTCTTCGTTGCCGATGGAAGTCATATTGGATTTGATAACCGGTCCGCCTCAGGTATTGCCGGTCAACCGATAGTCTTCAAAGCTCTGGGAAACAATTGCATCATCACTGGTTCCGCTGGAGTACGTGATGACGGCATCAACATAGAAAATGTGGACTACAATGTAATTGAAGGTTTTACCAGTAACAATATGCCAAGCAGCGGAAATGGCATTCGTTTGGTGTTGGCCGATCATTGTGTGGTGCGACGTTGTACAACAAGAAATAATGCCGAGCGGGGAATATTCACAGCCTTCATACACGATGTTTTAATTGAATACATTGTCTGTTCAAATTCGATTGATGAGCATGGTATTTATTTGTCCAACAGCTCCGATCGCACCATTATCAGATACAATATCTGTCATGACAACAATGCGAATGGCATTCACTGTAATGCAGATTTAAGTGCTGTTGGAGATGGCATCAGCGAGGATTTTATGATTTATGGAAATGTGCTGTATGACAATAATCAGGCTGCTGGCATCAACATGGACGGAATTATAAATGCGCAAGTATTTAATAATCTCATTTACAGCAATCACATGGCTCAGGGCATAGCACTATTTCAGATTGATGGGGCGGTATCTAGTACTGGAGCCAGGATTTTCAACAATACGATCATTGTACCGGATGACGGTCGTTGGGGCATACTTTTTATTAATGGATCTCATGACGGTGCAGAGGTATACAATAATATTATTTTGACTGAGCATGCCTCTAGGGGAGCAATTGCTACTACCTCGACCAATAATTTTCTCAGCGACTATAACATCGTGTCGGATGTGACGAATAGAATGGACGACAATCCAGGAAATGTCATTACACTTGCTCAGTGGCAGTCTCAGACTGGGCAGGATGCACATTCAAAAGTGGCAGATCCGGTTGCACAGATTTTCGTCAACTATGCTGCTCAGGATTTTCACCTCGCCAATACATCCCAAGCCACCGATATGGGCACAAGTTTGGTGAGCTCTATAGTGTTGGATGATCTCGAAAAAATGTCTCAACCAGGAGCATTGACCTATGACATCGGATGCTATGAAGGTGATGCTGGTGCGAATGACGGTGGAACTCAAATCTTAAAGATTCAAGATCCAGTCGTGGGGCAAATATATGACGATGCTTCAGTCATCTATGCTGATGCATCCATCAATCAGGCGAATGTGGTATTTAGGGCTGAACAGGAAATCAACCTCCTACCAGATTTTGAGGTGTTACCCAACTTCTCATTCGTGCTAGATCTGCTGCCCTGTGCTCAACACTAGTGAGCGTACTCCGGAAAGTGCCATCTTCACAAAATGAGACTATTTTGGATGAGATTTGCACTTTTTCGAGATTTGGTGATGCCTGAGTATCAGCACGTGTAAAGTCTGATAGGTATGTATACAGCAGGGGCGCAGTTATTTTGTGCCCAGGATAAGGCGCAGGTTCGCGAGTATAGCAGTGCTATAGGAGTGGTTCTGCAACGCAATACTGGTGCAAAAGAACCAACCAAGCTGTATAGATATTTTTCAGACATTGCACTAACTGAGAAAAATGAAAAGATCGCCAAAAGAGCCATTTTTGATTTGGTGATTTTTCGGAGTAGGCTCACTAGTCAGGCCATTAGGGGTGGTCATGGTGAGCGGTTCTGATTGAAGTTCTATTTTCTTACATTCAATTATGAATTGCGTCTTTCCTTTACTATTTGGATTCTTGCTGTTGACATATGCTACAGCGCAGGATCTTCCGCAACATTTACCGGACTTGAATTTCCATCTGACTGCACAATCTTGGAAGCCCTCAGGAATTCTTCCTGCCGACTATTTACAGTCTATCGAGGGCATGTGCCGAGTTGCACAAAAGCACCAGCGAGAAGATGGAGCCATCATCGATCCCTATCTGCACCGGGAGCATCAGTATTCAACGCCATATTTCGCACATGCGGTGGGTACACTGATCAACGCAGATGTAGCTACTGACCTCTTACCATCTGGCATTAAAGCCATGGAGCATGCTACCATCTGTTTTGCGGCTGGCTATAAAGGGATACCAGATGCCCATGGTGAGTTTTTCATCAGCCCCCTTGTGGAGGCATTGGACCTCTATAAGCCTTTCGTAGATCAGACTACACAGGACACGTGGCTTAAGCGGCTGCAAACGCCACTAAATCAGGTCATGACCAACATGCATGGCCGGCTCAACAATTGGCGTACCTATGCGATGAAAGGCGAGTGGCAACGGGCAAAACGAGGCCTGATCCCGGAGCATTCTGCCATAGCATTTATTGAAAAGGGGTGGTTGCACTGGACACAGCGAGAGAGAATAATGCTGGATAAATGGAATCTGTATCAAGACTGGAGCAGCGATCCGCAGTCTCATGCGGTGGAAGCTGTGGGTAGGGGAAATCTTGTGACTTTGTTGGGTGAATCTTACCAAGGCCCTTCAGGGAATGAAATAAGTGAGGCGGTGAGAAGAGGTAGTCACACATCTTTATTGCTACAGAGCCCTGCAGGTCAATGTCCTCCCAATGGAAGAACTGATGATCACGTATTCAACGACATTTTGTATTTGGCAATATTCCACAGCATGGGTCGTGATGCCCTTACCCGCGGACAAAGCAGGCTAGCAAGTCAATATGTACGAGCCGCGAATTTGGCCTATCGGAGTATCCAGCGATGGAAAAGGGAGGACGTTCCGTGGAAAGGATCCTTTTATATCACTAAGAATTATTTTGATCCGGGGGAACGAGTAGGTTACCAACCGGCGAGTCAATGGGGCAATTACAGTGGTGCCATGATGTTCCATTTGGCAGAGGCTTATCATGTGGCATCCAGCGACCTACCAGAACAACCTTGCCCTGCTGAAATCGGTGGATATGCATTTACAACAGATGCTGCATTTTCTACTTTCGTGGCTAATGCAGGTGGCATGCAAGTATTTATAAATCTGCGGGGAGCTACCGTCCCAAAATATGGTCTGTCTTGGACACCTCTGGGTGTCGTTCGCTTTAGTAAAGCAGGATGGGATGATCGTCTCGGACCATCAGATGGCGAACATTTGGTAAGCCCCGATGCCAGCAAAGACATTCGTCAAGGGCTTACATTTGGACCGATCTGGAAGGAAGGGGATACTTGGATTCATCTTGCAGAGAGGGTGGACGATTACAGAATTACTCCAGAAGTTGAGTTTGTACATCCACTACTGGTGAAGTTCTCTTTGACCTATCACTACAAGACGGGAAGTGGAGGTCCTTATTTTAAGCAAGAATATACCGTCACTCCAGATGGGATCCTGACCAAGTTATTTCCATTGCAACCGATCGAATTCGGACTATCAGTACCGCTTTTAGTCAACGATGGGAGGCCACTGATGGTGGAGGTAGATGGAAGGGTGGCCAGTACTTGTTATCGACAAGACTCAGATCGCCAGCACTTTCTTGGGTTGAATGAGGATGTGGCAATAAGCCTAAGTAAAGACTCCATTCAAAGTACGTATGGATGGCTGAAGTCAGCGAGGTTTTCTACGAGTCAAGACACTTTGAGTGTCTATATTTATCCTCAGAAAAAAAATGAACCATCTGGCGAGGTTTTGCTTGAGGGATTTGAAATGGCAGGGGAGAATTATACAACGATATCGCACCGAGTAGACAATCTCACTTATGTAGGTCAGACATCCACCGGTGGAGAAGCAAAGGGGGTAGATATAAATAAGGATGGTGCCCTAGATGTACGCTTTGATCAAGTTTGTCAATTTATTGCCCAGCTTAATAACCATCAGGTGGCAACAGTGGAGGCAGATCGCGATGTGAATTTATTTTGGAGGAAAAAAAAGTATACATTAAAACCATTTGTACCCTTGACACTAAAATAGGTGGGTAGTGCACCGCTCCATAGATATCGGATATTTAATGACTGTTGTGTTAGGTACTTTCATTCATAGAAATATACAAATGAAATTTTGCGGAATTGTTGTGCTGGTTATGCTCTTGCTTTCTGCCTGTGAAAATCCGGGTAAATCTACAAAGAGGAGCAAGTCTCCTAATGTTGTATTTATTCTGGCAGACGATTTGGGTTATCACGACTTGAGTTGTATGGGCAGCGAATTTTATGAGACACCCAACATTGATCGGATAGCGAAAGAGGGCATGATCTTCACCAATGGCTATGCAACTTGTCAGGTATGTAGTCCAAGCCGAGCCAGCATTATGTCCGGTCGGGTGCCGGCCAGACATGGTATCACGGACTGGATCGGAGCTAAAACGGGAGAGGATTGGCGCAAAGCGGGCAGGCACAATAAGCTGTTGCCTCCTGAAAACGTGGCAAATTTACCGGCTGAGTATGAGGTCTTACCTGAAGCAATGAAGGAGGCTGGATACAAAACTTTTTTCGCAGGAAAGTGGCACCTCGGATCTGAAGGTTCGTGGCCTACCGATCATGGATTCGACATTAACAAAGGTGGTTGGGATGTAGGCAGTCCCCGTGGCGGTTTTTTTGCTCCTTGGAATAACCCAAACTTATCGCATAATAATGATGGTGAAAACCTCTCACTCAGACTTGGCAAAGAGACCGCAGCTTTTATTGAAGCGCATCGCGACACTTCCTTTTTTGCCTACCTCTCTTTCTACGCCGTTCATGCACCAATACAGACTACCCAAGAAAAATGGGCTAAATATCAGGCTAAAGCAACGCAACTCGGAATAGCTGAGAAGGGATTTGAAATGGGGTATTTCCTGCCGATAAGGCAAGTGCAGGATAACCCTGTCTATGCAGGCTTACTGGAGACTATGGATGACGCAATAGGTATTGTTTTGCGCACCCTGGACAACCTAGGACTAGCGGACAACACCATTGTCATATTCACATCAGATAATGGAGGTGTTTCTGCTGGAGATGCCTTTGCCACTTCAAATTTACCATTGCGCGGTGGAAAAGGCTACCAGTATGAAGGTGGCATCCGAGAACCTTATTTCATCAAGGCCCCGGGCCTGGACATAGCTGGAAAGAGAAACGATACCCCCGTTACAGGTGCTGACTTCTATCCAACCATCCTTGATCTAGTGGGAGCAGATTTGCGGCCAGATCAGCACCTGGACGGAGTGAGCCTGGTGCCCTTAATGCAAGGAAAGACCTTGCTGGAACGATCGTTGGTATGGCATTATCCTCACTACGGGAATCAAGGTGGTCAGCCTTCCTCCATCATCCGTCGCGGAGAATGGAAATTCATTCACTATTATGAAGATCAAAGTGAAGTACTTTACAACCTTGCTAGTGATCTCGAAGAACAAATGGACCTAGATGACAAACATCCAGAAAGGGTAAGCGCCATGCGGGAAGAACTTTTTGCATTCCTTACGGAAACGGGAGCTAAATTTCCTATTCCAGATCCTGCATACGATGCAGAAAAGGAGAAAGCGTATTTGGATCGAATCGTGAACGAACGTTGGCCAAAGTTAGAACAGCAACGACTTGAATATCTATCACCAGATTTCGATCCTGGCAACGATTGGTGGGGAAGTAAAATCACCAAAGATTGACCAGATGACAAAAATCCCATGAGTTGGGTAGGACCGAAACTGCTACGGGATAGATGTAACGTATTCATCAAGGACATGTGAGGACCTGACGAGAAATTCAAGAAGACCCTTATCATTACACATGAAAAATTCTACACTCTCAATTCGCGGTTCTAAGGCTAGTAAAGGAACACCGAGGGTAGATCTGGATGTATTTTTTGAAGCTTCGCAAAACACTTTCGATGCGAGACTGAATCCAAATGGTGCCTTCTTGCTCAATATGGCAGAGAACCACCACTGTTGGCATCTACTTCGGGATCGCCTCCAAACCATCTCCTGTGAAACACAGATTCCCGACTGGGTGGCAGGTTATACCGCGGTTACCGGAGCTCCCGAGGTGAGGAATTCCATAGCAACCTTTCTGGAAACCTTCCTTACGCAGGTCAATCTCGATCCTGAACACCTAGCCATTTCAGCTGGAGCAACGAGCGTCATAGAGATGACTGCCTTTATTCTGGGAAACCCTAATGATGTAGTTGTGTTTCCCGCACCTGCCTACCCAGTGTACAAGGCAGACATTGGCAATTTAGCTGGACTGGAGCGTTTCGATTTGCAGACCCATGTAGATCTGATGGAGTTGTCCGAGGCCAAGATTTCTACCTCGATGCTAGATAATCTGTATGATGATCTTCAACAACAAGGACGGAATTGGTCTATGTTGGTGCTCACTCAGCCGGATAATCCCACCGGCATCATATTTAGTAGTGGGGATCTTCGTCGTATTGCCAAGTGGTGTATTGATCATAAGGTGCATCTCGTCGTCAATGAGATATATGGCCTCTCTCTTATCGACATCACTCATCCTGAGCTTAAGGAGGACTATGCTGATCTAATCCAATTTGATTCATTTGCTAAAGTGATGGCAGAGCTGAAAAGTGATTTCCTACATCATTGGTATGCTTTTTCAAAGGATTTTGGCATATCGGGGTTCAGAATCGGCGTCCTATATTCCATGAATCAAGGGCTTCTTAAGGCATATTCAAATCTGGCACTTGGACGATGTGTGTCAAACCACACGCAGTGGCTTCTACAGCAAGTCTTGGATGATCAGGAGTTCTTGCATACCTACATTGAGACCAATCAGCAACAGCTGACGTCATCTTACCTATTGGTGGTAAGGACGTTACGCAAATTAGAAATACCTTACGTGCCTGCCAAGGGCAGCCTCTTTGTTTGGGCAGATTTGTCTTCACTTCTACCCAAGCGAGATAACGCTGAGTATGAATTGTGGATGGATATCTATCAAAGTACAGGGATTTTGCTTACTCCCGGTTCCAGTTTTGGTCACACCTATCCTGGAGCCTTTCGCATCGTCCATAGCCTGGTTAGCCCGGCAGCGATGGCAGTTGCCATGAAGAAATTGGAGGATTATGTGCTCACAAAGAGTGTCGGATAGACAACAGCCATTCGTTAAGAGGGTCTTAATCAGCTAAATAACTTGACATCCTTGGTCGTTAATAATTAAATTTGATGGAAACGGGAGCGGAATAGGTCGAATTATGGTGCGATTCTTGCTCACATGTTAATAAATTCAACTATGAAAAAATTTGCTCTTCTTATTCTATTCCTTGGTACTAGCCTTTTTATGGTGGCACAGTCTAGTTCAGCTGAAGACCTGAGTGCCTTCGGCGAAGAGGGATGGCATGTATTGGTTGAGGATGCCTTTGCAGAATCAAAAGAGACGGGCAAGCCGATCATGGCTAATTTTACTGGAAAAGATTGGTGCGGGTGGTGTAGGAAATTAGCCGCTGCTGTCTTTGACAAGCAAGAGTTTAAGTCATGGGCTGATGAAAATGTGGTACTCCTGGAATTGGATTATCCTCGTCGTTCCAAATTGCCAGAAGAACTACAACGGCAGAATGCCGGATTGCAGCAGGCTTTCAAAGTGCGTGGTTTCCCAACAGTTTGGGTTTTTGATCTTGATAAAGATGAATCATCAGGGCAATTCTCCATTAAAGCTCTGGGTAAGACAGGATATCGACCCAGTGTGGAAGAATTTACTTCTGGCGTTGATCAGATGATCACCAAAGCTAACGAAGCCGGACGCAATCAAGCACAAGCCCCGAAAGGTTGATTAGACCACCTGCTAAGCGACTTCAGGAAAGCACTTAATGTTGCTACATCAATTCGAACCATCCCCCCTTTAAGGATGTTCCCCCCACTATATGGAACCGTTTTACATAAAATTAATTGAAAGCCTGGTTGCCCTAATTTTAGTGGTAATCATCAGAAAGGTCGTATCAAGTCAGGTCGTTAAACGATTGGAACGTGCCGACTTTGGAACCATGCGGGAAAAGCTGGTTTCGAAGTTATTGAATATAACCTACATCATTGTGCTTATCATCATATTGACGGGCATCTGGGGCCTTGAGGGTACTCAAGTGCTTGCTTTTGTCACCACAACCTTAACCGTGGTTGGAATTGGTTTTTTTGCACAGTGGTCACTGCTCTCCAATATTACTTCCGGTCTGATCTTGTTCTTCAATCATCCCTTAAAGATCGGAGATTACATTTCTATTGTAGATAAGGATTTCCCGATCGAAGGACGTGTGGAAAACATAAGTCTTTTCTTCTTGTATGTGAAAGATAAAGAGGATCGTGTATTTTCCATTTCCAATACCTTAGTATTGCAAAAGACATTCAGAATTCTCAGGTCTGATGAAGTCGCGGTACTACTGGATGAGAAAGAGGAAGTGGTTCAATAAAAGCTTGTGCTAGTTCCAATGTTCACCAACGGACCGTTCCCATGTCACAGGTGACATTGTACTATATTGTCCTTCGAACAAATTGGAATATTCTGGTTGATGCTAAAGTCAAATGGCAACCATAACACCCTATAGTAGGAGAACAAGCAAAGTGTTTTGTGAGGATGTGAGATCGATAGATGATGGTTAACCTAAATCATGTCCACCTCGTTTTATTGGATCCCATTATCCAGTCAAGTGACTTTTTCCTTGTTTGAGATTGCTGGTATTGTACCTTGAATCGGGTATATTAGTAGTAACATTTGTATCCATTAAGTTCCAAATCATACATCAACGAAAGGCAAAATCTTATGAAGGCAGTCGGACCAGGATTGTTGGTTGCAGCTGCAGGAATTGGTGCCGGAGATATGATTATTGGAATTCAGCTGGGTTTAGATTTCAATCTCTATTATATACTTGCGGTCTTATTTATTTGTCTGATCAAATATACTTTAACGGAGGGTATAGCGAGATATCAATTGGTCACGGGTACCTTTCTAATTAAGGGGTGGGCCAGGACTTTTCCCAAGTTTGTTCATTATTCTTTCTTTGCCTTTTTCCTCGTATGGTCATTATTGGTTGCTGCGGCTCTTACTTCTGCATGTGGAATTGCAGGATCGGCCTTGTTCCCAAAAGGTTCAATTTCGCTTTGGGGCGCCATTCACGCGAATGTAGCATGCATCATCGTATATCTTGGAAAATATGCTTTAATAGAAGAAATATCTAAATGGCTCATCTTTCTAATGGTTCTGATTGTGGTAGGTACTGCGTCTATATTGTTGATCAATGGACAAGTTGATTTTTCTCAAGATGATCTTATGCAATATGATCGTAGGACTTTATATTTTGCGATTGCAGGAGCAATTGGGGGAAGTGTTACGATGCTGAGTTACGGATATTGGATTAAAGAGAGGGGATGGGATGGGGTTAAAGATCTTGCTTCCGTACGAACCGATTTGTACGTTAGCTATGCAATCACAGCACTATTTATTATAGCACTGATGGTGGCTGCATCTGCCGCTGATCTCGAAGGGACCAGTGGTACACAACTGGTCCTCGCATTGGCAAATGTCCTCCAATTAACTTTGGGCCCTATCGGTTATATCCTTTTTAAGGTGGCCTTTTGGGGGGTTGTTTTTTCCTCTATGGTCAGTGTGTGGAGTGGCGTTCCTTACTTGTTCGGTGATTTTTGGAAAGGTGTGAGTGTAAGTTTTGCAAAGGATACTAGCCATAGATCAAAAGTTTACCGAGGCTACTTACTCTACCTGACTTTCGTCCCTATAGTACTTGCCATCTATGTTGATGCAGTGCGAAATGTAATTAACTACGCACTAATTAGTGCTGTGTTTGTATTAGGTCTCACCGTGAGTCTTTTGCTGCTCAATCGAAAAAAAATGCTTGGCGAATGGGGGAATACCCAATCTAATGATATCCTACTGATGGTCGCCGTCATGATTTTCGCAGTCCTAGCAATTCATCGCTTATGGACATAAGGTTTAGAAAAGGTGGGATGTGGTTTTTGAAGTCAACTGGTCAATCAAGATATTTTTTGCCCGATGCCAGTTCGAACTTTACCCATTTCCGACACGTTCTGGTGACAGCACTCGTACTATGTTTGACATCAAACATCTTACCTGCACAGTTTGATTCTATCCTTGTTGTTGACCTATCTTATGAGGATGTTAGTGGGGAGTACATCTTGCAAGACCTTAGCAAACGTCATAGCCTGCGCTTTTCCTACAGTGAAATTGATCTACCACAGCATGTGACCTTTGAGTATGCTGGATCATTATACTCAGCCATTGATGCATTGATGGATAAACTCCGTCTGGAGCATCGATGGATTGCTAAGAATATTGTTCTACGCGAAGGGGTGGTCTATGGCAAAAGAGTCAAAGGGTACGTGATCGATCAAGATACTAAAACTCCATTGGTAGGGGCCACAATTTCGGTGCTTACAGCCAATGGAGAGAAAGGTGCCAGTACCGACGTTCGAGGCCGTTTTGAATTGCCACGACTAGAAGTAGGTCGCTACGATATTCGATTCGATTATTTGGGATATCAGCAAGTACAGCGAAATCAAGTGCTTGTGAAAAGTGGCAAGGAACTAGTTCTCAATGTGGGCATGGCCGTATCTAGTACTCTGTCCATTGAGATTTTGTAGATAATTCTAAAATGATCTTGGCCTAAGACAAGGCATCAAAACGTAGGCAGGGCCTTTGTCCTGGCGAGGATTTGTAACGCAGTATTAGGCCAAGAGGGCTTAGAATTATTGCTAATATTTCAGTGGACAGAGTACTAGTATTGACCTAGATGAAATAATTGTAGAAATGGACGATGGACAAACTGCTGCCTTGAATGAGATGGCCTCAGCAACAGCGAGGTCATTTAGTGTCGAGCAAACACAGCGTTATGCGGCATCCGTTTCAGATCCATCGAGGATGGTGCAGTCGTATGCTGGAGTGTTCAATGGCGGGGATGACTTGTCAAATGAGATCATCACTCGAGGAAATTCTGCCAGGGGAATGCTTTGGCGCCTAGAGGGTGTAGATATACCGAGTCCTAACCATTTTGGGGGATTAGGTGCTGGTGGAGGGTCCATTTCTATGCTTACGTCTATTGCGCTGGCTCGGTCTGATTTTTATACTGGTGCTTTCCCTGCCGAATTTGGCAATGCACTTAGTGGTGTTTTTGACCTGCGAATGCGCAAAGGGAATCCAGACAAACGAGAACATCACATTGGGATTGGGAATTTAGGTCTGGATGTTTCCACGGAGGGATATTTTAAGAAAGGAAGTGGTGCCTCCTACCTGATAAATTATCGCTACGCTACCTTGCAATGGATCGACAAGTATCTAACTTCTTTGGGGAGGTTGAAACCGTCGTACCAAGACCTTTCCTTTAAGGTGCATGTGCCTACTGAAAAGCTCGGGACTTTTTCATTATTTGGATTGGGTGGAAAAAATAGCGAGGTTTCTATTGCATCAAGGACACCTTCAACCTGGCAATATGCTGACGACAGTATTGATTTTCACGAGTCGCAACAGTTGGGGGTTGTGGGTCTAAACCATAGATATTTATTGTCAGATAAATCCTACTTAAGTTCATCACTTTCTTTGTCCGGCTATCAGTTTAGGGATTTAACGGAGGTTATTTCTGCATCGGACTTTTCAACAAGAAATATTGATGAGTCTGCTTTTGACAATATCAATGTCGTGGGATCGATTGAATTAACACATAGATTTAACCGCAGGCAATTGTTTCGTGCCGGTGCTTCATTAAATCGGAAGTGGTTTTCATACGATTACCAAACCCAAATCGACGACCAGGTCTTTCTTTTCCTGGGAAATGACGGAAGGGCTGACCTTTTTCAAAGCTTTGCACAGTGGCGAACAACGCTTGACCAACGTTGGAAAATCAATTATGGCGCCCATTTCTCTTATCTTTTTCTCAACGAAACCTCTGCGCTAGATCCAAGGGTATCTGTAGATTACACCCTTGATAATCATAGTATTTTTTCATTAGCGTCTGGACTTTACAGCAGATCAGAACATCCTTCCACCTATTTCATCGAGCGTGTGAGGCCAGACGATGTTATTGAAGAGCCCAATAAGTCTTTACCCTTTACTCGCGCATTTCATGTAGTCGGTGGTTATCAGACAGAACTAGGCAATAGGGTCCGCTTAAAAACAGAACTTTATTATCAGTACTTATTTCACGTACCCGTCTCCGGAAATGAGCAAAGTACCTATTCGGTGCTGAATTCTTCAGATCTTTTTGACATCATTTTTGATAATGATAGTATTGGCAGTATTCTCGTAGCTCAAGGAGCTGGTAAAAATTACGGCTTCGAACTTACCATCGAACGGCCATTGGCAAATGGCATGTATTTACTGGGTACCCTTTCCTTGTTTGATGCATTATATAAAACACGGGTGAACCGCTACCTGCCTGCTCGTTTTGCCAATAATCGAATCGGTAACTTATTGGTGGGAAAAGAATGGAGTCTAGGGAGGAAGAAAAACCATTTTCTGATGATTAATGCACGACTGACTTATGCCGATGGCAATCGGGTTTTTCCGGTGGACTTAGAAGCCTCAAGATCCAGGGCAGAAAATGTCTATCAGGTAAATGAAGGATATCAAGGTAGAACCAGGGACTATTTTCGCTTTGATTTTGGTCTCGCGTGGCGTATCAATTTGTTTAATGCTACACATACTATTTCCCTGGATGTCCAAAATATGACCGATCGAATGAATGTATTATCCGCTTTTATGACAGCGTCAGAAGGCAGCCTGCTGAGGAATTTCAAAATGGAATAATTCCGTTTTTTGGTTATAGCATTGATTTTTCCAGTGGCAGAATCCAGATTAGAGGAATCAGCGCACAGGAGGGCTTTAAGGTCCAAATTCTGAGTTAGGTGAATTATTCTAGGGAGATACCGGATCTTACCAAAAAAGTTTAGATCTTGCTTCAATGAGCATTAAAATCGCAATTATTGGATGTGGTTTTTGGTCTAGTTTTCAAACTGCCGCTTGGAAGGAGTTTCCTGCAGAGGTTGATGTGGTGGCTTGTTGTGATCCTGATATAGACAAGGCAAGGGCATTGGCCACACGTTTTGATATTCCGCATGTGTATGGGGATGCCAAGTCGTTATTTCTCAATCATACATTGGATGCAGTAGATATTATATCCGATGTAGATTCGCATGCGCCACTTAGCCGCCTCGCTGCAGATCACTCGGTACAAATCATCTGCCAGAAGCCTTTGGCACCTGATTTGAAAACTGCCACCGAAATGGTGAGTTATGCTGCAAGTAAAGGTGTGTCTCTTTATGTGCATGAGAATTTCAGATGGCAAGCACCGATCAGAAGGTTGAAACAGATTTTAGATCAAAATTTAATAGGACGACCCTTCAAGGGACACCTCAAATTCTGCAGTAGTTTTCCCGTATATGATAATCAACCTTTTTTGGCTGAGTTGGAACAGTTTATTCTGACCGATGTGGGTACACATATCCTAGATGTCGCCAGGTTTCTTTTCGGTGAAGCCAGTGCGCTGGCTTGCCAGACCCAAAGGATAAATCCAAAGATTAAGGGTGAGGATGTGGCAAATGTATTTATGGTGATGGGGCAGGGGCTGCATTGTTATGCAGAGATGTCCTACGCATCTCTTTGGGAACATGAAAGCTTCCCAGAGACCTACATTTTGGTGGAGGGAGAGCATGGGTCAGTGTATCTAGGACCTCATGCAGAGATTTCTGTTACCACTCAGGATGGTACCGATCGCGAATCCGTAAAAGTAAAATGGTTTTCTTGGGCGGATCCTGAATACAGTTGGATTCATTCAAGTGTATATAGCTGCAATAAAAACATCTTGGCTGGTCTCTTAAAAAATGGTCAAGTGGAGACTACTGGTGATGATAACCTAAGGACACTGCAGCTTGTCTTCGATGCCTACGAATCAGCTCGTACCTGCAAAATGATGCAATATCCTTAGCTTTAGTCCAGATGCTGCACCGTACAATCTGAAGCTATGAAATTGGGAGTCGGGTCATATGCCTTTGCCTGGTCTATAGGGGTTGATGGTTTCTTGCCTGATCAACCCATGACGGTGTTTGATTTCTTGAACAAGGCTAAAGAGCTTGGTGCAAAAAGTGTGCAGTTGGCAGACAATTTTCCGCTGCTGTCTTTTGATCAACAAATCTTGATTGACATTAAGCATCAGGCAACTGATCTGGGTTTAGATATTGAGATAGGGATGCGGGGTATGCAACCCGAGCAGCTGGGGAGATATCTACGCATAGCTCATTTCTTTGAGTCACCCTTCCTCCGGGCAGTAATCGATGGTCCTAATTTCGCACCATCGGTGGAGGAGGTCGTATCAATCATTCAGGATACACTGGACGGTATGCGCGATCTAGATGTGATATTGGCCATCGAAAATCATGACCGACTATCAGCAAGGTCTTTTCATCAAATTATCGAGCAGACCGATCCTTCTTGGGTAGGTATCTGCTTAGACTCTGTAAACTCACTTGGATGTGGAGAGGGCTTTGGCGAGGTGTCAAGGATTTTAATTCCTCATACCGTAAATGTACACATCAAAGATTATCGAATAGAGCGAGTTTCTCATAACATGGGCTTTAATGTAGTCGGCACTCCTGCCGGTCAGGGTATGTTGCCCATTGTGTCACTACTTCGCGATTTGGAAAATACAGGCCGGTGCCAGAGTGCAACCCTTGAACTTTGGCCAGCACCTGAGGATACCATTGCTGCTACGGTAAGAAAAGAACATTTGTGGGCTGAACAGAGCATGCGATATTTGCATACCATAGTGTGAAATCTGATTACTGAAACTAAACCAACGATGTTAGCAAAACGAATTAAGGCCAGTTATCTCATTGAGACTTCATTTCCGCCAGATGAGGCTGCGGAAGTGATGGCGGGAGAGCAGTCTTGTGGTACTTTTATTAAGACACCCGGTGAATCCGATCATCTTAGGCGAAACCATAGGGCTACCGTAGAGAATATAGAAATCCTAGAGACGGTAGGTCGGCCGACATTATCAGGAGCACGCATTTATAAAGAAAGTGCGGTGATCAATCGGGCACGGGTGACATTGTCCTGGCCTATTGAGAATATTGGATATAACCTACCTAACCTCGTTTCGACCATTGCAGGAAATTTGTTTGAGCTGGCTCCCTTTTCAGGATTGCGACTATTGGATTTTGATATTCCCGGTGATTTTGCAGAGGCCTACCCTGGTCCGGCCCATGGCATTGCAGGTACGAGATCCTTGGTAGGTGTCTATGATCGACCAATTATTGGCACCATCATCAAACCCAGTGTAGGGTTGACCCCTTCACAGACTGCACAACAAACAAAGCGACTCATTGAGGCTGGACTAGACTTTATAAAAGATGACGAACTAATGGGCGATCCGCCTCATTCACCATTCGATGAGCGCGTTGGTAAAGTCATGGAAGTCATTGATGGACATGCCCAACGGACTGGAAAGAAGGCAATGTATGCATTTAATCTCAGCGGTGATATTGATGATATGCTGAATCGTCACGACTATCTTGTCCAAATGGGTGCTACATGTGCCATGGTCAACTTAAATGCCGTCGGAATAAGTGCCGTTGAATACTTCACTTCCTATTCGCAACTTCCTGTACATGGACATAGAAATGGTTGGGGAATGCTCACTAGATGTGACGTGCTCGGTATGGATTATCCTGCCTATCAAAAGATTTGGCGATTGGCTGGAGTAGATCATATGCATACCAATGGCATACGCAACAAGTTTTGTGAAAGTGATGAATCTGTCATTCGATCTATTCGTTCTTGCCTGGCTCCTTTTGCAGATCTAAGGAGTCCTATGCCAGTACTATCATCAGGCCAATGGGCGGGACAAACTGTAGACACTTTTGCAGCCATTGACAGTACCGACCTCATGTATTTATGCGGAGGAGGAATTGTTGGTCACCCTGCAGGTATGGAAGCGGGTGTAAAGAGCATCATTCAAGGCTGGGAGGCTGCTTTGTCAGGGAAATCTCTGGAAGAATATGCAAAGGATCACGTTGAGCTGGAAGAAGCTTTAGCTTTTTTCTCCAATAAGACCTAAAAAATACCAGCAGTGAAGACAATCCACAACAAATTATTGCTCGGATTTTACGGTGACGACTTTACCGGCTCCACAGATGTTATGGAGACCTTGGCACTGAATGGATTGCCTACAGCATTGTTTCTATCTGCACCCACCCAAGCTGAAGTAGATGCATTTAAACTGAAAAGAGGCGTTGGCGGAATGAAATTACGCGCATTCGGTGTGGCAGGTGTGGCAAGAAGTCTCACCCCAGATGCTATGCGAATAGAGTTGCCAGCCATTTTTTCGGCCATGCATACGATCCCGACGGATTTTATTCAGTACAAGGTATGTTCTACACTTGACTCATCTCCAGACATTGGTAACATAGGGTTGGCTACGGACATTGCCTGTCAATATTTTCCCTCTGATAAAATCCCAATTTTAATCGGTGCACCATTCTTAAATAGATTTGTTGTTTTTGGAAATCTTTTCGCTAGAATTGGGGACATCACCTACCGGCTTGATCGACATCCAGTGATGGCAAATCACCCAGTAACTCCAATGCGCGAAAGTGATATTAGACTTCATCTCGGTCTGCAAACCGATCGTCCATTTAAACTCATCGATGTACATACGTTGGATGCTGGGTATGATGAGGTAAAGAGCCACTACGAAGATCTCGCTGACTCAGAAGGAAATTTCATCCTTTTCGATACCATGTCCTATGATCACTTGGATGTAGTCGCTAAGACTTTGTACGAATGCTGGCCCGGAAAGACTCAATTTACGGTTGCATCTTCTGGGTTGTCATACGGTCTTGCCAAATATGTGCGCAAATTGGAGAGCGGAGACACAAGCCTCAAGATCGAATATCCGGATATAGCCAAGCGGGTTTTGGTGGTTGCTGGCAGTTGTTCTCCCGTCACCGCTCAGCAAGTGGACCATGCACAATCGATCGATTTTGCTGGCATCAAAGTCAATATGTCTGCATTGATAAGCAATGCAGCTCATGAATTGGAAAAGGTAACACAAGAAGCACTGATCAATGTGCGCAATGGCAAGCATGTCGTTGTATACACAGCCGATGGACCTGATGACCACCACATTGAAATGGTTCAGAATGCACTTGGTCAGAAGTCCGGCAAGGTAATCGGTGAGTTGCTTGCTGAAGTCACTCGGGCGGTTTTGGCTGCTGTGGAAAATGTTAGGGTGGTCGTATGTGGAGGCGATACCTCTGGGTACGTTTCCCGGGCGCTTAAAATATCTGCGTTGGAGACATTGTGCCCCATTGCACCAGGTGCTCCACTATGTGTGGCTCATGCACGGGATGCCGCTTTCGACGGTTTGGAAATAGCCTTGAAAGGTGGCCAAAATGGAAAATATGATTACTTTGAACGCATTATAGATCCAGATAAATTTGTAGATAAATAGACGAAATATTAGAACTATGAATAAGGTCGTATTGGTTGGAGCAGGAGGTAAAATGGGTTGTAGATTAACCGACAATTTAATTGGCACTGACTATGAGGTGGCTTATCTTGAAGTCAGCGATGTCGGCATCGAACGAATGAAGGAACGTCAAGTTGAGCCATCACAACCGGAGGATGTTATTCCACTAGCCGACTGGGTGATTTTTGCTGTGCCAGATGTCGCCATTCAAAAGGTGACTGAGCAATTGGTACCAATGATGAAACCAGCTGCTGCAGGTGTGACTCTTGATCCCGCAGCTCCACTAGCTGGACATCTGTATCCCCGGGCAGATATCCATTATTTCGCTACTCATCCTTCTCATCCTTCCGTATTTAATTGGGAACCTTCGAAAGAAGCTCATTATGATTATTTTGGTGGTATTGCAGCCAAACAAGCCATTGTTTGCGCCCTGATTCAAGGACCAGAGGAAATATATGCCGATGGTGAACGATTAGCCAAAACAATTTATGCACCGGTGACCGTCTCACATCGCATCACCATAGAACAGATGGGCATATTGGAACCTGCTTTGTCAGAGACCTTTGGAGCGGCCGTCATCTCTGTGCTTAAAGAAGGTGTCGATCGAGTGGTTGAATTAGGGGTGCCTAAAGCGGCTGCCTATGATTTTTTTCTTGGGCATATTAATATTGAGTTGGCATTGTTGTTTGGACAATTGGAGGGCGGGCAGTTCTCTGACGCAGCCTTAAAAGCAATAGAACTTGGTAAGCCTTTAATATTTAAGGACAATTGGAAAGATGTATTTGAACCCGAGAACGTCATCAAGCAGGTGAAGGCCATTACTTAAGGATTGTTAGACAATAAGTTCCCTAGCGAGAAGATATTACTTTCAATTTAGACAACCTGTTCAGAGTGGAAGTCCAAGAAAGGCAGACAAAAACTAGCATATAGGGGCTATATGATTTTTTTTATAACGCCGCATAAATTCAAAAGAACCAAGATAAATGTGGAAGTTATTTTTTGTCGATCCCTAAGGGTCGTCAGTTTTTGTAGGGCCAAAAATATATTCGATTCAATTCATTCTAATTCTAAAATAAAGGCATGAGAAAAGCGAGGTATTATTTATTGGTGATTATGCTGATGGGTTTAATAGAGGGCATGTCGCAGACGGAGATCTGGCAAAAGAAAGAACTTGCTTTCGAAAGTGCAATCGAGTATACTAATCCTATTTATGACCTGAAAGAATTCTATGCCAATTTCATTTCACCCAGCGGGGTACCTCATCGCATTAATGGGTTCTGGGATGGTGAAGGGATTTTCAAAGTTAGATTTGCACCTACTGAGATTGGTACATGGCATTACCAGACCGTCTGTTCTGATGATAAAAGTGGTCTGGGTGGTGAAGAGGGCAGTTTCGTTTGTGTGGCCAGCACAAGTGATTTGGATATTTATAAACGCGGAAGTATCAAGCGAGATATTGGGGCGTATCACCTGCAATACTCGGATGCCACACCGTTTTTCTTTACTGCGTGTACCGCTTGGAATGGTGCTTTGAAATCAACTGAAGAAGAGTGGGAAGAATACCTGAAGCATAGGGTAGAAAATAACTATAACGTTATCCAATTTGTAACCACACAATGGCGTGGTTGTGAAAAAGACAGTCGTGGAGAGGTTGCTTTTACTGGGAGTGGCCGCATCAATTTAAACACGGATTTTTTTAAACGAATGGATGCAAAAATTGACCGTATTAATGCACATGGTCTTGTGGCTGCTCCTGTATTGCTGTGGGCGTTGCCGCAAAGCACAGGCAGAGAATTTAGTCCAGGCTATTATCTGCCACAAGAAGAGGCCATTGCTTTGGCACGCTATATGGTCGCACGATTCGGAGCCAATCAGGTGATTTGGATATTGGGCGGTGACGGGCGCTACACGCGCGAGTATGAACAACGTTGGAAGAATATTGGACGTGGAGTCTTTGCCGATGATCCTCCTGGAATCGTTGCTCAGCATCCACATGGTAGCCTATGGATTGGCGAAGAATACAAAGACGAAGACTGGCTGGATATTATCGGATATCAATCTAGTCACAATAAGAGTGAGCGCGTTATTGATTGGATTAATAAGGGGCCGATGGCTACCACTTGGGACAAACTTCCTCCTCGACCCATCATTAATATGGAACCAAACTACGAGGAGATCCGCTATGAATTTGATGATACCGATGTGCGAAATGCCTCCTACTGGAGCATCTTTGCAACGCCCATTTCAGGCATCGCATATGGACATAATGGTATTTGGCCGTGGATACAAAAGGAAGGAGAACCAGTAGAAAATCATGGCCGCCAAGGAGATCGCACTCCCTCAACTTGGGACAAAGCCATAGATTTTCCTGGCAGCATTCAGATTGGTTACTTGTCATCTTTTATCCAAGAGTTCAATTGGTGGGAACTCTCTCCCAACCTCAAATTGCTAGTGCATCAACCTGGTAACAAAGTCTATAATCATTTTATTTCGCTAGTGAGCGACGATTCTGCAAGCATCATCTTGGCCTATACGCCAATCCAGCAGAGGGTGACAATCAGAAACCCCAAGGGGCATACCTATGATGGTCGGTGGTTTAATCCCGTAGGTAATAAGTTTATGAAAGCCAATTTGCAAATCGAAGGGCATACTGTATCTGCCACACCGCCAAGTGAACAAGACTACATTTTGATCTTGGAAAGATGAATTTGATACAAATCTCCACAATATGCCTTATCGGTCATGGCTAAAAAAAAAGGAAACTACAGGCATTTGATGTTTGCCGATATTTTACCATTTGATTTTGGATTCGTGAACAAATCATCTCGAAGGGTCTAGTATGACAGCAGCGAAACGAGTGAATTATAAATGTGGATGGGCGGCTGGTCTCTTTCATGCTGGTCCTGATCGCAGCTTCAGTGTGAGACCCGAAAGTGATGACGCCTAATCTGAATTTGTTGAAGGGTGCACGCTCAAGAAATATTTTAGTAGAAATCCCAAAAAATAGTTTTGGGTTTATATCTATCCACATCTGCTTCGACTTCTTTAGGCAGCACCCCGGATTTGAAGGTATGCTTCTGATTGCCTAGATTAGCAATAACTAAAGGATGATCCATGTCGACAGAAATGCCCACCCTTAGAGCAGGCGATCTAATCCTCAAATATGATCGCGGATTCCTGCGCTATATTTCTTTTGGAAAATCGGAGGTGCTTCGTATGATATACTTTGCCCTGAGGGACCAAAATTGGGAAACCATGGACGGGATTATGGAAAACGAAGTGCTCGAAGTCTCGGATGATGCATTTAGAATTTCATATCAGTGGATCAGCAATGAAGATGGTTTTCCGTTTCGATGGGATGTACAGATCGAGGGAAAATCCAATAGTGAGATTGAGTTTCGTATCAGCGGCGAAGCACTAGCAGCGGTTAAGAAGAACCGCACTGGATTTTGCATCCTGCACCCGATAAAGCCTTGTGCTGGTCAGCCGTGTGAAATATTGGACACCTCTGGTGAATGGAGTACACATACCTTTCCCAAGCTGATCAGCCCCCATCAACCATTCTTTGACATCAAAGGCATGAGATGGAATGTACAAGGAGCTGGAGAGGCCAACTTGACTTTTGAGGGAGATACCTTTGAAACCGAAGATCAGCGCAATTGGACTGACGACTCCTATAAGACTTATTGTACTCCCTTGGCTAAGCCCTTCCCAGTGACTTTGGGAAAAGGGGAAAAAGTGCAACAAAAAGTGACACTTAAGTTCACGGCTCACGAGGCGGTTAACAAAAATGAAGCGGAGGATAAAGTGATGCTTATCCCAGCAGAGTCTATTTTAAATCAGCCCAAGATCGGTTTAGGTGTCTCATCTGCATTTTACCATCTCCACCCGCAAGAGGTAGAGCAGCTCCGTATATTAAAATTAAATCATCTAAGGGCCGATATAGATCTTTCTGAAAACGGATGGGAAAAGAACGTAGCGCACTATTTGTCTGAAGCCAGTCAACTGGGGACTGACCTAATGCTTGCTGTTTTTTTTGATGAAGCGTTTCTCAATCAGATTAAGCTTCTTGCCGATCTTTTGAAGAAGTTGCCCCGAAGTGGCCATTTATATCTGCTACTTCTACATAAAGCCCATAAAACTACGCCAAGCACATTATTGGATAATGGCCTCTCCGCACTTCGGGTTGATGAGCAGGTCTTCATCGGTGCTGGCACAAATGCTTATTTTACCGAACTAAACCGGGAAACACCAGAGCTGACTAAGGTTGATTTTGTGGCATATTCAGTCAATCCGCAGGTACATGCTTTTGATGAGGCATCTATGACCGAGACCCTTGGCGGTCAAGCATATACCGTAGAAAGTGCTCAGGCCTTTGCACCGCACTTGCCGATTGTGGTCAGTCCAATCACGCTCAAACCACGATTCAATCCAAACGCCACTGCACCAGAAACTGCTCCTCAAAGTGACGAACTTCCAGACGCTGTCGATCCGCGACAGGTTTCGGTATACGCAGCTTGCTGGACACTGGGCAGCATTGCTCATCTGACCAATGCCGGCGCACAGATTTTGACATACTTCGAGACTGTAGGCTGGCGCGGCATTATGCAAGGTGATCGTCAGGTGCAAATGCCGGATCTATTTCCAGCGAAAAGGGGCATGCTATTCCCCGTCTATCATTTGCTCAAAGAGCTAATGACTCGAAGGGATCACGATTGGATCTATCTTCGAAGTAGCAACGCGCTGGCGGTGAAAGGTATGATGTTAAGGAGGGCCAAACAGGCAGTAGTACTATTAGCAAATCTCCATAATCGTGAAATGCAAATTGAATTGGATTTGCCCGTTTCATCATGGCGAATCGAGTTTTATAAGGGAGAAGCATTATCGGCCAGTTTTGAACCGTTTGAGCCAGACCCAAATCAGGACGGGCTTAAAGACGAAGATGCTGATGTTGAGGTGATCCTTCCAGCGGTTTCTTTGTCAAAGATTTCCCTCACCCTGAAGTAGCCCAAATGGTGAAATCAACCCTGCTAAACCTTAGGCACATCACGAAGACCTATCCAGGTGTGGTGGCATTAGACAGGGTAAGTTTTGATTTATTGGCCGGAGAAGTCCATGCCTTGTGTGGAGAGAATGGGGCCGGAAAATCTACACTCATGAATGTATTATCTGGCAATCAGCAGCCAGATAGAGGTGAGATCATTTTAGGTGGCGAAGCGGTAGTGTTGCCAAATCAGAAGAAGGCACAAGAGGCGGGTATTGGCATTGTCTATCAGGAGAAAAGCTTAGTGAGTGAGTTGTCAGTAGCAGATAATGTGTTCGCGGGGATTCAACCCTGTAATACTTGGGGTTTTATTGACCGGCAAGCTTTGTTTGCGAAGACCCAAGACCTACTTGAGAGATTAAGGCTAACTACCATTCACCCACAGCAATTGGTTTCGACTTTGTCACCTGGCAAGCAACAGATGGTTGAAATTGCAAAGGCATTGGCGCAGGAACCCAATATTCTTATTCTTGACGAGCCTACAGCAGCATTGTCAGATGACGATACTTCAGTTGTATTTGACATTGTCAGAGATTTGAAGGCAAAGGGGGTTGGCATCATTTACATTTCTCATCGAATGCATGAGATATTCAAGATTGGGGACCGGGTAACAGTCCTAAAGGATGGGAAATTTCAAGGGCTTCATAATACCCAGGATACCAATGTAGATGAGATTATCAGATTGATGGTGGGGCGTGATCTCCAAGATTTAAATTATCAAGATCATTTCCAGTCGGATGTTGTACTTCAGGTGAAAGATTTGGATGGAGAAGGTTTTTCAGACATCAGTTTTTCCCTGCATCGTGGAGAAATCTTGGGCCTTGCTGGACTGGTGGGTGCAGGTCGGACGGAACTTGCACGGGCAATTTTTGGCATAGATAAGAATAAGACGGGCACAATAAAGATCAACGATGAATCTGTACGAATTAGGCACCCACAAGATGCCATTCAATTTGGTTTGGGTTATCTTCCCGAACATCGTAAGGAACAAGGTTTGTTTCTTGACATGTCAGTAGTAGAGAACGTGGTCTCGACCAATCTAGACGTAGGTGACAGTGGGAAAATATGGATGGACACTGCTGAGATGCGTAGGGTGGCTGATCACTTTGTGGAGAAATTGGATATTCGTACTCCAAGTATTAATCAGAAAGTGGTGTATTTAAGTGGTGGCAATCAGCAAAAGATCGTCTTGGGCAAATGGCTGCTCCGAAAACCAGACATCCTCATTGTCGACGAGCCCACCCACGGAATAGATGTTGGTGCAAAGTCTGAAATTTACCGACTATTCAACGAATTATCAGCATCTGGTACTGCGATATTAATGATATCTTCAGAATTGACGGAGCTCATTGGATTATGTGACCGTATATTGGTGATGAGTCATGGGGAATTGATGGCATCTATCGATCGTCCAGATTTTTCAGAAGAGGAAATTATACAATACTCATCCGGACTCAAACGGATGCCTTAAGCCTACCAGAGTTCAATGAAAATCAATAGTAATATTTGGCAAGATCGTGTAGTGACACTGAGCGCGACCATCTTGGTATTGGTGGTGGTAAGCTCTATAATTTGGCAAGGCCAGTTTGCAAACTTAGACAATCTGTCCTTGGTCTTGCTAAACTTGTCGATCGATGCCATCGTGGCTGTCGGTATGATGGTCTTACTCATCTCAGGGTCTTTTGATCTATCAGTGGGCTCAGTAGTTGCCTTTGCCGGTGGCTTGGCAGCCTATCTCATGTACTATTGGGGAGTTTTTGTACCAGTGGCCATATTGGTATCTCTCGCAGCATGCCTTTTGATTGGCTTGGTCAACGGTGCTTTAGTTGCTTATGTCGGCATCAATCCCCTGATTCAGACACTTGCTATGATGGGTATAGTGAGGGGACTAGCACTTATGGTAAGTGGCTCAGGAATTCAAAATTTGCCGGATGGTTTCAATGCACTTGGGCAATCTCAATTCATGGGCTTTCAATCACCTGTATGGTATATGCTGATCGTCGTTGTCATTTTCTCGTTTCTAGTAAGGAGAACGATTTTCTTTAGAAGGTACTACTACATTGGTGGCAATGAAAAAGCTGCGCTGCTCTCCGGGATTCGTGTAAAAAAGATGAAGGTTTACTCATTTATGTTGGCATCTGCTTTGGCTGGGCTTGCTGGGATTATATTGTCAGCAAGGCTAGGCGCTGCCATGCCCACCGCAGGCCAAGGGATGGAGCTTCGTGTGATTACGGCCGTTATCCTGGGCGGTGCAAGTTTGTTGGGCGGTCAAGGGAAAATTATGGGGGCACTACTTGGAACCATTTTCATGGGCCTGGTGGCAAATATTATGATCCTTGCCAGGATATCGGGTTATTGGCAACAGATTATCCTGGGGATCATCCTGATTGTGGCTGTAGCCACTGATATCATCATGAAGCGACGGGGAACCTCTCCAAGATAGCGCAGTGATATATTGGGGTAATCAATTTCGTTGTAATCTAAAACGTCAACATTATGCCATATGATGATCATTTAGTGGATCGCATTCGTGAATATCTCGCAGAATTTCCCAATTTAGAAATTGAAGAGAAGAAGATGTTTCGTGGGCTCACTTTTATGGTGAATGGAAAAATGTGCATCAGTGTTAGTGGAGATCGAATGATGTGTCGATTTGATCCGGATCTACATGAAGAAGTCGCGGAAAAAAGAGGCTTTGAATCTATGGTAATGAAAGGCAGATGCTATCAAGGATATTGCTATGTTTCACCGGAAGGATTTGAAGCCAGCAATGATTTTATATACTGGGTGGACTTGTGTCTGTCATTTAATGACAGGGCTAAGTCTTCCAAGAAGAAAAAGAGATCTAGTTAATATGAATATCAAAATTCTATTTTATCGACTACTCATTTGTACGATGTTATGTACACTAATGATTAGCTGTGATCCCAGCAAGGGAGCCTACTATAAGGATGCCATGCAGGACCAACCTAAGCCAGCGGTAGATCGATCTGATGATGAATATGTGATGGTAACTACGTTCGTCAATTTTCCTATGTATGTGAATCATGACCAGGAAGCTTTTCATCGATGGGGCAGAAAGATGGGTGTTCGAACCACAGTACTGGGTCCCAGTGAATGGGATGTGGTCCAACAAATCGCATTTATAGAACAAGTCATTCCATCTCGACCAACGGGTTTGCTAATTAATGGTACCGATCCTGCAATCGCTGGAGCCATTAATAAAGCGGTCGATGCCGGCATACCAACGGTTGTGTACGATTCTGATATTGTTGATAGTAGACGTCATGCCTTTCTAGGCACTGACTGGTATGAGATAGGTCGGTTACAGGGTGAAGCGATGGCAGACCTCATCAGAGGTAAAGGGAAGGTGGCCTTTGTAGGCCTGATTGGTCAGACCAATATGGAGAATGGTTACCGCGGTGTACAAGATGTGCTCAACAAATATCCAGATATTGAGGTGTTGGGCAAACATGATAGCAAAGGGAGTACCGAAGAAGCTGCCAAAGTAGCTTCGGATCTCATCAGCGCACATCCCGATCTTGCCGGCTTATGTGGCTTTGACGCTACAACAGGACCAGGTCTTGGACTGGCTGTGAAAGAAGCTGGTAAGGTCGGTCAGGTAAAGATCACGACGGTAGATTGGGAGCCGGAGCATTTACGTCTTGTTCGAGAGGGGGTGATCCAGGTACTGATCGGGCAAAAGAGGGAACTTTTTACTTGGTATGGTGCTCAATTTCTGTTTGATATGGTCCATGATACAAACATGCTTTCTTCAGATGACGATGCGGCTGGCATTACTAATATTCCCCACAGTGTAAACACTGGCTTGTTAAAAATCACGGCTGACAATATTGATCAATTCGACCCACAATTATAATCGGCATGTTACAGTGATAAAAATAATGACCGTGCACGAAGATGTGACTGCATTTAATCGGCCACAGACAGACAGTCAACAAGAAATATGTCAATTACTACCTGGGTTGATTTCTATACTCTTGCCAGATGCCGAAAACAAAATATGGCATCGGCATCCAGTTTGGTTTTTGGCTGGTAATCCAATTGTGGGATATGGTAAATTGAAGGCTGGAATCCGGTTGATGTTTTGGAGTGGTGCGAGCTTCGAAGAAGAGAGGCTCAAACCTGGTTCGGGGAAATTCAAAGATGCTTCCATTCTGTACACTTCGGTAGATCAGATTGATCGGCAAGATTTGGGACGTTGGATATCAAAGTCGAAGACCATTCAATGGGACTACAAGAACGCATATAAACGAAAGGGAAAGTTGGTACGGTTGGAACTGTAAAAATTTGGAGTTCAGAGAAATATATTATTATGAAGATAAACGATACACGCTCTTTACCATCCTATACGGCAGATGGGCACCGCTACGATCATATGAAATATCGTCGCTGTGGTCGAAGTGGCATCATGTTACCGATGATTTCATTGGGATTATGGCACAATTTCGGTCATGACGATTCATTTTCAAATGGTCGAATGATCTTACGTACAGCTTTCGATCGTGGAATCACCCATTTCGATTTGGCCAATAATTATGGTCCTCCATATGGAGCTGCCGAGGAGAATTTTGGTCGAATATTTAGGAAGGATTTTCAGGTCTATCGCGATGAATTAATCATCTCGACAAAGGCGGGTTGGGATATGTGGCCAGGTCCATATGGTAATTTGGGTTCTCGTAAATATCTCATTGCCAGTTTAGATCAGAGCCTCCGACGGATGGGTTTAGACTACGTCGATATTTTCTATTCTCATCGAAGAGATCCAGACACACCACTTGAGGAGACCATTGGCACCTTACATGATATCGTACAGCAGGGGAAGGCACTCTATGTTGGAATATCTCAGTATTCAGCAGAAGATACCGCCAGGGCGGCCAAAATATTGGCCGATCTAGGCACTAAATTATTTATTCATCAACCACGATACAGCATGTTCGATCGCTGGGTTGAAGATGGACTGCTGGATGAACTCGAAAACCAGGGTACGGGAGCCATTGCATTTTCTCCATTAGAACAGGGTGTCCTGACGAGTAAGTACTTGGATGGATTTCCCGAAGACTCGCGAGCAATTAGGGACGGAAGATATTTGCAAACTGATCAAATCACTTCGGAAGTCATTGAAAAGGTCAAAAAGCTTAATGCCATTGCTCAACAGCGCGATCAAACCATGGCCCAAATGGCCATCGCTTGGCTCCTGAAAGACGAAAGAATTACCAGCGTTCTGGTGGGGGTAAGTCGAACAGAGCAATTGCTGGATAATATTGCGGCCTTGGACAATATCCGCTTCACAGTGGAAGAGCGAAAAGAGATTGAATCGATATTAGCTAATTAGCCGGTGAGATTTCTGGTGGCGCGGTCCAGAAGAACATCGTGAAGATGACAATCGATTGGTTGATAGTTTTTGCTCATGCCATGGCACATTTCAAAAGATCCCTTGTCAGTCTTAGTCCTTATCCCAATACCCTACGCTCTTTCATAAAGGGCTGCTGATAAAATCGCTCGCCCATGGCTTTGGCCAATGCATTGCTCAGAGCTCCGATAACGGGTGGGAGGGAAGGTTCTCCCAAACCAGTGGGATGAATTTCATTTTCTACAAAAAAGGTTTCGATTTCGAGCGGAGCTTCCGCATGTCGAATCAATCTATACTTGTCAAAATTACTTTGTTCGGGAGATCCGTTTTTGAAAGTCATTGCACTGTACATGGCATGACCAATACCATCTACGATTCCACCTTCGATCTGATTTCTGGCGCTACCGGGGTTAATGACGATTCCGCAATCTACAGCACACCAAACCTTCTTAATCTTAGGGTGATCGTTTTCCATAATGACATCCACCACTTGAGCCACATAAGAATTGTGGCAAAAGTAGGCCGATACGCCCCGGTAAACGCCAGGCATGGGTGTACCCCACTTTGCCTTTTCTTTGATCAATGTAAGCACTCCTGCATATCGGGCAGCGTCATAATCATTGTCTTTACCGACGGGATCTTTTATTGCCTTATCGAACAGTGCCAGGCGAAAATCAATAGGATCTTTTCCTGCTATCTCAGCCACTTCATCCAAGAATGCTTGTTCTGCACCAGCGATGAAATTTGATCGTGGTGCCCTCCACGCACCAGTGGATATATTGGATTCTTTAGTATGGTTTTCAGCAAGGTAGTGATCAACTGTCCCAGCAGGAAATCGATTCGCAAACACAGGACTGCCATGCGTACCTACTCCACGCACATGAAATGCGACGAGATTATTCTCTTCGTCCAAAGCGGCACGATACTTAACCTTGTATGACGGCCGGTAGGTTCCTTGAGTCATATCATCTTCTCGTGTATAGATGAGTTTGATCGGCGCATTCATTTTTTGCGAAATTAATGCAGCCTCTGTACCAAAATGTCCGTAGAGCCTTCTGCCAAAGCCTCCGCCCATACGGGTCATCATAATGCTGACATTTTCGGGATCCATGTCAAGCACTTTCGAAACCGTCTTGTGCAGGTTTTCTGGGGTTTGAATTGGTCCTACTAACTCTGCTTTTTCAGCGGTAACATGAGCAAAGAAGTTCATAGGCTCCAAGGTATTGTGGGCTAGAAAGGGAGCACTATAGGTACGCTCTATGACTTTGGCTGCTTTACTAAAGGCAGCAGCTGGATCACCATCTTTTCTCGCGGGTTCTTTGGCATCCACTTTAATGAGCCTAGCTAAGGTAGCTTCATGTTGTTCCGAGCTCTCGGGCTCGGTATCGGATTCCCATTCGATCTTTAGTGACTTCTTCGCTTTCATGGTCTGCCAGGTCGTTTCACCCACGATGACCACCAACTCTGGAAAAACATTATTGTCAGACCAGGTCAACTCAATACCCTCCGGTTTACTGTTGATCGTAAAAACATCTTTGATGCCAGACATCGCTAATGCTTTGGAAGCATCGAGGGACTTCATCTTCATGCCAAATGCAGGAGGATGGGCGATCATAGCAATTAACATACCTTCTCGATCCGTATCCAATCCAAAAAGTGGTTTCCCCAGCACAATGGCCTCTCCATCTACATTCTTCTGACTAGTCCCAATGATCTGGAAGTCCTTTGGTGACTTTAAGTTGACCTCTTCTGGAACTTGTATCGATGCTGCTGCGGAAGCCACTTCTCCGTATCCAAGCTCTCTGTCACTTTGTTCGTGAATGATCATTCCCGCTCGCGTAGTGATCTCCGTTGGGTCCACTTCCCATTGCTGCGCAGCGGCTTGCACCAGCATTTGTCTGGCGGTGGCTCCCGCCATACGCAGTCCATCCCAACCTTTTCTGATGGACTGACTACCGCCAGCAACTTGTCTTGTGAAATGTTTTAGGTCAAGGCCTGCCTGTTGGACCACCACATCTTTCCAGTCGACATCTAGTTCTTCAGCCACGATCATAGGCATCGCAGTTTTTACGTTCTGGCCAATTTCAGGATTGGGAGACATGATGGTGACAATTCCATTATCACCAATCTTTAGGAAGCCATTGATGTCAAACCACTCCATAGGCATAGCCTTTACTTGCTCGGCAGTTGGTGAACAAGAAGCCAACCAACTAAATCCCAAAACCAGCCCTCCACCCGTGGCTGTCGAGGCTTTTAGAAAGGATCTGCGATTGTAAGTAGTTTTTATTGAAGTCATTGATGGAATTTTTTAGCGACCAGTGAATGTAAAGAGACAGTAACTCGGTTTTACTGAATTTCCGAAGCGGCAGACTTTATGGCTTTCTTGATGCGGATGTATGTGCCACAGCGACATAGATTGCCATGCATCGCTTCATCAATGTCCTTGTCAGTGGGATTAGGGTTTTTTGCGATCAGTGATGCGGCATTCATTATTTGTCCCGCTTGGCAATATCCACATTGCGGAACATCATGTTCTATCCAGGCCTTTTGTAAGGGGTGATCGCCTTTTTCCGACAGTCCCTCAATTGTGGTAATTGACTTGTCTCCCACTTCTGATACAGGAATAGAACAGGAGCGTATTGCCGTTCCTTCAAGATGAATTGTGCATGCTCCACATTGGGCAATGCCACAACCGTACTTTGCACCCACTAATTTCAGATGGTCTCTCAGTACCCATAAAATGGGAGTGTCTGGAGATGCTTCTACAGTGTGAGATGATCCATTAACGGAAAGTGTAAATTGAGCCATGATTACATGTTTATTGATCAGAAGGTCAATCAGAATCTGTATTGTCTGAATTCTTTGCTACGTAAGATAACTTTCTCGGTTGAGTTTTTGTTGCACCAAGGGATCGGTAGATAATATGTTCCCGATTGAGACGATGTTACTTTGAATTTAGCTAAGGCATAAAAAATAAACATAGTGGAGCTACGTGAATTTTTTATAACGCATTATAAATTCAAAGGACCCAGTTTAAATGGGGAAGTGAATTTTGGCGGTCCCTTAATCCTTTTGAGACTCAAATCGGGATGCCTCCCGATCTAGGATCCTGTTGAATTTTCGCGGAGTTTCAATGGTCACTGCAACGTCGCTGCCATGGTTGGGATGAGAAAAGTGAAGTGATGCGGCACACAACAATAGGCCTTTTCCCAAAATCGTGTGCTGACCTTGTGCATACAATTTATCACCAACGATCAGATGTCCAATGGACTGCATGTGTATCCTTAATTGATGTGTGCGTCCAGTAAAAGGTTTAAGATGTACCAGACTTAGGTGCTCGTACTTTAGGGAGGGGACCGTGGATATGGTACTGCCGATAGTGGTGGCTTCCTTGTTTTCAATAGACTCATTGATCCGGAATTCCCTCTCTGGACGACCATGCACAATGGCGTGATACATTTTATCCACTTTCCGGTCTTGAAAAGCATTGGTCATTTTAATGAGCGCAGATTTGGTTTTAGCCAGCATGACCAGACCATTAGTCGGCACATCGATGCGATGTACGGCCACCGGTCTAGGCAGCGCATCGTTTACCAGAGATGGTTTTGCCACACCGACCAATGCGTTTTCTACGGTCTTATGTCTATTGCCATTTACAGCTATACCACCTGGTTTATTAATAATAATTAAGTGATGATCCTCAAACACAATTTCCAACGGAATATTTATTCGCTTGATGTTTCTCACTCCGGCACCAATCACTGCAATAGTATCGCCTTTGCGCACAAAATCAGCAGTTTTAGCTGGACGACCGTTTAAGAATAGCCTATTGGATTTAATGGCTTTCTTGGTTGCGCTCTTGCTGCCCAATATGCTGAAAACAGGCCCGCAATAGTCATCAATACGAATTTTACCTGAAGTGGCAGGAACGGTATGGGTCCACCGCGTTAGCTTTGATGTCATAGGGTGAAGGTAAAAAAGGTAGGACAAAAGGGTGAAGGGGTGAAAGCCTTCTAGCCCCCTAAAAAACCGGAATAAGATTTCTCAAAATAAGAGAATACTAAATTAGAGGAATCATGAGTAAGAAAAGATGAAGATGGACAGCATCTGAGAAGATGCAGATACTTCAAGATGCTGAGTTACTTAGTGTAGCTGAGTCATCGAGGAAGCATGGTGTTTCAGCCAATATGATCTACCGATGGCGGGACAAATATGAATCAGAGGGTGTGGCCGGATTAGATAGATCCGCCAATCGTGGTGTGGAACATGAGAAAAGGGAGCTTCATCGAGAGATCGAAAGATTGCGTCAAGTTGTTGCAGATCAAGCCTTGACTATTCGGATCAAAGATGAGCTGCTAAAAAAACTCGATACCGCTAACAGAGAGAAAAGAAGTAGCCCGCATGTATATTGATCAGGGGAATAAGGTAAGGGTTTGTCTCAAGGCGACCAATGTATGTCGCAGTAGCTACTACTATGTTAGGCGTAATCGAAGTAGAGGGAAGAAGGCCAGCGAGTATACCCATGAAATCAGATGGGAGGTTCGTGCCAAATGAAGATGTTGTCGCTGAAGTTAAAGAGCTTTTGGAGCATTAGTTTGTGGATTATGGCTATATAAAAGTAACTCACTGGCTGCGCAAACGAAGAGGTTACTTAATTAACAAGAAGAAAGTATATCGTTTGATGAAGGATCATAAATTATTGAATAGCAATCGATTAATTCAAAGGCAGCCCAGATTATGGGTTGCAGGAACTAGTTCCCCAACCAGATGAAATATTTGAGCACCTTGAGATAGATATCAAGTATATCTATATTGATGGAACACGACAAAATATGATGCAATTGACAGTGCTGGATGTGAAGTCTAGGTATGTTTTAGGTTATATACTATGCAAGAGGATAGCCATCGAGACGTGATAACCTTATTTGAAAATATTTTTTCAATCATTAAATTTCCAGTGAGTTTTTACATCCGCTGTGACAATGGCAGTCAATTTGTAGCTCACCAGGTGAGGTCATTTTTTGATCAGAAGAGCGGTGCAAAGCAAGAATTTACACGTCCAAGCACTCCAGAATAGAACGGCCACATTGCAGCATTTCATTCAATTATCCAACGCACCATTTGTCAACGGTTTGAATTTGAAAATGAAAAAGATCTAAGGGCAACTGTGAAAAGATTTATAGCATTTTACAATACGGATCGCATTCACTCAGATATAGACTATGAATGCCCCTTGTTTGAAATCCATAAACATCTGCCAGATTTTGAGGCAGTTTGGGTCGCAGACTATTCCGGTGGTAATCCCCTCCTAAGCCACCAATCCGAGGGGTTGCCACAGGAAGAGTCTGCTGTGGGTAGCCAAATGGCATTGATTAATTAATTAAGAGAATTAAGAGAATTCTTGTCCAATTTATAGGGGGTTAGACCACATGATATTACTGTTCGGATGTAAAAAGGAGGTGTTTAATCCCGATTTTGAATTGGGCCAAATTCAAGCTTGCCAGGACAAAGTAGAATGGACAGAGCAGACATTGGAGAATGAGCTAAAGGGTAGCTGGAGTTGGGTTTATCAGGTCGGAGGCTAGTTAAGAGAAACTGCGATAGCGTTGATTTAGGGAAGACAATTGCTTTTCGAAGGGAGCATATGGTCGAAGTCATAAAGGGTGGTCTAGTTGTTTACAGGGGCACCTGGAAATTGGGGAATAATTCAATTTGTGTGTCGAAGTGTACCATCGATGTGGAGCCTTTTTCACATGAATTCCAAGACTTTTTTGCACTTTGTGATGACCAGTTGGCATTTTATGGCGTACTAGATGGTTTTGACAGGTTTTATGAAAAGGAGTAAATAACGACTCACAAAATGTCACTCTGAGGTCATTGCTACATCATTGGGCAAGTCCTATCAGTCCATAGTAGATGATTGCGAATATAGCACTACACGTTTCGCACATCTTTAGCTAGCTGGTCTCTTTTATCCCAGTCCATTTGTACGATAGGCAGCGAAAAGATGTCGGGCATTTCATCGCCAAACTCTTTACGTAGCTTTTTATCTATGTCCGGAAAAAGCATGGCTTTTGTTTTTGCTGTTAGCAAGTGGATGTTTTCCCTGATTAATTTGCCTTGCTCAAGTTGAATTTTTTCTACGCTTCTTACCAAAAGGACATCGATGGCCAGTTCTTCTTTCAAAAGGATTTGAGCAATGAGTTCCAATTTCTCTACTTTCCTACTACTAATGCGCAATGAAATCATAGATCTAATTTTTATAAATTGAGAATGCCTAGAGCGTAAAGGGTTTCTAGATTTGCGATCTTATTTTTGGTTAAAGTAATAATCAATTTCGTTTGGGCATCAATGTATCCCATTTCACGTGAGTTAATAAGAAAGAGTGAGCTTTCTCCATTTTCAAAAAGCGCCTGTTCTCCTGCTAATAATGCTTGGTAAGCTGCGACATTTTCCTCTAGCGTATTGAATTGTTGGTGGGTAGTATCCCAGGTATTTCTGGCCATGATAGACTTACTCTGTATGCTGTTAAATTTGTTTTTAATATCTAAGTTGGCATCCTGCAATTTTATATTAGTTAGCGCTAGATCACCGCGCTCCTTACGAAGGAATAGCGGCAAGCTAAAAGTGACTCCCCATTTGTAATCATTTAGGGAAAAGTTATTGATTAAGTTTTCATTAGTACTCGCCATTAGTGCATTGTACTTTAGGTCAACGGTTGGTTTAAGGAACTCACGTTTAAGCTTCTTCTCCACCTCCAAGGATTGGATCTTGTATTGATTTTGTAGCAACATCGGATGACGGTCTAGTAGCTGTACCAATTGGGCTTCTAGTTCGAGGTCTACAGGTGTGGCGTTTTGATCTTCGAGTATGTCTGGTATGGCAGTGGCAGCCAACTCCAACGGAACAAATCCATCAGCCCAGAGATAGGTGTTGAAGTGAGCTACACTATTCTGATAGTTCAAAGTAGCTTGCTGGAGATTGACTTGGCGGTTTTGTACCTGAATATTGGCTTCCACCGTATCAATGAATGGACGATCGCCTAGCAATGCCCCCTGGCTGATGGCGTCAGCTCTCTCTTGAGCAACTGTATATGCTTCCAAATAAACCTGACGGATATAGTAGGCCTCTAACCAATACCAATAGGACTTACCCGCCTCGTAAATGAGTTCATTTAGGGTTAGGGTGCGCTCTAAAATGGACTGCTGCACGAATAGGCGAGCTTGCTTTATCATTGCACGTCGTTCATCAATAAAAAGTCCACGACCCAGCGGTAGCGAGATGCCTGCTGCCCAAAGACCTGCGGTGGGGGTATTATCAGCTCCATTTAGAAAGACACCCTCGTTTTGTTCAAAGGAGGTCTCAATATCGATGCCTGTCCAAGTAGGAATCTTTAGCATTCCACTATGCAACCCATAGTACTTTTTACCCTCAAAATACTTTTGTGCGACATCAGCACCTAATTTCGGATCAAATGCTCCCTTAGCCTTTAGCAAATATGCCTCCCCTTGTTGCTGGTCAAGTTCTGCTTGAAAGCTTATAGGGTGGTGATCCAATACCGTTTGAATGAATTGATCGTAACGGAATACTTGTAGGCTATCCTGCGCATTTAAAGAAGTGGACGAAGCAAGGCACCAAAAAAGAGAAAGAATTCTTATTTGCTTCATGTTTACTTTACAATCGTTTGTATCGCCTTATTTATTTCTCCTATTTTTTCGGGTCTTTCCAATTGATAAAAATCTGGAGGGAAACCATTAATGAGACGCCAGATTTCGTACCAAATCGGCACGTCCTTTAGCAGCAGCATGCTAAATGCACCACCGCCCACTCGCAGCGCAATAGGCCAGTCATAATCATTGGGATCTTGTTTGACCAACACTCGGTAAAGTCCATTATCGCTGATAAAATTATCGATGGCAAATACAGTACCACCATAGGTGCCATGGCTGGTATTGGGCCAACCACTAAATACAATTGCGGGCCAACCATCAAATTGCAGACGTACATGTTGACCTTTTTCAATTAACGGTAGGTCCAAAGGCTTTATGTACATTGCTACGGCAAAATCATATTTCGCCGGCATAATGCTGACGATAGGTGCACCCTCTTTGATGGTCTCCCCAAGTCCTGATTGAATGGCTTCAGTAACATAGCCGTTCTGAGGAGAGAGAATGTAATAATATCCACTACGCACCGAATAATTTTGATACTGATTCTGCATTTTGGTAATGGTCGCCTCTCCCTCGTAGACATTGGATAATGCACTTGATTTCTCTGAGGTTGCTTTTGCGATTTCTTTTTGATATTCAGCATTAATGGCATCTAGTTCGACCATGGCATTCAATTTCTCGTTGCGACTGGCCAATAATTTATTCTCTGCGGATATCTTATATGCCTGAGCTTTCTGTAGGGTTAATTTCCTCTTTTCGAAATCGGTTAATGATTTAAGCCCGTCTGCATACAATTTCTCCATTCGATCAAACTGCTGCTTAGCAATACTATGATTAATGATAGCAGCCTCGTAGTCCATACTATCACTTGTCACTCTGAGTTGTGCTTGCAGGAGCTTATTCTCGGCTTGTTGAAATTTCAACGCGTTAGCATCTGTCAGCGCCCTGATCTGATTACTCAATGCAGTAACTTTTTGTCTGTATGATCCTACAGACAATGATTTGGCATCCATTTGATCCTGAGTCCTTCTCAACAATTGAGGATCTAGGTATTCGTCCTTAATTTCTGAAATGTACATGATGGTGTCTCCTTTGTTGACATAGTCACCCTCTTGTACATACCACTTTTCAATTCGACCGGGTATGATGCTATGAATTGTCTGAGGCCGCTGATCAGGTTTTAAAGTTGTTACTTTTCCCCTTGCCGAAATGTTCTGAGTCCATGGTAGAAAAAGCAAGATCAAGGTGAAGATAAGCAGCCCGAGAAGGATTCTAATTAAAATTCTGCCAGATGACTTTGCCTCAACATCTCTAAGTGCTGGTAAATCAGATCGATCCACATATTTATTAATGCTATTGGGAGATATATTAAGCATTGGTATCGGATTGTAGGTTGGCAATGTCTTTCATCGTCTTGTAATCTCCCTCAGCTATAATTCGACCCTCCTTAAGCGCCAAAATTTTGTCTGATTTTTGAGCTAGGTATGGATTTATAGAAACAGCAATAATGGTCCAACTGTGCTCCGGTGAAAACAAGAAATCAATGATTTTCTGACATTCTTTGGGGTCTAGATTTTCAAATACTGCCTCCAAAAGGAGTAGGCGGGGATTACCTGCTATACTTCTTGCCAATAATATTTTTTGGATGATGCTCCGAGGAAGTTTCTTGCCCTGTGGATCAATCATCGTATTGTATCCTTTGGGAAGTCCACGGATGAATTCTTTCAATCCTACGTTTTCAACAGCCCATTGCACTTTCTCAAAGGTAGCGTTCTCTCGACCTGTATGAATGTTTTCCAATAGAGTTCCCTCGAAAAGAAGTTCTTGTGCCAGGCACTCTCCGATTACTCTACGTAGCGTACTAATCTTGAGATTGCCCAGAGGAAGCGCATCGTAGCTCAATGATCCTTCCTCAATGTCATAGAGGCCAGCTATGACATTTAGCAAGGTGCTCTTTCCCGACCCATTTTCGCCAGTAATGATGCAGCAGCTACCTGGCGGTAGGATTAAGTTGATATCGGAAAGTGCTGGTTCAGTATGGCCCGGATAGGTAAATGACACGTCTTCTAGGTTGACTTCGAGTCCTCCCGAAGACTTTTGGTTAGATAGGTCAAATCCTTCACTATTCTCAAGAGCCATGTCCGTGACTTGACCAATTTTTTCCAGTGCTGTTAGAACATCATAGATGGTCTCTAAGCTTAAGAAGATTTTTTCTACGGAAGACATAACCATCAATATGATGATTTCTGCTGCCACGAATTGACCTATGTTCATCTTTTGGTCCATGACTAGAAATCCCCCAACCGCTAGTAGACCCGCTGCCACGATTACCTTGAACACTACAACTAGAGAATACTGTCTGATCAAAATCTTGAAATGGCTCTCCCTCGCCTGGAGATAGTCACCAACATGGTCATTGGTCCTCTCCATCGGAAGTGAGGTATGCCCAGCCAACCTAAATGTATTGGCAGTCCGTGCAAGCTCTTCCAGCCAATGAGCCACCTTATATTTGTGCTTGGATTCAACCAGACTTGTCTGTAAACCACGAAACGCCGTAAATCTGAAAATAACATACACCAAAAAAATCATTAGTACGCCAAACATGATAAAGAAGGGATGATAGAACGACAGCAAGATCAGACCAAAGAGAACTTGCAGCGAGGCAATGGAAAAATCAATGAGAATTTTTGACAGCCCCTTCTGAACAGAGATGGTATCAAAAAATCGATTCATCAGTTCGGGCGCATAGTGTCTGTAGAGCACTTCCATCTTGATTCGGGGAACACGAAACGCCAACTCGAAAGCGGCTCTGCTGAATATCTTTTGTTGCAGATTTTCCGTGATACGTAGCTGGAAAATCTGCAAGATGCCACTGACTGCAACGCCAAGTACAACGATTGACACCAGGACAATCCAGGCCGTGTTGACCTGCCCTCCTTGGATAATATTTACAATGGCCTGTATGCCTAGGGGGAGAGATAGGTATACAAGCCCATAGAAGATCGAATAGATGTAAACATTTCTAATCTCCTTCTTGTCGGGAACCATTAGACGCCAAAATCGCTGCATTGGGCTGAAGGAGGTATCCGTTATGTCCATATGTAAGGATAGTTATAATCACAAATAAAGAAACTATAGTCGCAAATATAATAGTAATACTATCAAATAAGCAAATTTTATACACATTTGAGTAAGAAATGTTGCGTAAGTGTGCTCTTTTTTGAAAGAAAAAGCAAAGATGTCCTAATTCCGGAATGTCATTGATAGTTTGGTTTAGTAGTCAAGTTGGCTGTCTGCCAGATTTGCAAGCCACCGAATTAGTCTACATTTGTCGCCTCATGCAGCATACACATACATTAGATTCCTTTAGGCAACTTGGTCTTTCGCAGGAGGTTATTAAAGTAATTGAAGAGCAGGGTTTTACCGATCCCACAGACATTCAAAGACAGTCTGTCCCTTTCTTGCTGGGAGATGATCGTGATTTCATAGGTTTGGCACAAACTGGAACCGGAAAAACCGCAGCTTTTGGATGGCCACTATTGGAGCGTATAGAATCTTTTGATGGCTGTACACAGGCCTTGATTTTGGCGCCCACCCGCGAATTGGGACAGCAGATTGCACAGCAATTAGACCTATTTGGTAAGTACTTGGACCATATCAATATCTTAGCCGTATATGGTGGTGCCCCTATTTCCCGGCAAATCAAAGCTTTACGACAGCCCCAACACATCATCATTGCGACACCTGGTCGTCTTCTTGATTTGATCAATCGTAAGTCCGTCAACTTACGAAGGTTGAGATTCCTGGTACTAGATGAGGCTGATGAAAT
Source organism: Saprospiraceae bacterium (assembly GCA_013001595.1). GTDB lineage: Bacteria > Bacteroidota > Bacteroidia > Chitinophagales > Saprospiraceae > JABDMH01. The sequence continues at coordinate 24,513 of JABDMH010000043.1, read as the reverse complement.
GCTAAATATGGGTTTTAAGGAGGATCTTGACAAGATCCTTAGTTACACACCAGCTTCTAAGCTCACCTGGTTGTTCTCGGCGACAATGCCTAGAGAAATTCGTCAGATCGTGAAGACCTATATGCGCAATCCGATTGAGGCAAAGATCAAGGATAAAAATCAGGTCAACGTCAATATTGCGCACAAATATGTAATTGTACGTAGAGGCGACAAGGTGGAAGCGCTAAAGCGCTGCATGGATGTGGAGCCCAACATGCGTGGAGTTATATTTTGTCGTACTCGTCGTGACGCCAAGGATCTTGCAGAAAACCTGCTTGTCAAGGGTTATGGAGCTGATGCCATCCACGGAGACTTGTCGCAGCAGCAGAGAGATCGGGTCATGCGACGTTTCAGATCTCAGGAGCTACAAGTACTAGTGGCCACAGATGTAGCCGCGAGAGGTATTGATGTCGATGACTTAACTCATGTTTTTCATTTTTCGTTGCCGGATGATAAATCATATTATACACACCGCAGTGGTCGGACAGCCAGAGCCGGTAAAACTGGGATGTCCATTGCCTTTGTGGATCCTGCCGAAAAAAGACGACTGCACTTCCTGGAAGACAGACTTCATATTACTTTTGAGCAACTCTTGATACCCAGTGGGAAGGATATTGCAAGCATACGAATTGAACAAGCTTGCATGCAGCTGCTCGATGCTAGGAGCAAGGGCAAGATTCATGGTGAAGTGCTGGAGCGGGCACTGTTGTTATTCGGTAACCTGTCCAAGGAAGAATTGGTTAAGAAATGGTTATCCACAGAAATGGAACGTATGGGTCTCACTGACTCAAAAGATATCAATGCTTCAATCTTCTATAATAGTAAGAGTAAGTCATCAAGGGGGAAAAGGAAGCATCGCGGTGCTCAAAGGGGTAAATCCAAGCCCTGGAAAAAGAAAAAGGGTCGCAAACGATGATCCTATTCTGAACTTTGAAGATTCCTTTTGGTTTGCGCAACAACAATAAACTGGCTTTTCTGTTAGACCAGCGATGGATGTCCTATTGACAGGGGTTACTGGCTATATAGGAAGGAGGCTCTTACCCGCACTTCTCCTTGCTGGGCATGATGTCACTTGTTGTGTCAGGGATAGGGCCCGATTTGATGCACAGGCTTATGGATCGAAAAGACTGAAGGTGGTCGAAGTCGATTTTTTGGATCCATCTTCTTTACTATCCATTCCGGATTCCTTAGATGCAGCTTATTACCTAATACATTCCATGTCTGCGAGTACGGCAGAGTTTGAGCAGATGGAGGCACAATGTGCGTTAAATTTTCGAGATCGCATAACTAAAACAAGTGTACGGCAGGTAATCTATCTCAGTGGCATCGTCAACGAATCGGAACTCTCACCGCACCTGCGATCTAGATTGTTGGTAGAACAGATTTTATCAGCTGGGAACTATCATTTGACAACATTGCGGGCAGGAATCATTGTAGGTTCTGGCAGTGCATCCTTTGAGATCATTCGCGACCTAATCGAAAAGCTGCCAATTATGATCGCTCCGAGATGGCTCAATACCAAGTCGCAACCCATTGCCATTCGAAATGTGATCCAATTCTTAAGTGGTGTCCTGCTATTGGATGAGACATTTGATCGAAGCTATGATATCGGAGGACCTGAAGTATTGACATATAAGGAGATGTTGTATCGATTCGCCAGTGTTCGCAAGTTACGTCGCATCATCATAGCTGTTCCTATTATGACTCCTCAATTATCATCTTACTGGCTCTACTTTGTTACTTCCACTTCCTACAAGCTCGCAGTTAACTTGGTTGACAGTATGAAAGTTGAGGTAATTTGCAAACCTAATGACTTAAATTCTATGCTCGATATTGACTTGATGACCTATGAACAGGCGGTTCGGCTGGCCTTTGAAAAGGTGTCGAACCAAAAGGTCCCATCAAGCTGGACCGATGCTTTGAGCGCGAAAGATCTTCATGAGGGATTTGATCAGCTCATAGAAGTGCCGACTTATGGTTGTTTGAAAGACGAACGTTCCATTGAGGTAGCAGATGAACAAGCTGCTGTGCATAAGATCTGGAGCATTGGCGGCAGAAATGGTTGGTACTTTGGACATTGGCTCTGGGAGATTCGAGGATTTATTGACAAGTTGTTTGGTGGAGTTGGTCTAAGGCGTGGTCGTAAAAATCAAGATTCGCTGCAACCGGGAGATGCCCTTGATTTTTGGCGAGTGCTCTACGCCTCTGCTGATGAACAAAGATTATTGCTATATGCAGAAATGAAGCTGCCTGGTGAAGCTTGGTTGGAATTTGAAGTGAAAAATGGCAAAATAAAACAGACGGCGACTTTCAGACCAAAAGGGCTCTGGGGAAGAATCTATTGGTATATGCTTGTTCCAATCCATCATTTCATTTTCTCTGGTATGATCAAGAAAATAGCGAGGTAACACTGAAATTCTCCTATTTGATTTATCCTCGTGAGGGGATTTAAGTGTAAAATATTGAAATAGTATGTATATACATCGGGATGATATTCTTTCAATGAATAAACTGCCACGCTTGAATTTAATCAATTCCATCACTGGAATAAAGCCAGCGAATCTCATCGGAACGCAATCTACATCCGGAGATTTAAATTTAGCGGTATTTAGTTCGGTGTTGCATTTAGGAAGTAATCCAGCTCTTCTAGGATTTATGGTGAGACCAACGAAGGAGGTGCCGAGACACACCTATGAGAATATCAAGAGCCAAGGTGTTTACACCATAAATCATGTGCATGAAGGATTGGTTGAACGTGCTCATTTTACTTCAGCTAAGTTTGAACGTGATGTTTCCGAGTTTGAGAAATGTGATCTAAAACCTCAATTCATTGATGGCTTTGAAGCGCCTTTCGTCGAGGAAAGCCTTATTAAAATAGGGCTGGAGTTGCGAGATGAGAAATACATCGAATTGAATGGGACGATCATGATTATCGGTGAAATAGAGCACATATTGGTTGAAGACAGTATCTGGAAAACAGATGGCCATTTAGATCTTACTGAGGCCAATAGTACAGGGATTTCAGGACTTAATTCTTACTATAGTGTGCAGAAGATATCTCAGTTTCCGTATGCCAGGCCAAAAAATCTTCCAGATTTTTGAGATGAGCAAAACAATTAAGAAACAGCATCTCCCCACCAAAATATGTCCAGTCTGCAATCGCAGTTTTCAATGGCGTAAGAAATGGATGCAAGATTGGGAGCTTGTCAAGTATTGCAGTCGATCTTGTCGACAACGAAGAGGCAACATCCATGAATAGAGCGATATTGGTTTTGCCCCATCAGCTCTTTGCTGACTCTCCGCTCTTATCTCTCGAGGGGACCATATATCTTATTGAAGAATGGTTGTTTTTTAGGCAATATAAATTTCACAAACAGAAAATCTTTTTTCATAGATCAAGTATGAAGTGGTACCAGTCACTGCTTTCTAACCTTGGGAAAAAGGTAGTTTATATTGAAGCTGGTGACCAAAGAGCAGACATTAGAGCGTTTTTACCATGGGCGTCTGCACAGGGTACCAAACACATTTCATACATCGACCCTGTGGATGACTGGCTAAATAAACGACTGAAAAAGGGACTTCTTGAAAACGATATGATTGGCGATCGGTGGGGAACGCCGATGTTTATAAATACAAAAGAAGAAGTATCTCAGTTCTTTAGCCAGGAAAAGGAGTCTTTCTTTCATAACGACTTCTATATACGGCAGCGCAAGCATCTTAAGGTTTTAGTTACTGAAGAAAATCGTCCAACGGGTGGAAAATGGTCTTTTGATGCGGCAAATCGGAAGAAGTATCCACGCAAAAAGTCAGCTCCCAACATCTCCTATCCTAGCAATAATAAATTTCGTGTTGAAGCCAAAGTATATGTTGAGGCAGAGTTTTCAGATTACTTGGGTGAGGTAGCAGATCCTTGTCTATACCCAATTACGGCTGACGAATCATTAAGCTGGTTAGATTCCTTCTTAGAGACAAGATTTCATGATTTTGGTACCTATGAAGATGCGATTGTAGCCAAAGAGTCTGTCTTACATCACAGTGTATTGACACCGATGTTGAATGTCGGACTACTCACGCCGAAATTAGTGGTTGATCGCGCCATAAATTATGGTAACGAGTACGATATTCCCATCAATTCCATGGAAGGATTCGTACGTCAGATCATTGGATGGAGAGAGTTCATTAGGGGCATATATGTGTTTAAAGGCCCTCTACAACGTACGACCAATTTTTGGAAATTCAAGCGAACTATTCCCTCATCATTTTATGCGGCATCAACAGGTATAGTGCCAGTCGATAGATGTATAGAGAAAGTGCTAAAATCTGGATATCTGCACCATATAGAGCGGCTGATGATCATGGGGAATTTTATGTTACTCTGTGAGTTTGATCCTGACGAAGTGTACCAATGGTTCATGGAGCTCTTTATCGACGCTTATGACTGGGTTATGGTTCCCAATGTTTATGGGATGAGTCAATTTGCAGACGGCGGGCTCATGGCGACTAAACCGTACATAAGTGGAAGCAACTACCTACGTAAGATGAGCGACTTTCCTACTGGTCCATGGCAGGATATCTGGGATGCCCTGTTTTGGCGGTTTATGTCCGTTCACCGTAGTTTTTTTGAGAGTAACCCGCGACTTGGATTACTTTTAAAGACATGGGATCGTTTTTCAGAAGAAAAGCAGGCTACTTTGCTCAAAGTGGCCAATAATTATTTAAGAGAATTGGATCATCAGGGGTAATAAATTTCACTGCAGTACCAATTGCTTTTCCACAATGGCAGGAATTTCTTCAGGGTAGTGACTAATGAAGATCAGTGTCCCTAGGGTTGGTAAAATATGGTCAAGTAGACTCTTCGAACGTTCGATATTGTTTAGATCCATGCCCTGAAACGGTTCATCTAAGAGCAGGAGGGAAGGAGCCTTGATCAATGAGCGTAGGAAGAATAAGATGCGTTGGGTGCCAGTAGACAGTATGTGAAAAGGAGCACTTAATTGATCAGTAAGATCATAATATGCAATTAGCTGATGCAATAACTCGACTGATGCTGGAGAAGGTGTTTTGACAAAATATCCATCCCAGAGACCACTCAAAACAATTTCATCGGCTGGGAAATCATAGCGAAAATAGGCATGAAGTTCTGCGGAGCTAAAACCAATCCTTCGTTTGATGTCCCATATCGATTCACCACCGCCACGTTTTTGTCCGAACAAGTGTATGTTATTTGCATAAGCTTGTGGGTGATCACCATAAATTAGACTTAATAATGTCGATTTACCAGCTCCATTTGATCCAGTAATGCTCCATTTTTCACCTTGCAAGACCTGCCATGAAAAATCATGGATGATTTCTTCATTTCCGTATTTGACCCCAACATTATTTAGTGATATGACCGAGTCAAACTTTTCTGGATCAAAGGTCTCCTGGTAATATTGAGTCAGGGACGGACTAGGTAATCCAGCGGAAACCTGGATGGATTGAGTCGAAAGATATGTTGTGACTTTGTGCTGACTTTCAATCGTTCCTTTAGAAAGTTGGATTTCATGAGTGATGGACCTGGGAAGCGTGGTAAAATGCCCAGACAAAATTAAGGTCGTACCAGTCTCTTCGACCAGCTGATCTAATTGATCATTGAGCACATTGCGGCTGTCACCATCCAAGCCAATGTGCGGGTCATCAAGTAGGAGTATCTTCGGTGCCTTAAGAAGGGCCTTGCAGAGCAGTAATTTTCTGGTTTGACCGCTGGATAATTTAATTCTTTCACGATCTAGGATTCTCCCCAATTTCAACCATTCTATCAGTCTTTTATGTTCAATATTGGAATCATTAAGCCCTCCGTCCAGCAAATATCCACGCACGGTCAAATGGCCATCAGAGTCAAAGGCATTGTATCTTTGTTGGTAATAGTGATCTGCATTGACGGACCGAAAGAGTTTGCTAGTATCAGTAAACGAGACGAAGCTAATATGTGTATTTGTACCGTCCGTGTCATTGATCATCCGGTGCTTGCCGCGTGACAAATGACCGCTAAATATCCTTGCCTTACCTGAAAGCACTTTTGCCAGCATTGTTTTTCCGACTCCGTTAGGTCCAGTAATGACCCAATGTTGCCCAGTCTTGATCTGCCAATGAGGGATGCTTAGCACTCGATGATTCATTTCGCCGGCTATCACGTCCGTAAGTGTCAATAGTATATCAGACATCATTCTTATTTGGCTGCGAAAGGTAGTCATTCGTTTAAAGATTGAATCTGAATGCTACACAGGTAACGAGAAGAGCATGTCTACTCATATCAAAGCAGTAATTCTATTTTTGTCTAAAATCTCACGGCATGCGATTATGCTATGATTTCTATTTGGTTGGTATGCTCTGAAGACACCAGACATTTGGCCATGATCTTGCTACAGACATTGATAGTATTGAGAAAGGTAAAGCCATTTTTAATATCTCCTATGCTTCCTGTCATGATTCCGGGACATTACTATGGTTGGCTACATTATGAAGGAACCTTTGAGATTAGACTCGAGATTCCAAGAGATCGTTTATTGCCATTGACAAATCCCGTAAATCAGACTGACATTACCTGGTCAATTGCACAATACGATCACGACGAAGGAAGGGCGATTTGAGGTGGGTATCAATACCAGGGAAAGCAGCATTCAGATCTATTAGGCAAGTATCATCTTCGGTTTCTAATCCCTACCGAACCAGCTCCGTAATCTGATGGCTGATCAGAGACCGCTTTTTTTACGTGATAATTTTGATCTAGCCATGGACATTGCCAATTAATTGACCCTGCCTTTCCAATCGCGTTTACTTATTTGCGTTTTGGTGGGAAAATCACTTGGCAGCGCCTGAGTGACTTTACCTGTAGCTACCCATTCTGCAGCCCTCTGCAAAGTGATGATAAATCCCACACATTCCATGGAATAATCCATGTGCCCAAGAGCAGTATGAAACACCCGCCCTTTGCCATATTCCAAGGCCATGAGCATAGGTTCATGCCTACCTGTTCTGCCAAGTTTCTTACTAGATGGATCGTTGAGACTGGCATCTGAAAAAGCAGTTGCGAGGATCGTCATGCTTTCAGCAGGGCCTCGCAGTCGCTCATACAGTTCATCTTTGGTGTGCATCCACTGTCTTGGAAGCCCCCGCATAATTGGATGATCTGGAGCACGCGAAGTGATCAGAAATTCCGATTGAGGGCCATGTGAACCACAGGATCCTTCGGTATCGTCTCTGACCATCTTGCCGTCGGTATCATAGTAAGCATAGTATCCATAGTCTTTGGCTCTTCCTCCCCATCCACCAACACCAATCATACGATTGTATTCAAGCCAATCGCCAAAACTATTGTTGGCAGCGTGTACAATGATAAATCCGCCACCATTTTCTACATATGATTCCAGGGCAGCTCTAACATCATCTTTCCAAGTCGAGGCTTTCCATCCCAGGTTTGAAATGACTACATCATAGGCACTGAAATTTGGTGCAAAATTTGGGTCGGGCTTAGGCTCCTTCACAGGTTTTGTATCGGAATGCCCTTCTAGCGGATATTTATCGAGCAGCACGGTGATGTCATCCAGGCCAATACTTTTGTCGTAAGCTCCTCCCTGCCAAGTGAAGGCTGTCCTGTTAATATCAACGGTGAACATGCCAGTTTGCTCAAGATAATCCTTGATCATCATTGTGGTCATTGGCCAGAAACCATGGTTATTTTCTCCGTCAATAATCAATGCCTTTAGCGGTCCTTGCGCGTGTATCAATGTTGCGGAAAATAAAATGGAGCACAAGAATACATACTTGCACCAAACTACCACCGTCCTTTTTATCATGCCATAAGAATTTTAGAAAATATTCAATGTTGTGTCCTTAAAACTCAGTTGGGAATCCTGGATTAATGATAATACTAGCTCCAAAGACGATCCCAGGATCTAATTTTATCCCATTCAGGTGTTGGCTCAAAATATTGCCTATTCTCTGGATCGAGGTGTTGCTTGACCACTTCGTCGTTGAGCTCGATTCCAAGTCCTGGAGTATCTGGCACGAAAGCAAATCCCTTGTCGATTAGCGTGTGTTTGGTCTTGACCAAATCTTCCCAATAGTCTAGGTCTACAGAGTGATGTTCAAGTGCCATAAAGTTTTGCGTAGCTGCAGCGCAATGCACATTCGCCATAAATGAGACCGGGGTGCCTGCAAAATGCATAGCCATGGCGATGCCTTTTTCTTCAGCATAATCTCCAATTTTCTTTGTCTCCAGAAGTCCCCCTGAAGATGCTAGGTCAGGGTGTACGATGTCGACTGCATAATTATCACAAAGCTTAATAAACTCTTCCTTTAGATAAATATCTTCACCGGTGGTGGTTGGTGTTTCAATGGCCAGAGAAATTTGTTTCCATTGCTCTGTAAATCTCCATGGGATCAGATCCTCTAGCCAAGCTAGGCGGTATTTTTCAACAGCCCTTCCCAGCCGAATCGCATTGTTGTGGTCAAAGTGTCCGTAATGGTCGGATGCTAAAGGCACCTTATAGCCGATCTTATTGCGCACTTTTTCAATGCGCTCCATCATGATGTCCAGTCCCTTGTCTGTAATCTGTACTTGGGTGAATTGATGCTCAGTGGCACCATACGACATCGGTTCGTTAGACCATTGTTTAGTGATGTCCCAGTAGTTACTATTTACGGTTGTTCCTGGAACACCGGCTAGCAGTTCAATGCCAAAATCAACCTTCAGAAAGGTAAATCCTTGCTCGTCCATTCGCCTGCTAACGAATGAATTGAATTCGGCCTCATCCCGGCCCCTAGGAGTATCCGCATAAAGACGAACTTTATCTCGGTATCGCCCACCCAGCAATTGGTAAGCGGGTACATTATAGGCTTTGCCAGCCAAGTCCCAGAGTGCCATTTCGACAGCACAGACTCCACCCGCTTGACGTGAATGATGACCAAATTGCTTGATTCGCTTAAATATCATTTCCACATTGCAGGGATTCATACCAAGGATCCTGCTTTTAAGAAACATGGCATAGCGGTATGTTGCACCATCCCGTACCTCACCCAATCCATATATCCCTTGGTTCGTATCTATGCGAATGATTGGGCATCGACCTCTTCCGCGCATCACCACCGCATACCTCATATCAGTAATCTTCAAATCTGAAGGTGAAGAATACCGGTTGACCTTTGAGGTGCTGTGCGCCATAGTATCTTCCATAGAGCTGAACATCATAGCACCTAAAGAAAGACCGCCCAATCCCGCCTTTTTAAGGAAGCCTCTACGATTTTGGTCCGAAGCCGGATTCTCTACACGCTCTTGTTGGTCTTCTTGGACATCAATGCCCATGTTATTCAATAGCTTCTCTGATGGTGTCTGCATAGTCTAAAGTTTGTAGTTTGTTGAGTGAATATATAAACTTCTGAAGACTATGTAGTATTGGTATTCTTGGTGCTGAAATCTAAGTATGCAACGAACAACATGTTTGAAAGATCCTGGATGATGGTTATAGAAAATCTGTTTTGGGAAATCCTCTTTCTAGTCACATTTTAAAATCCGCTCGATCCATAGCGCTGGATTTTGCCGATTTTTAATACTGATGAAATATAAGCCATTGGGTAATTCATCTAGTTGAATGATCAGCGGCGCCGATGCATTTGAAAAATCGGAAACTAATTGGCCCTGGACGTCCAAAATCTTGATATCGGCATTTGAGAAATCACCATCTATGGTAACTCGGTCTAGCGTGGGGTTGGGTCCCATTGAGATGCTGGAAGGCGCTATGAGGTAGGGCACTGCTGTCGTGGACTCATGACCTTCATATGCGCCTATGGATGGCGGAGCAAAGTACAGAAACTTCGCAAAATCGGATCTGGGCTCACTCAAGGTTTTTCCATTTTGCACGCAAGGACTATTTGATGGGATGGAAAAGTTCTCATTGGTCGCATCCACGAAAAGCGGATCGCCGATGATTTGATTGCTGTCGGTTACGGGTAAGGCCGGGCCCCAAGTGGATGACTGCTCATTAAACCACAAATTATTGGTAAAAATGAAAGATTCCGCATCGGTATTAGGGCCAATATTTACTTCGGTTAAGTCATTTTCCAAGTAGACAACATTGTTTCTAAACTCATTATTTCCACAAGCCACAAAACCAGGTTCAGTAGTTTCCTGCAAAATTCTTACTACCCAGTTTTCTGGTTCATAGAAGGTGTTGTTCACAACCTTAACCCGCATACTTCCTACATAGGCTATCGGCGACCAACTTCCGATAAATATGTTTCCATACACCTGAAGATCGGCAGCTTCAAATGCATTGACGATCGGATTTGGAAGTGGTGGTCGGAAAAATTGCAATCCAGTGCTGCCACCAAGATTGATGGCTCGCTGGTTTATATTCTTGAATACATTTCGTTGCATCAATATATGTTGTGTGCCTCCTTTTGCTTGAATTCCTGATGTGCCAGAATCCTCAAATTGGCAATCCTCAATGACACCCCAATGGCATCCAACCATATCAATGCCGCTTCCTCCACCTCCACCATTTATGAATTGGCAATTTCGTATGTTGAAACTATCCAGTCCTGATAGTTTCAATAGATCATTATTGCCAGCCGCTTGCATATCACGGAAAATGCAGCTGGAAATGGTGATGTGGTGAGTAGGTGAGCTATAGTCCCCGCCATCGTCAATATTTATGCCATTGCCCGTTTGCTGTTCGACCACGATGCCTTGAATTTCAAGGTAACTGCAATTCACTAGATGGATGGCCTCGGTGCCTCCCCGAAATATGGCTTGGTGGCTATGCTCCGCTTTAATAATAATAGGAGAGATGGCTGAACCATTGAGATCTGCTAGGAATTGTGCTCCCTGACTAAAAGTGCCATCTAGAATGATTACAGTGTCACCAGCTGAGATGCTGGACTCGGCTGCGGCTAGGGTGGCAAAGTCTCCTCCCTGTCCCACGCTAATGACCTGAGCGTACATGGTCGAAAAACTGAAGAATATGATTACAGACATCAATAGGGATGACCCTAAGTTCATATGATTGCTATTATGGTTATCAAATTGTGGGATAACAATAGCTTTGATGTGTACAGATTAGAAACGTTGGGGGAGACTGAAATTGTACTTGCTTTTCTTTTTCATAGTGCAATTCAGATCTTCCAGAGACAGTTCTCAATACACGCTCATTACTTCAAGGGCATCTCCGGGAACTCTAAATGCTGCTCAAAATGGTTCAAATCGGAAAGAAAATTTCAATAGATTTTGCTAAGCCGTGAACGAGTTTTCAGAGGTGCTTCTAGAGTTGGGTGGTCAGCCATTTGGGGCGGTCCGTTGTAATGTAAGACACTCCCAATTCCAACATTTTACTGGCGTCTTCTGGTGTGTTTACTGTCCAGCACCAGACTTCTTTGTTAACATCTCTAAACCGTTTCACAAGTTTAGCATCAATGATATTGAAATTGAGATCTACACCATCCAGATCGCTGGTTTTGATCCCTTCGAATCGCTTCTCAATATCTTCAATGGTCGATGATAGATAATAGCATGGAACCTTTGGATATAGTTTCTTTATCTCCAGGATCGTGTTGTAATCAAATGCGATAAAAGCAATGCTACCTTGTTTCCAATGTGTGTCCACCACCTTTTTCAGATGAGGGAGGATCTCAATTTTATCCTTAATCTCGATGACCAGCAACTGATTCTTTGGTAGATCAACAAGTATGTCCTTTAATAATGGAATGGTGGCACCCTGATATTTGGCTAGATTGCCGTCTTTTAATTTTAAGGGGAGCTTTTTGACATCATCATAGTCGGTTTCACTTATTACCAAGTCACGATCCAGTAATCTTTTTCCGTCCTTGTCATGGAATAAAATGACCTGGTGGTCTCTAGTCAGCATCACGTCACATTCTGCACCTGCAGCTTTTAACTCCCAAGCCAGATTCATTGAAGCCTTGCTATTTTCTGGTGCGAGGTATGACGCACCTCTATGAGCGATGAAGTGTGGTTGCAGACAAGACGTCATAACGAAAATGATTGATGGGAAGGAAAGCAGTTTTAGCGTGGATAAAATATTCATGGTGGTTAAAGATACTTGATTCCATTAGGATCCACCTCCTTTAAATTGGACTAGACAGACTTGATAAGCATCCATATTTCCTATTGTTGGCGATAATACTCGACATAAAAACAATCGCTGAAGTTGGTACGTTTAACCTCTATGACATTAAAACGTAAGCTATGTGGCCACATATCCACATTGAAAGAGGTGAAGCTGCCTCAGAGATATGAATGTGCCAGTTGTGTTGAGAGTGGAGGTTCTTGGGTTCATCTGCGCACTTGCCAATCTTGTGGTACTACCCTATGTTGCGACAGTTCTCCCAATAGGCATGCCAGCCGCCATGCTAAAGAACATGGTCATCATGTAATTGTTTCTGCGGAGCCTGGTGAAAGGTGGATGTGGTGTTATGCAGACAAACTATATAGTAAGTACTAATCCAATTTATACATCGCTATGCCTCAAATGGATCCGAGATTTCCCGAATTGACGCACCGTCAGATCAGTATTCTGCAACCCTATGGGGAAATTGAAAAATATAATGATGATGCTTTTGTCTTCAGTCGTGGTCAATTACAATATGATTTTTTTGTAGTACTTGATGGTGGAATCTCGGTGGAAGATCCGCAGAATAATAATAAGCTCATTGTATTGCATGGAAAGAATGAGTTTTCCGGAGACAGCAGTATGCTTAGCAATCGAGCTGCGGAATTAAATGGCATCGCTCAGGCGGGTTCATCTTTGCTGCGCATAAAACCTTAAGACCTAAAGAAAGCCATAGCTGAACATAGTGACATCAGCGACTTACTACTCAATGCCTTTCTACTTCGCCAAGAAACTATGCTTTCCGAATTCGTTGGTGGACTTAAAGTGGTAGGTTCTGGTCGGTCTAGTGAGACCTATGTCATTCGCGACTTCATGGACAAAAATCATATTTGGTACCACTTTCTTGATGTAGATGTGTCTGACGAAGCAAAAGAATTGCTGACCCACTTTCAATTATCGGTATCGGACCTGCCTATCATTATCAACGATGAGGCTAAGATTTGTAGATCTCCCAATTTAGGTGAACTGGCGAGGTACACTGGTATACTCATGGATTTTGAGGACGAAATTTTTGATCTCTTGATCATTGGTGCCGGCCCAGCTGGCTTGGCTGCCAGTGTATATGCAGCTTCTGAAGGACTTAAGGTGGTAACAATTGATAGCAGTGCGCCAGGAGGGCAGGCGGGTAAAAGCTCGAAAATTGAGAATTATCTGGGATTTCCAACGGGAATTTCTGGTCGAGACCTTGCAAATCGCGCATATATCCAAGCTCAGAAATTCGGTTGTAACATTTCCATTCCACATAAGGCCGAGAGTCTTGAGCACATGGGTGACCATTTTGTTCTGAGCGCAACAAATGGTAAGTCGATTCGGACAAAATCATTAATTGCTGCTACTGGTGCCAATTACCGTAAACTACCAGTGTCTCATGTTGAAAAATTTGAGGGCAGTGGTATCTACTATTCAGCAACGGGAATGAATATTTCTTCATGTGAGAATGAGATAATTGGTATTGTAGGAGGGGGGAATTCTGCTGGTCAAGCAGCATTATTTATAGCGGATTTTGCAAAAGTAGTGCACATAATCCTGAGGGGAGGACTCTTGGGAGCCAAGATGAGCGATTACCTCGTGCAAAGAATTGAAGCTACAGACAACATAATCGAACACCTGAATACAGAAGTAGTAGCATTATCTGGAGATCATCACCTTGAGTCAGTAGCAATCCAAACGAAAATGCAGGAGCCTGTGACGATTCCAATCACAAATCTGTTTACTTTCATTGGAGCAAGACCCTGCACAGAGTGGCTGGATGGGTTGGTAGCCATGGATGATAGTGGCTTTATTTTCACTGGACCGTCAATAATCGATCAAGAGCTCTCTGAATGTCGAATCTATCAACAGCGGAAGCCACAATCTCTTGAAACAAGCATCGCGGGTCTATTTGCAGTAGGAGATGTAAGAAAGGGCTCCGTAAAACGGGTAGCATCAGCTGTAGGAGAGGGGTCGATGGCCGTAAGTCAAGTACATCAGTACCTATCAGAAGCACCCTAAGTGCAGGCTTCAAGGGAATACCTATCGAAAGAATTGCGAGTAAGGTTCTGTAGGGGTGAAGTCCATCTTTTTCTTTTGCAGACTTGCATCATAATAAGCAGACTTTTTCCGTTATCATGCCATTGACTAAAAAATCATTATGTTGATCGGAATCTTACGATGTTAGATAAAGTTAGGCCCACCATGCTCAAGGTATCCCAGAAGTTCTCATCTATGCCTTGGGTCACTAAATTGCAGCAATGGATATTACAGCAGTCTGCTATCAAATTAGTGCTCCTGGGCGGAGGTATTTTTGTGTTGCTTTGTCTGACCAGTGTTGCTTCAATGGTCCTCCTTGTACGATCTGGAGCTTTTGGAGCATTGCCTCCTTATGCAGAATTAGCAAACATTCAAAATGATCAGGCATCTGAAATCTATGATCATCGTGGGGTACTTTTAGGCAAATATTATGTTGAAAATCGAGTAAATGCCGATTCTTCTGAATTGCCCCAACATCTGGTTCAAGCCCTCATCGCCACCGAAGATGCTCGTTTCTTCGAACATGAAGGGATTGATGTCCGGTCTCTCGGGCGTGTGCTGATCAAGTCCATCCTACTATCAGACGAATCGGCTGGGGGCGGCAGTACCATCAGCCAACAATTGGCAAAGAATCTCTATCCAAGAAAGTCATACCGATACGCGAGCATTGTCATCAATAAGCTGAGGGAGATGATCATAGCTCATCGTATGGAGCAGATCTACCCTAAAGATCGGATTCTGAGGCTCTACCTCAATACGGTACCTTTTGGGGGTAATGCATTTGGGGTAAAGATCGCAGCTCAACGATATTTTAGTAAAAAGCTGAAGGACCTAACCATTGAGGAAGGTGCTGTGTTGGTGGGTATGCTTAAAGCTACGACCTACTACAATCCGAAATTTCATCCGGAAAGGGCGCAACAGCGAAGAAATGTTGTGCTCAAACAAATGGCAAAGTTGGGCTATCTTGATGAAGCTTCCGCTACGCAGTTGTCTGCTACGCCGATGCAATTGCAATATCGGCCAGAGAGCCACAATTTGGGTCTGGCCACCTATTTTCGCGAGCATATTCGACAAGAGGTAGAAGCCATACTTGCTGAAAGAGTCAATTCCGATGGATCTCCTTATCAACTTTATCGAGATGGTCTAAGGATTTTCACCACGCTTGATGCTGGATTACAGCGCTATGCTGAAGCAGCAGTGCGAACGCACCTAAGTGAATTGCAACAAGACTTTTTGAAAGAGTGGCAAGGTAGAGAGCCATGGGCAACCCAAGCACTGCTGCAAGAGGCCATGCAAAAAAGCAGAAGATATCAGGCACTAAAGAATGATGGAAAATCGGCGGAAGAAATCGAGGTTATAATGTCTGAGCCGATAGCTATGACCATCTTCGATTGGCAGCATGGAGAGAAAGAGGTGACAATGTCGCCATTGGACTCCATCAGATACTTCATGCAACTCCTCCAGACCGGGATGCTAGTGACCGAACCCCAAACGGGATTGGTAAGGGCTTGGGTCGGAGGAATCGATTATAAATTCATTCAGTATGACCATGTCAAGTCACGCAGGCAGATTGGGTCCACTATGAAGCCATTGGTTTATACCGCTGCCTTGAGGAGGGGCATAGAGCCATGTGACTATACAGAAAATCGATTGGTGAAATATGCCAACTACAAGAATTGGCAACCTCAAAACAGTGACCGAAATTATGGCGGTCACTACAGTATGGCTGGGGCACTAAGTCATTCTGTCAATACGGTGGCTGTTGATCTAGCCCTGTCCGCCGGTATTCCTTCGATAAGGCAATTGGCCCGTGACATGGGAATCGAAGGGAACATCCCCGACGAACCGTCTATCGCACTTGGCACGGTTGAAGCATCTCTCGCCGAGTTGGTGCAAGCCTATGGCACCTACGCAAATCAAGGAGTAAAGTCGCCATTGCATTATTTGGATCGCATCGAGGATCAGCACGGTAAAGTAATCTATCAATCACCAAGTGCATCATCGGGACAAAGGGTACTGACAAGGGAAGAAGCTGCGGTCATGACACAACTTATGACTGCAGTCGTTGACAGTGGTTCCGCACGGCGATTACGCTATCGCTATGGCCTATGGGGACCAATTGCCGGAAAAACGGGAACGACACAGCATCAGTCTGATGGTTGGTTTGTTGGATACACACCCAGTCTGGTTGCTGGTGTGTGGGTAGGTGCTGAATTGCCCAGTGTTCATTTTCGCAGCATCAGGACAGGACAAGGCGCAAACTCTGCCTTGCCGATCTGGGGACTATTTATGAAAAAAGTAAAGGATAATAAGCGCACAGCTAGATACCTTTCCGGTGCATTTGATCTGCCAATAGATAGCGTAATGGCTGCTATGGATTGCCCCCACTTCCTTCCTGAAATGCCAGAACTATATGATTCGCTAAATGATTTGTCCGATCTACTTGAATTCACTCAGTCAGTAGAGGGTATCGAGTCTGAGCAACTGGGTGAATTGATGCGAGATCGTCCGCGGAAGGAGACAGAGACTCTGAGTGAATATTCACAAAACATTCGGGCTCGCAACACAAAAGTCATCGAAAAAAGGGAGCGAAAGAAAAAGAGAAAAGAGTTCTGGGGCAAGTTGCTGGGAAATAAAAATAAGTAGTCGAGGAGTGATACCTCCTTTGGAATTTCTATTGAAGTACTCTATATATAGTAACCGAGGCTTATTTGATAGCGCGAGAGAGTTGAGACAATTGTTCAGCGCTCGACGTTCCCTTAATCTGATAAGCGGTCGATTGGACTTGGCCAAAGGAGTCCGATATAAACTAATAGACATTTTGTAATTTAAATTTCGCTAATTTGATCTCGAAGTGCTCGATTTTCGTGGCCTTTATCTGAGTTAGATCGAATTCGAGTTTGGCCATTTAAAATTGCTATGCGTTCACTTCTTACTCTACTCTATCTACTTAATTGCACCTTCCTAATGTCCCAGGAAGAGATGGTGGTTGAACATTGCTCAGCTCTCGATATTAATGCACCAATCAATAACATTTACATAGGACCAGGAAATCAAAAATGGGTCAATAGTGATAATGGGCTTTTTCTTGTTAGCTCGGTACATGAAGCTACACCAGTAGAACTTTTCAAGGGAGAAATTTCCATGTTGCAAATACCAGGTGGAAACAAGGACATCAGGGTTAATCGTATTTTTTTGGAATTGGAACTAGGTGGTATTCTCACCACTAATGATGAAATTACCGTTGCTTTTTACGATGAGGAAATGGACGAACTGTGGGTCGGTACCCGAAACAATGGACTCTTCCTATTTTGGATGGAACCTAAATTTAAGATGGTGAAGCGATTCAATACCCGCAACACCAAGATGCGCTCCAACCATATCAACACAATTTTCATAGACAAATTAGGGAGGCATTGGGTTGGTACAAAAGATGGAATGTTGCTTGGAAGAAATTTGAGATGGAGATTGGAGAAAAAAGATTACGAGTTTCAGGCTACTACTGAAAATGGGCGACAGGTGTGGTTACTTTCTCATGATCACATTTGGGTGGTGGATGAACAGGATAACTGGAACCACTTGGATTTACCGGCTGAGATAACTCAAGGCCATATAAAAGATATAGCCTTTGATGATGATGGAAAATTATGGATTGCATCTGAAAAATTAGCCAGATATGATCCCATAACCGGAGCTTACAAAGTTTTTAACAGTGCTGACAATTTTCTCAGTTCTTTTGTGAATTGTATGGCCATAGACGAAGAAGGGACAGTTTGGGTCGGTACCGAAGATGTAGGCCTATACCTGATCCAAAAAGCTTCAGCTTTAAGAGTATCCTGCCTTCTGGAAAAACCGTTGTCTTGTAGAGGTGATGGGAGGAACGATGCGGAACTGTCAGTACATGTTAGTGGCGGAGTAGCTCCCTACGTTTTTCTTTGGGAAGATGGAGAGCTTGGTTCCAACCGTCAGGGGCTTGCTGCCGGTGCATACACGGTCACTGTAACGGACGCTAATGGCAGGACGAAGGCTGCACGAGGAATTGTTCCAAATTCACGTCTTAGCTTAACCGTCGAACAAACTCAACTGGCAAGTCCTGAGGGTAAAGCTGACGCTGCGGCCATAGTGAAGGTAGAAGGTGGAGTGCCGAAATATACTTACCGTTGGGACAATGGTGAGCGTACTGCTCACGCCACCAACCTAGATGCTGGAGAACATATTATAAAAGTGGAAGACGAGGCTGGCTGTCAGGCTGAAGCAAGACTGTTCATTCAGGAGAACATCTTAGAGTTGGTCGCGAATGTAAAGCAAACCAGAGAGATTCATTGTAATGGTGAATCAACAGCTGGTGGTGTCGTCGAAATAATTGGAGGTAAGGGGCCATTTACTTTTAAATGGAGCGATGAGAGACTTCAAGGTCAGGAGGTAGACGAAGTTAGGGCTGGAGTGTATGAAGTGACAGTCACCGATGCTATGGGTAATGAGGTGTCGTCCGAATTTCTGGTAACACAACCACCTAGATTGAGCTTACAAGTGACCGATTTGCGTCCGGCCACTGATGAACGAACAAACAATGGGAAGGCAAAGATGGTAGCAAGAGGAGGGCAAGGACGATACATATATGCCTGGGACAATGGGTTGAACACATTTGAAGCAGAGGAACTATCGGTGGGATTGCATTCTGTGACTGTCACCGATGAAGCTGGATGTAGCACGAGTGCTGAATTTGAGATCAAAAGAAAGATTTTACCTGCTCTGACCGCAGGAAAGCTGCGTAATGGCCAGGTAGTCAAGATAGAGCAACTGCAGTTTGATGCAGACAGTGTTACCATCACCGAATCTTCAATTCCTGTATTGAAGGAGCTCTTTACCTTCCTTGCTGACAATCCGGAGATCGTTGTTCAGATTGAAGGGCACACCAATGGGACTCCTCCTCATGAATTCTGCGACAGCCTTAGTACAGAACGGGCGCGGAATGTGGCATTCTATCTCACGGGGAAGGGTATTGCAGGACGTCGAGTGTACTACAAAGGATATGGAAAAAGGCAACCAATTGCAACTAACGATACAGCTGAAGGTAGGAGAAGGAATCAGCGGGTGGAGATTAGAATTTTAGAGTTACGTGGATAGTGGGAGGATACAGACCTGATTTTTTTTGCAGGAGTTCCATCAAGT
Organism: Saprospiraceae bacterium; assembly: GCA_013001595.1. Lineage (GTDB taxonomy): Bacteria > Bacteroidota > Bacteroidia > Chitinophagales > Saprospiraceae > JABDMH01. The sequence continues at coordinate 5,128 of JABDMH010000043.1, read as the reverse complement.
ATGCTGAAAGATATTTGTTTCGCAAGAAAGACCTGAAAAAGGTGAATGATTTTAGAATTCAGGGCACTTCACTTTCCAGTTCTTACGCTCTGGTCTGAAGAAGTCGACATAGTGAATGACTGACACCTCCGGTCCACCTCGATATTGGGTTGCCCTTGCCAGATCAGAAATGTTTATATCATAAGAGAAAGTGAAGATGGTGTTTTTCCAGTCATATCTAACTGAGGCAATAAGGGCATCACGATTAATATCGCCTGCCTCAGCATACCACCGTAGCCATACTCCAAATAAAAGAGTGTACTCAGGTCTTATATATTGGTCGATTGGTTGTACACTGAAGAAGGAACCCAGATTAAATTCACGGTGTGGTCCCTGATCGAGGATTATAAAGCTGGGCTTCATAGTGAGTACGTAATTGATTCGAAAATGACCACCGCCATGGATCACGGTCTTAGGAAATAAATAATGGCTGTCGGGAGCATCGACCAAGTTTTTCATAAATCCTACAAAACCCCTGTTGATGTGCCACATTGATGCTCCAGCATAAAAGTGATTTCTGCGCCCAATGGGTACAAACCAAGCTAACCCGGCCGAAAGATCAAAGGCACTCACTGATCCAATGAAATCAGGATCATGAATATATGGATCAAATTCTTGTTCGAGAATAGCCAGGTTAGTATTCAGTCTTTGTTGAATGATTCCGCCTTGCACACCCGCCGATAGAAAATTGGATCCATTGGAATTGAGTGCTTTGAGGTAGGAGAGAGATAGACCAACATTTAGCGTGCGGAACTTAAGGTCTCCTGCCTGATCTCCTATAGCCATGAATCCTACTCCTACATCATCACGGTTTCCTATTCCGCGATTAAGTTTCATGTCAGCAGAGGCCACTGCGGTTCGATATCCATTGGTAAAAGAATTCCATTGCCCCTTGTAGTTAGCGATGAATCGTAGATCAGCATTAAATAATCCGGTCATGGCTGGATTCAAATGCGTCGGTGAAGCATGAATATGGGATAGATGAATGTCTTGTGCAGCAATGGGAAGAGCAAATACCATGGTAACTAGCCAAACGGCTACAGGTCGTAAGATCGACCATTTAACCAAGGGTTTGTTGCTATCAACAAACCTCAGACGGGGGTAATCGGGTCTCATGAGTGTTGTTCGTCTAGGGTCTAAGTAAGATATAACATTTATCGCATTTCTTTTCACTTTTAACGTACCACCGTAACATTACCTGGAATAAACAGCTGGTCTCCATCTACGCAGATAGCTTCAATCATGTACATATAAACTCCCGGATTTACATCTACTCCACGGTGAGTACCATCCCAAAGTACTTGCGTACCGGTGGTTTCAAATACCAATTCACCCCAACGGTTAAACACTTGGACCAATCCAATTCTGGATATTCCGGGATTAGAGATGAAGAAGTAGTCATTTATTCCATCCCCGTTGGGCGTAAAGGCATTAACAACTTTGATTTTTTCCAATTCACAAAGATCCTCAACTATAACTGTTACTGGATCTTGTACAGAACATCCTAGAATATTACTACTGGTTGCTTCGTATGTGGTGGTTCCTGAAGGCTGATCCGTTATCTGTTTACAGTCTTCGCAGATTAATACATTCTTTGTTTGGTTGTGCCAGGTGATTTGATTTTCTGGCTCTGTTGTACCAGATATATTGATGATTTCGCCTTTCTTAATTTTCTGATCTTCCGATACTTCCAATGTCGGATATGGTATCACCTCCACAGTCACGGTTGTAGATACAATCTCCTCGCCGCAGCCAAGGGTAGTCACAACATAAGTAGTGGTAGTATCAGGACTGGCAATGGGATCTGTGCAATCTGTGCATGATAAGGAGGCAGAAGGTGACCAGGTTACTGGTCTTCCTTCGTTACCAGAAACTTTCAACTGAACGCTATCGCCAACACAGATTTCTGCTCCCTTACCACTCAAGGCTATTTGAGGAATAATTTCCACAATGTAGGTCACCAAGCTATCACAGCCATCCGTTCCAGTGAATACTTCATCTAACGTGATCTGTTCGTAATACCAGGTACCCAAAATCATAACGCTGTCGCCATCACACATACGGTAATGTTCCACGGTCTGCTCAACCGGTAATATCAGATTTAGATGCAAAATAACTAGACTGTCACAGCCTGCTTCACTAGTAAAAGTGTCGATATATGTGCCTGGGTCTGACAACAGTGTGTCACCAAATTGGTAGTAATATCCTGGACAAACCGAATCAGTCAGTTCAGTGGCTATGATCGGAAGCACCGTCAGATTCAACGTTATGAGACTGTCACATCCATTGTTGTCGATCAGAAATTGTGTGTAGGTGCCGGTCATAGTCAGCATCTGCTCATTAAAATTGTAGGAATCACCTTGGCAAATTGTGTCATCAAGGATGAAATCTCCAGGTGGTTTAACTTGTAGGTTTAGAACCAAAATGCTATCGCAGCCGCTACTTGACATCAATGTATCATGGTAAACGCCACTGGTTGACAGCTCAAGACCTGCAAAATTATAGGTCATTCCTGCACAAATATCAACTTCTGTGGAATCTGTTGAAGATGGAAATCTATCAATTGTTATCGTAATTATGCTATCACATCCTTTTGTTGAAATAAGCGTATCGATAAAAGTACCGATGGCATTGTATTCTACTCCATTCAAAATGACTGACTCTCCGGGACATAGATTAAAAGAAAACTCTTCATAAAGCCACGGAATCACGGTCAGTGATAAGGTAGTAATGCTATCGCACCCTAAGCTTGATGTGGTGGTGTCTGAATAGACGCCATTTTGACTGAGATCGTTGCCGCTGAATGAATACGTCTCGCCCTCACAAATTTCAGCAGTGAGTGTTACTTCAAGAAAATCCTTCACCAGAAGTACAAGCGTTACCACACTGTCGCAGCCGCCATCACTGACTAATGTATCCACGTAAGTTCCAGATGCTGCTAAATTTTGACCATGGAAATTGAAGCTCGTTCCAGAGCAAATCTGCGCTTGCACGGTTGTGTCAAACACATCGACCACTGTGAGAACCAATGTGATGATGCTATCGCATCCATCCAATGATGATAATGTGTCAGAGTAGGAGCCACCGCTCGTTAGCAGAGTCCCATGGAAGTCGAAGATTGCTCCGGAACAGATATTCGCTGAAAGATTAGTTTGGAGCACCGGCAATACATTCAATAAGAGAATGGCAATGCTATCACATCCATTGCTTGCTATTGTTGTATCCCGGTACTCACCACTGGTGGACAGCTCAAGACCATTGAAATTAAAAGTCTCTCCCTGGCAAATATCAGCTTCAATTGTATCTATATATGATCGTAGGATTGTCACCTGGAGTGTCACGATGCTATCGCACCCCGATTGATTCACAAGAGTGTCGACGTAGGTACCCGCAGATGTAACCAAATTGCCGTTAAAGTCGTAAAATTCCCCAGCGCAGAGTGATATTGCTGAGGTGTTTTCAACGCGGTCGATTACCTCAAGATCAAGCGTAACGACCATTTCACATCCTCCTTCACTTGTGTAAGATTCAGTGTAAATTCCAGGTACAGTTAGACTTTGTCCTTCGAACAAATAGGTTTCTCCAAAACATATTGTTTCGGATATGCTGCTCTGTATTACATCCAGCACCTCAAGATTTAATGTGATAATCGAATCGCAACCCTGGGTGGATATCAAAGAATCGATGTAAATGCCTCCTTCAACCAGCGTTCTATCTCCGAACTGGTATGATTGACCGGAGCAAATTTGGGCTTCAGTGAAGTAGGGAGCAGATAGATGTATATTTAGGTGCAAGGTCACAATACTGTCGCAACCGCTTATAGTGCTGAGTGTGTCTACGTAGATTCCAGCGGAGCTGAGGAATTGTCCATTAAAGTCATATGCATCTCCATCACAAATGTCTGCATTGATTGTCGTGTGTTGCAGCGGATGGACGGTTAGCATGAGTGTGACCACTGAATCACAGCCTGCAACAGAAACAAAGGTATCTATGTACGTTCCAGAGCTGGAGAGCAATTGTCCGTTGAAGTCATACATATCGCCTTGGCAAATTTCTTGGTTGATGATAGTGTCCACGGGATTGATAATTGCCAGCTCGAGTGTGACCACCGAATCACATCCAGCCTGACTGCTATACGTTTCCTGATAGGTACCGGCCACTGAAAGAATTTGTCCATTGAACGCATAGGTATCTCCCTGGCAGATGGTATCGTCCAGGTTGGTCATGAGTTGATCGAGTACATCTAGCACGAGGGTGACCACAGAGTCGCATCCACCGGAGGAAGTGAGAGAGTCTAGATAGGTGCCGGACATATTGAGCAACTGACCACCGAAGGGATAGTTTTGTCCGGTACAGATTTGAGCTTCAATCATGGTTTCAATAGACTCGGTGGCCGTAAGGTTGAGTGTGACCACGGAGTCGCAACCGGTCGTGGAGGTAAATGATTGCATATAAGCACCGGTGGAGTCGAGGATTATTCCTGCCCACTCAAAGGTAGATCCCAAACAAATAGATGCACTGATGGTCTGGACATACACTGGATCAACGGACAGCATGAGGGTGACGATGGAGTCACAGCCCGATGCAGCAATGAGGGTATCGGGATAGGTGCCGGAGGTTGTTAGGTTTTGACCATTGAACACAAAAGTCTCACCCTCACAGATGGCAGTATCAATGGTATGTAGAGCAACTGGGAGCACAGTTAAATCCAGGGTGACTAGTGAGTCGCATCCGGCCTGACTGGTCAGGGTTTGCATGTACGAACCGGCTGAAGCAATGGTCTGGCCATTAAAGTCATAGGTATCTCCTTGGCAGATGGTATCGGTGAGGTTGGTCTGGAGTTGTTCGAGCACCTCGAGTGTGAGGGTGACGATGGAGTCACAGCCATAAGTGGAATTGAAGGTGTCGACATAAGTGCCTGTGACGCTGAGCACATTGGTTCCGAAGGTATAAGTCTGTCCCAGGCAAATTTGAGCGGTGATGGAATCAAGGATTTCATCGAGCACTTCCAGGGTGAGTACGATGGTGCTATCGCAGCCAGCGGAGCTGGTGATGACTTCGGTGTAAGTTCCGGCAGTAGAGAGTGGTG
>JABDMH010000039.1 GCA_013001595.1 Saprospiraceae bacterium | reverse complement strand
CCCTTGAACGGTGTGATGTTCACGCCTTGGGTCAACCATGTATCGTTGATCGTAAACGTTCGTCGACCGCCATCCCTCAAATAAGGAAAGAAGTTAGTACCTCCAAAGTATTCACCAATGTATTGTTCATATTGCGGACGATCACCTGGTGTGAGATAGAAATCCAAATCTGGAAATTGGATTTTATCCAACGGATGTTGACGAGCTAGCGTATTGATGTTCACATCCCAATGGTAGAAGGTAGGCTTATCGCTGTTCTGTGAATTGAAAACAACTTTCTCTTCAAGGGTCAACCAATCGTTGATTTTAAAATCAACGCTCACAATACCATTGTAACGCTTAAATCTCTCATTGTTGAAAGGCTTCAAATAACCATCTTTATTCAAGTGACCAATCGACACATAATAACTGGCTTTTTCAGTGCCCCCAGAAACACTCAAATCGTATTTCTGCTGAGGAGCAAAGTCTGTCATTATCTGATTCTGGTAGTCGTTGAACCCATAATACTGTAGGGTTCCATCTTGAACGCCCCATTCTGGGCCAGTACCTTCACTAAAAGCCTTGGTAGCAGCAAGAAACTCATCATTATAAGAAGGTGTGCCAGAAGTACGAATATTGGCAGCATTTCGTGCTAAAGCATATTGATATGGATCAGTGATGGGGTCCATATGGAAGATGGGCTTGGCGGCAGAAAGCTCTGTGCTTAAGTTAATGCGTGCTTTTCCTGACTTACCCTTCTTTGTCTCAACCAAGATTACACCGAAAGCGGCACGGGCACCATAAACGGCGGCGGCAGATGCATCCTTCAGCACATTGATGCTGGCGATGTCATTGGGATTTACTCTTTCCAAAGCCATTGGTACGTTATCTACCAATACCAGTGGATCTCCACCGTTGATTGATTCATAACCCCTAATGTTAAAATTGGCTTCAGAAGTTGGATCACCATTTCGAATGGTAACATTCATATTGGGCACGAGGCCTTGCAGACCGTGACCAACACTAGCAATGGGCCGCATTTCCAGCTCTTCCCCAGACAGTGCAGTAACCGCTCCTGTGAGATTGACTTTCTTTTGCGTTCCATATCCCACGACGACTACTTCATCAAGGGCAGCCACTGAGGCTTCCATGGTGAGGTCAATGCTAGAACGACCTTCCAATGCCACTTTTTGAGTGGCAAATCCTGTATAGGAAAATACCAGGGTGGCGTTAGGGTCTTCAACCTCCAAAGAATAGGATCCGTCAAAATCAGTCACGGTTCCTTTACTGGTGCCGTCGATCAAAATGGTTACCCCGATCAGAGGTTCTCCAACTTCATCCACGACAGTACCTGTAATCGTATCGAAAAACTCGTCACCTATCGTGACCAATGCTTCCGGTCGATCCAGCTCAATCGCAGCTTGTGCCGTCTGTACAAACGACATCACTGCAAGGAGCATGATGGGCAGTAAGCATGCCCGAGCTCTTTTGAATAGCAGTAAAATTCTCATAATTCTTTCGTTTTAAATTAAAAACTACTCATAAAATATAAAGGCCTTATGTCCGCTTGCTGCACCACATAAGACACATTGTAATTGATTCGTGGGCAATGCATGCCATTGCCATCTGATCGATAGCTGCCACAGACTATGTGAAGAAATCAGAAGGAAAGGGTACAAAGGCCTGAATATACCTATGATACCATAAGATAATCGTCTCTTGATCCGAGATACAAGTTCACGCAAGATTGTGCGCCTAGTTTCGTCTATTCCCAATGTCAAAACTTAAAATGGCAGTAAATAATCAACTCTAATTTATAAAAAAATCGTTAAGACAAAGAAGAACTCTTAAGAAAATTTTAACGTCTATTTTCAATGGATTTAATGGCATTCAAGTCGACCTTAACGTCTAATTTTGTGATTTCCAACCCACTACAAGATCAACTGATTGATTGAAATTTCTGCCGTTTTCTGTGAACAATTTCTTAAAGTGGTTTTTTGATACCATTACGATTTTGTTCCAGGATCGTAACCTGTGCTGCGCTTAGCAGGTGCTTGGTGTTTTGATAGCCTTAAAGCCGAATTTGAAAGGGGCAAGTTATGGCTCGCAAAGCCGCAAAGGGCGCCGAGATTCGGTGTATTGGCGTTTTTGGCTGGTTTGCGTTTTGGCTAATTGGCGTTTGGTGTCGTTTCCAGGATCCGGGAGCTTCCACCAGCAAGGTGACCAAGCAAAATCCCTTAAAGATTTAGCCTATGGGTAATATCTCGAACAAAGAAACTGACGAGCGACTCTAGAGCCGAATAATGCAGGCACTAAAGCCGAATTTGAAATAGACAAGGTATGGCTCGCAAAGCCGCAAAGGGCGCCAAGATTCGGTGTATTTGCGTTTTAGCTAATTGGCGTCTCAGCTGGTCAGCTAATTGGCATTTTGGCTGGGTAAGAAGATTGGACTTCGAGTTGGCTCCAGGATCCTCACTGGTCTTAATCTTGGCATCGTGCTTTGTTTTTTCCGTCGATATCTAGCTTGGGTGTGTGGCTGGCTCCCGGATCCGGTAGCATGATGCGAGTACTGAAGTTCTTTAAAATCCGCAGATAAGCGAACCAGCACTCGTTGGGCTGCGTACTCTGTATCAATAAAGTACTCGATAGAGAGTGCAACAATTCATTGGAATCCGCAGGTAAGCGAACCTGCGCTCGCTAGGCAAGACTGACAAAGTCAAAAGCTTGGATCGGCCAAGGTTTCCTTGATAACAACCGTCCAAATCTATCACCTTGCTGACGTTGGAGTGGTAACAGCACAATAGGAAGTTTTGTGAACATTTTAATCTGCAGTGGCAATAGCCCATGTACAACTACAGGTCATGAAACATGCGTTCACCGACGCTTCTTTCACCCTACTGATGATAGAGAGCAACAATTACACAATTAGGCACTCAAACAACTCAACAATTAGTACTATTCACCTCAGTCCCTTCGCTGTTCGGTCCTCTAATGGTGGAGCCGGAGTTGGTATAAAAGGTTGTTCTTCAATCATTTTCATTACTTCTGCAACCACGCGTTCAATTTGTGGATCTCGACCTTGCATCAGTAAATTTGGGTCGTCCCAAACCTCGATGTCTGGTGTAACCCCTTCTCCTTCCCAAAACCAATGACCATCATTGTCATAGAGCCTTGCTCCAGGAACGGTAATGCTGCCACCATCAATGAGCTTATGTCTTGTTGCAGGTCCCACAAGGGTGCCCAGGGTTCGCTCCCCTACGATTGGTCCGGCCTCCAATTCTTGAAACCCCCAAGGAAAACCATCTCCACCCGATCCGGCCCATCCATTAATGAGCATGCCCATTGGACCTTGGTTCGCTTTGATTGGCCAAGTATGATCCCTACCGTGCCGCCAATGCTGATTATATAGTACAGGGCGTTGGAGCATCTCCAAAAATCGATCAGATAACTGTCCACCACTATTGAATCGCTCATCGATGATAAACCCCTTTTTGGCTAGTTGTCCGTAATACATCTGCACCAATTCAAGCTGGCCCTGGCCTCCTGTGTTGGACATATATACATAGCCCAATTTGCCATCGGACAACTCTTCGACCATGAGCCGATTGTGTTCAATCCAAGCGAGATAACGCAACTTTTGTTCTTCTCGCTGATTCAGCGTCTTTACAATAACCTCATGCGGTCCTTGATCTACACCAGGAGTTTTCACGCGTAGTGATACGACTTTTCCCGCCAGACCTTCAAAGGCAGCGTACGGATCTTTCGCTAGGTCCAAGATCATGCCGTTTACAGATAAGATGTAGTCTCCTTCCTTCACCTGGACACCTGTTCTATCAAAAGGAGATCGTACTTCCGTATCCCAGAGTGCCGGCTTGATGATGCGATCCACTCTGTAGCCTTCATCGTCTTGGGTCCAGTCAATGCCCAGATATCCATTTTCGACCGGCTCCAATCTCTCCACATCTCCACCACGAGAGTAGGTATGTCCTGCACTTAGTTCTGCCACTAGATTAGATTGAATATTGGTCACATCCCAGCGTGTACGGGCGTCATCAACCAGGGCAAAGTAGCGAGTCTTAAGTGCTTCCCAATCTACACCATGCATGTTGGGATCATAAAAAAAGTCGCGGTGCCGGCGCCAAGTATCCAGCACTATCTGGTGCCATTCCTGCTTGGGTATTAAATCCATTACCAGTCCATCAAGTTGTACAGGTTTATCAATCTTCTGATTGGCCATTGGCTTAATGATGCCAAATTTGCCTTTACTTTTTACCAGCAATTGTCTGCCATTACCGGTTGATACGATACTTTCTACATCCGCCAAGACCTTCTTTTCTTCTGTCTTTTTGAAGTCATATATCATCAGCGTTGCACCCTTTTCGCCTGAACCGGTATTGGGATATCGGATATAGGTAAACTTGTCCTTGAAAGGAAAGATCTGTCCCAGATTTCCTGCTGCAGGTGGAAGAAGCACCACTCTTGCTTCTGCGTCAGCAATGTCGATGCTGATTTCTGAATCTTCTTGCTGCTCACCATTATCAGATTTCTCCTCCTGATTCATTTCGTCTCCACCAGCTGCCTCCATATCTTTTTTACTTTTCTCCTTCCTTATAGTGATTGTGTCATTGTAGGATTGCAGTAGAGATGGTATCTCACTGGTTAGCGCCAGGGATGCTATCTGCGTCGCATTAGGATATATCCAGGTGCCATCACCCATATCTGAGTATGTAGCTTGATATTTTCGATTGGTAGCAAAAAGTAGATACTTTCCATCTTTAGTGAATACCGGGCTGGCGTCATCATAGTGGTAGCTGGTCATCTGATACACAGTATCATCGATCATACTATATATGTGGATTCCTCCATGAGCATTCTCGCCATTTTTGGCATACGTGATATATTTGGAATCGGGAGACCATGCGATGCGATAACGAAATTTGCCGGGATGTGTGTGGTTCCAGTCAAGATTGTCTATCACCCGGGAGTCTCCATCGATGTGCTGCACAATAATGTCATTGCGTTCATCGACATAGGCGAGTTGTTTGCCGTTTGGTGACCAATGTAAGGTATACCCAAAGCCATAGTCTCTGTTAGAGATCTTATGCACCTCATCCCCTTCGTACGAATACAAATAGATTTGATACTCACCATCTCGATCACTCCAATAGGCAATGTGTCTTCCATCAGGAGACCAGGCAGGACTGTAGTCAAAGGCCCCACTAGACCGGGTTAAATTTTTCGAATATCCTTCTTTCGCCGGTACATCGAAGAGCTCGCCCCTTGCCTCAAACACCATTCGCTTTCCATCTGGTGAGGGCGTCACACTCGCAATCTGATTACTGACCTTTTTTTTCTTAGGCATCTCGACAGATAAGTCACTAACCACCTGCACCTCAATCTTCCGATGCTTTTCAGTTGCTAGATCCATCAAGTGTAGGATCCCTCCTTCCTCAAAAACCAGATGATAAGGACCTGCTGATAAAAATGTGATGTCAAAATCGGTGAACTTAGTGATTTGCGTTTGTGCTTTAGTCGCAAAATCGTATGCCCAGATGTTACGGCGAAAATGTCGCCCTTGATCGGATAAATAGTAGAGCTTGTTGGAAGCCCAAGCCGGCTTGCCATCATTGGCTGGATTATCGGTGATGTTGACCACAGATCGCGCGGTAAAATCATAGATCAAAATGTCAGATGCCAGGCCACCACGATAGCGCTTAAAGGGATAATTTTCTGTGATCTTTGTAATATATGCCAGTCTATTTCCATCGGGAGAAAAGCTGGCAAGCTCTCCGTAGGGTATATCAAGCTTTTCTGGTAAACCACCATTTTTATGGACCAGAAAGAACTGTCGAGACCTGCGTTGACCCAATGATCTGGCCGAAGCGAATAAGATGCGTTCGCCATCTGGATGCCAATCTATGGTGCGATCGGCGAAAGACTGGTAGGTCACCCGATGAGGGACACCACCGGTGATGGGCATAGTATATACATCTTGGTTACCATGGTAGCTAGCGGAAAAAGCAAGTGTCTGTCCATCTGGCGAAAACTTAGGCCATGATTCTTCTCCTGGTGAGTGTGTTACCTGTACAGCGACTCCTCCTTCGATCGGAACCAGCCAGATGTCACCTCCATAAACAAATGCGATCTGTGTTTTGGAAACATCCATATAACGCATCAGTTTAGCATTGATGCTGGCTTCTAAGTGCTCAACGCAGGCAAAAAGAAGAACTATGAGTGCAAGTTTTTTCATTTTCTACAACTTTTATATCCCAAACTATCTGGGGGCATAGGTACTGGTACTGGCATCCTAAAGATGCTCCTTATGATTCAAAATCACATACTTTCCAAAGTATTACAAATCGTCGATCTTCTGATGAATATGACCGCTTTTTATATCGGAATGGTGCAATGCATCGACGAATGGACGTTCAGGTGGTTAGTGAGCCAGTCCAAAACTGTGCTCATCAAAAATGTTTTTTTGGGCGATATTTTCAGAGTTGGCTCACTAATTGGTTGAAAGTATTTACGAATATCATGGTCCGATGAATACTTCCTTGAGCAACGTCGAATCTCTACCAATCAGTTATCTGGCTAGGAAAGAGCTTATCCTTTCGGTTAAATCTATTTCTTGGACCTTTTGTCTACTATGTCTTTCTGCTATAGTTAAAGGGCAAGAACCACCAACATGGTCGAGTCAAATCGCTTGTCTGGTCTATTCCCATTGTTCACCATGTCACAATGATGAGGGTATTGCTCCCTTTGCACTTTTAAGTTATGAAGACGCTTTCGCCCATCGCTTTGCCATGGAAGCAGCCATTTCAACTCACCGAATGCCCCCGTGGCCTCCAAGCAGAAAGGATCAACACATTCAGGGAAATAGATCGTTGACTGAAGAAGAAGTGGCATTATTTCAGAAATGGGTGCAACAGGGAGCTGTGCAGGGGGACAAAATGCTTGAACCTGAGGCACCGATCAATACCAGTATTGTAGAAATTGAAGATCCTGACATAAGCATACGATTACCAGACTATGTAGTGCCGGATCTTAAAGAACTCGATTTGTACAGGTGTTTCGTATTAATGACCAATCAAAATGAAGACACCTACATCGAGGGTGTGGAAATACTTCCAGGTAACCGGAGTATAGTTCATCATGTGATCTTATATCAGGATACGTCGGCCATCCCAATCCAGTTAGATGCCACTGACCCTGAAGTGGGCTATACCTGTTTTGGAGGAGTTGGCTCCAACTCGGCTGCCATGGTTGCTGGGTGGGTACCGGGATCAGGAGCTACTTTTACACCAGATGGCATGGGTATCTTCCTACCCAAAGGTGCCAGACTGATTGCACAACTCCATTATCCTGAGGGCACAGCTGGGCAAATTGACAGCACAAGAATCAATGTCAAATTCTCCAATAGAACGGATCTTCGAAACATCGAGTCGTTACCAGTTTTAAATCACTTCTTTGGGATGGATCGACCTTTGTTCATTCCCGCCAATACCAGACAGACCTTCCATCAGACTTTCCCCCCAATACCTTTTCCAGTAACCTTAACTGGAATCGCACCGCACGCTCATTTGATCTGTGAATCTATGAAAGCATATTTGACCACTGCACAAGGAGACACCATCCCTCTCATTGACATCCCCCATTGGGATTTTGAATGGCAGGGCTTCTATAGCTTCATAAAACCAATTGTGGTGCCAGCATTCTCTACTTTCCATGGAGTTGCTACCTATAATAATACATCCAGTAACCATCATCTGCCAACAGAAGTCCCGGTTGATGTATCGCTGGGTGAAGCGACTACTGATGAGATGATGTTGTTTTTCATGTCTGTTAGCCTTTATCAACCAGGAGATGAGGAAATGATATTTGATACCACGCCGCACCAAATGCACCATCTGAATTGTTCTGTTCGACCCATGACTACTTCGAGTCTCATTCATCAATCTAACTTGGAAATCATACTTAGCCCCAATCCTGCAAAGGATCGGCTTTATCTTAAGTTTCAACATCAAAAAGCCTCAGTCTTTCGATTTGAAATCATAGATGTCTTAGGCCAAATCGTTCATGTAGTTCCGCTTGCTTCCGATCAGGTACACCAAATTCCACTTCCCCTCAATCTTCCAAATGGGACCTACTATGGTAGAATTGCATCGATGGATCAGCAGAGTACACCGAATAAGTTTCTAATCCTCCGCTAGTTGCGTCCCTAATCCTTCAAATATCCAAAAGTCCTACCTTTACCTATTCACTAAGTATGTTCTGATAATATATGACCCTCCTAATTCTCTTCTTCACACTTTCCATCCTCTTCTCGTTTTTATGTTCTATTTGGGAAGCAGTGCTGCTTAGCATTACACCTTCATATGTAAATAGACACGTGCAGGATGGCACCAGCGTGGGCCATCTCTTGCAAGAATTCAAAAAAGACATCGATCGACCACTATCAGCGATCCTCACACTCAATACAATTGCACATACCGTTGGTGCGATCGGTGTTGGTGCACAAGCCGGCCAAATCTTTGGCAATAATGCAGTGAAGATCTTAGGAATTCAATTAGGCTACGAGTCACTGATTGCGGGGTTGATGACCCTGGCCATTTTGATCCTATCTGAGATCATACCGAAAACCATTGGTGCAAATATGTGGCGGCAGTTGGCGCCATTTACTGTAAAATCGATACGGATCCTTATATACGCACTTTGGCCGCTCGTATGGCTTAGTCAACGCATAACTAAGGGATTGAAACGTGATAAGACTAAAAGTGTGTTAAGCAGGGCTGACTTCGCAGCTATGACCCGAGTAGGCGAAGAAAGTGGTGCCCTAGAAAGAAATGAATCATTAATTATCAGGAACCTGCTTAGATTGAAAGAGCTGACCGTTCGAGACATCATGACACCCAGAACCGTCATGGCAACAGCAGATGAAAACTTAACTTGTCAGGCGTATTACGATGCTAATGTTGACAGCCCATTTTCTCGTATACCCATCTACGGAAATGATCCGGATGACATTACCGGAATGGTTCTGAAAACAGATATTTTGGCGCAAGTGGCTGCAGACAATCACGAAATGAAATTGTCGGCTCTCAAAATTCCGGTTTCTTTTATTGAAGACTCAGTACCACTGCCCAACTTAATTGAAAGTCTGTCTCATAAAAGAGCTCACCTTGCCATTGTTGTCGACAACTACGGATCAATCAGCGGACTAGTTACGATGGAAGATCTGATGGAGACCCTCCTGGGAATAGAAATTATGGACGAAACCGATACTGTTGCAGACCTTCAGAAATTGGCTCGTGTGGAATGGCAGAAAAGGGCAAAGGTGGTCGGACTCATTGAATGACTGAATTTTCAGCTCATAAGATTGGTAGACCTGCTAATATTGAGGTGCATTATTTTCTATGATGTAGGAAGAAATTTGTAGTTTTTCAATCACACCTAGTATTTCAAAAAATCACTTATGCAAAGTTCATATTGGACTTCATGATTTGAAATTCCTGTGAAGAATTTGCTTCGAGCCAAGCACTTTTACGAAACCATTTTTGACATAGAAATTACTGTCAACGATTTTGGAAATTTTAAGATGGGTTTATTACCTAATCGACACATTGGTGGAGCATTGGTTCAGGGGGAAAAATATGAACCAGCAGAGACTGGAGTCCTCTTGTATCTCAACGCAAATCCAGACCTTAGCAAGGTAGGGGACAGGATCGCGAAAGCTGGAGGGGAAGTCATCATCCCAAAGCGTTTGATCTCACCCGAACATGGTTACATAGCCATCTTCATAGATAGCGAGGGTAATAGACTGGCTCTGCACTCAGATCATTAGTGAATCCACTCCGAAAAGGTCACCAAATAAAATGGCTCTTTTGGTAATATTTCCATTTTTTGAAATTGGTACATTCATTAGTAAACCTATTCTGAAAAGCAAATGACCGAATGATTATGCCAAGATGCCTTTGGGCTGGCGACTCTGAACCTTATGTCAGTTATCATGATCAAGAGTGGGGAGTGCCTCTCCACGATGATCAAAAACTGTTCGAGATGTTGATTCTTGAAGGCGCTCAGGCAGGATTGAGCTGGATCACTGTACTCAAAAAAAGGCCACACTATCAGCAAGTTTTTGACCGATTTGATGCTCATCAAATCGTCCGATACGACGAGCAAAAGATCCAAAGTCTACTAGCCGACAAAGGAATTATTAGAAACAAGCTGAAGATCGCTTCGGTCATCACCAATGCTCGAGTTTACTTAGACATCCTTGACCAGCAGGGTTCCTTTGACCAATATATCTGGCAATTTGTAGATGGTGAACCAATCACCAATCGCTTTCGAGTTATGGAAGAGGTACCTGCCAAAACACCCATCAGCGACGTGATGAGTAAGACCTTGAAAAAAGTTGGTTTCAAATTCGTCGGATCCACCATATGCTATGCTTATATGCAGGCAGTGGGTATGGTAAATGATCATACAACAGATTGTTTTAGGTGGATAGAGTGCCAATGATCTTATAAGACCCTTCATAAATATTAGTACTCTGTCAAGCCAAATATTGTCAACAATTTAAAATTCACTAACATAATTAACTTGATAAAGTAGTAGAGATGAAGCATTCGGATGATTTAGATTTTCAGGAGGTTGGTCAGATGGTGGTAAAAAAATTAGCTTCTTACCTTGATGCCAGTCGTTCCGGCTCATCACCGGTGGTAGACCTCAGGTCCATGGCCGATATGGTGAAAGATCTGCAGTTTGAAGAGTTTCTCGGCCAGAAAGGCATGAACTTAGAAGCACTCTCTTCATTTCTGGATACCTATTTACAGGACAGCATGCATGTGCACCACCCTGGATACATCGGTCATCAAGTAGCGGTTCCCAACGTAGCTAGTGCCATCGCTGACCTTGTACATGGTGCCATCAACAATCCTATGTCGATATTTGAGATGGGGCCGGCTGCCGCCACTATAGAACATCAGCTCATCCGTTGGATGCTAACCAAGGTAGCGTGGGAAAAGGGAGCAGGTGTATTTACCCACGGTGGATCCATGGCGAATATTCATGCAATGCTGGCAGCCAGAGCGGCCATCGCTCCCGAAGCTTGGCAAAAAGGCAATCCACCAAATCTGGTGGTTCTTGCTCCTGAGAACAGCCACTATTCCATAGCTAGAGCCATCAGCATTCTCGGAATGGGGTCTGAATCCATTCTGACCATTCCGACTGATCGGAATGAGGTGGTCATCCCAGATGCAATACCACAAGTCATTGAAGCTGCTCGCGAAAGGGGACAAATGACCATGGCTTTGATCGCCAACGTAGCTGCAACATCTACCGGCCTCTATGATCCCTTGGAAGAGATCGGACTATGTTGCAATGAATATGATTGTTGGCTGCACATGGACAGTCCTCATGGCATAGCTGCCATACTTTCCGCCAAGTATCAACACCTGCTTGCTGGAATTGAACTGGCAGATTCTCTCATTTGGGATGCCCACAAGATGATGCAAACGTCCACTCTGTGCACTGCGGTATTGTTTAAAGAAGAAGCACACCTTATGCAGACCTTCAGTCAAAAGGGTAGTTACCTGTTTTACGAAAAAGAGAATCAAGGGGTAGACAGCCTGCCCTATCAACTTGAATGTACTAAAGCACCCTTGGCCACAAAGCTTTTCCTCACATTAGCCATTACGGGAGAGCAAGGCATGGCTGATTTTGTAGATGCAGTCTATGACAAAGCAAGGATTTTTGCCAAATATATGAGCGCTCGTCAGGGATTTTCTATTGTCATTCCCATTGAGGCGAACATTGTCTGCTTTCAGTATCTTCCAAACAAGATCGATCAACTGCAGCTTCGTGAAAAACTGGTCAAGCGAGGGATGTTTTACATATCCTCCACCGAAATAAAAGGGACTCGATATCTCCGGCTTGTTGTCATGAATGCACTCACTGATCTAGATACTATCACAGGGCTCCTAGTGGAAATCGAAACCGTAGGTGGGCAACTATTGCAGACTTAGTAAGATTAAAGATGATTTGATGTAGAACTAGGCAAACAGCAGTTGGTCCAAATCGATTTTGGTTGAGCACTTATAGCGAGGTGATATTTCAAGAGATGGTAAAACATGCTCTTTAGGCAAGAAAGTCAGTACTAACATAACTGTCGCATATGCGTCAATTTTTTGTTTTCTGATAATGAGTTGCTTCGGTGATAATAGGGCACCTTTAACCACACCTAACATCGTCAAGATTCCCATAAATACTGAGACCTAGCACAGATTCACTGCCACAATCTGGCAAGGAAAGACAATCAATTATCATAGTATATGCCTTGGTATGTGATAATCGTGAACGTCCTGTGATAATCCTGTGATAAATATGACTTTCCTTTGTTTGGGAAACAAAAATCGGGATATGTCAGTATTTAAATCTGTAGGGCCAATGATGCTCTTGTATCTTCTGTTTCTCACCCTCCTTGGATGTATCGGAGATGACATCATCATGGATGGTGTTGATCCAGTAGTCAGGATCACCAATCCGATAGATACCATTGCTCAGGGAGATTCCTACCAATTTGAATATATGTACTTGAACGAAATCGGTGTCGCTTCCATCCCGAATAATGTGGAATGGACTTCCAGCAATGTGGAAGTAGTAGCGATTTCTTCTGATGGACTAGCTACTGGTAATGGGGCAGGGTCTTCCGAGATCAAAGTAGCCGTCCAACCAGGCTCTGGTGTTCGCATTGAGGATCAGATAAGTGTTCATGTGGGAGAGACCACGGTTTCCTCCAGCTCACTGAGGCAGGGCAGTATTCAATCCACCAGTAGTTATAGATTAGAGGGAGACTTTACCATCGAGCAGGAAGGTACATCTTTGACCATCACCTTTGCAGATAATTACGTGGCCTCCTCTAGTTTACCAGGCTTATATCTCTACCTTACTAATAATCCGCAGACGATCAATAATGCACTCGAAATCAGCAGAGTCAGTGTATTCTCAGGTGCCCATAGCTACACTATTGAAGGTGTAAACATCAACGATTACAATCATCTTCTCTACTTCTGCAAACCTTTTGTTGTGAAGGTCGGCGACGGAGAAATCATCAGTGAATAAATCAAAAGTAACCTCATGAAGATTAGGCAACATCTATTCTTGACATTGATCCTTCTTGTGACCATTGATTCATTTGCTGGTGGACCTTGGCCCCAGTCCAAGGGAAAGGGATATTTCAAATTGGCGGAGTGGTGGATGGTGGCAGATCAGCATTTCACCGATACTGGGTTAAAAGATCCCAACATAACTGCGGGTCTTTTCAATACCAGTATATATGCAGAGTATGGACTTACCAACCGACTGACTGGAATGGTATACTTTCCATTCTTTTCTCGTAGCCTTTTCAACAATCAAATATCTGGAACCACTGGCGAACTCATAAAAGTAGGGGAAGCCCTAAACAGCATTGGAGATGCAGATTTAACCATCAAATATGGTCTTACTCGGGCCGATGCAGTTGTTCCTATGTCCCTATCTCTAGTATTAGGTCTTCCCCTTGGTGAGGTGGGCGGGGGCAGTGAAAATGCGTTGCAGACTGGTGATGGTGAATTCAATCAAATGATTCGTATGGACATAGGAAAGTCACCAAATACCGGAAAGCTGGCCCTTTATGTCAGCAGCTACCTCGCTTTCAACAACCGAACCAATGATTTTTCCGATGAAGTGCGGTCGGGAATCGAGGTGGGCGGAGCTATCATGCAAAGAAAACTGTGGCTGATCGGAAGACTGGATCGATTGTGGTCTCTCAAGAATGGACTTCCGTCAGGCAGCAATCCTACAGCCAGCATTTTTGCGAATAACGCAGCCTTTCTAAATGTAGGCGTGGAAGTCAATGGGTATTTAACCGATCAACTCGGTGTATCTGCAGGCATTACTGCACCGCTAACTGGAGAAATCATCTATGCCGCCCCTGCATATTCGGTAGGTGTCTTTTACGATATGCGCTAAAGAATCAGTACAAATTAATTTCCCAAAGCAACCTTTATCGACCTCAATTCTGAATAACCCACAAGTGAGATAGTCATTACTCATTGGTGAGCGAAAAATGATACATCACCGTTCTGAAAGTAGGGTTCTTCTAAGAATCTTAACTATGTAGTTTTTCCATTGTTGGATATCTACATTAAGCAGTGTCTGCCGGTTGGAACCAGCTGCAACATTGAGTTTTACAAATCCAATTACAGAAGACCAAGCCGTCAAGTATAACATCTCCGGCTGTTCCCGATTCTTAATGCTCCCATCGGCCACACCATTGCGGAGTTCTTGGGTGATCAAGCTGATGGGCAGATTCTGAATATCTTGCACCCGTCGATAGTACATACTTTCCTTAAGTGCGTCGGTCAGCTTAGCCTGATCCCGACCGAATTTGGTTGACCTATTTAGGGTCATGTAATCTAATATCACTTCAGAGTATAGAAAATACTTGTCGCAAAAATCCATATACGTCTCTACCAGGCCCATTACCTTTTCTAGGCCCTTCTTATCTCGATCATTTTCAAGACTGCGATACAGATATTCGTTTAAGGTTTGCAGTGCCCTGTAGGTCACTGCCATGTACAAGTTTTCCTTGGTGTCAAAGTAGAAGTATACTGTTCCCTTGCTGACTCCTACCCGCTTAGCCACCTCTTCCATTTTCGCGTTGGAATAACCAACCGCGGAAAAGACATGCTCCGCTGCATCGATGATTTTGCTCTCTTTCAGATTTCGTTTTGCACTGGATGGCTGTGTACTCATTCCTTCGACTTTACTTCCTTGTTGATCCCAGATTGATCATTGACATGACAAAGGTAACATACCAATCATCAACGATGAATATTCAGAAACCTTTGGGAAAATTCGAGAATTTCCTTTTCCAACAATGGTGGCTGACCAATTTACAGTAGATTTAACACCTCAACCTAGACAAGTAACGCCATGTTGAAGATTTTAAAGATAGATGATTCGGATAATGTCTGGGTTGCCCTCGAAGACATTCCGGCAGGAACAGATCTGCAGCACAATGGTCATGCTGTTAGGACCATTGAGAAAATCAAGATCAAACACAAAGTGGCTATTGAAGACATCCCCCAGGATGGACAAATCAAGATGTATGGTACCGTAGTGGGAAAAGCGCTTCAGCCCATTTTTAAAGGCTCAGCAATTACTACCAAGAATACAGCACATGCTACTGCTCCGGTAAATCTCGAGCAAAGTCAATACGAATGGCAAGCTCCGGATGTAAGTCATTGGAGAAACCGCACTTTCAAAGGATATAGGAGAGCTGATGGCAGCTTTGGTACGCGCAATTTCTGGATTTTCATTCCCCTTGTTTTCTGTGAAAACCGCAACATCAAAGTATTGCAGGCATCACTTCTTGAACCCCTGGGCTATGCAGACACGACCCGACAAGTGATGGATGTTGGGCCACTAATCAACGCTGTTAAGAAGGATACACCGATTACCAATATTGATGTAGGCCAATTGAATGGACCTGCTGATCGCACCGAGCGTATATTCCCCAATGTCGATGGCATAAAATTTCTAATGCATGACGGAGGCTGTGGTGGATCTCGACGTGATGCAGACATGCTTTGTAAACTGCTGGCCACCTACATACAAAATCCTAATGTCGGCGGCGCCACGGTATTGAGTCTGGGATGTCAAAATGCGCAGATCAAGATTCTGCAATCATATCTCAAGGAGATTAATCCCGATCATGGAAAACCAGTCTATTACTTTGAGCAACAGTCCAGCACTTCAGAACGAGACTTTATGTCTTCGATTCTCAAAAGCACGTTCGAAGGTCTAAAAGAGATCAACGAAATACAGAGAGAGGAAGCGCCCATTAGCAAGCTCACCTTAGGCTTGGAATGTGGTGGTTCTGATGGATTTTCTGGTCTTTCTGCCAATCCAGCACTGGGACATTGTTCAGATTTACTGGCAGCGCTGGGTGCCAAAACCATCCTAGCCGAGTTTCCTGAATTAAACGGTGCAGAGCAAGATCTCATCAATCGGTGTAAAGACCAAAACAGCGCACACAAATTTGTCCATCTAATGGACAGTTATCACAATCGTGCTAAAGCCAACGGGTCTGGATTTGACGCTAATCCATCTCCTGGCAACATCCGAGATGGTCTCATCACAGATGCCATTAAATCATTAGGCGCTGCCAAGAAAGGAGGTAAATCGCCGGTCTCAGATGTCCTTGATTACGGTGAAAAGGCAAATAAATCGGGACTGCACCTGCTTTGTACACCGGGCAATGATGTAGAATCGACCACAGGCCTAGCCAGTGGAGGTGCCAACCTAATTGTATTCACAACGGGGCTAGGCACTCCAACTGGTAACATCGTCGCTCCAACATTGAAGATGTCGACAAACAATGCGCTAGCGAAACGTATGAATGACATTATAGACATTAATGCAGGCACCATCATTTCTGGTGAAAATACCATAGAGGAGAAAGGTGAAGAACTTCTGGAATTGCTCTTGGCTTCAGCCAGCGGCGACTATATACCTGCGGCTGAACGCTTAGGTCAAGATGACTTCATCCCCTGGAAAAGAGACATTAGCTTATGATAATTGACGCACACCAGCACTTTTGGAAATACCAACCCGAAGAAGACAGCTGGCTTCACCCTGAAGAAATGGCTGTCATCCGTCGCGACTTTACGCCTTCAGATCTTAAGCCGATCTTAGACAAAAACCATGTTGATGCTACGGTAGCTGTCCAAGTCGGTCAAGACCTGAGAGAAAATCAGTTTCTACTTGGTCTAGCTAAAGAATTCCCTTTTATTGCTGCAGTGGTCGGTTGGATCGAACTTAAAGCCACTAACCTGCAAGAACAGTTGGAGCACCTTAGCTCAGCGAAGAAGCTAGTTGGTTTTAGGCATATTTTACAAGCCGAGCCACCTGGATATATGTCAGACCCCAATTTCATAGCCGGAGTACGCATGCTTGGTCAATTGGGCTTCACCTACGATCTACTCATTTATGAAAGTCAGCTTGATGAGGCCTGCTACTTTGTCAGCCAATTGGATCAGCAGAAGATCATCATTGACCATCTGGCCAAACCCGCCATTAGGGAGAAATCATTTAAGGACTGGCAAACCTGCATGCGGAAGTTGTCGGCATACCCAAACGTCTATTGCAAACTGTCTGGAATCGTCACAGAGGCATCTTGGTCATCCTGGTCATTCGAAGACTTAGAACCATATCTCCAAGAGGTATTAGCACTATTTGGTGCGAAGCGTTGCGTTTTCGGGAGCGATTGGCCAGTCTGCACTTTGGCAGCAAGCTATGAAGAGGTCATAGATATAGTTAGAGCGTTTATTTCAACCCTTTCCAAGTCTGAGCAAAGCGATGTCATGGGAGACAATTGTCGTCGGTTTTATGGGATTGACTAATAGGTGAGCCCCAATACATTCCGTGTGTCAAAAATTATTCATTTGCTTTCTTCTCCAAGGACGATTTCCACAGCCATCATGTATGCTTTTGCCCAGCACAGAAGCGTCCAGGTACTCGATGAGCCATTCTATGGAATTTACCTACAAAATCATGGGCATAATCATCCGGGCCGAAACGAAATTAGAAGACGAATGCCCACCACCATTGTCGAGGTGCAAGAGCGCATTATTAACTTGGCAGCTGATGGTCATGTGTTCATCAAAAACATGGCGTCCCATTGTTCAGCACTAGGTCTCTCCTTTCCAGCAGATTATCAGCATATTTTCCTGATCAGAAATCCAGCACAGATCATTCTATCGTTCGACAAGGTGGTAGACAATCCTACCCATGAAGACATCGGGATTAAAGCGCAGTATAAACTTTTCACGCAGTACCACAGCGCCAAAAATTTGCCACTGGTGCTCGAATCTACCAGGGTGGCTGCTGCCCCAAAGGAACAATTAGAGAAACTATGTAATAAACTGTCGATTGACTTTGAGGAAACCATGCTGTCTTGGCCCAAGGGCCCTAAAGCGTATGATGGCATTTGGTCTAAATATTGGTATAAGGCCGTACACTCGACAACACGATTCTTAAGTAGACCTGAAGTCGATATAACGCTACCCAAAAATCTTCGGAAAATACATGAAGAGGCTCAATTCTACTATCAGCAACTTTTGGCTCACACCTTGTGATGTTATACTAACGAAGCTTACGCTTGTCAGCACCGAGTACCGAACGAAGCTCATGCTTGTCAGTACCAAGACTGCAAGTGGCCTTGGTACTCACTCAAATGCTACGATAAAAACGAACTCTCGACCCCTTCGAAGGGGTAAAAATGGCCAAGGAATATCCTTTAATTAGCGGGCGAGTTGGCAATTTCCAACATGTATTCTAGCATATTCCGCAAGCGCCATTTTGGGGGATGACCGGCTTTACTGAGCTGCTGAATCTAGCATTCAAAGCACCCTGTCCATCTGACATTTGGCTAGTCATCTCCCAGCATGGTATCAGAATCAGACTTTCAGGCAAACGCCTTCCAGTATTGAAAGATTCTGACCATGCTTGCCCTCTTCAAAGAGGGCTCTTAGATTCGGAACAAAGCCCCCTGCAAAGGGCATTAAAATGGCTTGGGATTTCTATGTTTTGATCTCTTTTAGGCATGCCGGAATGAGGTAATCTGAGCCAAATCGTCAGAATACCGTTTTTGTGGATTAAGTAATCAGGACTCAGTAATTTCAGCTTTTGATAGTTTAGTAATTTACTATTCTTGCCCAATGACGATTATCAAATGCCATATTTTCATCACAGCAAGAATTTACGGATTTGTGCCCGAAAATTAAACAACAATCCAACCAGTGCGGAAAGAATGCGCTGGTATGGACTGCTTACCAACAAGCAATTTGGTGATGATCGTTTCTTGAGGCAGTGGATAATTGATAGATATATCCTGGACTTCTTTTGTAAAGAACTCAAGCTGATTGTCGAAGTCGATGGCATTAGCCATGATCATGAAGAGGTGTATGAAAGAGATAGACTTAGAGAAAATATTCGGAAGAAGGTTGTTCAATTTGATCTGAATGACATAAATACGGAAGAGAATGCAAACCTATGATGAAAGAAATGCCCATATAAAGATCTTTGTAGGCGAAGATCTATTTACCCGAGAGGAAGCTAAAGTGTCCGTATTTGATTCCGTGGTACAAGGTGGAGATGCAGTCTGGGAAGGATTGCGACTATATGAAGCAGGAATATTTCTACTCGATCAACACCTTACAAGGTTAGAAGAATCTGCTCATGCTATGGCCTATCAATCCATACCCAGAAGAGACTTCATTCGGAAAAGTCTAGGAAAAACTTTGGAGGCCAATGGAATGGACAGAGATGTGCACATTCGATTGACC
>JABDMH010000036.1 GCA_013001595.1 Saprospiraceae bacterium | reverse complement strand
GGAATAGGTCTGAGTTTAATACTCCAGCGACCTTTCTCATCAGCTACAGCAGAATGTGTCTGATGATGTATTTGTACTTTGACCATTTCACCTGGTTCGGCCCATCCCCAGACTGGATTTGTTTGTTCCCGCTGTAAGACCATGTGGTCTCCGAAAATCGCAGGTAATTTTACTTCAGCCTTTAACGAAGGACAACATAAGATCAATAAAAATGCAACAATGGATAGATTACGCATAGGGGGACAATTGATTTGGAAATATGTATCGTTATTCTTTTTACCAGCCAAAAAGTGAGGGCAGCCAAAGGCTCAATGATGGAATATATGTGGTGAGCATCAAGGCTACCAGCATAGTGGCAAATAAGGGTAACAAAGGCCTTATTACCTTCTGAATCGTTGTCCCTGCCACGCCGACCCCAATAAAGAGTACCGAACCTACGGGAGGCGTACAAATACCTATGCAGAGGTTCATAACCATGACGATGCCAAAATGGACCGGATCCATGCCCAGCTTGGTAACAACAGGTAAGAATATTGGCGTAAAAATTAGGACGGCAGGCGTCATGTCCATAAAAATTCCGACGAACAGTAAAATGAGGTTGATAATAAGAAATATGACGAATTTATTCTCACTTACATTCAGCAGTAAGTCTGTAATCTGCTGAGGGATGTTTTCATAACTCATCACCCAAGACATACTGATCGATGTAGCGATCAATAACATGACAATGCTGGTAGTGCCCACAGATGACAACAAAATGCTGAACATATCTGGCACCTTAATCTCACGATAATATAGGGACAAGAGGAAGCAATAAAGTACGGCCACAGCAGATGCCTCCGTAGCTGTAAAAATGCCGGCTACGATTCCGCCAATGACGACAACCAATAGTAGTAGACTGGGAAATGCCTCAATAAAAGTTCTGTATAATTCTCCAAGTGTGGTTCTCTTGCCGGTAGGAAAGCCTTTCTTCTTTGCCCAAAAGGCAGCGACAATCATTAAGAAGAGCCCGGTAATTATACCAGGTACATAACCGGCTAAAAAGAGTGCCGCAATGGACGCACCACCACTGGCTAATGAATATACAATGAGAATGTTGCTTGGCGGGATAACCAATCCAGTGGTAGATGACGTGATATTGACAGCAGCAGAAAATTCTTTGGAGTATCCTTCTGCCTCCATTTGCGGTCCCATAAAACCTCCGATGGCAGATGCAGCCGCTGCCGCAGATCCCGAAATCGCACCAAAAAGCATGGAAGCAATGATATTGACGTGTGCCAGTCCTCCTGGCAGCGACCCGACCAGTGATTTGGCAAAGGCAATGAGGCGATGAGCGATTCCACCGCGATTCATGATTTGCCCGGCCAGAATAAAAAAAGGTATGGCTAGCAGGGCAAAACTGTCTAGCCCGGTGGCCATGCGCTGCGCAACGGTAGTAAAGGTAGGCATGGCAGCTATACTGGGTAGCATAGTTAGCAGTCCAGATATGCCGATGCTCCAGGCGATGGGTACACCAATTCCTATTAACACAACAAAACTTAATACTAGGATTAATACTTCCATGAATGCGGGTTGGTTGAAAAGCTGATTTCGAAAGAGCGGGTCATGAATGGTGAGCGCCTTCTAGGATATCAGAAATCTTAAAGTAGATAATAAAAAAGCCACTGATGGGGACTATGGCGTATACAAATGCCAAGGGCACTTGCAGTGCGGCAGAAGTTTGTCCCAGGGTGGAAGTCACATACACCAATCGAGAGCCTCCCACAACAAATACGACAAGCACAAAGGCGATGATTAGGAGGTAGATGAAGAAGTTTAGTTTCTTCCTGCGTTCTGGGGGCAAAGACATGGGATAAAGGTCAATGGCTAAGTGCATCTTTTTTCCGGAGGCGTAAGCGGCACCTAGTATGCCTATCCAGATTAGTAGGAAACGAGCCAATTCCTCAGACCAGGAGGCCTGTGAGCCGACTACGTATCTGGTAAAGACACCCCAGAGTACGTCAATGGTCATGATCGCAAGTAGTGAGGCCAAAGTAATTTCTAGTACTCGATCAATGGATTTTCTCATTGGACTGCTTGAATTCTTTTTAATAAATCGTATACTTCCGGCTCATCCTGGTAACTCTCAAAAATACCAGCCACCTTAGCGGCAAAGGGAGCTTTGTCAGGATAGATGATCTCTACGCCTGCTTCTGCGACGGCAGCCATAGCTTCTGTTTCCGCCGCCTTCCATAGTCTTCTTTGCTCAGGGACAGAGGCATCTACCGCAGCCTCTAACCAGGTCTTTTGCTGGTCGGTTAATTTTTTATACGTATGGGTGCTGATGAATAGGACATCAGGAACAGCTGTATGCTGGTCAATGCTGTAATATTTACACACTTCATAGTGATGCGAAGTATAAAAACTAGGTGGATTGTTTTCAGCACCGTCCACGACTCCTTGTTGCAGAGCGGTGTATAGCTCACCATAGGCGATCGGTGTGGGTGCCCCTCCCATGGCTTTCACCATCTGCAAGGCAGTCTGACTGTTCATCACCCTTATTTTCTGTCCTTTGAGATCATCCGGTGAGTGAATCGGGCGCTCTTTAGTGTAGAAACTCCTGCTTCCAGCGTCATAAAAACAGAGTCCGCGCAGCCAGTATTTTGCCCCATCTTCCAGTAGTTCTGTTCCGACCTCACCCAGGAGTACGTTCCATTGATGCTCTTCGTCTCGGAATAGGTAGGGAAGACCCAGGACCTTCATGTTGGGTACAAAATTTTCCACAGCGGATGCCGATACTTTGGTGATGTCAAGGCTGCCAATTTGCAGGAGCTCAAGCAACTGCCGCTCAGACCCCAGCTGTGCGCTGGGATAAACGTCCATAATCATCTGACCCTTAGATACCCGCGCCAATTCTTCAGCCATAAACACCATGCCCTTATGCACCGGATGACTTACATCCAATCCATGTGCGAGTTTTATGGTCTTTACATCGGTTGCTACATCACAGGTGGCCAGTAGAAAAGCCAACATCAATCCCAAGCATATCCTCAGATTTCGAATCATATCTAGTTTTCTCTCAATGAAGTAATAAGGGCAAGGGTCTTACGGACGTTCTCCTCTAAAGTAGTGAAATCTCGATTCTTTAAGATTTCTTTCGTGATCAATTTTGAACCCATGCCCACACAGGTGACACCGGCATCCATCCAAGCACGCAAATTTTCTTCCGTCGGAGATACTCCTCCAGTAGGCATGATGCTGGTCCATGGCTGCGGTCCTTTGATGGCCTTGACAAAGCCTGGCCCATAGGTGCCTCCAGGAAAAAGTTTGACGATTTCGCACCCGAGTTCTTCTGCCAATCCGATCTCCGTCAATGTACCACAACCGGGTGACCACAAGATCTTTCTGCGGTTACATACTACGGCAATGTCCTGTCGTAGTGATGGACTGACGATAAAATTGGCGCCCATCTGGATGAATAAGCTGGTGGTGCCAGCATCTGGAACTGATCCTACACCGAGCATCATACCGGGCAGTTTCTCCAGGGCAAAATGATTCAGGGCTTGGAATACTTCATGTGCGAAATCCCCCCGATTGGTAAATTCTAGCACCCTGGATCCGCCATCATAACAAGCCTTTAATATGCCTTTTCCCAATTCGATGTCGGGATGATAGAATAGTGGCACCATGCCATTTGATTTCATGGTTTGAGCAACATCGATTCTGCTGTATTTTGCCATTGGTAGAGTTTATTTGATCTTTATAATTTGAGCTCGGTTTACAATTGGAAGTAAAGTCTATTGAAAACTCCATAGATAAGACGATTTTTTGAAGTACTGATGGATTAATGCGAGAAAAATCAACGCCATAGAGAGAGATTTCACAAATCTCGTGGAGAATTCCAAAATCACAGCATGATTTCCTTTTCAAGGCGGCGATATATATTCCTCGCTACCATGGTGAATGCATCAGTAGCCCAACGCTTTCAGTTTTCGAACCCACACCCAGACCCCAGTTGTATTTGATAGTCAAGACGCACATGATAAGAACTGTAGGTAAGTGTATCAGGAAAGCGAAATATATTCGCCGCTACTGTAGATGAAAATCAATATCCTGATTTTTCACTCCATCACGCTACTTGTCCAAGGAGATCATCAATTACACCTGACTTTGCGCCTCTGCGATCTCTGCGTGCTAACTTATCTCCAGACACCCTGCACCTACTCCCTCTCCACAGTCACCTTAACC
>JABDMH010000008.1 GCA_013001595.1 Saprospiraceae bacterium | reverse complement strand
CTATGCGGGGAACCAGGATGCTAAGCACATCAGTCAGCTCATTACTCCAGCTCATCGCATAATTCCACTCCAATCCTTCTACCTCACTGCTGCTTGTTGCTACCTCCGTTTCCTTGGCAAGAATGGGCTCACCACGCATGGTATCATCCGCATAATCCTTGGATGAGGATAATTGGGCAAAATTTGCTAGGCCTGCTAAGAGCGCAGCTCCAAGAGCTACTCCCGATGCCATAGCAAACTCTTTAAGCTCACCCTTCCTGATGGCATGCACCAAAAAACTCAGTGCAAAAACCACCAGAGACAGCAAGAGGTAATAGACCATCTGTATGTGATTGCCTAGAATGGCCAAAGAAGAAGCAAAGGCGATGGCACATGCACCCAGTATGAACTGCTGACGAAAGCATAAAATGACTCCTGCAACGATCAGTGGAAAGTTGGAGATTACCGCCAACTTCGAGTGGTGCCCGGCATCCAATAGGACAATAAAATTCACATTGATGGCAAAACCAAGACTTCCGATGACAGCCAACCAAGGACTGACACCCAACAATATCAAGGCCAAATAACATATAAGTGCACATCGAATGGTTAGACCCAAGGGCCCTTTGAATCCTGCTTGAAATACGGGCACCGCATACTTGGTCAGGTTGTATTGAACACCGAGCGACAAGAGCCCCCACGGCATACCGGAAAAAATGGCATTGTTCCAGCGAATGGTCCGTCCCTCTCTTTCACCGAAGTCAAGCACCTCGGAGCTCCATGCCGTAGAAGAAATGGCATCTCCAGCTTGAATCTTCTTACCCTGCAGTTGGGGAAAAAAATAGGCGGTACAGATGATGATCATGGCAATGATCGCCACAAAATGAGGTTTTGCTATGGTCCACACATTTGGATTACCTGCAGTCATCTCTAATTGTTATTTCTAATTAATCAAAAAAAAAGGCGGGAAATGCCTGACGCTCATTGCGCTTTAGTATATGTAAAGCCACAAAGGATCGCGTGAATCCCCATCCATAGCCCCACAACTGGATAAAACTGGCAGCACAAGCCAATAATGATATCGATAAATCTTTTGTTTTCATCCAAGCATCAATCCAGATGACAAAAGCCAACACGACAAGCGGCACCATAAACCACCACGAAACCAATATGGCCAACAGGATTAGACCTACACTACTCCACAAAAAAATGCTTGGCAGGGCAAATACGTACTTAAAAGTGCCTGGATGCCAGCGAATTAAAATATTTCTAACCACTCCGAATTTATAAACTTGCTTTGCAAATTTAGACCAATCTATTCTGCGCTTATGGTAGACATACAAGTCGGGTACTAGCGAAGAGGTAAATCCTGCCTTGACAATGCGGATGCTCAAATCTGGATCTTCACCTGGATGTACAGTGGCAAAACCACCTACCTTTTTATATACCTCCTTAGTAAATCCCATATTGAAACTACGCGGTTCAAATTTGCCGATATGCTTTTTATTTCCACGTATGCCTCCAGTGGTAATAAAGGATGTCATCGCATAGTTGATTGCCTTCTGTATCTTAGAAAAAGACTGATGCTGACCATCTGATCCACCAAACACATCAACTTCGGGATGTGCATCCAGGAAAGTATCCAATTTTTGAAAATAGTCAGCAGGAATGAGGCAGTCAGAATCAAAGAAAATTAGATATTCCCCTCGTGCCTTTTCCATGCCAAAATTGCGACTATCACCTGGTCCAGAATTCTCCTTGAAAAAATACCTGATCTGCAAAATGTCAGAAAACGAGGCCAAAACATCATCACACCGCTCTGTCGATCCATCCTCGACGATGACCAACTCAAAGTCCATACTAACCTGTGCGGCGAGAGAATTCAGCAACTCCTCCACCTCTTGAGGCCGATCAAAAACGGGAACAATCACTGAATACTTCATGCAAAAAGTAGATTGAAGTAGCTAAGGTGACAAAAAAGGTGCTAGCGTCCAAAATATTATAACTATTCTTAATGGGTTTACAAGGTGATTATCAACCATTTATTCTTGATTCTGTGCGGCATACATCTCATTGTTCATTTCATAAACAACAGCATCAATATCTCTGCTTCCTTTTTGAAAGGCCCCCTTCTCCAAACGAACCATGCGAAAGCCCGATTTCTCTAAAACCCTGCAAGACGCCTTATTTCCAACAAACACTTTTGCATACAAGCGCTGCAAGAGATTCTTGCTGAAAATATGTCTGGTGAAAGCTCGTATCACTTGAGTCATGATCCCTTGGTTCCAAAAAGGTAGTGCAAGCCAATAGCCGAACTCTGAAGAGTGCGCATGGACTCCTTCATTAAACAAAAGTCCGATGCCACCAATAAGACCACCACTTGACGCTCGAATCGCCCAAAATGATTGCATTCCTTGCGAGGCTTCAAAAGCCAACGTCTGTTTGATAAAGTATTCTGCATCTGATTTGAGGTATGGATGTGGAATCGTAAAGCTTTGTCTACTTATTCGCTCCTCATTGAGGTACTTTGCCATGTTAGGTACATCAGGAAAATCGACCAACGTAAGGTAATAGTTCTGTCCCACCGCTATCCAATCAGATGTCTTTGTAATTGTCTTTTTATTTGCAGCCAGAAGAGAGAAAGGCAACTGAAAGATCCAACTAGCTTCGATACTTAATTAGTGTGCGATAGGTTTGCAAAATCTTTTCTGACTCTGCACCGAAGCGATGCATATGGAATGCCACCATATTGGCAAATTGTACACGGAAGTAGCCATTATTTCTATACTTCCGCGCTGAGACGAGGATGTCCTTTTGCATGACAACAAATTTGAAACGATCCATCGCTTTCTTGAGCAAAGTATATTCTTCCATGATCACTTCATCATTTATGTATCCACCCAATGCATTGAAAACTTCACTGCGTATAAAAAGACTCTGATCTCCACCACGACACCACATTTTATCATATCTAGTAAAATAGGCATTGATCTTCAGGAGCAGGTGAGAACTATCAAATTTAAATCTATAACATCCCAGATCTGCTTCTTCTCCAAGTGCTTGCATGATATCATCATAGTAGCTCACCGGCGGCAGGGTATCGGCATGTACAAAATAGAGCACCTCAGCCGAAGATTTATTTGCCCCAAGATTCATTTGGCGAGCTCTTCCTGCTGCAGTCTCATATACCTTCAACTGGTGCTTTCGGGCAATGGCACATGTGTCATCTACACTTCCCCCATCTACAACAAGGATCTCTACATCTTTCCTCAAAGCACCTTTCTTCATCCGGTCTAGCAATACATCTAAATGTCCACTTTCATTGAGGGTTGGAATAATCACACTTAAGCGCATGGGTCTATGGAATTACTATAAAAATCAAACAGGTGAAATCAAGATCCGTATTTCAGATGAAAAAGCGTTCATCTATACCTACCTAATAGGATGCATGTCGGATTCTGTACATTTGCCAAACGTCAAAACTACTAAATCCTAAAAGATGAAGATTCTTGTAATTGGAGGGGGAAATATGGGTAAGACCTATGCCCAGAGTTTTTTGAGATCTCATATTGTACAAACAGAAGAAATGATGATCCTCGAGAAATCGGCACCTAGAGCTGCGGAACTTCAAAAGGAGAATATTGGAAATATCTGTAGCAGTCCAGAGGAATGCCTTCCTATTGCCGATCTGGTCATCCTTGCCGTCAAGCCACAAGATATAGACGATCTCTTTATACGTTTAAAAGACTTAGTCGATCCCCAACAAGTCTTTATTTCAATAATGGCGGGCATCAAAATTTCTACCATTAAGCAAGGGCTAGGCATTGAAAAGGTTATTCGAGCGATGCCCAATCTTCCGGCTCAGATCGGTATGGGGATGACGGCATTTACTTCAACCGATGAGGTTACCCGCATAGAACTGACCATGGTACAAAACCTCCTCAACACCACTGGCAAATCCATTTATGTAGACAAGGAAGAATTGCTCGACGCGGCCACCGCCATCTCAGGCAGCGGACCCGCCTATGTATTCTATTGCATGCAAGCATTTATTTCTGCTGCAAAGTCAATGGGATTCAGTGATCCAGAAGCGGAACTACTCACTTGGCAAACCTTCAAGGGTGCTGTGGAATTGTTTCATAAGAATGATTTGACATGCGAAGAATGGATATCTCGCGTTGCATCAAGTGGCGGCACAACTGAGGCAGCCCTAGATTTTTTTAGTAAGGAGAATGTGGGACATCGATTGCAAGGCGGTGCTCATGCTGCCCGCGATAGAGCCATTGCTTTGGGAACTGAGAAATCTAGTTGAGAAATTGGCTAAACCCTCCCATGGACATCTATCTCGGTGAAGCACCCTGTGCTACTTTCGTTGCAAACTGCTTCACAAGTTCCAATGTAGACGCATCAGTAGCATAGATGCTGTACCAACCCTGATGTTCATGTGGTGGATCACCCAACATAGGATCACCTGCCTTCCAATACCCTCCTGCATCTGCTGGTCTTATCGATCCAGACCAACCCCAGAAGTTAATGCCCGCGAGCTTTGACTTACCCATTCTTTGCAGGGAGGCTTGCATTATGTCTCGAAGAAAACGATCTCTCCAAAAAGTAGATGATGATGGATTATAACTTCCTTGATCGCGAGCAATGCCAAATTCTTCAAAGACCAAAGGTTTATTGATTCGATCTGATATGGCCAAGTGATCATCTATGTATTGAACCGCCTTTCCCAGAGCTCGATTATATGTTTCTTCAGGTCGCGTTGGATCATACCACCCCCAATTTTGTATCCACACATGTATGGTCATATAATCGATGTCTTCACTCAGATGATCTTTGGCAAACCGATTGCCAGACAGCCTGGAAGAGGTATTGCCTTCACTTCCAATTGAAACGAGATGGTTCTGATCGATAGATTTGATTAGTCTTGCAGCACTATTGATCCAATTTCTATACGCTTTGCTATGTACCATACCTCTGGGTTCATTGGCCAATTGCCATGACATAATGGTTGGATCGTTTCGATATGGCACCTCCGTTATGGAATTTGTGCGTCCCACGATCATTTTTACATGATCATAGTACATGGATGTAGCTTCCTGATTCACATAAAAGCCAGCAGTAAAGAGCATATATTTGATCCAATTACCACCTTTGGCCGGTGGTGGATACGGAATGGACCTTCCTTCACTCCAAGCAATCAGTTGGGCCATGCCTCCACTCCAAGGCCAAAAATTTCCTAAACAGACCACGGCTTTCATCTTTCGACTGGCCATCTCTTCTAACAAGAAATCCAAGCCCTCCAATAAATCTTGATTATATATTTCTGGAGTCTCCCTCAATGGTGGTTGTACTCGCCAAGGAGCATCTTTGGGCCCTTCACTGGTCGCCATGATGCGAAGGTTATTCACACCTAAAGCTTGCAACTGATCGAGCTCTTGGATAAGCGATGCTCTATCACCTGTGGTGATGGATCCCAAATGCATTCCTTGCCAAAGGTTGGCTCCTACAAATCTATATGGTCTACCATCCAAGACAAGATCACCATCTCGCACTTCGACGAAGTTTTGTGCGGTACCTTCAAAGGTCATCACTACGAAACTGGCTAGAACGAGGTAAATATGTTGTCTGCATTTACGCATGAGATGTGGCAAAGTCCTCAGTTTGTAATACAGGTCTGCAAAAGCCTTCCCACCATATAAGGGTAACATATCCAGCTAATGGTAGTAGGAAGACAATCCATAAGGCATTCCAACCTACCCAATACATCAGCACAATCAGCATCAGAAGCATCCAAATGATGTAAATCACCATATGCAAACCCAGTCTCACTGGAGTATAAAACTCCACTTTCCTCACTTTCTTTTCTGCCATCATCTTGGCACAATAGAAGGGTAACAGATTGACAAAAAACCCTAAGAAAGCGATGGGAGCCAGGACAAAAAGGATAATGCCTTTCATACTTCTGCGAAGACTTTTGATATCACCGATTTCCTTCAGTTGACGACCATATGCCGCTCGAGCTTCTTCAATGCCGAAAGTATCTAATCGATTGATTTCATCTGCCAATGCCTTCTCCCTGCGGAATCTTCGATCATCTCTATCCACAATTGGCCAAGCCTCATCTGGCATCTGATTATCCAGTGCTTCGAAAAGTTGAGAAGCCAGAGGCTCATCTTCGTCGCGATCCAGATGAATGACAAGGGGCAACATCTTCTGATAGAGATCTTCAGTCAATCGCCGAGCCGCCGCTTTACCATCTGATTGAAAAACGGATAGGTATGGACCTAAATCCACTGGGTCCCCTACTTGAATCATGACATCGGAGCGAAAGGCAGTACCATTGGCATAATTCACTCCGATGGGAATGATTTTTAGATCGCGTACATTCCTTTCTTCGAATGCACCAAAAGCAAGTCGGGCGAGTCCCTTCTGTAAGGGAGACAGTTTTTTCTGCAATTTGGTATTCCCTTCCGAAAAAATTAAGATGGCTTTACCATCAGACAATGCCTGATGAGCCCATGCGAAGGAAGATGCATTCCTCCTCATATTAGAAAATCCATCTCGAAACCGATAAATAGGAATCTGATGCGTCTTTTCCAAGAACCAATCCCACTTCGAATCAAATACATCTCCCCGTACCAAAAAATAGAGTGGCCGATCCAGAAAACAGGCAAGTAGGCATGCCTCAGTAAATGCCATGGGATGATTACAAGAAATCAAGACCGGGTCATCGCTAGGAATTTTTTCCTTACCTACCAGATAAATCTTCCTAAAATATACTTTGAATACCGTGGCGACAAGTTGTCGTAATATCGTGTAGAGCAAAAGTGATCTTTTTAATTTGTGCCTTGGCAGGAAAAATAGTATTTTTTTAAATGGAAGATGATTCAAAGGAATTGATTGTCATAGGTGGCCCCACTGGAATCGGCAAATCTCGTGTAGCCCTGAAGCTCGCCGAGCTCCTGGACACAGAGATTCTCTCCGCAGATAGTCGGCAGATCTATCGCGAGCTCAATATTGGTGCTGCCAAACCCCCTCCAGAGGACCTCGCACATATCAAGCATCATTTCATCGACCACTTGTCCATCACATCAACATTCACAGCCAGCGATTTTGAACGGCAAGGGTTGCAAATCCTAGCAGCGATATTTAAAAAGCGAGATTTTGCAATAGTTTGTGGTGGGACCGGTTTTTACATTCATGCACTCTGTCATGGCTTGGATGAGATTCCAGATGTAGATCCTGCAGTCAGACTAAAGTTTGATACCCTCTATAATAAATACGGTCTAGAAAAACTGCAAGAAGAGTTGCTTGACATGGACCCCAGCTATTTTGATCACGTTGATAAATCGAATTCCCGCCGACTCATTCGCGCCTTGAGTGTAATCGAGCAGACTGGTCAGGCATATAGTTCTTTCTTACGCCAAGAGCCAACGCCACGTCCCTTTCACATCACCATGATTCGTCTGGATGAACCCCGAAGAATACTCTATGAAAAAATCAACAAGCGTGTACTGATGATGATCGATCAGGGATTGGAAGATGAGGTGCGTTCCCTACTAGCCTGGAAAGAACTCCCTGCTCTGCAGACTGTGGGTTATCAGGAATGGTTCCCTTATTTCGAAGGACAAATCTCTATCGATGAAGTGATACGATTGATTCAACGTAATACTCGGCATTATGCAAAGCGCCAAAGCACCTGGTTTCGCAAACATGGTGAATGGACATCTTTTTCACCGCTGGGAGTCAACAAAATCTATCATTTTATCCAGGAAAGTCGAAAGTCTAGGCTATAGTTAGCATAAATGACCGGTTCAAGCTATAAGTATCATAAGAGTACATGCACGCTTTCCGGCGGCCTTCCGACGATGGCTTTCTTTCCTTTGACAACTACAGGCCGTTGAATGAGTTTAGGATTATCGGCCATGATGCGGATCCATTCCTCTTCACTCAACTCTTTACCGCGATACTCCTCTTTAAATAACTTTTCTTCCTTACGAATCAACTCGAAGGCACTCATGCCAAGCTTAGTAAGCAAATCTTGAATCTCCTTCCGCGAAGGAGGCGTCTCCAGATACAAGACGATCTCAGGCTCAATGCCGTTGTTGTTGATGATATTGAGCGTTTCCCGGCTCTTTCTGCACCTAGGGTTGTGATAGATTTTCATACCTTCCGACGAGATTTCCCCCACAAATTTAAAGCTTATTATGATTTGGAAGCAAGACCAAAGCCTCGAATTCATGAATAGATTTCAGAAAAATAGCTTGGCAGGGCATCTCGGCATTGATTTAGTGGAAATCGGAGCTGATTTTCTGGTGGCGACAATGCCTGTAGATCAGCGCACAAAGCAACCTCTGGGACTGCTGCATGGAGGGGCATCGGCAGCCTTAATTGAGTCCCTGGGAGGAATGGCAGGGTGGCTATGCTTAAACGATCCGAACAGTTCAAGCGTTGTAGGAATAGAAATAAATGCAAATCACCTACGTAGCGCTAAAAAAGGCATGGTGATTGGTATTGTTAGACCAGTGAAAGTAGGTCGAAGGATGCAAGTTTGGACTGTAGACATTAAGCAGGGAGAAAAGCTACTCTGCACCGGTAGACTTACTAATATGGTCGTAAGAAAATAGTAAATCGGTTTGATGTATAGATTATCAGCTATTATAGCCTTGCTCCTTTTTGAGATCGTTGGTAGCCCTTACACAGCCCAAGCTCAACAGGAAGATTTCAACCTTGCACTTACAGCTAATGCGCAAATTGATTTTCCCGACACGATTCCCAGCCAGTACAAGAGTTATAATGATGTTTGGGGTTGGGTGCATCCAGACGGAACTGAATATGCCATTATGGGGAGCGGTATAGGTACCTCAATCTTCTCCCTTGAGGACCCATCTGAACCCAAACTCCTGATCACAGTCCCAGGGGCGCTCTCAAACTGGAGAGATATGAAAAGCTTTCAAAGTTATATTTACACTGTTGCTGATGAGGGTAGAGACGGCCTCCTGGTCATCGATATGAGTGCAGCCCCGGATTCTGTAACATGGTCTTTTTGGAAACCTGATCTCAATATTGCTGGACAATCGTTCAAGCTTTTTCAATGCCATAATTTATATATTGATTCAACTTATGCCTACTTAGCTGGCTGCGATGGTCCGGGTGGGGTCTACATTTTTGATCTCGCCGCAGATCCCATCTCCCCACCATTTGTTTCAGCTTCAGATCCCATTTATGCTCATGATGTCTATGTGAAAAATGATAAGCTCTACGCATCCAATCTGTCACAGGGTTTTTCAATCGTTGATATCTCTGACATCACCAATCCAAGGACCATAGCTGTACAAGCCACCACACGCAACTTTACCCACAATGCCTGGGCATCCGATGATGGACAGTTTTTGTTTACCACGGATGAGCGATCGGGTGCGTATGTAGATGCCTATGATGTCAGCAATCCCGATGAAATACTCCGATTAGATATTTATCGGCCTTTAGCCACCGAAGATTTAGGTGTGATACCTCATAATGTACACTACTACCAAGGGTATTTGGTGACGTCCTACTATACAGATGGGATCAAGATTATAGATGCTCACCAGCCGGACAATCTGGTGGAGGTGGCAAGCTATGACACCTACTTCTTTAGAGATGGCACGTTTGGTGGTGTATGGGGAGCCTACCCCTATCTACCTTCTGGACTAGTACTGGCCTCTGACAGATCTACTGGACTTTACGTTTTGCAACCAACTTATCAAAGGGCGGCGTATCTTGAAGGGATCGTTAGGGATTCTTCTGATAACAGTCTTTTGCAAGGAGTCAGTGTTGAATTTGAATCTGAAAGACCTGGATCTACCTCAAGTGATGATCAAGGCAGATACAGTACAGGTCTTGCTGATGATGGCCAGCAACGGGTATCGTTCTTCAAATTTGGATACCACCGAAAAACCATTGATATAGCCCTACAGAGTGACAGCACAGTAATGCTAGAGGTTGCCCTTAAGCCATTGCAAACATTCGTTGTCTCAGGTACAGTATTGGATGAAAGTACGAACGGCCCTATCGCCAATGCACCCATTTTGGTCCAGAATGGAATCTACCGGGAAGATGCCCTATCTGCCGAAGATGGCACTTTTACGGTGGCCGTATTTGAGGGACAAAGTATAGTAGCAGCTGGAAAATGGGGTTATGTACATGGCTTTGCCGACATCGATCTAGACCAAAGTATTTCCGATGTGGTGATTCGGCTTTCCAATGGTTATCGTGACGATTTTATGTTCGACTATGGTTGGCAGGTCGACAATGGTTCGCAAGGATCGCTATTTCAAGGTTGGGACCGTGGAGAACCAGGTTATGCCATCTATGATGCCGCATTCGCTAATCCAAATGGAGATATCGAAAATGATTTTGGCAACCTCTGTTATGCAACTGGTTTAGCAGGTAATCTAAGTGCAAACATCAGTGACTCGTCAATCTTATCATCTCCAATTTTTGATTTGTCAGGGTACACTGACCCATTCCTCCATTACTTCGTATGGTTCTACGCCAATGGAGTTAACCCACCCGACGACAAGCTGGATATATATCTCAGCAATGGTAATGAGGAGGTGTTGATAGAATCCATTTCGGATTCTCGCAGTGAATGGAGAGAAAGATCATCAATCAGAATAGCGGACTTCTTAGTCCCAACAGCTCAGATGTCCCTGCGTCTCCTAGCTGAGGATGAAGGCAATGTGCACATCTATGAGGCTGGACTAGATGGATTCGCAATTTCCGAAGGACTAACGACGGCGTACGAAAACAAAAGTACCTCAACCATCAAGATCTTTCCCAACCCCTTTACCCATACTCTTTCCGTCGAAAGCACTGATACCCAAGTGGATCGTTTTTATATTACTGATCTACTTGGTAGACAGCTACTGAGAGGTCCAGTAACAGCAGGAAGTACCTTAGATCAATTGCAAGTGTTGAGACCTGGCACTTACTTTCTAACACTGATGAAGGATCGGCAAGTCGTCGGCAATCTGAAGGTTGTCAAAATGGAATAATTGCCGAACTCCCCACTTCCTTCGCCAATCCCAGGTAAGCTGTGAAATCACGTTTTGATGCAAATAGGAGGCTCTGCACAATGTTCCAGCCAGCCAGCTGATGTCTATTTCGTGGTTCATTTTGTTATAGGTTTTCTTGATAAACTTCTACATACTAGCTACCTGTAATATATATCATTGTGATTATCATATTCAAATAAGAATTTTGTAGCTATCTGATTTTCGATAACAGAAGTCTTTACAATTTCTATACAAACCAGCGCTTGATCACCTGCTTGGGGTACTCCTTTGTGGATCGGAAGCGATTTTTTCCCATGACTCCGATTTTCCCTATTTTCCCCCTCCTAAAATTTCTCAATGCTAGACGCTACCAACTTAACTACTCAAGACCTTAGGTCGAAACTAGATCGTTTCTGGAAATTAGCGGGAGACAAAATACTCCTGATTGATCAAGAATTTGACAGTGCTTCGGGTGCTCCCGTTTTTACCGTCAATGGTAAATATGGATCACGGGGTTGGACTGAATGGACACAAGGATTTCAATATGGTGCTGCCATCATCCAATTTGAGGTTTCTGGTGATGAACGATTCCTTGACCTCGGCCGCGATGCCACCATCCAAAGAATGGCGCCACATGTCACACACTTTGGTGTCCATGACCATGGATTTAATAACGTAAGTACGTACGGCAATCTCCATAGACTCATTGTAGAAGGAAAGATCGATGCGGCCAGTCGTGAAAAAGAACTGTATGAACTAGCACTCAAGCTATCGGGATCAGTGCAAGCTCATCGATGGACGGATTTACCAGCTGGTGGTGGCTATATCTACTCATTCAATGGCCCTCACTCCCTCTTTGTAGACACCATCCGCTCAGTGCGAGCACTGATTGTCAGCCACGAATTAGGACATGATTATCGAGCAGAAAACGATAAAGTGTCTAGTTTGCTTGACAAGGCTTTAGACCATGCCGTCTCTACAGCAGCTTATTCGGTCTACTATGGAGAAGGTCGCGACACCTATGACGTAGAAGGTCGTACTGCCCACGAGAGTGTATTTAATCTGAATGATGGTAGGTATCGATGCCCCAACAGTCAGCAAGGATTTTCAGGCTTCACTACTTGGACCAGGGGTCTGGCTTGGGCTATGCTAGGCTTCGCTGAGCAACTAGAGTATTTGGATACGCTCTCATCCGATGCACTTGATCATCGTGGTGGGTTGAAAAAATATCAAGACATTTTCCTAAAAGCGGCTCAAGCTACCTGCAATTTTTACATCAACTACACCCCTCCAGATGGTATCCCTTACTGGGATACGGGAGCACCAGATCTACACATGCTGGGTGATTACCTAAGTCAACCAGCAGATCCATTCAATGATTTCGAGCCTGTAGATAGCTCTGCAGCAGCCATTGGTGCACAAGGATTGTTGCGTCTGGGCAAGTACCTCAACGATCATGGTGAAGATGGTGACCGCTATTGGCAAGCTGGATTGCATGTTGCGAATAGACTTTTGGAAGAGCCTTACTTATCCGTCGATCCCGGCCATCAAGGATTGATATTGCATTCCATCTATCATAGGCCAAATGGATGGGACCATATTCCAACAGGCAAAAAACAACCTTGCGGCGAATCCAGCATGTGGGGAGACTATCATGCCATGGAGTTGTGCCTGTACCTGCATGGATTCAACCACGATATGAACCACTATACCTTTTTTAATGGTGTGAAAAATGCATAAATGAATCCTTTGAGCAAATTATGTCTTCATACCATAACTAACAAGCCCTGGCCACTTCCAGAACTATTGGATAAATATGCGGCCACGGGTGTGGGCGGAGTCAGTGTTTGGCAAAACGCTGTTGAGCCATATGGTATATCACAAGCAGCCAGCTTTCTGGCAGCACACTCCATCGAGGTAGTTTCCTATGTCAGGGGTGGTTTTTTCCCAGGTCCTAATCATGCTGCTCGACAACAAGCCATTAATGACAATAAAGTAATGATTGAAGAGGCGGCCGCTCTGGGAGCACCCATACTCGTATTGGTGTGTGGTGCTGAGCCAACCGCAGGGCTTGTCGCTTCTCGAAATCAAATTCAGGACGGCATTGAGGCCATCCTGCCGCATTGCCAAGCCCATGACGTCAAACTGGCCATTGAACCACTTCATCCTATGTATGCAGACACTCGCTCAGCTATAAATACATTGGAGCAAGCCAATGATATGGCGGAAATTTTTGATTGTGAACATGTTGGTGTAGCGGTAGATGTCTACCACCTTTGGTGGGATCCTCACCTCGAAAAAGAGATCAAGCGATGTGGGTCCATGGGCAATCTTCTGGCCTACCACATCTGTGACTGGAAGTATCCACCTGAAGATATGCTTAATGATCGTGGTCTAATGGGTGAAGGGTGCATACCTATTGCACAAATTTCAGAATGGGTCAGTGCTACAGGTTTCACAGGCATGCATGAAGTAGAGATATTCTCGAACAGATATTGGTCGATGAATCAAGATGAGTTTTTGTCAAAGATCGTTCATTCGTATAAAGAATTGTATCATATATAAATCACTAGAAAATTGGAAGAAAATAAAGTACATCGCATTGGCATCATCATGAATGGTGTCACGGGAAGGATGGGAACAAGACAGCATCTGATCCGATCCATGGTAGCCATTAGGGAGCAGGGAGGTGTTAAGATCGGATCTAATGAATCGATCATACCAGAGCCTTTGCTGGTTGGCCGAAATGAGGAAAAGCTGAAAAAATTATGCACTGAGCATGGCATCAAGAAGTATACTACTTCTCTAGAAGAGGCACTGTCGGTGCCCGGATACCCCATTTACTTTGATTCGCAAATTACAGGTAGAAGGTTTGATGCGGTCAAGAGTGCCATCGATGCGGGCAAGCACATCTACTGCGAAAAACCCACCGGCACCACTGTGGAAGAAGCGGTGGAACTCCACCGGCTGGCAGAGCAAAAGGGAGTTAAGCATGGAGTGGTGCAAGACAAACTTTGGCTACCAGGCATCTTGAAGATCAAACAACTGATAGACGAAGGCTTTTTCGGCAAAATATTATCTGTACGTGGTGAATTTGGCTATTGGGTTTTTGAGGGCCATTCCGTTCCTCCCAATCGGCCTTCATGGAACTACCGCAAGGAGGATGGTGGTGGCATCATCATGGATATGCTTTGCCACTGGCGCTATGTTCTCGACGATGTTTTTGGATCCGTTAAGTCCGTCTCATGTCGCGGTGCCATCCATATCCCGGAGCGAATTGATGAGGATGGAAATCCGTATAAATGTACTGCCGATGATTCGGCGTATGCCACCTTTGAGCTGGAAGACGACATCATAGCACATTTTAATTCTTCATGGGCAGTGCGTGTACGTCGAGACGATCTCTTGGTGATGCAGATAGATGGCACTAAAGGCACGGCAGTAGCAGGCCTACGAGAATGCTATACTCAAAATTATGAAGAAACACCAGTACCTGTTTGGAATCCAGATATTCCTCAGCCCATCAACTTCTTTGACCAATGGAACAAAGTGGAAGGTGAATCGTCCTATGAGAATGCGTTTAAAGTGCAATGGGAGATGTTTCTCAAGCATGTTGTAACCGACGAGCCCTTCAGATGGGGACTACTGGAAGGAGCCAAAGGTGTACAACTTGCTGAACTGGGTCTAGAAAGTTGGGAAAAGAGAGCTTGGGTGGACGTAAAAGATTTAGTCTGATGGCCAGGAACGCGCTTATTACAGGTGGTAGTCGAGGTATCGGTCTCGGTATTGCGGAGGCATTGGCAAAGGACGGTTTTGATCTGGCGATAAATGGAATGCGACCTGAGGATGCTGTTGAAGATGTGCTTTCCCAACTCCGCTCGTTTGGCTCCGATGTGATCTATGTACCAGGGAATATTGGAGATGGAGAAGCCCGTAAACAAATGGTCTCAAACACAGTGGAGCACTTTGGTAAAATCAATGTACTGGTAAATAATGCTGGTGTAGCACCGCTTCAGCGACTGGATATCTTAGAAACAACTGAAGAAAGCTACGACCGGGTAATGGACATTAATCTCAAAGGAGCATTCTTTCTCTCCCAATCTGTGGCCAATCATATGCTTTCGGTCAAGCAGCAAATGGACAATGGATTTGCGATCATTAACGTGTCTTCCATCTCGGCTACCATTGCATCCATATCTCGTGGAGAGTATTGCATATCTAAAGCTGGCATGAGTATGGTCACCCAATTGTTTGCTACGAGACTGGGAGAAGAAAACATACCCGTTTTTGAAGTGCGCCCGGGAGTAATAGCCACTGATATGACTGGATCCGTAAAGGAAAAATACGATAGGCTTTTTGCGGATGGTCTGGCGGTCCAGAAAAGATGGGGCTATCCTGAAGACGTAGGAAGGGCTGTAGTTGCCTTAAGTAGGGGGGATTTTGCCTATTCGACAGGTCAAGTGATTATGGTCGATGGTGGATTGACCATTCAACGACTATAAAAAATGGACAAGAAGAAGTAATATACCTAACCTTCAATCAAATGACTTTACCATGAGCAAACGCCTGATTTGGCAATTATGTGGAGCACTGGTCATCATTATGGTGATCTTGACATTCACTCCGGTGATCACACCAAAGGGTGTGGCCGAACCTTTCTTGTTAGGAATGCCATATACGCTTTGGAGCGGAATCATATTGAGCTTCGTACTGCTCGGACTCACCATCATTGGATCTCTAGTGCATCCAGGAAGAGATCATAAAGACCAATAACAGAATACCATGGTAAAAACACTCATCATTGTCGGCACCATCTATGTGGGTATTCTAGCGTTCTTCACCCTATCGACCCGTACCACAGAAAAAGACAGTGCCTCTTATTTTATGGCGGGATCGAATCTGGGGTCATTGTTGGGATTGTTCACCTTTGCGGCCACCTTATTCAGCACTTTTACCTTGCTAGGAATGCCCGATTTTTTCAGAGTCCATGGTGTTGGGGCATGGATCTTCTTAGCCGTCTCAGACATAGTAATGGTCTTTGGATTGCTTTGGATAGGGCATTACCTCAGAAAAAAGACGCAAGGCCATCAGTATTTAGGTATGGCTGGCTTTATGCAGCGCTGTTTTCAATCTAGACTAGCGGGCATTGTAGCTTTTGCCGGAGCTTTCATCTTCTTGATCCCCTATGTAGCCATTCAGATTCGAGGTGTATCCTTTTTCTTGCAGCAAGCTTTTGAAAATTCACCACC
Organism: Saprospiraceae bacterium; assembly: GCA_013001595.1. GTDB lineage: Bacteria > Bacteroidota > Bacteroidia > Chitinophagales > Saprospiraceae > JABDMH01. Next base: position 59,220 of record JABDMH010000008.1, on the reverse strand, counting down.
TCTGTGGGTATATGCCATTTGCATCGTCGCCATCATGTTGATATATAGTGAAATCGGTGGCCTCAAAGCGATCATCTACAGTGATGTACTACAAGGCATCGTCCTACTAGTCGTGATATGGATTATCGGTTTTCTATGCCTTCAGGAAGTAGGTGGCATCAAAGAGATGTTTACCCAGATTTCAGAACAGAATGAGGCCCTGCTTTCGACTCCTGGTCCGAAGGGACTCTTCGACTTTCAGTTTCTCTTTGGGTCCATGGTGGCCATTTGCATGATCCCTTTCACTCAACCCCAGGTCTCTACACGACTCATTATCATGAAAGATACCAGGGCTCTTTTTCGCACCGCCATTGGGTTAGGCAGTTTTGCCATTCTGGTGATCTTGCCCACCGTATTCTTAGGTATGTACGGTGCCATCAAATATCCAGATGCCACGACACCGGAATTTCTTGGAAACACCCTCATTCACGATCAGCCAGGTGTATTGGGAGCCTTTGTCATCATCGGGCTAGTAGCAGCGGCGATCTCAACTGCCGATTCACAGATTTTTTCTCTGGGAGGAGAAACTCGATCACTACTCAAGGGTGAGGATAAGGAGATGGTGAAGATCGCCCGTTTGGCAATTGGTCTTTTTGCTCTCCTCGCCTTGGGATTTGCCATATTGAGCAGTGATGAACTAGTGCTTTTGGCACGCGCCAGTTTTGCTGGTACCTCGCTACTTGCCCCCATGATTTTTACTGGAATATTTTATGACAACTCGGCAAAGATTCGACTTCTACCGATACTGACCTTGATAGCAATCGTCACCTTGGTATGCGCCAATCTCGGCCTCATTTCCACGAGTTTGGGAGGTATTCGCTTAGACTTGATCCTATTGGGGGCACTCTCCATTTATGCTGTGGTTGCAATTCAGGTTGACAAACTAAGTAGTTAACTCATTCAGACGGAATCATGCGCTTAAGTCATTAAGAAGGCCTACCAATTGTGTTTGACCGAATACGATGATTACACTTTGAAATTATTGTGAAAGTTATATATTTGTCGAGCTTTTGAAAAAGGTAGTGTTAACATACTATCGGATTGATAAGGCCCCTTCGTCTAGTGGTTAGGACGCAAGGTTTTCATCCTTGAAACAGGGGTTCGATTCCCCTAGGGGCTACCACCCACTCAGATGGCTGCAACCTCCTCGCAGCCATCTATTTTTAGAACTGCCCACCATAAACAATGATCTCAAGCCATATCCAGTGTTGACAAGAATCATTACATTGTTTGCACAAACTTAGCATTGAATGCACCTAATAGTAAGTCTCAAAATGTTATTTTTGCCCACTCTAATTCGAGAGCTAATTTTAAACTAATCAAAGAATCATACCATGTCAAAGAAAATTGCCATTAATGGATTTGGTCGAATCGGTAGACTGACATTTAGAAACCTTTTGGAATCTTCAGATCTGGAAGTCGTTGCGATCAATGATCTAACTGATAACGCCACATTGGCCCACTTGCTGAAATACGATTCTGCGCAAGGGAAATTTGACGGTACTGTATCGTCGAATGATGAATTTCTGATCGTGAATGGAAAAGAAATTCGTGCTTCTGCAGAAAGAAATCCCGCTAACCTTCCTTGGAAAGAAATGGGTGTGGATATTGTGCTGGAATGTACCGGAATTTTTAGAACTGCTGAAAAAGCAGGCCTGCATCTGGAAGCGGGTGCCAAGAAAGTAGTGATCTCTGCGCCAGGTAAGGGAGATGGGATCAAAACCATCGTACTAGGTGTAAATGACGACGAACTAGACCTGAACGAAAATATTTTTTCCAATGCCAGTTGTACCACCAATTGTTTGGCTCCGGTTGCAAAACTTGTCAATGATAACTGGGGTTTAAAAGTGGGCAGTATGACAACTACCCATGCCTACACTGGAGATCAAAATATTCAAGATGGGCCACATAGCGACTTGCGCAGAGCACGTGCAGCCGGTATCAACATCGTACCTACCTCTACTGGAGCTGCAACAGCAGTCGGGAAAGTTGTGCCACCTGTAGCGGGTAAATTATCCGCCATTGCCCTTCGAGTCCCGGTAGTTACTGGCTCACTCATTGAACTCAATTGCCTGGTGGAAAAATCTACTACCAAAGAAGAGATCAATGGAGTATTTAAAGCTGGCGCTGAAGGTGACCTTAAGGGCATCTTAGAGTACTGTGAAGATCCAATCGTCTCAACTGATATTTTACAAAATCCCCATTCTTCCATATTTGATTCTTTGATGACAGAAGTGTTGGATGGCAATTTTGTAAAGGTGGTTAGCTGGTATGATAACGAGGCAGGTTACTCAGCAAGACTCTATGATCTTTGCGAAAGGATCGCCCAAGGAGTCTAAGTTACCAATCAACTTGCAAGTTTTAAAAGGGTGCACTAAATAGGTCGCACCCTTTTTTTGTGCCCACCTGGAGCAGTCAGATCTAGATACTTAAAGCACTGCTAGAACAAATAACAATGGAAACAATCAAGGCTTCGACCTATTGAGCATGGTCAAGGAAATCGTAAATCGCTTGATGCAACCTAGGACGAATGCCAAGGGTATAGAGACTTCTTTGATTGCGCGAGGGATAAACACGATTACTCAGTAAGATGAGAATGGTTTTATTTGTAGGGTCCATCCAAAAGAAAGTGCCGGTAAATCCAGAATGCCCAAAGCTTTCTGGACTGGCAGACTCAGCCACATAACTATATCTGGGATTATATGCTAGCAGAGGTTTATCAAATCCCAATCCACGACGGTTTCCTTCACTACAAAAAGCGCAACGGATAAATTCTTGGACGACCTCTTCAGAAATAAAGCGCTTGCCTCCATAAGTGCCCTTATTCAGGAACATTGCAGAGAGCTTGGCAAGATCTCTGGCATTGCTAAATAGACCTGCATTGCATGATACACCATCTAACATAGCGGCTGCTTCGTCATGCACCATTCCGTGTACAAGTTGATTTCTAAAGACCGTATCGATTTCCGTGGGAACGATATCACCTAGTGAGAATCTATCCAATGGACGATATGTCAAAGATTCTGCACCCAAAGGCCAGTAATAATATTGATAAAGGAAGGAATCAATGGGCAGATCTAACTTTTCGCGGACCAGATCGGGATACAACAAAAATGTTAATCCAGAATACACGTATCCAGGTTCGGGATTCAAATCGGATTTTTTAATCGCTCGATCGATCTTCCTTTTATACTTCCTATGCAAGAATAGACTATCAGTTATCTTAATTACATATTTTGAACTAAGTTCTTTGTGAAAAGACCTTGCCTTAAATTTTCCATTTTTCTTAATGGCTGCTTGCCAATAGACAATGTAGGGCTGAAGCCGCCCGTTGTGAGCCAGAGCTTGCCGTAAGGTAATCGTCTTTTTATCTGACCGGCAAAACGATGGGAGATGGTCGCAAAGTGGATCATCGAGGTTGATCAATTTCTGATCCAACATATACATGAGCGCTGGTACTGCAGAACTAACTTTGGTTATGGAAGCCAAGTCATAAAGATCTTGATGTTGTACTGGTTTTGCCGCCTCATAGGTGCGATGGCCATAGACTTTGTCGATCACTACCTCGTTATCATGAACTACTAGTAACTGTGCTCCAGGAAAGGCCCGTGCATCGATCGCTTCCTTCATGATAACATCCATACTATCTTGCAGCGGTCGATATGCATATGCCTGCAGTAGATCTGGGTATCCTAGTCTGAGTTGGGCTGCAGTAGTCAGTCCTTGTCCAAGATCAAAATCTCCAAAATCCCTTGACAAAATACCCTCAAAGGGCTCGACGCCCCATATCAGATCAATGAGCGCTAATTCGTCGCCAATCACCTTAGGATTATGATACACAATGGCATCAGCATGCTCAATTGCAACCGGCGGTCTATCAATGAAACAGACTATTGATTGGATGTTAGGAGAACGACTGAGCCAGTCTCTAAGTCGATTATCTTGTTGGCTTCCGATGACGAAAAGGTACATCTCACCAACAGAAGTTTTAACCTCATCCAGATCATCCATCGTCTTGACATGCGTGGTCACTGCCTTGTGAAATGAAACACGTTCTAAAATTTTACTTGGCTGCTGGACTCCAATCGTAACTATATGTAGGTCAAAAAGCTCCAGATTTTGGATGGGAACAATAGAGCTTTCGTTCTTGAGTAAGACAGTCTCACCTTGAGATAAGTCCGCCCATAATAAAGCAAAGCAGAAGACAAAAAACTTAGTAAAAGAAGGCATATGCAGATTGAGGAAATGTTAAATCTATAAAATGGTAAAATATAATAATATAAAAGAGTGTCCGAAAACCATGGGAGAAAAATTGTGATCCTTTGTTCTCAACAACGCCACTGCTCTTACCTTGAAAAGTCAGCGCGCGCGCCTCTAGATTTAGCAAGGCTAAACTGCTTTCTCACCAGTAAATACCTACATTTATCTTATGAAAAGAAGAGATTTCAATCGCTTCGCCATGGCGCTAGGCATGCAGCCCATCTCTTCTTGGAGCAAGAGTGAATCACTTATCAAGCCAGCAAAGCTCAAGGAAGGCGATAATGTGGGGTTGGTTGCCCCCGGTAGTCCTGTGCCTAAGGAGAAAATTCAACAAGCCCTTGAAACTGTTCAGCGCCTAAATCTTAATCCCATATTGGGTGCACATGCCAACAAAGCTTTGGGCTACATAGCAGGAACTGATAGCGAACGAACCGCTGATCTGCATACTATGTTTAAGCGTCCCGATATCGACGCCATCTGGTGCCTGAGGGGAGGATATGGCTGCACTCGCCTCCTACCCTTACTTGACTATGATTTGATTCGTCGCAATCCCAAGTTGCTGATTGGCTATAGCGATGTGACCGCACTTCATATGGCTCTCTTAGAAAAGAGTCAGCTGGTATCGATCCATGGACCGGTGGCTACCTCAAAACCTACCGACTATACTTTGTCAATCCTTAAAAAAATAATTTTTAATACTGATCCAGTAACCATTCGTAATGCTTCCAAAAATCGTGCTTTAGCGCATACCAAACCCTACTTTAAATCTTATCAGATTTTTCCTGGCACGGCAGAAGGACCACTCGTCGGTGGCAATCTTTCACTGATGGCTGCTCTTGCCGGAACACCTTGGTCGCCTATTTACAAAGACAAACTGGTCTTCATTGAAGACATCGGTGAAAAACCTTATCGCATCGATCGCATGTTGGTACAACTTTTTCAGGCAACAGATTTACACCAAGCTGCCGGAATAATTCTTGGAATATTCAATGACTGCCAGCCAGATCCAGAGGATAAATCTCTGAGTCTAGCTGAAACCTTAGAAGGGCATTTTAGGGCATTAAGGGTGCCGGCTTGTTATGGCTTTTCTTTTGGGCATATTGATCATCAGTGTACCTTACCACAGGGAATTCGAGCAAAATTTAATGCCGACAGACTCTCGCTGACCCTACTCGAATCTGCTGTCTTTTAAAGCCATGACAATATCATGGAAAATATATCATCTCGAACTTGATGGACCATTTACCATTGCCAAAGGATCCTACGCACACCGTAGATGTTTAGTGGTAAAAATCGAGCAAAGTGGGCAATGTGGCCTTGGAGAGATTTCTGAAATAAACTACTATGGAATTATCCTTGAAGATGTTATTGTAAAACTGGTAAAAAAAAGGCGGTTCCTTGAAGATGTCCAGTTGGATTCCCCAGAAGACTTTTACCAAAAGATTATCAAGCTCTTCCCAGAAGATCCCTTTATTTGCTCAGCACTCGATTGTGCAGCCTATGATCTTTATGGAAAATTAAATGGCTTGCGAATCCGAGATTACTTGGGGATTGAAGATAAGCATGAGCCAGCCTACACATCATACACCATTGGCATAAGTGACCCACAATCCATGCAAGATAAAATCCTACGAAAACCGTGGCCGATATATAAAATCAAACTTGGTACAGACCATGATCTGGCCATATTAAATGCTGTTTCAGAAATCACTAATCACACCCTGCGGATTGACGCAAATGAGGGATGGAGCGAGGCTCAGGCAGCTGACATCAAAACCAGGTTGGAACACTTAAATATTGATCTGATCGAACAACCGTTTGCACGAAGTAATTACGCAGCCACCAAACAATTTCGATCGATTTTATCTATACCGATTATTGCGGATGAGAGCTGCCAAGGAAAAGAAGATGTGGCTACTTGTCACCGGTATTTTGACGGCATAAATATCAAATTGATGAAATGCGGCGGAATTACACCGGCATTGCAGATGATTGGTCAGGCAAAATCATTGGGCATGCAAATCATGATCGGATGTATGACTGAGTCTTCTATTGGCATTAGTGCCGCAGCACAACTCATTTCTCTAGTAGATTTTGTCGATCTGGATGGAAACATGTTGCTTAAACGTGATATTGCCAAAGGAGTTTCCTTTCAATATGGTAAGCCAGTGTATCCCAATGAATCGGGACTTGGCTGTGCACTCCTCCAAGATGAGAAAGAATGGGAAAATTAAACCTGTATATATTAAGCGTTCTCGTGATTCTCGTTAGTAGTTTCTTGATCAGCTGTCATAGCCACAAAAGAAATGTTCAGCGCACCCTCGATGAGCGAATCCAAAGTAACGGCCTCTTCAACGACCATCTGTACGGCATACAAATCTATGACCCAGAAGTCGACAAAGAAATCTATGCGTTTAATGCACATAAATTGTTTATTCCCGCGTCCAACATAAAAATACTCACCCTTTATACGGCGATGAAGACCCTGGGAGACTCACTCATCTCCCATACGTATAAGACCATTGAGAACCACCACTATATCTGGGGCATGGCCGACCCAACTACTCTACATCCAAAGTTCGAAGATCAACCAAACAGCCTCCGTATATTACCAGATTCTCCAGAAGGATTGACCTTTTGTCAAAATCATGTCTTCTTCAAACCACTTGGTCCAGGTTGGGCTTGGGATGACTATACTTACGCATATCAGACTGAGCGTTCTTCGTTTCCCCTATATGCCAACCAAATGTGGTACACCAAAGCCAAAGATTCAACTCGATTGCTCGACTTCTTCCCCCGTGCCTTTAATCACACCATTTCTCTAGATTCTGTGTTGAGATATATGCGAACACCTCAGTCCAATAAATTTGAAATCTCTTTGCCCCCAGAAGAGAGTGATGATTTCGCACTCAATATACCGATGCATATGTCCGAGCATGCGTTCCGAACACTGCTGAATCAAATTACATCACATGAAGTGAAGATATCTCACCAATGTCCTGATCAGACTGGTGCTAATGCGGTATTTAGCACCAGGGCAGTGGAAGCCTATCAAATTATGATGCAGGACAGTGACAATTTTATGGCCGAGCAATTATTACTGATGTGTGCTGGTGCTACTTTTGGCAATCTTTATCCGAAAGAGATCATCAACCATATGCAAAATGAGTACTTGGATCAAATCAAAGATGAGATACAGTGGGTAGATGGATCAGGACTATCCAGATATAATTTAATTTCTCCAGCAGCATTGGTGACGGTGTTAAGTCAGCTACTAAAAGAAATGAGTTGGGAAGAAATAAAATTAATTTTTGCTGCTGGTGGTCAATCTGGCACATTGCGGCACTGGTATAAAAATATCGATGGAGCGGAGCCGTACATCTATGCTAAGACGGGAACACTGTCCGGAAGTCATTGCCTGAGTGGCTATCTAAAGACCGACCAAGGAAAAACATTGATCTTTAGTTTCATGCATAACAATTATTTAGGGTCCTCATCAATTGTGAAGAGAAAAATGGAAGGCCTATTGCACTTTGTAAAAAGTAATTACTAATTCTTTTATAATGAAAATATTTTTCTCTGAAGGCAAACCACATTATCCATCATATACCTTCAACTACGGCATTTACTGCCTTAAAGAATTGCAGGAAGAGTTGCCAAGGATCTACGAACAGGGATTTCTGCCCTACTCGGCCAACACTCAGATAAGAGGCGAATTATTTTATTTGGCACGCAGCCTACGAGTTGACATAGACCGATTTCAGGACACTTCAGAAAATCGCCGTGTGCAGAGAAAAATTGCCGAATTAGATATCACAGTTTCTTGTCATCCTAAAGTCCAATTTTTAGAAACACACAAAACGTTTGAGTCCTTCTGTTTGGCGTATGCAAATGAGAGAATAGGAGATCATCTATCGGTGCAGCGCTTCCAATACATCTGCAACTTGGAAACGGGAACTCATGTTTTTAATTTCCAAAGTCAAACGTTAGGAGATGTTGGATTTGTGCTTGCTGCCATCGAAGGAAAAATGCTCCACTACTGGTTTAGCTTTTTCAATGTTGAGCTCATGCGCTCTCATTCACTGGGCAAATGGATGATGTGGTATGTCATTAATTGGGCGAAGGAACAGGATTTAGAAAAAGTGTATCTGGGCACCTGTTATGGAAGTAAGTCTTTGTACAAAGTGAGAGATCATAAGGGCCTAGCATTCTTTGATGGGACATCTTGGAATACTGACGTCAAGCTGCTAAAGATTTGGTGTAAAGCAGACGAGGAACGGAGAGATGACGACCGTTTGAAACAGGCTTCTGATCCGAATATTCTTCTGAAAAAACTCAAGGCATGAAAGAAATTTCTGAAAAATTAGCAAGAGACACAATGTAGTGAGCCAATTCTAAGCAATGATTTTAGAAGAGCACTACCTCTTTAACGAAGATTTTGACTATATTAATGTAGCCGTGCATGAGTACAAGACCGAATAGTTGGCGAACCACTCGGTAGATGTGTTCGAGATATATAAGCCCATGGCATTGAGATGAATCAAAAACAGAAATGATGATGGAAGAAGTCTTGAGAAGTTTGGCCATTTGCGCCGTTCTACTCAGCTGTAACGCACCAACTGCTAAAAAAACAGCTGAAGCCCCACCAGTCACACTACCACCAGCTCCACCTCCGATTGACAGGATGGAGCGAATCGACACTGACATTCGACGAAATACGCTTGAGGGCACTTGGCAATTACGCGCAGCCAAGCTTGCCCATACGGGAGAAGGAGAATCCGATGAATTCACCAACGACTCAGAGGTTGTAGCACTGAAGATATTTACACGAAATCGATTCGCCGTAGTACGTTACCACAAGGAAACTGGCACACTGCTGGGTACTGGGGGAGGTACTTACATTCAGCTGGGCGATGAATTCACGGAATACATAGATTACCACAGCTGGGATAGTACGCTAGTAGATTTTCCTCAGACATTTACCTGCATCTTTGAAGGTGACCTTTTTACCCAAGAGGGTGTTATCAGAGGTGGAGCCACCGATGGAAGTGCACTTGAGGAAATCTATCAACGTATTGAACCGCCAATCAGTCAGGTTGAAGGTACCAGCCTCCTGGCTGGATCCTGGAAATTGGAAAAATGGGCCAATGGAGAACGGCAGATGGCTGTGCCATTACCCAGAAATCATTATGGATTTAAAATCTTTACTCCTGGTTACTTTTATGCCTTGCGGTATCGGGAGACCGGGGGTGTAGATAATTTTTCATTTGGCACCTACAAAGCTACTCCTGACTACCTCACCGAAACCATCATCTCCTTGGGAGATCTCTCCGCTGTTGGACGCACATTCACCTACACTTGGTCCGTAAAGGAAAGTGTCTTTAATATGGTAGGCTTCATTGATTCTGATCAATTTATGGGGCACAAAATAGATGAATATTACGCACGTGAATAGGACGAGATCAAATTGGTATTCGTGCCGAATCATTTGTGGTAGCAGTGGTTCGACTTTTACTGATTACCTTGACAGCAGATTGGCGTATAGGAGAGTCAAGAGACTAAATAATGACGTCGACATTTGGGATGATTTGCTCGGCGAAGGAAATTCTCCACAGATGCAGACCATGGCACTACAATGAAAAGAACTGCTCTTTGTCTAATCGGATGAATAGATACCTTTCCATCTATATCTGCACATTGGTCAGCTCAACGCTGCTGGTGGGTCAACACTCCCTGTTAAATCAGACCGAAGGATCAATTATGACCATCACAGGTCCGATTGCAGCCGATAGTATGGGGCTTGCCCTAATCCACGAACATGTTTTCCTGGATTGGTCAGGGGCAGATAAACTAGATAAAGGCCAATGGAACAATGAAGATGCACTGCGCATCATTTTGCCTTACCTGCAGGGCATGAAGGAAAATGGAGTGCGCACTTTCCTGGAATGTACACCAGCTTATCTAGGACGCAATCCACAATTGCTTCTAGAAATTGCAAAGGTTACAGGCTTGCAAATCTTAACCAATACCGGATACTATGCTGCCCGAAAATATCAACACATTCCGCAAAGCTTTTACGAGCAGACAGCCGAAGAAATCGCAGAAATCTGGATTAACGAGTTCAATGTTGGCATTGGTGGTGGGCAAGTAAGGCCGGGCTTTATTAAAATTGGTCTTGATGCAAGGGAGAACCTGACCTCCAATGACCAGAAATTGGTTCTTGCAGCGGCAAAAACTCACCTGGCAACTGGGCTCACCATCGTATCCCATACAGGAACAGATCAAACTGCTGCACTACAGATCTCCCTACTTCGAGAACATGGGGTGGCCCCAGAAGCATTTGTTTGGACTCACGCTCAACGCGGCACTAAAGAAGGCCATCTGAACCAAGCGAGGGAAGGAGCATGGATCTCACTGGATGGATTGGGATGGGTACATCCGACCAATGGTGACTCAACTAAACTCTACCGATATGTAGACATGATATCAAACCTAAAAGAAGCTGGATTTTTACATCGCACACTGATTTCACACGATGCCGGGTGGTATACTGTGGGTGACAAATCACAAGATAAATACCAACCTTACACGCCTATTTTTGAATTACTCTTTCCCATACTTGTAAAAAGAGGCTTCAGTGAGACTGATATCAATCAACTACTAGTTAAAAACCCATTGGAAGCGTACATAATTAGAGTGCGCAACTATCCTTAAATCCTAGTTGGTGACGGATAAAGTAGCTCGAGTAAAATGAGACCTACATACACCATCGTGCTATAATCAACCCATGCAAAATTGGAAGGCAGATGACTGATCGTTTTGGTCGAAATCAGTGGTTGTCAAGATTTTGGTTAATATCTCACCAATCCCAAGGTCAATCGTGATGCTAAAATATAGACCCGATAGGTTCTTATCAGGTCTCCACTGATACTGAAACTTACCGCCAAGGCTCGGTCACGATGAAACTTACAGTTTCGCTGGAAAAGTGTTGCGAAAGTATGACCATCTCTGTGACAGTAGTCACAGTCTATCAAGATTTTATTAGTCAACTTTACCCCAAAGGCAAAGCAAAATGAAAAAATTCGAAGTACTGATCATCGGTGGGGGTACAGCCGGCATTATGGTAGCTTCACAATTAAAGAAAGCAAGACCAAGTCTTTCCATTGGATTGATCGAACCGTCGGAAACGCACTATTATCAGCCTGCCTGGACCTTAGTGGGAGCTAACACATACGATTTTGCAGACACAGCAAGGTCTATGGGAACTTTGATACCGCAGGGTGTAGAATGGATTAAGGATTACGCTGCTTCCTTTGATCCAGAACAAAATATTATGGTTTCTGCCAGCAATGAGTCATATAACTATCAATATCTGGTTGTCTGTCCAGGACTAAAAATCGATCCTACACTGGTGGACGGGTTGGAAGAAGCTATGGACAAAGACCAAGTTTGCAGTAATTACACAGACCCTGAGCATACCTGGGAAGTGTTGAAGAACTTCAAGGGAGGTACGGCACTATTTACCCAACCTACAACTCCCATCAAATGTGGAGGGGCACCCCAAAAGATCATGTACCTCGCAGCGGATCATATACGACGGTCGAATCTGGCCGACAAATCAAACATCATATTTGCCACGCCAGGTACGGTGATCTTTGGTATCCCACGTATAGCATCTACTTTAATGAAGGTAGTGGATAGACATGATATCAATCTCCGCTTTGGTTATGAACTTGTCCGTGTGGATGCCAATAAAAAGATTGCATGGTACAAAATGGCAGATCATGAGAAAGAATATAATCACAAAGAGGTTGAAGAGTTTCGAGAAAATGGATTGATTGGTATCCATTATGATATGATGCACTTAGCACCACCACAATCACCTCCTGACTTTATAAAAAACTCGAGTCTCTCCAATCAAGACGGATGGGTAGATGTAGATCATCAGACTTTGCAACATAATACTTTCAAAAATATATTTGGATTGGGAGATGTTGCTGGATTGCCAACAGCAAAAACAGGGGCAGCCATTAGAAAACAGGCACCCATAGTTGTGGCGAATATTATGAAATTGATGGATCAAGATCTATTGACTGATAGAAAATACAATGGATACTCCTCATGTCCCTTAATCACGGGATATGGTAAAATGGTTTTGGCTGAATTCGACTATGACAATAAATTTACACCTGATCCCAAACTAAAACAGATGCTCGTTTTTGACTCTGCTAAGGAACACTGGAGGCTTTGGATACTAAAGAAATATGTACTACCTTATCTCTATTGGAATAAAATGATGAAGGGTAAAGATGTCTAGTTCAGGGATGGGTTCAAAAATCAAGAATTACCTTTTGACCTACTTTGATTTTAAAGGCATCTGGAATGCCGTTTTCCTTACAAATGCCATCGACTGTGGTATGATGAGCCCTTGCCAGACTGTATAGCGTATCTCCATATTTAATAACATATGGATTTTTCTGATTATACTTCACATTGCCGTTAATTGACAATCTTTTTGGCTCTTGTGATGCTACTTCTATTGGAATCTCTTTCTTGGGCTGGATTGATTGATCCGCTCCCTCCCTGGGAATCGGCTTTTCTTTTACCGCCACCTCTGACTTAGGTTTTTCAATTTTTGGTGTCGGATAGTTAGTCAAAACGGGTAGTCTTGAAGGTCGTACCGATGAGTAATTTCTGGGATTGGCATAGGCCTTTGTAACCCAAAGGCGCTTGGCTCTGATGTGATCGCTCTTCGTAAAATCAAAGAAGGATTCTGGGTTCAGCGTGCGACCCTGAAAACGTACTTCTAGGTGCAGATGGCTTCCCCTAGCATTACCACTGGTACCTCCTTTGCCAATTAAATGACCCTTCTTCACAATATCGTTTACCTTAACCAATTGTTTGGACAAGTGCGCATAAACGGTCTCGAGTCCATTGGCATGCCTAATGACCACGGTCTTGCCATGGCCTGTATGGTATTTCACATACCTAACCTTACCTCCTAATAATGCATATACATCATCACCAGTGATGAGGTCAAGATCAATGCCACGATGAAGTTCTCCATTGCGCCAACCATACCGAGAAGTTACTACCATCTTTCTTGCCATTGGCAAGGCAAACGTCGAATCTGCAAAGTCAATCTGAATGGGAAACTTTACATCCTCGGCCTTGTATGGATTAAATCTTCGTGTTTCCCAATCGGCGAAGTCCCAGATTGCAGACGCTGAGCTGGTAGAATCGGCCAGAGGTGCCATTAGATAGTTGGCTCCAAAATCGAGCGCACTACCTAGGCTGAGCGACGCTGCCATAGCTGCAGGCCCCTGCGCGTGCACAGAATTTGAGTATATAAGAGAAGAAATCAGCAGCATTATTGCTGACTGCCTCGATGGTCCTAAAGATGTCAACACACGGTCAATTGTTGGCTAAAATGCTACCAAATCTATGCCGAATTCGGTATTTTCAAAAGGTTTTAACGTTGAAAGCTTCAATTTGTTATCAATACGATGTGGGCCTCTTAAACACACGAAAAGCTTACAAAAAGTAGAATTAGATCATCCCATATCGATGTTTTCATATCCCCACGGTGCTCGCTGAGTGCGGCTCAACATGGCATTAGCTTCATCATCTTCCCTGAATCTTTCATTTGCTGGATCCCACTGCAATTTTCGTGGCAATTTCATAGCAATGTGGCTAATCAAGCAGGTTGTGCAAACGCGATGTCCGACCTCCGCAGTAGAAATCGGAGCTTCTCGAGATTTGATGCAATCCAACCAGTTTCCGTGCTGATCTTCACTGACATAGAGCTTTGTTTCGGAATCTTGAATTTCAGAAGTCAGTATCGATCTTTCACTCGCGTCTAAAGCTTTGGCACTTGCCTCCTGAGCCACGGGATCACTCGCTGTAGCCTGGTAGTTGCCGCGAGAGACAAAGATCCAACCGTCCGTACCCTCATATCTAATGCCATTGGTATATCCTCCACTTATATACATGGAAATGTCATCTTCGTAGCGCAGTTTAACCATGAAATCACCATGGACATCCCAAAGGCCACTTCGCGGAAATTCCGCAACAGCCGACACTTCGACTGGACCTGTATATTCCGTATTCATACCCCAATAAGCAGAGTCGATGTGATGTTGGCCCCAACCTGTAATCATGCCGGCACCAAATTGTTCGCGCCTTAACCAGCCTGGTCTAGAATAACCCTCATGGGGGTGCACCCCATTTTTGGTATAGAAGGTCTCTGGCGTCGATCCCAACCACATATCATAATCCAGGTTTTTGGGTACAGGCATCATCGGTTCGGGAGGTCCAGGAGGATCTCCAGGCAACCCGATCCTTACGGTGTGCAACCGGCCAATACGACCATTGCGAACCAATTCAGCAGCAATGCGAAATTGTGCGCTTGATCTTTGCTGCGTACCCACCTGTAGAATGGTGCCCTTCTGCCGAATACAATCTGCCATCGCACGCCCTTCTGCAACTGTGAGTGAAGTGGGCTTTTGTAAATACACATCCTTTCCGGCAAGAGCCGACTCTATAGCTGGCTGGGCATGCCAATGATCAGGCGTACTTATCATCACTGCATCGATGGCTGGATCTAATAGCATCTCCCGATAATCTTGATAGACCTTTACATCTACCATTTTCTCCGAACCTCGATTGGTCTTATACCAATTTTCTACCAGCTCTTTACACTCCTCCGCCCTCTTCTTATCACAATCCGCGACTGCCACTATGCGTGCTACATCATATTTCATAGTGTCTGGCAGGTCATGTGAACGTGCAATCCGACCGCAACCGATCTGACCAATATTGATCTTGTCACTTGGTGCATTCTTTCCAAATACAACAGAAGCCGGAACGATGGTCGGAACCAAAAGTCCGGAAGTAGCTAGGGCTGATCTTTTCAAGTAAGATCGTCGGCTCAATGTAGGCGCTTGGTGCTTGTTCATATTTAGTTTTTAATTAAAGTGCTTTAGTTGTTCTCACCAAATTATTGGTAAAAAGGTAGATTTCTTATCTCTCCAGATGTTGCATATGATTCCACTTCAAAATACCAAAAAATCTTGGGCGGTTCATTCTATCACCCACTGAATGCCTCCGAGAATATGGCGCATAAATTGTGGATCTTCATATCGTTCGGCATCATGGCCTAAGGCGGTGAACCACTGTCTACCTCCATCGAAGGTATTACACCATGCTATGGGAAGTGCATTTCCAAAAGTATCTCCCGGGTAGTCCTCCTTCTTATCATCCTCAACCGTAGCCAAGTCAGCAGTTAATAACACATGAGCAGTTGGATTGTAGTGCTTGTGAAAGTAACATTCATCTTTAGTTTCCCATCTCTCAGGAAGAAAATATGTGGAGGGGTGGGCCTTGTCGACTACATCTACTGAGAATACTTGCTTCTTCGGATGCCGGAAAAAAGTACCACCAATCATCTTCCAATACCATGGCCAATCTCTTTCAGAGCCAGATGCGATGTGAATACCCACAAACCCTCCACCTTTCCTGATGTAGCTCTGTAGAGCGGTCCGCTGCCCTTCAGTATCAAAAATCTTATTATTGGTATTAGAGAATATGAGTGCATCGTAGCGTGCTAAATTCGCAGGTGTAAAAACACCTGCATCCTCAGTAGCATCGACCGCGAAGCCATGTTCAGTTCCCAGCTTTGTCAAAGCTTTAATGGTGAATGGAATATTCTCATGTCTATAGCCCTCTCCATTTCTGGTATAAACCAAGATCCGCTTTCCTTGCAGCGGTGTAAGCTTCTGGATCTGCACACTTGGTGGATGAGCAAAATCATGCCAGTACCTTTCTGCGGTTAGGCTATCGATGGTACCATCATATACCAACATGCGATATTTTAACACCTTGTCCTTCCCCGGGTGGATGATCCAATCGCGATCTTGGGCAGGGTTAAAATTCACAAATACATTCTCCTCACCTTCATTAGCTCCTGTGGGCCAAATGCGTAATTGCTCCGGGTAATTGTAGTTTTCTGGGTGGGTCATAAAGGATATACCTGCCATACCGTTGTCCGTAGGCCCACTGACCTTACACCACTTTGCTCGAGTGGCATTACCCGTACTCTTATCATACCCTTCGGAGGTCAGCATATGGAGATTTTCATCATTCCAATTCTCACGAGCACGAAAACCGAATCCCTGGTAGCGATATGCTTTGATTGTCAGGGGATCACTACTGCTGCAATTGAGTGTGGAAGATACATCCACAAGCCACGCCCTTTGACCTGGGTCAATATTCCAAGCCCGTAGGCTCAACTCTTCGCGAAGCACCTCTGTCTCTTTTGTGTATTGGCTATCTGCATGAACTATATGCCTATGCACAGTTGAGATCTCTCCATAAATAGATCCCGTATTGACTGCAGGTTTTCCTGACACATCAACGCGACCTTGATCTTTCGCTAAATTCCAAAAATCGACTTCCCTACCTTTGTATTCCGTATGGGTCCATGGATTCCAAATTCCATAGTGGTGATAGTGATCAGGAGGTTGAATTCTTGTTAATATTTGACCGGCCGGAGACCAAAGTGGATGAATGTAGCCAGCCCTACTGAAGATCTCTGAGACCCCCTCTGGAACCGGAGCCTTCCCATATTGATAAGCAAACACAGGCGTCTCCTCCTGTTTTATGATCAATGTCATTGTGTTATCAGTGGATTCCATTGACTTGGATTCCCCATCCATCCCAGCCACAATTTCGTAGTGACGTACACGCTGTCTTGAAGTTTTTCCATGCACGATCCACCACAGAATGGTTCTGTCACTGCGATCAATTTGTGAACTGATCAAGTGTCGCTGACCATCCACAACCTCCACCAGTGAGATTGAATCACTGGCATTTAGGTTGAAATGTGAGATATCCGCATAGACAGGCGTATTGTATCGCTCATAGTCTCCACTTTCAATGGTTATGGTACCAATTACATCTCCTTGGGCAGAAAGGTTGATGTACAACATCATTACCATACTACACGAAACAAAAATTCGACAAAGAGACCTATTCATAGACTCCAAAATCCAAAGTGATCGCATATACATTGGAATTAAATTAAGCACGTAAAATAGGAGATAATGATCAGTGCTGCAAGGGCTGTTGATTGGTAAAAGATTCACAGAAGTGCTGACCTCTGTTCAGAAACCTGTCCGAAAGGCGTCCATCAATACACCATAAACTTCGCCAAATAGTACGATGACTTGGAAACTACTTGTAGGACATAAAGACCTTTTGGCAAGAAGGAAATATCTATGTTCTCTTCGTCAAAACCAGCTGTAGATATTGAGCCTATATGCATACCTCTAGCATCATGAAGCTGCATCGTTACACGCTCTTTTGGAAGACCCGAAATACTGATCTGATCCCTTGCCGGATTAGGAGATACGTTCAGTATTTGCGTACTGTGGTTGAAGACATATACCGTTGGATTGGATAAAATGGGAAGAATGAGAGCAGAGGCGGCTTGGCTTTCCATAAATACAGAATTTCTTGCCACCAGAGCATGAACCAATGTATCCATATTTCCATCCGGATGCATCTGTCCACCGGTATTCATATTTCGGTTATACTGCGGATAATTGGAGGATGTGATAATGAGACGTAAACGATGACCAGGCCCAAAGGTATGGGCAATATCATCAAGGGTTAGTGTGATATTATATACCTCATCAGGTTCCATAAAGGCTGTATCTCGGGTCGTAAATCCATTGCGAAATCGCATCCGTTGAATATCATCCAGTAGCAAGATGGATCGGCCATCTGGATACACATCCGTAATTCGAACCGCAAAGTCTGTGTCAGGACGGTTGGAGGAAACGAATAACTTAACATCGATCTTGCCAACAACAGCTAAGTTTTCACTCAATGCCTCCGTGCTAAAGATTAAAGCATCATCACGTGCCTCGACCAACTCACGCTGGTCTAGCGGTCCCTGAACTAAACTTAGATTCAAAGTCTTTCCGCCAACAGTCGGTGAGGGATCCTCGGGATTATACGTGAAACTGACATGAGCGCCTGTTTCTGGTGGAGGTTCTTTACGTATGCCCATGTCACTATGCAAAAAATAGTGCTGCCGTTCAGCAGCAGATGGTGGCCAAGAAACTGATTCGACCCAAGCATCCTCTCCCATCTGAAAGTATGTTATTCGAGCGCGATTGTTCCACCCATTATCTTGCTCACGCAGGTGATAATTGAAAAACTCCAAAGCAAACTCTGTGTTGAAGCCTTCCGCTTCAGGAAAAAATAGATCACCTTGGACAGCACTACCTACATTTGCTTGGCCAGCGCCTCCATGTACCCAAGGGCCAATCAAAGTTCTATGTTGATCGCGCACCATTTCCTGTGAGCTACTGTATAAGGTATCCGTAAATCGCACCAATTGATCGACATTGTGATCAAACCAACCTCCGACCAGCAACATGGGAATATCAATCCTTTCTGGATACATACTACCATTTTCAGCAATCTCCCAGAAGAAATTAAAGTACGGTGAGTTGACTATTGGACCTACAAAACCAAAAAGCAGATCTAATGTCTGTACACTGGCCAGTTTAAGTATGCCTCCCTGATAATATTGGTCGTAAGAAAAATGTGGTGCTGCTACTTCTGGTACACAAGCCACAAGACTTGGAGGTTGCTCGCGAGCGGTCTGGAATTGCACATTCCCCAATGCCGATGGTCCATACATTCCAACCTTTCCATTTGACCATGGTTGCTCAGCGATCCACTCGATTACATCGTAGCCATCTTCTCCATTAGTTGATCCAGTGGCACATGCCGAGAGAGAAGCAAATCTACATCGCCAATCGACGATCACGATGGCATAATCACTGTCAGCAATTTTATCTATTCCAAGAGGAAGCCCATTCAGTGAGTAAAAGAATTTACCATAGGGTGTAAAGACAAAAAGTGTGGGAAATCGACTGGTAGCACTAGGAAGGTATAAATCCCCAGCAAGCATTTTTCCATCTCGCATTGGAATTTCCATTGTAATGGGCGATTGAGCGTCCATCACGCCTACGACAAATACTAGAAAATAGACTAGGATCTTTTTCATACGAGCAAATCTAGGCCTAAGGCTGTCCATTGTTCCTAGTTGCACGAATCGTACCAACAACCCTACTCCCGAGTAGCATATTCGTTAGTCACAATCATACTTAGTGGCGATGATCTGTGCACCTGCCAGATCATTTAATGTTAATCATCATGGAGGACTGCTATGGTTTTTACGCAGAAATCCAGCCAATCCCAGGGTAAAGCTCAACCGATCCCAGATCTATTATCCATACAAAAGGAATATTAGATCCTTGATGAGGCTTTTCAGATGTCCCTTAGAACACAAATTTTAGATTGATAGAAAGTCACTTGTGTCATTACCTTTAAGCACTTGCACTACTGCAACTCACTAAATCTGAAATAGGTCGTAAAAAAACTCCTTATCGATGTAGGCGAATATACTGTGAAGGGTTCATCTGTTTTACTTTCAGAAATTGCTTATTAAAATTGGATAAATTGTTGAAACCAGATTCGTAACAGATGGAACTTATACTTTTCTTATTCTCCATCAACAATTTACAGGCATATCCAATGCGTATTTCAATCAAATATCTGGAGAAAGTCTTACGATGAATCCTCTTAAAATAGCGGCTAAACGCAGAGGTGTTCATTCCTGCAATAGCCGCAATATCCTCCAGACGAATAGGGCGATTGAAGTTTTCGAAGATGTACTCATGTATGCTATCCGACACCTCACTGATTCTGGTATTCGAGTAGCCTTCACTTGATAGGAAGGAAGTGTCACTATGTTTTGCCAGTTGATGTAATATCAACAGAAGTTTGATTAGCTTTTGAAAGTCATCTTTTTCCTGCATCAACTGCTGGATTGCTGATTGAACAGGAAAACGCAAGTTGTTAAACTTGATGCCTCTCTTAGCTCTTGCAAATAGCTCTAAAAGATGTTGAGCGGAAGAATGCTGCAAGAATTCACTACCCACAAAATCCTCTCTGAAATGGATGCTCAAGGCTGATGCCATTAATCCGGAGTTGGGTTGAAAATACTCTTCATCATTTTGCCACATGTGTGGTAAGTTCTTTCCAATCAATACTACCTCATTTGGCCTAAATTTTTCAATACCATCCCCAACAAACCGAGTACCTACACTTTCCTTGATCACTACCAATTCCAGTTCGGGATGGTAATGCCAGATCTTCAAGAAATTAGGATAGCGCTTTTCTTTAACGACGAAGGGCCTCTTGTGCCCTAAGCTTCTATCTATTAGCCGTAGTTTCAAACCAACATCAAATCTGCAATGACATTCAATAAATTCTTCCCCGCATAAGGTAGCAATTCTACTGCTTTTTTTTCTATAAATTACAAACATGCATATTCAAAGGCAAAAAAAGCATCAGTATTATCAAGTAAAATGGTAGTAGTAAAGGCCGAAACAAGCTATGTTTGCTGACATCAATGCAATCTAGAAAGGTAAACTTTGGTAGATGGAGGCTGAAAAGGTCAAAGCAGTCTGCAACACTCCTTGTTGAGAACTTGGTGATATTCGAGATCATACCTCCAAATATTCATGAAGTAAGGACTACCCCTGAAGATCATGGCAATATCAGTATCTCAAAATAAATAGTATAAATATGAAGGATCAGGCAAATAAGATACTGGAAATTGCGTCCTACCATAATATTAGTACAACCTGTGGGCCACTATTATAAAATATATACTATTTTCAGTGGATCTCAGGTTGAGAGGTTGCGAATGCTTGCAAAACTTATTCAACAAAATATTTCATATCAATTGTTAAAAACCAAATAGCGAACGTTTATGAGAAACCTTAACTTACAAAAAGGGATAGCACGGCTCATGGGCATGTTTATCCTGTTTGCCGGCTTTGCGAGCTTGCAGGCACAAACTCAGATCTCAGGCACCGTTACTGACCAGGCGGGGGAACCTCTGATCGGTGCTACTGTGTCTATGAAAGGGACTTCCATCGGAACAGCTACGGACATATCCGGTGCTTTTAGTCTTGATGTGCCTGACGTCAATGGTATTATAGAAATTTCCTACACGGGATACCGCACACAAGAAGTGCAACTGGAGGGTCGTACCAGTTTATCTGTGCAGATGGATGAAGATATAGCTGCATTAGATGAAGTAGTAGTGGTAGGTTATGGCACACAAAAGAAAAGCAATGTGAGCGGGTCAATTGTCTCCGTGGGTGCCGAGGAAATTAGTAAAGTAGCCACTCCAAGTTTTGATGCGGCACTACAAGGTAAAGTACCCGGTGTATATGTGACCACCAACGGTGGTCAGCCTGGAGGTGGTGTCTTTGTAAGAATCCGTGGAGCTGGCTCAATCAACAACAGTAACCCCCTTTATGTGATCGATGGAGTCATTGTGGGTGCTGGTAACAATGAGAACTCAAACCCGCTAGTAACCATCAATCCTAATGATATCGAAACCATTGACATCCTTAAAGATGCGGCATCGACTGCCATCTATGGTGCTCGGGCTGCCAATGGGGTTGTACTAATCACTACCAAACGCGGAAAGGTTGGTAAACCGTCAGTGACCTACAATGCATACGTGGGAGTACAAGAACCTGTAAGTAATATTCCACGGCCGATGAACGCTACTGAATTTGCCGAGAATATGAATAGGGCCTTTACTGCTGCTGGTGAAGAGGCTCCATTTCCTAATCCTGCATCTCTTGGTGAAGGAGTGAACTACATGGATGAAATCGTCACTAATGGCTTCATTACGGACCATCAATTGGCAGTTTCTGGTGGCTCAGAAGCACACAAATACTACGTGTCCTTCAATTACTTCGACAATGATGGCATCATGATGGAGACTTTTCAGCGCAGGTTTTCTTTTCGAGCCAATACGGACAACACCATCACCAAGGGCGTGAAAATTGGAAATAGTCTGACCTACAGCCGCGGTTCGCGTTTTGACAACAATGCTGGTAATCGTACATTCATCCACGGTGCATTTACGAATGTATATCAAGCGCTACCCACGCAACCGATATTCGATGAAACTTCGACCTCAGGCTATGCCGGACCTACCGATACCCGACTGGAACGACGACGCAACCTGCATTCACAATACATGCTTCCTACTCGTGACAATAGTACTGATCGAATTTTAGGCAATGTCTATATCGATATATCCCCGATTAAGGGTCTTACGCTAAGGACCTCATTTTCAGCAGATATTCAAACCGATAACAACTATTCATATACGCCGATATGGGAAGAAGGGCTGCTAAATTCAGGTGGACTATCTTCGATCAACCAATCACGATCAAACTCATTATTCTGGTCTTGGGAAAACATACTCACTTACGCCAAGAGTGTAGGTGACCACAATTTTGTCCTAACGGCTGGTACTTCCGCCCAGGAGTTTGAAGGTAGTGGCTTTAATGCTACTGCGGCCTATACGACCAACGTTTTTACGGAGATCGTCAACGGTGCAGCCCAATTGAATACCACGAGCAGCAGCTCTGAGGAATCGCTGGCTTCGATATTTGGCAGGATATCCTACGACTATGACAACAAGTACCTTCTGACTGCAGCCGTTCGAAGGGATGGTTCTTCAAAATTTGGTCCCGCCAACAAGTTTGGTGTGTTCCCATCCTTCACGGTTGGATGGAGAATATCCCAAGAAGATTTTTTCACACCCGGTTTCCTCACAGACCTGAAGGTCCGTGGGGGTTGGGGACAGGTTGGCTCTGATGCCATCGGTAACTTCCGCTATCTAGCGAGATTAAGCACAGACTTTGACTATGGCTTTGGGAATCAAACAGCAACGTCATCGCTGGGTGCAGCCCTAGAGGATTTAGCCAATCCCGATGTTCGATGGGAAACAGCAACTGAATATAACTTCGGATTTGATGCGGGATTTCTCGATGGCCGACTGACACTTAGTGCCGAGTACTTCAACCGCTCCAGAACAGATATGTTACTGGTTCTTCCACTACCGGGTGTCTCGGGCCTAGGGACTACGGTACAAAATGTGGGTGAAGTGGTTAACAGTGGCCTTGAGTTTGGAGCAGGGTATCAAAATGCCATCGGTAAATTCCAATATGATTTTAATGCCAACCTCTCGACGATGAACAGTGAAGTCGTGGATTTAGGGGGCTTGGAGGAAATCGTGGCTTTCAGCTATTCAGGAGCAGGAGCGACGGTTGTCATTCGTCCCGGAGAACCCTTGGGTGTCTTCTTGGCAAGACGATCTGACGGGTTGTTTCAAACACAAGCTGAAGTTGATGCCGCTAATGCCATCGACGGGGAACCCGGAACACCATACCAAAACGCAGGTACCGCACCTGGAGACTGGAAATGGAAGGACTTAAATGGAGATGGGAAAGTTGACAACAACGACAAGGAAATAGTAGGTAGTCCGATTCCCTCTTTCACCTATGGATTTGGAGGTAACCTTCGCTATGGGCAGCTTGATATGAACTTCCAGTTCTTTGGTGTATCTGGTAATGATATATTTAACGTAGCGCGCTCTCAGTTAGAGGCATCGGGACGAGCATACAATAAGAGCGTTTCGGTGGTTAATGCATGGAATGGAGCAGGGTCAAGTAACAGCATACCCAGACCCAACGTTCAAGACCCCAATCAAAACATCACATTGGCAGATCACTTGGTTGAAGATGGATCTTACCTAAGACTCCGTACACTTCAACTGGGATATAACCTTCCTCAATCGGTACTTCAATCGATAGGATTGACGAATGCCCGTTTTTACGTGTCCGGCCAAAATGTATTTGTTTTAACCAAATTCACGGGCATAGATCCAGAAGTTGGTTTTGATCAAGGTAATAGTGCCGTTGCAGGCATTTATCAAGATCTCTACCCACAGGTGAGATCATGGTCCTTTGGCCTTAATGTTGGATTTTAATTTAAAAAGATTTAAAAGAATGATCATGCATTATAAATCAAATTTAAAACTCTTAGTCCTTAGCCTTGTGGCTATGGTCTTCGTCTTTTGTGGAGAAGAATTTGTGACCAAGGAATTTAAGAATGGCGTGGTGGATGCCAATTTCTTCCTAAATGAAACGCACGCGGAGCAAGCTTTGACAGCTGTTTACGACATCATTAGTCAGAAAGGTCTGTACAGAGAGGCCATTGTACTTTTGGGTGATGCCATCAGTGATGACATTAATGAACTCACCGGTGATAATGGAGACTACGGGACATACTTTCGGGCAGGGAGTGACTATCGCTGGGAACCGAGTAATCCTTTTTCTACGGCGCGCTGGTACGATGGCTATAAGGGTGTCTTCAGGGCGAACATCCTCCTCGAGAAATTACCCGATATCGAAATGGACGAAAGTCTAAAGGCGAGATTTGCTGGAGAGGCCAAATTCTTACGGGCCTTATTCTATCATAATCTCGTCAATGCATTTGGAGATGTTCCTTTTGTGACGTCTGTGCTGAGTAGAGAAGAATACAATGAATTGGCCAGGACCGATAAGAATACAATTTATGCTCAAATGGAACAGGATCTGATAGATGCTGCTGCTGTCCTTCCGATTGAAGCTGGAGACCCAGTTGGGCGGGCCACCAAAGGTGCTGCAAACGCCCTACTTGGAAGGATTTACATGTACCAAAATAAGTGGCAGGAATCTGTTAATGCCTCCATGGCTGTAGTCAATCAAGGGACGTATCAGCTCGTTCCCTCAGAAGAGTATATCACTCTATTCAATGGCAATAATGAAAACAGTGTTGAGTCCATTTTGGAGTATCAATCTGTGGCACAGGCACCTGGTTTCTGGGGTGCCAGTTCAGAAAACTTTTACAGTATTCACTGGAGTCCTGTAATAGGATGGGCCAATTGGTATTCTCCTAGTCCCGGATCCTATCAGCAGTTTGAGGAAGGTGATATAAGACGAAAAGCCAGTGTTCTTGTGGTTGACGCCAACCCGCCCGACTCGATAGATACTAATGGCGACGGCATTCGTGAACAATTTCCTTCTGGAAATATGAATTCAAGTTATTTCAATGGTGCCAACACGCGAAAGTGGCTACCAGAAGGTAAGAACATGACACAAGCCAATAGCTTTGACGTTAATTTTATCATCCTGCGCTATGCCGAGGTACTATTGAACTTGGCCGAAGCCCAAAATGAACTCGGTAACTCTGCGGAAGCACTTGAACTTGTTAATATGATACGTCGTAGAGCACAAGCTCCGGAATTTACGGAGACCGGTCAAGATGCATTGCGTCAATCGATCCGAGAGGAAAGGAGACGTGAATTAGTTTTCGAAGGACAGCGATTCTATGACCTGCAACGATGGGGCCTTGCCGCTGAAGTCTTAGGGCCTCTGGGATATGTCGTGGGCCGTCATGAGTATTGGCCAGTACCAAATGCTGAATTGGATCTAATGGAAAATCTGACCCAGTATCCAAATTAAATTTGCAAGAACCATTCTTTATGAAAGCCCAGCCTACTTGGTTGGGCTTTTTTTGTCCGTACTGACGGTGCGGACAAAGATGGTGTGTTCAGCATATGAAAGTTTATTTTACCTCAGTACAAGCAGAAATATTGATCTATATTTAATTCTATAGGATCATGTTAAGCACATCAAGGAAATCTGCAATCTTTTTTCTACCATCCATAATGGCCCTGTGGCTAGCTAGTTGCCAAGTCAAGGATTCTTCGACTTTCCAAAAAAATCATCTCTTCAACGAGATTCACGAACAAAAGACCGGTATTACCTTCAAGAACGAGCTTAAAGAGACAAAAGAAGCAAATATCGTTTTATACCCATACTACTACAATGGTGGTGGTGTAGCTATTGGAGATCTGGACAATGATGATTTGCCCGATATCTTCTTTACTGGGAATATGGTTGGAGATCGTCTTTATAAAAATCTGGGCAACTTGTCATTTGATGACGTTACCACCAAGTGTGGCATACTTAGTAGTAACCTCTGGACAACTGGTGTAACCATGGTTGACATCAATAATGATGGGTGGCTAGATATTTATGTCTGCAGATCTGGAATGGGCTCCTACCGACACAACCTTCTCTATGTCAATCTTCAAAATGGAAAATTTCAAGAGCAAGCTAAAGCTTTTGGACTCAATGACAATGGATATTCTGTTCAGTCCTACTTTTTTGACTTCGATTTAGATGGTGATCTAGATATGTATCTGGTCAATCATTCGAAGCGATTTTTCGAAAATCAAGAGGCCCTTTTTACCATAGACAATCCCTCCGATGAAGAACGAGATAAGCTATACCTTAATCAAGGAAATGGACATTTCGAAGATGTGAGCAAAGCCGCAGGCATTGATCATTTTGCATTCGGTCTTAGTGCGGCCATTGCAGATTTTAATGGCGATGGATATCCAGACATCTACGCAGCCAGTGATTTTTTCGAACCAGATTTCCTTTATGTCAATCAGCAAAACGGAACTTTTGTCAATCGACTCAAAGATCTAATGCCGCATACTTCTTTTAGTAGCATGGGTTCTGATGCAGCTGATTTCAATAACGATGGCTGGGTGGATCTAATGGTGTGCGACATGCAATCTGCCGACAACTACCGCAAGAAAGCATTGATGGCAAGTATGGATGTAGAACGTTTTCGAAAAATGGTAGACGGAGGATATCACTACCAATATATGCAAAACACACTGCAGCTCAATCGAGGAGTAGCATTCTTTAGTGAAATTGCCGAATATTCAGGTGTTGCGGAGACGGACTGGAGCTGGGGGCCACTCTTTGCCGATTTTGATAATGATGGCTGGAAAGACCTTTTTGTCAGCAATGGGATAAGGAGAGATATTCAGTATAAAGACCTGCGCTATGATCTACAACAAAAGAACATAGATCCACGTGACAATCCTATGCACATAGTCAATAATCTACCTTCACAAAAAATGATGAATTTTCTATTTAGAAATTCAGGATCTTATCTATTTGAAAATGTTACATCAAACTGGGGTTTAGACCATGAAGGATTTTCTACAGGAGCTGCCTATGCCGACCTGGATGGTGATGGCGATCTTGAAGTGGTACTGAATAATATAGATGATCAAGCTCGTATCTACGAAAACAGTGCGCAGGAGTATGCACATTTTTTACAAATTAAACTGCGGGGAACAATTGACAATATCTTTGGCATCGGTGCTAAAGCCAGGATCTCTTGCGGACAACTTCAGCAATTTCAACACATACAAACCAGCCGGGGATTTCAATCATCGGTAGCACCCATGCTGCATTTTGGTTTGGGTTCTTCCTCAGTGGTTGACTCGGTGGTGGTTACCTGGCCTAATGGGAGTATCCAAGTGCTTACTGATGTGTCTGCTGATCAAACCATTGAAATCGTTCAGCAAACATCTGTTGCCAATAGGCAACCAAATCGACAACCGCATAAGCCCTTTTTCAAAAGATACACCTCACTAAATTGGCAACATCAGGAGAACAGTTTTAATGATTTTGAGAAAGAGGTACTGCTCCCACACAGGTATTCCAGACTAGGTCCATACTTAACCGTTGGAGATGTCAATGCCGATGGATTCGATGATCTATACATCGGTGGCGCCCAGAACCAATCGGGAGCACTCTTTTTACAAACTAAAGATGGTGCTTTCGTACAGCGTCATAATCCTTGGTCAGCAGACGCCAAATACGAAGACATGGGTGCTGCATTTTTTGACTTTGACCTGGATGGAGATTTAGATCTCTATGTGGCAAGTGGAGGGAATGATCAAGACAACATAACCATGCTTGAGGATCGGATGTATCTGAATGATGGAAATGGAAACTTCAAACGGGACCAAAGTGTGTTGCCTAAAAGATTTCTTAGTAGCTCAATTGTTCGGCCCGATGATATAGACGGAGATGGAGATATTGATCTATTTATCGGAGGGAGACAAACTCCAGGGAAATATCCTTTTCCCGTTTCTTCGCAAATATTGATTAATAACGGACACACTTATGAAGATATCACCAGCCAAATTGCACCGGACCTTATCGAAATCGGTATGGTGACGGATGCACAATGGACCGATTTTGATGGTGACTCAGATCAAGATCTCATGTTGGTGGGTGAATGGATGCCCATTACTATTCTAGAAAATGTAGAAGGCAAATGGCATAGACAAGTAAATGCATCCCTAGATAGCACCCATGGATGGTGGTATTCCCTGGCTCAAGCAGATATGGATAGTGACGGCGATCTAGACTACGTAATGGGCAATCTAGGGACCAATTATAAATACAAAGCTTCCTTAACCGAACCTTTTCAAGTTTTCGCACATGATTTTGATGACAATGGATCCATCGATATTGTGCTGGGTTATTTTGACAATGGCGAGCTATTTCCCCTCAGGGGTCGTCAGTGTTCGGCAGAACAAATGCCCATCATAAAAAAGGAGTTTCCCTCCTACACAGCTTTTGCATCAGCATCACTTACCGAGATTTACAGTGAAATCGATTTAAAAAATTCCCTTCACCACAAGGCATATACTTTTAATAGCATCTATTTAGAAAATGTAGGCGGTGGTGATTTTCTACATCACTCTTTGCCCGCTGAGGCACAATTTTCTGCTGTCAATGGAATTTTGATTAAAGACATCGACCATGACAATAATCTCGATCTCATACTGGGAGGAAATATGTATGGTAGTGAAGTTGAAACCGTACGCAACGATGCCAGTTTGGGTTTAGTTCTACTAGGTGATGGCAATGGTTCTTTCACTTCGCTCTCACCAGCGGCCAGTGGCTTTATGATTCCCAAGGATGTCAAAAGCCTGGTCAGAGTGCAGGTTGGTGATAATTATACTGTGGTGGTTGGCTGCAACAATGATTCGATTCAATCTTTCATGCTTAACTCGACCAACAATAAGAACCCATTCTGATGAGACCTCTTCACTTACATTTACTACTGGTGGTCCACGTTATTGTGCTCATGCTTGCTTGTAGTCAGCCCGCAAAGACTCCTCTTTTCCAATTGGTTGAACCGTCAGACTCAGGAATCACATTTGCCAATACCCTAACTGAATCAGATTCCATCCACTACTTCAACTTTCCCTACATCTACACTGGAGCTGGTGTTGGTATTGCTGATTTTAACAATGATGGGAAGGAAGACATCTTTTTTTCTGGAAATATGGTATCCTCCAAGCTCTACGTCAACCAAGGAAATCTTGAATTTAAGGACATAACCATGTCTGCTGGCTTAAATACGCAGAGATGGGTGACCGGTGTGTCGTGTATAGACATTAACAACGATGGCTGGATGGACATATACCTCTGCGTTGGTGGGTTTGCCGATCCTCCACAACGTACAAATCTACTTTTTGTCAATAATCATGATCTGACTTTCACTGAGTCTGCTAAAGAATATGGCATTGATGATGATCATTATTCCACGCAAGCTGCTTTTCTAGACTATGACCGTGATGGAGATTTGGACCTCTACGTGATGGAGCATGCCAACGAATCCTATCAAATGCTGAGTAAACTATATACCCACAAGGATGGTAGAGGCCCCAGTACTGATCGACTGTTCCAAAACATAGGGATTGAGAAAAATGGACATCCCTTATACCGGGACGTGTCTGATAGTGCCGGCATATTGATTGAAGGATATGGCCTAGGTCTCGCAATATTGGATGTGAATGATGACGATTGGCCCGACATCTATGTAGCTAATGACTACTTAGGCAGTGATCTCATGTATGTCAATAATCGAAACGGCACTTTTACTAATAAACTACATGACTACTTCGATCAATGTTCAAGAAATGCCATGGGGATTGCCGTAGCAGATATAAATAATGACGCACTACAAGACATTTTCATCTTAGACATGCTGCCACAAGATAATGAACGGCAAAAGACCATGACCTCCAAGATGAATTATGCTCATTTCAGACAAACCACCGAACGTGGATTTGCGCCCCAATTTATTCGCAATACGTTGCAATTAAATGCAGGAAAAAACCCAAATGGCGAATTCCA
Source organism: Saprospiraceae bacterium (assembly GCA_013001595.1). Lineage (GTDB taxonomy): Bacteria > Bacteroidota > Bacteroidia > Chitinophagales > Saprospiraceae > JABDMH01. The sequence continues at coordinate 28,897 of JABDMH010000008.1, read as the reverse complement.
CTTTCAGGAAATTGCCAGATTTTCTGGATTACATCAGACCGATTGGAGTTGGAGCCCGCTCATTGCTGATTTCGACAACGACGGCAGCAATGATATTTACATTACAAATGGAATTCGTAGAGATGTGACCAATCATGATTTCCAAGAATACACTGAACAGAAGGACATATTTCAGGAAGGATCAGGACAACTCTCCATCCCCGATTTCGTCAAAGAATTAATGACACTAAATTCTGTGAATATTTCCAACTATTTATATAAAAACATGGGTAGCCTCACCTTCAAGGATGTAACAAAGTCGTCGGGCCTACAAAGACCTTCACTATCAAATGGGGCAGCTTATGCTGATCTGGATAATGATGGAGACCTAGAAATCACCGTAAATAATATTGATCAACCAGCATTTCTATATCATAATAATACGTTGCCTGATGAAAATAGACATTATATAAAAATCGATCTTACAGGACCACAGCAAAACAAAGACGCCATTGGTAGCAAGGTCTCTTTGTACCTGCCCAATCATACGATGAAAGAGGTACTACTGCACCCAATACATGGATACATGTCATCTATCGCAGCACCACTTCATATAGGTTTGGGGCAGATAGAAAAAATCGATTCTATCAAAATAACCTGGCCTGGTGGTCAAGGTCAATGGTTCTACCATCTTCCAATAGACACCCTTTTGCAAATCGAATTCTCAAAACAAATTGAGGAAAAAAGTATCAGCACTGATTCTTTCGACCAACCTGCATTGGCTGAGATATCCGATAAATGGAATATTAGCTACCAGCATACTGAAAACAGAAATAACGAATTTCGATATCAACCTTTGCTCTTGCAACAATATGATAATTTTGGTCCGGGAATCGCCGTTTCGAATCCTGACCAAGACGGTTCGCGACGCATATTTTTAGGCGGTGCTCGAGGTCAAGCCAGCACCATCATCAATATTAAAGACAACAGCTGGTCGATTGACACGTTGGCCAATAGTGCTTATTTCGAAGACATGGGTGCCTTATTCTTCGATAGTAATGGAGATGGAAATGAAGAGCTTTATGTCGTGAGTGGCGGAAGTAGCATCAAGTACTTTAGTAAAGGCCATTATCAGGATCGCCTTTATGTCAATGATGAGAATGGGCAGTTAATCCTCGATCAGGGAAAATTACCAATAATAGAATCCAGTGGTTCTTGTGTGGTCGCCTCAGATTATGACGCTGATGGTGATCTTGATTTATTCGTTGGTGGAAGGCTTGTGCCTGGCAAGTATCCGCAATCCCCAAACAATTATCTACTAATTAATGAATCCGGACTGTTTGTAGATAAGACCGACGAAGTGGCACCAAATCTGAGAAATATAGGAATGGTTACTGCTGCTCTTTGGACAGATTTTGACAATGATTATGATCATGATCTATTGCTGGTCGGTGAGTGGATGGCCCCTACACTCTTGGAAAATGTAGCCGGTAAATTGACTGAATTTCATTCGGAAACACTGAACCAATATCCAGGCTGGTGGAATAGTGTTGCAGGAGGAGATTTTGATCGAGATGGTGATATAGATTATGTCGCTGGAAATTTAGGGCTAAATTCCTCCTGGAAGGCCAGTCATGAAAAACCACTGCGGATGTATGTGGGAGACTTTGATGAAAACGCTACGGTAGACGCAATTTTTTCCCGGTATATTGGTGACATAGAATATCCCATCGCTCCAAGGGGTGCATTGATTGAACAAATTGAAGTACTTAAATATAAATTTCCAAGCTATCAATCCTTTGCTGAATCTGATATGACTGCCATCCTGAACGTTGTACATACTGAGCACATGGAGATTTTCGAAGCAAGCCATATGCAGTCTTCCATTATCGAAAATTTGGGCAATGGTACATTCCAGGTTAAAGCACTTCCTTCAGAGGTACAATTGAGCCCTGTATATGGCATACACATCACTGATGTAGATGCGGATGGATATTTAGACATAGCGACCATCGGAAATAGTAGGCAGACAGAAGTCATCTCGGGCTGGCACAATGCTCAAAAAGGGTTGCTACTGAAAGGCGATGGCAATGGTCATTTTACTGGTGTATCATCAATGGAAAGCGGGTTCTTTGTCAAAGGAGAGGGACGTGGACTTGTTGGGTTTCCACATCAAGGCCATTGGCTGATTCTGGCAGGACGTAACAATGATCGAATGGCAATTTACCAAACCCAATCCCCAGGAAGAATCAGATCTGATTTCTTACCCGATGAAGATTTTGCCCTGTTATATGACCGGGACGGTCGCATGCAAAAAATTGAACGGTACTATGGCCAGGGATTTCTATCCCAGTCCAGTAATAGCATTGCAAAGCTTCCATTTCAGGACTCATTGACATACTACCAAGGTGCTTCTAAAGTACGTATCATAGCTAATAATTAGCACATGTTGAAACTAGCAAGTCTGTTGCTCGTGATGATTGCCATTGCCTTGTGTGGTCAGGTTAATGCCCAAAATCCTCCTTATCCTGCTAGCCAGAAAATCCGTGAAGTCACCTTTGACACTTCAACGGTGCTGACCTTTGGTTCTGGAAGTGATCAGTGGCCAATGACTTGGAGTTCAGATGGCACCTTGGTAGCATCATGGGGAGATGGCTATGGTTGGAACGGTACTGCAAAAACCACCCGAAAAAGATCGATCGGTGTAAGTAAGATCTCCGGTTTTCCACCTTCGTTAACTGCGGAGGATACATGGGGAGCCGGAATGGGACAAAGTTTTGGCAAACCAGATGCTTTGGTGGCTGTGCATGATGTCATTCACATGTTTTGGGTCAATGGCGATAGTAAGTATGATGATGATTCATATGCTGCGGTGTCGTACGATCAGGGACTAACATGGACACTAGGCACAGATCGCATATTTTCAAATCTTCCGGCAGGTTTCCGAGTGCGGGGAATATGTCAATTTGGCAAAGCAAACTCGAGGGCAATGGATGGATATCTATACATCTATTTTGGATACAATCGACATCCAGATCTATACCTTGCTAGGGTTGATCAACAACACATATTTGAAGAAGATGCCTATGAGTGGTTCACTCATTTGAATGGAGATGGATCTGCATCTTGGCATAAGAGCCATCATCGAAAATCTGCGGTGTTCCATGATAACCAAGCTTACTTATGGCATATAAGTGCCTTTCTTCACCCGGATTTTAATCGGATAGTCTTATGTAAACCACACTATGATTTTGATGATGACCGGATGACCCCCTTTGCACCAAAAAGCACCATGTCTGGACTGGGTATTTTCGATGCACCCTATCCATGGGGTCCTTGGTCAACCATTTATTATGAAAATAAATTTCTGGATGACCACGTCAAATTCAACTATATGATTCCAGGGAAATTCCTCGGTAGTGAAGATCATTCTTTTTGGATGGGCTGGTCTGGATGGCCAGAGTATGATAACATAAGTTTTATCCAAGGACATTTTAGGAAATAGATCAAAATTGCTGCGTATGCGCAGCAATTTCCAGTCCACTTAAATTTTCGTCACCTAGTGATCGTTAGATAATACGTTTTCCATTTAGATGATTTTACTTTGAATTTAAACAACCTGTTCTGAGCGGAGCAGAAGAAAGGCATAAAAAATAAACATAGTGGGGTTACGTGAATTTTTATAACGCAGTATAAATTCAAAAGAACTAGTATAAATCGGGAAGTTATTTTTTATCTGTCCCTTAGTTCAAGAACTCCGGAGGAAGACTCACCGTTGTTTGATAGTTGGAATAATTGTACATAGGATTTCGAATGGGTCTATATGGATTTTCCTGCGGACCATCATCCTGTGTATATATCCAAACTTCCTTAGTGTCCCAAACAATTATTTCATCTCGTGAATCGCCAACTACATCCAATACGGCATTGCATAAATCTGGATGGCCGTCATCGGGAAATCGTACCGCTCTCCGACCCCAACCATCATAGAGTCCACCTTGCTCTACATTTGGCGATAGAATAAAGAACTCTTCGGTAGATCCATTCCAACTGATGGGCAGACACATACTCCCATGTTGTACAGGTTCAAATTCTTTGTAGCGCCCACCATCACCATCGTATAGATTAATTATTCCTTGATTGCCCCAAAAATTGATCGATAAAGACTCTAGTCCAGGAAGATCATCACGCAGATTGGCTATGATGGGATTTTGGGCATGACCTACAAAATGATGTTGCAAAATCTCTCCATCCAGGTTTGCAAAAAACATACCTTCATCACTAGCCGCACAAACCACCCTATAAGGTTGGTCCTGCTTGAGCTTTACGAGTGCAATACCGTCCGCATGATCCGTCAAGGTGTCATCAAGAGTCCACAATTGTTTACCGGTATCATCATAGAGGGAATACCCCATAGCAAGTTCGTCTTTCCCATCGTCATCGATATCCCAGGCATAGGGATAGTGTCCATTTTGGCCGCTCCCCTTCCATAGTAACTGTAGACGATCGTCAAGCACCCAAAACTGCCTATAGCGGTCCTTAATAATAATATCACGATCATGACCCAGTCCACGGAAATCTGCAAAATAGAGGCAATCACCCAATATGCGATCCGGTGCAATCAGTGCACGTCTCCGTTCCAGTGCATTCAAACCAGCAAGCGGAGTTGGAGCCTCATATTTCGTGATGCCGGTTGCTCCTGCAGCCACAATAATCTTCTCTTTCATGCAGTAAACCACTTCCGTCTTCCCATCTCCGTCAAGGTCGTGGATCTGGAAAGCCACATCGTTTGTAAGGTGATCCTTCCAGTTATCGGGCTTGCCAATACGCCATAGTTGCTCCCCATCTAAGGTCATTGCTGTCAGACAGCTCAATTCGCTAAAAGCGTCTTGAGGTCCATGATGAACCACCTGACCAATTAACACATCTTGTTGCCCATCATTATTTAAATCACCAAACCTCAGGTTTCTACCTACTCCAAAACCTTGGATGCCAAATTTCTTGTACAGTTTCATGCCGGGGTTTTCCATCTGAAGGGCCTTCTCCTCCTGAGCGACTATTCCGACACGATCGATAAAGGCATTATGTTCCTCTTCTGTACTGGTAACTTTTACCTTTGAATAATAAGCAGGACCATCAGAAAGTAAGGCAATCTTTCCTCGATGGTAAGTAGGATCCAATGCCGATAACATAGATCCATCGGGAAGTTCCACGGAAATTTGCTCGCCATTGAGGGAGATGACCAAGTTGAAAAATGCCTTGCGATTCATGACAAATTCACGGGAAGCCAGCACTACCTCATTGGGGCGGTATAGTGCGGAAGCATGATTGACCCTTTTTATTACGACCTCACCTTGATAGAGGCCAACAAAATAATAACATCGACTATTTTGGTAACGCACGCAAATTCCCGTCTGCGCAGTATCAGGAGCTGAAAGTCTTAGCTCTACCTTATAATCTTGCCAAAGTGAGTCTCCAGCGGTAACCATAGGATGGGTAAATCTTTTTGGATAGTGCACCGTCTGGGCCATCACTCGCTCGTCCTGGTGAGTGAAGACCTTCCAAGCTATCTGAGATTCTCGATCGTGATCAAAGCTGCTCACTTGCCAGCTGCCAATGGGTCGGCAGGATTCAGTGAAGTGATATTCTGTATGCGCTCCATGGTCAGATGACAGTCTTCCAGAAGGCAGCAATGAAAAATCATCTTCAAATAAAGTGGCAGTTCCTTGTTGAGCTTTAATGCCGTGCATAAAAAATATCGCGGAAAAAACGACGGCAAGGCAAGCTGTAGGCAATATTGTTTGCATTGCGATTATTAGCTGATCAAAGCCTAAAATACACAATTGAAGCCAATGTCCATAGCAATCACACTCCCATCGGTGAGGATGGAAACGCTCCTTGGTTAGCCTACATCATTTGCTCAATTCAATCTTGTATGTGCCCTGTTCACTACCTTCCATGATCTCTGTCCATTCAGCAATCAACTTCTTTTCGCTAGACTCCAGAATTTTCCAGGTATCTGTTCCTGCCGCATCGACAATGGTAACTGTATCACCGTCTTTTTCCCACGCAAACGATCCTGCACTGGCATAGGGTTCATTCAATAGCGTAAATTGATAGGCAGTCCTTCCCAAGCCCTGATTTGAGAATGTGATGGTTCCGAAGGGATCTGCATCTGTGTCTGAGAGTTCACCCACGAGCGGCAGATTTGCTGATACCTCCACTTTTTCCAAGCTCCAGGTACCCACGAGTGAGAATCCTTCATCGGCCTTGTCATCCTTATTGCAGGCGATGGAAAAGATAAGCAACGATAAAGTCAGCAGTGACATTTTGAATATAGATCGTCTCATACGACAAGTTGATTTAGTTAAGAATACCAATCAACTTTGCAAAAGCTGTGCCTATATGGTGGCCTCCACTTGAGATATAGATCTCGTCAGAGGTTGAAAGGACAAAATCTAAAAATGTGGGCTCACGGTACAACTATCAGTACGACCTGAACGGAGATTATTTGGCAGAACCTAGATAATAACCTCCCGGATGGTTGGAGTATAAACCATTTAAAACTATGCGTACTATGTGCCTATGTGGTTCCAATCATACTACATAAAGAGAAATGACCTCGAAACGTTATTGACTCCATGGTGGCGCAATGCCACTAGATCGTGCATATGCAATCAGTTGCCCCTTGTGCTCTCCACTGTGCTCTAGCACCAGTAGTAAGGTGCTCATCTTATTGAATTCTCCGAATGGCATTTCGACTGAGTCTCCCAATTGATCTGTCTCTACCATCGTAATCTTCTCCTTAGTGAAATCAAAAGATTTAGACACGGCTTCCATGATATTGGCCTTGCCAGTGATGCCATCCATCCCCATCATATCAATCCCCTCTGGAAGCTCGAAACCCATTTTCATCAGGAAAAAATAATTTGCTTTTGCCACATGAATGAGTGACTCTCCAACTGAGCGAATTCCTTCCGCAGGTCGCCAATTGTATTGCTCTTCACTGAAGGCATCTCCAAGCGAGGTGATTTGATCTGCGTTACGACTAAACATACCTTTGATACTTGACTGAGCCAGATCTGCCTGTGCACTTGCCAGCGATGCCAAACCAAGGATCATTAGCGTACATAAATTTTTCATTTTGATAGATTTATTTTAGTACAAGAAGGTGCCACAAAATCTAAACTACTGTAGATGCAATATGTCGGATAAGGGACAAGATTTCTCGCAGGGCTCGACCGGAGCAGTACGCTTTCATCTTTTTCCGATGTGCTAACTACCCATGATATATATTAAGTCATGTGATGGCATAAATTTCGACCAGTAGTCTTATTTTACAAGCATTATTGTGCCCTTCATCATCTCATATTGAACTGCAACACTTAACAGATCCGAAATGCGAAACTACCTATTCTTATTTTTTATCCTCGTTCAGTTTAATTGTAAAGTCACGGAGGAGATCGCGCAACAACCCAATGTAGTTTTTATTCTTGTTGATGATCTGGGATGGGCAGATTTGGGTTGCTACGGTAGTACATTTTACGAGACACCCAATCTAGATAGACTCGCTGCCGAATCAGTGCGCTTCACCAACGCTTATGCTGCCCATCCGGTATGCTCACCTACACGAGCAGCCATCATGAGCGGAAAAAATCCAGCTCGTCTACATATGACCGACTGGATTCCTGGAAGACCTACGGAGAAGGCAGATAATCCATCTCTCATCACTCCTGAAGATCTACACAACCTGCCAGCTGCAGAAATAACATTGGCAGAAACATTTCAAAAAGCAGGTTATAAAACTTGCTTTGTCGGTAAATGGCACCTTGGTGAAACGGAGGCATCATGGCCGCAAGCCCATGGCTTTGATGTCAATAAGGGTGGTTGTAATTGGGGCTCTCCCAGCTTTGGAGGAGGAGGTGGCTACTATGCTCCCTATGGCAATCCACAACTTGCAGATGGCCCCGATGGAGAGTACCTAACGGATAGACTCACCAATGAATCGATCCAATTCATAGAGGCTTCCGCGGATCAACCATTTTTCCTCTACCTCTCTTTTTATACGGTACACACACCAATCGAAGGTTGCAAAACCTATGACGACATTTATAGGCAGAAGCAAGAACAATTGCCAGATAGCGGGATAATAGAATCTGTTGTAGAACATGATGGGCTTACCCGGATCAATCAAAGCAATGCCAAATATGCCGCCATGTTACGATCGCTGGACGACAATGTGGGACGCTTAATTGATGCATTGAAAGCTTCAGGAAATTGGGAAAACACCATGCTGGTTTTTACTTCAGACAACGGTGGGCTATCTACTCTTCGCAAACCAGGACCTACTTCTGTCAAACCCCTTCGCGCTGGAAAAGGTTGGTGTTATGAGGGTGGAATTCGGGTTCCACTGATCATCAAGTATCCAAGTATGGTGTCCAGAGGAACAACCACCGATGCTCCAGCAATTAGCATGGATTATTACCCTACATTGCTGGATTTTTGCAATCTCCCGAAAATGGCAGACCAGCATCAAGATGGAATTAGCCTGCGCACAATATTGGAAAATCCGAATGATCAACAAAACCGAACCTTTGTATGGCACTATCCACATTACCACGGATCGATGTGGCGACCTGGATCGGCCATCAGAAAAAACGATTGGAAACTGGTACATTTTTATGAAGGAGATCAGGTGGAGCTGTTTGACTTGAGTGAAGATCTCCGTGAGCAGATCGACTTAGCAGATTCACTACCTGACAGGGCAGCTTTGCTGAAAGCAGAACTACAATCATCATTGGCTGAAATGAATGCCCAGATGGTGGAGAAGATGCACTGATTCCTTAGTGACTTAGCGCCATCCTCCGAAATAATGAGCCATTAATCTTGCCAGCACTTGCCTCCCTCTCGCATTGGCATGGACAGGATCGCGGAGAAAATAATCATATAGTTGGCCTGAAGATTGGATGTACCGCCCCCAATCTGACTTCATGTCGATATATCCTACATCCACTCGATCTGACAGATCTGCCAATTCCAACCTAAAATCTCCCGAAGCGGGTGGAATGTTGAAATCGGCATTGGTCCTTAGATCACCTTGACGACCTACTGGACCACTCATTAGTAGAATTTCAGCATCACTACCTGCTCTTATTTGATCTATAACACGGTGAATCGAGGCGGTATCTTTTCTATGTGAGATACCTCCAATGATTACTAGATCAGGATCATAAGCCAACACAAAAGTATTTACTTGTTTATCATTTTGATAATACCAGCATCCCTTACCCCCACGTACCGATGTAATCACCTCCAGGTCCACTTCATCATACTTTTCCTCCACCAGCATTTCCCATTGCAGAATTGCCCGTGTCATTAATGATGGAATTACCGAGCATGACGATTCTCAACTTTCCTCCTTTCTCAATGGTATTAATTGACTTGGGCATGACCTCCTCTGGGTCAATGGGTTGCAGAAAAGAAGCAATTGGGGGTATGGTGGCATAAAGACTATCCGCCCATTGTATAATTTCTACTGGATCCTGGACTAAGGTAATTCGTATAGATAATAAATCAACCTGCGTACCTTCTCCATTCGGTCGCATCCAAAATTCTGCAGTGTGCGCATCCACCTTTGATTGAAAATAAAAGGTATGAAGCTGATTCATAGTCGCGGGATCAAAACTAGAATACACATCAGCTAAGAGCATATTTCCTGAGGCATCAAAGAAAGTCACTACCCAGAATGACTTAGCTGTAGTGCGAGCTCGGAAGTCCAATCGATAATATCTCAGTGGTTCAATTTTAAATCCCGGGCTTTTTAGCACATTGGGCGTCTCAATCGATGGGGACCCAATATTGCTTGGATCCAGTGTGTCAATTTGGGACTGCTTTTTCAAAGTAGTCACTAACCAAGGTCCATCGAGTTTCGATTGCTCGAAATCTACAGACAAAACCTGCACCTCACCATCGCGAAGTTCTTCATTCATGCTGCCTCGACATGCATGGAGGCATAGAACACCACAGGTGAAGATGCATAAACCAAACAGCTCTATATTCATCTAAATAGACATTATCAGAAAACCAATATCTGAATTTTTTAGGGCACTCCTTAAAGTACATGAATCTTCCAAGGAATGAGGATGCATCGAAATATTGGAGCAAAAGAAAGAGCAACACCATTAAGGCTTTTGTCAGACTTCACCATTCAGAAAGATGGAAAGAGCTCAAATTAGACCTATCTAATTTTGACAACCCTCTCTGAGTGCATCAATTTTCAGAAATCATAACCAATGTAGCGTTTACAAGTACTATCTTGAATGCTATAGAACAGCATGCTTTGGAGCTAAAAACTTTCACCATTGGTAGCATTATTCAGCGTTATTTTGGGGCTCTGGCTTTGGTCCTTTTGCTTTATGGTTGCCAGGAAGAACATGCCATCCTCTTACTATCACAACAAGACACCAGCAACACTGCCTTTGACGAATTGCCAAGTTTCTTCAATAAAGAAGATCAGTTTTCCATCGTCTCTGGGCAACGCTATACTTTACTGGAAGATTCCCTATTGGACTACGGTGCCGTGATTTTAGATGGTATAACATTTAGTCAACTGGATCATTTTCAGCTCAATACGCTTCGGCGTTTTATATACGCAGGTGGAACCTTCATAGGAGTCGGCCTAACAATGGAGGCGAAGGATCAATACATTGCTCCCGAAATATTTCACACCTCTATTTACAAGAAGGGTCAGGCAGCAGGGCTCCAAAAAGTATTTGGGAATGGTCGCATCTCCCTAGTAGAAAATAGCGACTCAAATATCCAGTGGTCCAAGGCTTTATCTCCAATTCTAGATGATTTACGAGAACCGAACTATGATGATATACCTTTGGAAGAGCTGCCACCGGATCATTGGTTTGGAGTTGATACACTGACGATGTTTCTCGACGAGCCAATAGAATTGGAGGTCTTACCTGATGGCAATGTGCTCTTTATTGAAAGAGCAGGGAAAGTGAAAATCTGTAGCACACAGGACAAATCTGTGGAGACTGTTGCCGAGCTGGCGGTGATCTCTTCTCAATCCAACGGCCTAAATGGTATGGCCCTAGACCCGAATTATGCAGAAAACCATTGGGTCTATCTTTCCTATCTGTCCACCCAAGATACATCACACCAGCGTATATCTAGATTTACTTTCCATCAAAATCATTTCAATATTAAGTCAGAGGAAGTCATCATGCAGATTCCCATTCGAAAAATAAATGGTTGGCACGGTACCAATTCTATCGAATTTGATGGTCGAGGCAATCTGTACATCAGCATGGGCGACTTCACCCTGCAATCTAAAGACATAAGTGGATATGCTCAAATAGACGAGCGTCCGGGTCACCATCAAATGGATGCACAGCGCACTTCGGCAAATTCTAATTCATATTTGGGAAAGATTCTACGCATCCATCCTGAAGAAGACGGATCATATACCATACCAGAAACCAACCTCTTCTCACATCATACAGATACCACCCTACCCGAGATTTTTGCAATGGGTTGCCGAAATCCATACCGTTTCACACCTGACCCACGTCAAGATTTGCTATTTATTGGGGATGTTGGACCCGATGCCTGGGAAGACGGTGAAAAGGGATCCAGAGGTTTTGACGAGCTAAATATTGCGACCTCCGGCAGCTTCTATGGCTGGCCCTACTTTGTGGCCAATAACATCCCATATAGAGATTTTGACTACAGTGACAATCAGCTCGGATCATTTTTCAATGCTGGAGAACCACGAAATAATTCTCCCAATAATACGGGAATCAAAAGGCTATCACCTCCTCGCCCACCGGTATTTTATTACCCCAAGGGTGAAAGTCAAGATTTCCCCTATGTGGGAAGCGGAGGTGCAAACATTATGGTGGGTCCAAAATATTATGCCGATGACTTTCCGGCCTCCACAGGCTTTCCACAGTTCTTCAATGAAAAAGTATTTCTCTATGATTGGGTGAGAAATTGGATTCTATGCCTTTCTTTTGACGACCAACATCAAGTGCAGGAAATGGTCCCATTCTTAAGTTCACACAGATTTTCAAAAATTATTGACATGGCATTTGGACCCGATGGATCTCTCTATGTTTTGGAATACGGTAGTAGTGGATACCAGGCCAACGCAGATGCTGCAATAAAGAGAATTCGCTACACACCCAACCGACCGAAACCTGATCATCGTGTGGACTTAGTGGATCCTAAAAACCTACATGCACAACTGCTCCCTCAAAAGCCGGGCTACGAAAATGGTAGACAATTGATCTTATCCAATCCTTGTATGAGCTGCCATCATCCCACAGAAAAATTAGTAGGTCCAAGTTTTAAACAAATTGCCAGTAGATATCCAAACTCAAAAGAGAACATTGATTTTCTTTCCAGAAAAATCATAGATGGAAGCACTGGAAATTGGCCGGGTAATATCATCATGCCAGCTCATGAAAAATTGACTGAAAGAGATGCCGACTACATCGTACGCTATATGCTTACATTCACGAATTAAGTACCGATTTCTCCATTTGCTGCCTAGATTCCGATTCTTCTGATTGAATTATTGCGGTTGAGACATAATGTATGCAAATAAATCAGCAACCTGCTCATCTGAGAGCCCACTGATCAACTTTTCAGGCATGATGGAAATCGGGAGTGGTCGTATCTCCTGAATTTGATCGGATGATATGGTGACCGCTTCTCCACCTACTGGTTTTAATCGCACCTCATTGGCGGTACGATTTCGAATGATTCCCGTAAATACTCGACCATCTTTAGTTTGTACCTCATAGTTTACATAACCCTCCCTGATATCAATATTCGGATCCACAATGTGTAGTGCCAAGTAGTTCACATTTTGCCGATCATATCCTGTAAGAGCAGGTCCAATCTCACTTCCTTCGTCGAATAGCTTATGGCAAGTTCCACAAATGGCACCGTACAGCACTTTACCCTGGGCTGGAGATCCTTCATAGCTTGTCACTGCGTTCTTGATTTGAATTATTTGCTCCTCTTTTTCGTCGTCGGTAGCAAGTCTTGTTCCAGGCCATAGGGTGTTGACAGCTTCTGCAAACGTCTCTTCTTCTATTAATTTCAACTGACTCACTATTTGGTGTGTAAAGTCTTCTTTATGAATTTCTTTCTGGTACTGAATCCGCTCCAACAACTGAGTAGCCCACGATTCGCGACTAACTAGGGTATAAAGCGCAGCTAGTCGAACACCCTCATCAGCACGTAGATGATTGGGATAGTCATCCAATATCTGCCTGGCGATCGAATCCTGCTCAAATGAATTCAGTGCACTAAGGGTGGTCTTCAAGATCGTGGGAGGTGCATTGGCGTCCCTCATCACATCCAATAGGCCAGATACTGTAGTGGGGATAGCAAGTTGCCCCAGAATCTTGATGTAAGACAATCGCTCAGCGAGCGGTGATTCACCATCTCTAATGATATCCAGAGACTGGGCAATGGTTTCAGGATCTTTACTTCTCAGTGACATAGCCAGTTCACCCTCGTTGCTCGCCTGAAAGGGTTTTAAGGATAATAAAAGATGTTGTGGTAAGGACATGACATCACCACCCCTCAACCCTTCCAATAATCCATTCATCAAAATACCACCCAGTTCAGAGGAGGGTGCCTGCTCAAATAAGACTGCTGCCAATTCATGATCGGCAGGTTCACCTTTCAAAATTAATTTCTGCATCATCCTACTGAGCACAACTTCTTTGATCACCGGATTACTCCAGATAGCTTTTCTTGCAAAGGTCCTAACTACGTATTCGTGATTTTCCCCAGCAATGTGTGGTTCGAACCCCCACCAAAGCATCATTGGATTGTCCGCATCGTGCTTCGATACCTGATCAGAAATCATCCTGGCCAGTGCCAGTCCTAAGTCTGGTTCCACTCGCTTAGCCGTCGCTGCCAATTGACTGAGTACTTCCGGATGCCTTTCAACATCCGCAATGGCAAGTAATTGTTGTGCCTGTGTAGCAGACGGCTTAGTGAGATCGGCACATAACCTGACAGCCCACATGCGCACATGGGGATCTTGATTGCTTAGGGCCATGGAAGTAATGTCATCACTCCATCCACCACTTACGTAGAGGGCCCATAGCGCTTCCAATGCAGTCTGTCCATCAGCTGTCTGCAGTAGCCCAGTTAGTCGCTCATGCGTGGATGCATCTTGCCGATCACCCAATAGTCGCAACGCTTGTTGACGATGCCATTTATTTTCATGACTTAGCACCGATACCAATGAATCTGAGCTAAACAGCGTCAAATCAACACGGTGAGAATGAGGGGAATCTTTACCTGTTATACGATAGATTCTGCCTGATTGCTTGTGCCAGGTATCTTTTGGATCTACATGTGAAAGCCGGCTGTCACACCAATCTGCCAAGTAGATTGCGCCGTCGGGTCCGGCCTTGATGTCAACTGGGCGAAACCACCGATCTTCAGTTGCTAAAACTTTCCCTTCATCAAAGGTGGCAAAGGTGGAACCATTCAGTTCGAGACGACTAAGTTGGATGTAATTCTGCAATGGATTGATGGCAAACATTTTGCCTTCATATGCAGCGGGTAATGCTCCTCCTTCATATTTGATCCAAGCATGGGTGAAGCGTATTTTTTCTCCAGTAAAATCCATATCTGGTAAATAACCAAAGGCATAGGAATTCGTCAGGGCTCCATGCTTTCCCCAATTTTTGGTGTAATAGGCTCCCTGCTTGTAGTACTGGCCACGGGTAATACCATTGGTGCCCGAATAAATTCGTCCTTTTGCATCTATTTCTACATGGAAAGTATTACCTCCTCCTTCGGCAAAAACCTCAAAAATCTGCCGTTGTGGATGATACCGCCAGATGGCTTGTCCTAAGAAACCAACGTCTTTCGAGTTCTTTGTATTGATCACTGCAGTGGTCGTGCTGCCTTGGGCACCGTAGAGCCATCCATCTGGGCCCCAGCGAAGGCTATTGGCAACAGCATGAGTGTCTTCAAGACCAAACCCATCGGCATGGACAACCGGATCTCCGTTCGGAAGGCCATCTCCATCTGGATCTGGATAGGCCAATAAATAGGGAGGATTAAGTACCCAAATTTTACCCCGTCCCCAGGTTACTGCCGTGGCAATGTTTAGCCCAGTGATGGCATCAGTAGAAGTGTCATACGTTCCATCGCCGTCGGAATCTTCAAAGATGGTTATTTTATCAGCTCCGCGAACACCTGCAGGCGGTGGAGCAGGTTTTTTGTCAAAAGTCATACGGATATGATGGTCGATTCCAGTGACCTTCAGACCCTTAGGGTAAGGATATTGACCATACTGTACCACCCATATACGCCCCCTAGGGTCGAAATTGATCTCCAGTGGTTGAGTCACTTCCGGCTCCGCTAATACAACATCGACCTTTAAGTCATCAGCGATTTGCATTGCCGACAATGCCTGAGAAATGCTGGTCAAAGGTGATTCGTCTGTTAATGCACCCCGACCTGCAAATCGCTGCATGTATTCAGCCACATCTTTATTAGCTGCTCGATCGGCAAAGGAATCTGTCTCATTGTTTCGGTCTGTACACCCTAAGAGGCAACATACCACCAGCATCCACTTCCATCGCAAGCTCAAAGCCCCATGAGACTGCATGCTAAATCTTTGCCGCCCTTATATTTCTGTACAGTATGCTCATGTCTCTTTTTGGGTGGAGTTGAATTCCAATAGGCCCCTTCTCAACGGCTGTCTCTGAGGTATAATTCATAACTTCTTTCCCATTGAGCCAGGCTGTATATGTATTCCCTACGGCTTTCACCTTAATGGTGTTCCAGTCATCCATTTTGATGACATCCTCGACAGTTGCCTCAACTGGATAGCCTTTGCCTGGAATATAGGGAGAACAGGTCATATCGCGCTTTAGGGATCCAGACTCACCGATCTGAATTTGGTCATGATCACTTCTCATAAAAAATCCAGAGTCTACTGTGCCATCACCAAACTTAAAGTCTGCTTCGATGATAAAGTCTTTGTATTTCTTTTTGGTCCATAGATTGCTGCCCTGCTTATCGGGATCACTTTGTACCATCAAGATTCCATCTTTGACTGACCACCACTTATTGTCATCAGGTACGACCCATCCGCTCAGATCTTCTCCATTAAAAATCGACTTCAGGGGAGGGTCTCCCAACCATTCCATAGGTAAGGCACAGGCCACTGCCAATGCCAACATCCAGATTTTCGTCATAATTGATGCAATTTTTCTTTGCAGAAAGATAGTAAAAGTATGCATGGAGCTGCCGACGAATCAAAGTCAAGCGAGCAAGTCTTTCACAACATGTCCATGTACATCAGTGAGTCGGAATCTTCGGCCCTGATACTTGAAGATGAGTCGTTCGTGATCGATCCCCATCAGATGCATGAGTGTCGCTTGAAAATCATGGACATGGACCCCATTTTCAGCAACATTGTAGGCAAAATCATCTGTCTTCCCATACACGGTACCTCCTTTCACTCCTCCCCCCGACATCCACATACTGAAGCAGCCCGGGTGATGATCTCGACCATAATTATTCTTGGTCAGACGCCCTTGCGAAAAACTTGTCCTACCAAATTCTCCACCCCATACGACTAAAGTGTCGTCAAGCAATCCACGCTGCTTTAAGTCCATTACTAAGGCTGCAGATGCCTGATCTGTTTGTTTAGCTTGGCGACGCATACCACCTGGCAAACCACCATGATGGTCCCAGCCCATGTGATACAGTTGAATGAAATTGACATTTGCTTCAGCCAGCTTTCTCGCCATTAAGCAATTGTAGGCGTAGGTTCCAGGTGTACGTGCATCCTCACCATATAGCTTATACACATGTACTGGCTCATTGGCAAGATCTAAGACCTCAGGTACCGATGATTGCATACGAAAGGCCATCTCGTATTGATTGATCTTTGACTCAATCTCTGGATCTCCCCAAAGGTCATATTGCTGTTCATTCAGTGTACGAATAAGATCTAGCTGTCTGCGACGGTCTTCCTTATGAATACCATAAGGATTATTCAGATACAACACCGGGTCCTTGCCTGAACGAAATTGCACTCCCTGATGGTGAGAAGGCAAAAAACCATTTCCCCAGGATTGTGAATTAAGCGGTTGAGCACCTCCACCTTTGGAGATCAATACCACGAAATTAGGTAGGTTCTCATTGGCAGAACCCAGTCCATAACTTAACCAAGATCCAATTGAGGGCCGACCACTTTGTTGTGAACCGGTTTGTAAGAAAATTACCGCTGGCTCATGATTGATCGCTTCCGTATACATGGAGTTGATGATACAGAGATCGTCAACTATCCTAGCCGTATTGGGAAAAAGTTCGGATATCCAAGCACCACTGTCACCGTATTGATCAAAGCTGAAGATGGACTTTACCAGTGGGAAAGTAGACTGAGCTGTTACCATTCCCGAATTGCGTTGTGTGGCTTGCAAGGATGAGGGAATCTCCTCCCCATGCCATTTGGCCAGCTCGGGTTTGTAATCAAAGGTCTCTAGTTGCGATGGAGCTCCACTCTGAAAAAGATAGATGATGCGTTTGGCCGAGGCTGGAAAATGGCTGCTATCGAGTGTGCCTCCTGAATGATTCGAAGCACCTTGCGCTAAAAGCTCCTTGTTCACCAGCGATCCCAAGGCCATAGCACCCAGTCCCGAAGCAGTGTGCCTGAGAAAATCTCGGCGAGTCCTCCTACAGTGCTTTTGACTGTCATCCATAGCTTAAAATTAAGGATTTATTCAATGGTATATTGGTGCGTTGACAGGTTGGCAAGTAATATCAGACACTAGCAAAAAAACATAAAGCTCAAACATTACCAGTTTGCTATTATTTATGCTCGTTGCACGGTGAATTGCTGGACCTCCAATGGGACGAGCTTCCAGCGGACCTCAAATCCAGTTTACGAAAAGAAGCAAAGAGTGCTTGAGCTAGATTCGAAGACTTTGGGTGTTGGGAATGTGATGCGATTGATCCCACACCCAGCACTTCGCTAAAAGATTTCAATACTTTAGATATGATCCACCAGCACCTTGTATCGCGGATCCTCCAGTACATTTACATCGATGATTTCTTCGGCATTTTTAAGCAATTTCCGGCAATCCAAACTCAAGTGTTTAATGTGTACCTTTTTCCCTACCTTTTGATATCGCTCAGTGATTTTATTTAATGCCTCAATGGCCGACATATCTACCACCCTGCTTTCCGCAAAATCGATGACCACATCATCAGGATCGTTTAAGACATCAAATTTTTCATTGAATACGGTCACCGATCCAAAAAATAACGGTCCGTATATTTCATAGTACTTTACACCATTTTCATCAATGCGTTTGCGTGCGCGAATTCTTTTGGCATTATCCCAAGCAAATACTAACGCAGCAATAATCACACCCACCATCACTGCCAAGGCGAGATTGTGCAAGAAGATGGTTACGAGTGTCACCATAACCATTACAAAGATGTCTGATTTAGGCATCCGCCGAAAAGTGCGAAGGCTAGCCCACTCGAAGGTACCAATGGCCACCATGATCATCAGACCAGTCAGGGCAGCAATGGGCAGTTTTTCCACGAGGTCAGCAGCAAACATGATAAACATTAGTAGCATCACCGAGGCAAAGATTCCAGAAAGTCTGGCACGAGAACCAGATGAAACATTAATCAAACTCTGACCCAACATTGCACATCCGCCCATGCCTGAAAAAAGCCCTGACAAAATATTTGCCGCCCCTTGAGCAACTGCCTCCTTATTACCTCGTCCCCTAGTTTCTGTGATCTCGTCAATGATGTTTAGGGTAAGCAGACTTTCTATCAATCCAACTCCCGCTACAATCGCAGCATAGGGAAAGATGATCTGTAGACTCTCTATATTAAATGGTATCTGGGGAATGTGGAAAGGAGGAAATCCCCCTTTGATGGAAGCAATATCGCCCACTGTCTTGGTATCAATGCCCAAAACCGTGACGAAACCAAAAATGACCAAGATGGCAAAGAGTGAGGCTGGAAATGCCTTGGTCAACTTGGGTAACCCCCAGATTATCAACATTGTCAATAGTACTAGTGCCAACAAAATGTACAAGGTGCTCCCAGTCAGCCATGCTCCGGTAGCGTCTTTAAATTGATCAAGCTGTGAGGTGAAGATGATGATGGCCAACCCATTGACGAACCCAAAAATTACCGGATGTGGCACCAACCGCATGAGTTTACCTAGTCGGAACGCTCCCGCTAAGATTTGGATGATCCCTGCAATAATTACCGTCCCAAATACATATTCTACACCATGATCCTGTACCAACGAAACAATCACCACGGCCACTGCTCCGGTAGCGCCACTGATCATTCCTGGTCGACCCCCAAAAATCGAAGTGACAAAGCCCATCACGAAGGCTGCATAAAGTCCAACCAAAGGTGCCAACCCTGCGATCATCGCAAAGGCTACCGCCTCTGGTACCAGTGCCAATGCCACCGTGAGTCCAGCCAACACCTCTGTCCGATAGTCTACCTTCTGGGTTAAATCAAACAAATTGAAAAACTTCTTCATGTTAAATTTCACTTGGGATGCATAAAAAAGGTCACCCACAGAACCGAAATCCCATGAAAGACCAGCAATATGTATCGTGGAAAAAAAGTGGCTATACTAGATCCCAGTCGCCCAACTGCTAATGTAGTTTCACCCTGCTTTATTAGCGGATGCAAAAGTATACAATTTGATCACATGTCAAAATTCATGCAATTGCAGAATTTAAAGTACACTATCTAAGGGACTTGTCGATCGCCTCTAGAAGCCCGCGGCCCAGTTCAAGCCAATCTTCCACTCCCCTACGACCATCTATTTTATCAACTGCCTCTACCTTGAGCTCCATCAGATACGCGGGTATGTTCATCTCTGCCCAAAGTGCTTGATTGACAGTCATTCGACCAGGTTTGCCGGGGGTTGTACTTAGTGGCATTTCCCTGACTCCCTCCGTTGATTCAAATGAAGTTTGACCAACCATTTCTTCCCACAACCCATGGCCCACTGGCAAGTCAGGCCCCTGAATGTAATCCGCCCTTTCCGTATTGTGTAGCGTGATGAATAGATCTATGGGATGATTCTCCTCCAACCATTCACGAATGGCCTTTTTCTGCAGATGAATTTCTGGCATTTCTACGGGCTTGACCAGATCCCAATTTCGATTTAAATCATGACCGTGAGTATTAAAACGAACCCCACCTCGAGCCACCCCGTCCGGATCACCCATGGGAAAAAGTTGAAAATGCATTTTCTTTAGCAACTCCGTTCCCTGCTCTGATTCCAGTAAATGATGGACTAGCCCTTCCATAAGCCATGAGGTGCCTGATTCCCAGGAGTGCTGTCTAGCCATGATCCAGACCACCTTTTTGTCTGCTATATTCACACTGTGATCCGTAATGGATAAGAGCGGCATAGATCTCTGCTCGACCGTTTTTCCCAACTCCATCTTCTTGACGGCAGGATGATACTCGTACCGCTTCAACAGACTCAGTAGATTTTCCGTAGTGTATGGTGGTTGATGAGCAATCCAAATTGTATCCCGATCTGGAAGTAGTGTGAACGTTAATTGAACTTTCTGCTCATCCCAGGAAACGGCTGAATCGGGTAAGTGGGTCCAGTGTTTTTGATCATAACTGATCATTGGTCGCGTTTCGGAAGTGATGGCATGCGATCCCTTTCTATAATTATACTCACCTACAAGATCAGAGAGTGTCAGTCTCAGCGGGCGATCTTTTGCTCCCTCCACGCGAAAGTAGTACCAACTCACTTGCCGATTTCTATCATCGGAATCTGACTCACCCGTAAGTGCCATCTGCCAATGATTACCATTTAACTTGCTAATTTCACCTAGGCTTGCAGCCTCAAAATCTGTATGAAAAGTTAGACCTGGGTCGCCATTTTGGGCTTCAACTGATGAAATCGCAGAAAAACTAAGTAAAAGAAAAACATATCTGATCATCTACACCTCTATTTCAATTATGAAAGAGCTCAATATATCTGTAAGTACTAAGATTCTGCAAAATATCCCTATTGGTTAAAGAATTCTCCCAATCAGTAATAAATTATACTGGACTCTAGTATTTACAAAATTGTTGGATTATCTTTTTGGTCAAAGAGTTTTCATAGTCATTTTTCAACTTTAGCTGCTTTCCTAGCTCTGACAAAAAAAGGTAAAAGGAATTTACAAAAGAGAAAGAGGGAATGAACATAAAGAGAATACTGATAGGTTACGCACTGCTTTTTGCAGCCTGGATGATATGGAGCAGCCGAGCTGGTAATCCTCCGAATGGATATACTAATGCACCCTTTGATAGTTTCTGCACCAGCTGCCATTCACCATCATCATCTTTGGATGGAAGCGTGTCGATAACGGGTATTCCAGAAACGGTGCAAGGAGGCCAAACCTATCCAGTGACTTTGACCGTCACTGCAACAACAGGCAATGCCGTAAGAGCAGGATTTCAAATGGTGTCTACATTCGCAGATCAATCAAATGCGGGTGATTTCATACCCAATTCTTCAGATGAAGGCAGCAACACTTCTGGAGGTAGGGAATACATTGAACACCGGGGTGCCAAATCTTTTACGAATAATGTTGCGAGTTGGTCCTTCGATTGGGTTGCACCAGAGGGTCCCGACGGTGCTTCAATCACGATGTATTATGCCGGCAACATTGCAAACGGGAACAACTCATCCTCAGGTGATCGACCTCGCTCAGGTTCTATGACATTTAATCTGGCCGGAACTGCTGATCCTTTGGTGGTAGCAATCGCCAAATCGGATGTCAGTTGTCAGGGACTGCAGAACGGATCCGCACAGGCAAACGCATCTGGAGGAGCAACTCCATATAGTTTCAATTGGTCAAACAATGAATCTACAGCAAACATTAGCAACTTACCTCCAGCAACCTACTCCGTGACTGTCACTGACAATAATGGAAGTGAGGCGACAGCCACTACAACAATCTTGGAACCTCCGACGCTGGCCATAAGTGGTATATCCACAGTAGATGTACTTTGCTCAGGAGGCATGTCCGGATCGGCTGCCATCACCCTAAATGGTGGCACGGAGCCCTTCGAGGTCATTTGGTCAAATGGCAGTGGAGGGATGGCCATCTCGGACCTCGCTGCGGGGAGTTACGGAGTGACCATCAATGATGCAAATGATTGTTCAGCATCTGGCATTTTTGACATCGAGGAGCCAACTGCCATCGAATTAGATATGACGACAACTGATGAAAAAGCATTTATGGCCAGCGATGGTACAGCATCAGTTACCGCAACTGGAGGTGTAGGTGGTTATATTTATCTGTGGAATACAGGGTCAACTGAACAGACTTTGAATGGATTGGCCCCCGGCACATACATGGTCACCGTCACTGACGCCAATGAGTGTACTGCCGAGGATTTAGTAGTTGTACAGCCTTTTACCTGTGGAATCGATGCCATCGTTACTACTACAAATGTAGATTGTTTTGGAAATGGTACTGGTCAAGCATCAATCAGTGTCTCCGGTGCTCAGGAGCCAATATCCTATTTGTGGTCCAACGGTGACATTACCGCCAATATCGACAGTCTGAAAGCAGGTATGTACGATGTGACCGTTAGCGATGCTAATCAATGCCAGGCAATCTTTGCGATAAACATTGTCCAACCTGATTCACTTGACATCACCTTTAATGCTATACATCCACTTTGTCCTGGTGACAGCACAGGTCAAGTCTCAGCCAACATCAGTGGTGGAACCGCACCTTACCTGTACCAATGGTCATCAGGTAGTATACAATCCATGACTGGTGGTCTAAAAACTGGAAAACATGTCCTAACCGTAATAGACGAAATGGGTTGCACCGCCATTGATTCACAATTTCTATCTTTTCAGGATTCAATGACTGCAATGGTGAATCTAGCACCCTTCGAGATCTACCTTGATTCGAACGGGCATGCGATCATTGATAAGGATCACCTCGAAATGGGCATCACAGACAATTGTGGAATCGACTCGTTTTGGGTGGATTCAGATACGCTATTTTGTAGCTCGGTCGATAGTCAGCAGACGCAAATTTATGTGCTGGATCATGCCGGAAACCTTTTGGATACGATCCTGGAGTTGATTGTAATAGACACCATTGCTCCTTACTTTATATGTGTTGAAGATATTGATGCAGATAGTGGCAAAATTGTAGAATATGAAACACCCATACCATTTGACAACTGCCAAGTTGATACATTTGAGATGATCGAAGGACTACCAAGTGGATCAATATTTCCTGTTGGTGAAACCAAAGTCTCCTTCATGGCTGTTGATCTTTTCGGAAATATTGGTTGTTGCTCCTTTTTTGTGCAAGTTGATATGGTTACAGCAAATATTGACCAGAGCTTTTCTAATAAAATCAGCATCTTTCCCAATCCCACATCCGAACATATATGGATTGACTTTTCTGACAATAAAATAATTCATCCGGAAATTACAATCTACAATTCTAGTGGAGTTGAAATGCAACCACCGACAAAACCGGATTTGCAAAACCCAATCGATATGAGCTATTTACCTACAGGGCTTTATTTTATTAAAATACGCAGTGATAGGCAAGTAGCTGTAAAAAAGGTTGCCAAAAAGTAGATTCATATAAAACAGGAAGTTGGTTCATGGTCAGCATATTCAAACAAACAGAGAGAGGTTCTAGTATATGCATTACCATGAGGTGCCTCCCAAGCCCGCTCGTGGGCTCAGCAAAATTTCCATTGAAATGTTCAAATGATTCTCTCTGATTTATACTTTCTTAGTCCTCGGTTACTTAGCTAAATATGGCTCCTTCGGACTGCCTTGTATAAAGCAAAAATCAATCATTTTGAGCATCATCCAAAGATTCCCGGAGACACCCATGACTAATTTTATTACCAGTCTAATCAAAGTAATTCTATTCTAATAGATCCGATTCGGTTTATCCCACTTGATTTTCGCGACGAAAACCTCATTATCCACAGAATCTTTTCTCCCCGATAATACTCTGTCGTTGTCACCCAAGACTCGGTTTGATTGACTTCCGCTACACCAAAGTTACCTAATCCAATACCCCCCTCCGGAATTAGAATACGCTCTGTTGCTTTTATGACGGTTAATTCTTCTGGATCGATTTACCCAATAAAAAATGGGGCTCAAAGTCGAAAGACATGATCATTATTGGCTCCTTTACGAGAATAAACAAGAAATAATGCGTCACTATGTCCGACCCAATATTGCTGCGTATCATAATTTCCAAGCCAAGAACCATCATTAAAAGTCCATTCACATAATGGTTCATAATGCAGCCCATCTTCGCTTCAAGTCACAAAGGAAGTCTCATCTTGCCGAATGGTCAAATGATACCTGTCGGCAAAAAGGATTACTGAAGGCTCTTCATGATAAACATTGGTAGAAATCCACTTCAAAGCGGTTGTGCGGGGATCACCACTTCTAAACAAATGATGGGCTCGCATGAAAACTGGTATTGGACCAAGTTGTCTACATCCGTCAACAGTTTTTTACCATTCTCCGAATCGGACCAATTGGCTTCATCATGGCCAAAAAAAAGCCTAGCTCTAAGACACAGGACCTAGGTGTGAAGATGCATCCACAGCAATATGAATGACATCATCTGCCGCATCAGACGATCTATCTAAGAAGTTCCGCAGTACAATAGATCCCATCGAAAATGCAGTGCCAAGTCCCAATCGAACATTGTCATGAATAAGTTTTCGTCGATCTATTTTCATTGCAGAGACCTATCGTTTGATTATGCTTTCCCAAGTAAGAAGAACAAAATAGCCCTATCTGGCCTTCTTCTCAAATCGCCTGCAGGCAGCTTGCTCATGTATGCTCAACCTTAGCGATTGACGATAAATCTTTACCTTCCATGATGCGAATCATACAATTACATCATCCAGAATCTGGTCGACAATTAGCTTTGGTTGATGAACCAGATCTCATCCTTCTTTCCTCATATTCATCAGTATATGAATTGGCCAAAGATGCTCTGACCAGATCCCTATCAATACCGGATTTAGTGAAGCAGAACCGCACATCACTAAACATCAAATACGATGACATCTACTTCGGCTCTTCAGCATGGTCTATTCTCCCGGCGTTTGATCATCCAAGCGATCCTATGCATTGCCTAGTGGTGGGTACTGGTCTGACTCATAGGGCCAGTGCTGCAAATCGAAATGCCATGCATGAAGCAAATCCCGAAAATATGACTGATAGCATGCGCATGTATAAACTTGGTGAGGAAGGTGGTAAACCTGACAACAAGCAGATTGGAGTGCAACCAGAATGGTTCTACAAAGGTACCGGCACCATTTTACGTGCGCATAACCAGTCCTTGGAAGTACCATCCTTTGCAGATGATGGTGGTGAAGAGCCCGAGGTAGCAGGTGCTTATATTATTGACCAAGATGGCATACCTTGCCGCATCGGTTTTGCCTGTGGCAATGAATTCTCTGACCACGAAATGGAAAAAAAGAATTATCTATACTTGGCGCCGTCTAAGCTGCGTCAATGTGCCATAGGCCCAGAATTGAGCATCGATGAATCTTTTGAAGATCTGGCAGGAAGAGTCGCTGTAAGAAGAGGGGAAAAAACCATTTGGTCGGCTACCATCTCATCTGGTGAAAAAGCCATGGTACACAGCATCGCCAATATGGAATATCATCATTTCAAGTATCCGCAACATCGCCTTCCCGGCCAGGCACATGTTCATTTCTTTGGCGCTGATGACTTTAGTTTTGGACATTCCATAAAACTAGCGGATGGAGACTTGATGGAAGTCAAATGGGATGGTATGGGACGTGCATTGATAAATAAACTAGCTATCGCTAAAAGTCCCGAGCACCCCATTTATGTCAAAGTCTTGCATTATTGAGTGTATTGATCCGAAACCGGTTCAGGAGTGATTTTCTAAAAAGATGGTTCTGAATCAGCTAGATATTATATTCGTGCCCATAGATGTTTTCACCTTATCTTAAAGATCAATCATTTAAAAACCATTCTCCATGCAATCAAGAACGAATGGATTGGTGGCAGCCCCCTTTACGCCATTTCTACCGAATGGAAACCTCAACTTGGATCAAATTCCAAGGCTTGTCGACCACTATGTAACCAATGAGCTGGAGGGACTTTTTGTCTGCGGAAGTACGGGCGAAGGCCCATCACTTACCTCTGCAGAGCGAATGCAAGTGGCCGAGCACTTTCATGATAGTGCTAAAGGAAGCCTTCGTTTGTGGATACACATCGGCCATAGCAGCCTAGCTGAAGCAAAAATCTTGGCCCAACATGCACAATCATTGGGTGTAGATGCAATTTCTGCCACGCTACCTACTTACTATAAAATAGAATCGGAAAGCGTACTAATTGATTGTCTGCAAGAAATATCTTCCGCGGCAGAGTCTACGCCCTTTTATTATTATCATATTCCATCTTTGACCGGTGTCGTTGTAGATGTCGTGTCTCTATTGGAAAGTGTTCAAGAGTCCATCCCCAATTTTGCGGGCATTAAGTTTAGCAGTCCAGCACTGCATGATTTTCAGGCCTGCGTGGTTGCTGTAGACAAGAAGTTTGACATGTTGTATGGTGCCGATGAAATGTTCTTGCCCGCTTTATCTGTGGGGGCACAAGGCTTTATTGGAAGTACCTATAATTTTATGGCGCCCATCTACTTTCAGATCAGGTCAGCATTCGAATCTGGTGATCTGGTCCATGCTAGAAATCTCCAAAACTGGGTGATTGAAGTAGTTCGTTTACTCCTGAAATATGGACTATTGCCTACCCAGAAATCAATTATGCATAGACTTGGTTTGGATTGTGGTCCAGTAAGACTTCCCTTAAAAAGTCCATCCAAGCAGGATCTTAATAACTTTCATCATGCACTTGACTCGCTCGACTTTTTCGATCGCATAACGTAGCTAGCCACATCATTGTATCGGATATTTATTTACTGTAGTTCAGAAAAATTAGTCTAGGAAGTGTCAATAATCTCTGAATGGACCTCGGGGATCTGCCTGTATCATTTCAGATTTCCAATCTTGGAATGACTGTCTCATAAATTGTAGAACTTCCGGCCTAGTATCCGCTAAATTTTGCTGCTCACCAACGTCATTTTCTAGATCATAAAGTCCTTCGCCATCTTTATTATCAATCCATTTCCACTTTCCAACTCTCGCCGCATATTCATCTCTAAATTCCCAAAACATGGCTCGTTGTTCCTCAGGTCGACTTTCTGAACCATTTAACTCAGGTAAGAGATTATGTCCGTCCAAAATTAGATCATCTGGTATATCAATCTCGGTAGCCGCCAAGACGGTCGGTAGGATGTCTAAGGCTGAAACCAAATCATCAAACGTTTGACCCGGCTTTATTCGACCAGGGTACTTGATAATACATGGCACACGCAGACCTCCCTCATACATCTGCGCTTTTCTTCCTCTGAGTGGACCATTGTCGGCAGCTCCACTTCCTCCATTATCAGATAAGAAAATCACCAACGTCCGATCAGTTAAACCATAGCTTTCAACTTTTTGAAGAATATTTCCGATGGCTTGATCCATGCATGTCACTGCTGCCCGATAACCTTGTATTCTTTGCTCACGTTTACCATCACTGGCAGGATATTGGACCAAATTTGCAGCAGGTGCCTGCACTGAACCTCTTATCTCGGGATCAAGGTTGGATGCTGAATGGGGTGCGTTGAAGGGTAGATATAGGAAAAAAGGGTGATCATGAGATGCTGCTAAAAAAGAAAGTGCCTCACGTTCAAATAGATCCGTCGCATAAGTTCCCTTGTCTCTATCTGTGGGTTGATTATCATCAAACATTGATGGAATACCATATCGCTCATGGGTAAAATAATCAATACCTGTATTGGCAAAACCGTAAAATCTATCAAATCCCCTTTGCAAGGGTAAAAACCTTTGCAACTGGCCTAGATCCCATTTTCCAAAAATACCAGTTGTGTACCCTGCAGACTTCAAAAAATCTGATATCATTTGTTCACGAACATCCATGCCCAAAATATGCTCGGGAGAAACTCGATATTCATAATCCGAATATAGATGACCATCGTCAACCCGATCATTCCGAAATAGCTCATAAGTTCCGTTTCGTTGAGGATACCGACCTGTCAAAAGACCACTTCTGGAGGGTGTACAAGCCGAACAGGTGACATAAAAATTGGTGAATTTTATTCCCTCAGCTGCCAATTGATCCAGATGAGGAGTCTTCACTACATCGCTGCCATAGCAACCTAAATCCCGATAACCTTGATCGTCAGAAACAATGAGGATAATATTAGGTTGTTGTCCAAAGATGGACAAGTTCACGAGCAGCGTAAATACAATACTCAGGATTCTAAACATAATACAATCAAATTTACGACAAGTTAAAAAGATAGGATCAAACCATTTTTTAGCAATCGAAATATTCGAGCTGAGCTAGTACGACAATCTGACTTTATGACTAGAAAAGTTGCTCCTTACATACAGTACTAATATCAGTATCTTCACTCAACAACGAACTACCCTCATGTGGCACAACGATTATTCCGCTATCCTAAAAGTCTTTGCTGGAACAGGGCCAGTAGTCCTCACCCAACCTTTTGTTGCCGTGTGTCTTTGCTGGCTCTCACTCAGTTGTACATCTACCCCCACCCCCACTAAACAGAAGGTGCCACCAAACATCATCTTTATCATGGCAGATGATTTGGGATATGCGGACATTGGGCCCTATGGTCAAACTAAAATCCAAACTCCACATTTGGACAAAATGGCTCGGGAGGGAATGATGTTCACACAATTTTATGCTGGTACGGCGGTATGTGCTCCTTCC